>CBFDBY010000150.1:0-13596 GCA_965603165.1 uncultured Phycisphaerae bacterium
ACCCAGAACTGGCTGGGCCGGTCGCAGTATGAGGCGGACCCGTATTTCATGGGCATGCTGGACGAATTCCGCATCTACGACCGGACGTTGTCCGCGGCCGAAGTTCGTTACTTAGCGGGCGACCGGTGAGGATGTGAAGAATCAGTAGGAGAAATGCGAAACAAACTGAACTGCGGCCTTTGCGCCTTCGGCTTCTTGCCGTTTTTGCTCTCATGGCCGCTACACACCAGGTGCTGGGCCTGCACTGAATCCTCCTTCCTGTGCAGGCCCAATTATTATGCTGGAGCCCGGTGTGAGGGAAGGTGGTTGCCCTTTTTGGTGGCAGGATCGACCCTGGCATGGTATAATCACACAGTCGGTATTGGCCGGCAGACGCTCGGGCGACAACCCCGGGAACTGCGGCTCACATGCCCGGGAAGGCCTGGGAGCACGGGAAGGACGGGATCCTGTCTGCGGCATGGAGCGAAGGTGGGACAGTGTCCAGTCCGCTGTTTGAGATCGGAATACCCCAATATGTAGGTGTACCCGGGTGGTGGGAAAGTCTGTTGATTCGGGAGGAAGGCTATGAGCAGGAAGACCATCCATTTGGCTTGTGTTGTCCTGGTGCTCGGGATATCAATCCGTGCCATCGCTCAGATCAACGTGGCGGAAAAGCTGCTGGTCGATCTTCGCGCCACGGACCTGGCTTACGGCTCCGATGTCACCACTTGGCCGAATCATGGCACGCTCGGGGATTTCCTCACCAGAGGCGCCCCCGTGGTGGAAGATGTCGGCGGACTCCAGGCAGTCACGTTTGACGGCACCTGTTGGTTCGATGGGCCAACCTCGACGCCCGGAATCGAAGGGGCGGGCACGCGCTCCATCGAGGTCTGGGCATACAATCCGTCCGCCATCGGTGAGGAGACGATCGTGCACTGGAGCCACCGCGGCGGCCCGGACGGCACGAACATCGCCTTCAACTATGGCAATCATGCCACATGGGGTGCCGTGGGCCACTGGGGGCCGGCGGACATGCCCTGGGGCGGCAGCGTCGCGCCGACGCCGCAGACCGGCAAGTGGTGGCACCTGGTGTATACGTACGACGGCACCACCGTTCGTCTATACGCCAACGGCAATCCCGCCGGGCAGAGAGCTGTGGCGCTGAACACCCATGCGGGCAATATCATCCGCGTCGCCGCGCAGGGCGATGATTCCGGCCAGAACGTGCTTGCAGCGGTCAGCTTCACCGGTTCGATCGCAGAGGTGCGCATTCACGACGGGGTGCTCACACAGCAGCAAATTCGCGACAATTACAGCTTGGGCGGCCCGCGGAAGGCCTTCGATCCCATTCCCGCCGACGGCGAAACCGGTGTTCTGATTCCCCTGCTGCGATGGTCGGTCGGAACGACCGCACAGTGGCACAACCTCTATCTGAGCGACCATCCGGAACTGACCGAGGCCGACCTGGTGGGCAACCTGCTGCCGGCCAACGCGCATTACCATGCCCCCGGTCTCGTACCCGGCATGACGTACTACTGGCGCGTGGACGAGGTCGAGGTGGACGGCGTGACGATCTACACCGGCGACGTCTGGTCGTTCACGGCAGTATCCATGGCGGCGCACACGCCGAACCCGCCCGACGGCGCCAGGTTCCGCGCTACGGATACCGATCTGACCTGGATGGCAGGCAAGGACGCCGCCAGCCACGATGTGTATTTCAGCACGAACGAACAGGACGTCGCCGCCGGTGCGACCGACGCCTTCCGGGGCAACCACGTGGTGCTGACGTTCGATCCCGGAACGCTCGAACCCGGCACGACGTACCACTGGCGCGTGGATGAGATCGAACAGGGAGGGGCAAAACACGCTGGCGGCATATGGAGCTTCACGACGCTGCCCACCATCGCTATCTCCGATCCGAACCTGGTTGGCTGGTGGAAGCTGGACGAGGGGCCCGGCTCGACAGCCGTGGATTGGTCGGGGTATGGCAATGACGGGACTCTCCGAGGCGATCCCCAGTGGGTGGCCGGCGTAGTCGATGGCGCGCTGAGATTCGACGGCGCGAACGACTACGTCGATTGCGGCGCG
This sequence comes from uncultured Phycisphaerae bacterium, assembly GCA_965603165.1. GTDB lineage: Bacteria > Planctomycetota > Phycisphaerae > Sedimentisphaerales > Anaerobacaceae > PLanc-01. Next base: position 2,068 of record CBFDBY010000150.1, read on the forward strand.
GGTGAGAGTCTCGACGTGAGTCAGCAGATTACGATCGCCGCTTGGGTGAAAACCGATATCTTCGGCGACTGGGACGGTCTGGTCTCCAAGGGCCTCAACGTGTCACCCTACGCCATGCAGATGTGGAGCGACGGGAGCCTGCGGTTCGCCGCCAACTGGGGCGCTCCCGCCGGCGGGGTCGGCGAAGGCACATGGAACAGCACCGCCAAGATGACCGCCGGCGAGTGGGTGCATGCGGCCGTCACCTACGACGGCACGACCCTGAGATTCTACCTCAGCGCCGAGCAGGACAGCCCCGAAGTGAACCAGAACATCGTTTTCGCAACCGTCAGCGAGGCATTGATTCTCGGCTGCGATTTTGCGGGCGGCGACGAGTACTTCGACGGCGTGCTGGACGACGTTCGCGTGTACGATATCGCGTTGAGCGAGGAGCAGATTCTAAACGTGATGCGAGGCGATCCGACGCGGGCCTGGGCGCCGGCGCCGAAGGACAGGGCCATCCTCGACATTCGTGAGGCCGGGCCGCTCCGCTGGTCTGCGGGTGACAACGCCGTCGAACGCGATGTCTATTTCGGGACGGATGCGACTGCCCTGGAGGCCGCCGACACTTCCGACACAACCGGCATCTACCGCGGGCGACAAGCGGCGCTTGACTTCACGCCTGACGAGGGCTTCGAATGGGGCCAGGTGTATTCCTGGCGGATCGACGAGGTTGACGCCGACGGCACCGTCAGTCGGGGCAGCCTGTGGACGTTCATGGTCGCCGACTACCTGATCGTGGATGACTTCGAAAGCTACACGGACGATTTCGACGCCGGCGAAGCCATCTGGCAGACGTGGATCGACGGCCTGACCAACAACACCGGCTCTATCGTGGGCTACTTCATGGCGCCGTTCGCCGAGCGGATCATTGTCCACGGCGGCAGGCAGTCGATGCCGCTCGACTACAACAATATCGTCGCGCCATACTACTCCGAGGCGGAACGGACGTGGGACACGCCGCAAGACTGGACGGTCTACGATGTGGACACGCTCGTCCTGCACTACCAGGGCCGCCCGGCGCCTTCCGTGGATATTGACGGCAATCCGCTGCCGGGCAACAGTCCCCAGGAATTGTACGTCGCGATCCAGGACAGTAGCAGTAAGATCGATACCGTTATCCATCCGGACCCGGCGGCGGTGAACGCGACCGCCTGGACCGAGTGGAAGATCCCGTTGAGCGATTTTGCAGGCGTGAACATGAGCAGAGTCAAGAAGATGGTCATCGGCGTGGGCGACCGGGCCAATCCGGTCCCGGACGGCAGCGGTCTGCTCTACATCGACGACATCTGGCTGACCAAACCTTGAGGATTCCCGATGGTTAAACCCCACGACACATGGAGTACGACGACTATGACCATGAGAAAAGCCTTTACTCTGATTGAGCTGCTGGTGGTGATTGCCATCATCGCGTTGTTGATGTCGATCCTGATGCCGGCCATGTCGCGGGTTCGCAAGCAGGCGCGGGGCGTGGTCTGCCAGTCGAATCTCAAGCAATGGGGCACCGTCTGGCTCATGTACACCGACGACAACGGAGGCTACTTCCCCGGACGCTCCGGGGGGACGAACGAGACTCGCTGGATCAACGTGCTGTTCGACTACTATTACAGGAACGACAAGTTCCGCGTCTGTCCGGTGGCGACCAAGATCGCTTTCCCGCAGTATCCACCGGGAGGGAGCGGCACGCTGGAGCTTGGCGGAGACGCGCAGACCTCCTGGGGTCGAATCGCCGAGAGCGGCGGCCGGCCGGCGGGGACATGGGGCAGCTACGGGGTGAACGGGTGGATCTATCGCAACGCCGACCCGAGCGGCGTGCTCTATGGCAAGCCGGCAGAATTCTTCTGGAAGACACCGAACGTCAAGTCGGCGTCGGAGATTCCGATGTTCCTGGACTGCTGGTTCTGGTGCGGCTGGCCGGAACACACGAATACGCCGCCGGCGTTCGAAGGCCGTGAGGCACGCATCCCGGGTGATGACAACGCCATGAACCGCTTCTGCCTCGATCGCCATCACCAGTCAGTCAACGCCGTGTACGTCGATTACCATGTCGATAAGATCTGGCTCAAGGCCCTGTGGCGGCAGAGATGGAGCAAACGATTCGACATGTTCGCACCCGGGCCGGACTGGGCAAGTGAAGCACCCTGGATGGCCCACTTCAAGGACAATTGACAACAGACCGTGCGATCGCGTCTCAGGATGTGCGGCGGGCTTACCGAAAGCTGCCCGTGGCGCGGCGGATCGGCTCCCACGTCGGCATTTCACGGATTGGGACAGAGCCCCAGGTCGTGTTTAGATGACCGAGCATCCGGGGGTTCTTCAAGGTCAGGGAATACTCCACGAAGGCTTTGACCCCTTCCGGCTTGCGCCAACTGGCCGGCCAGACCCGGAAGCCCTTTTGCAGAAACATCGGGACTGATTCGTACGCATCGCGGGGCTCATAGTGCCAGTCGCAAATGATAATGTCCTTGGAGATCCGATCGATCGCGCCGGCCGTCCCATTGGCGCTGGCCTCCCACTTGCCATACGCGATCTCGTTGGCATCGATCAGGCGGTCGCCCCACATCAGCATCTCGACTTTCTTGTCCCCCACCAGGTGCTTGTGGTAATCGTTGACGGCCTTCGCGAACAGCTCCGCCTTGTCCTTGCCTTTGCAGCGGGGGCACGCCTCTTCGCCGACGAGGAAGACCTCATCCATGCCGACGTGAAGGGCGTCCGCTTCGAAGGCCGCGATCAGCTCATCCATGAGACTGAACACGATCGCATTGACCTCCGGATGCAGGGGACACCAGCTCCGGCAGTAGATCCCTTCGTTGTTCGGGTACTGTCCCGGCGACTCATCGAACTGGGGGTACTTGGTCAGCAGAGGGAAGGTGTGCCGGCTCCAGGATTGATGGCCCAGGCACTGGAACTGCGGGATCAGGCGAACGTGGTGCTTCTTACATTCGGCGACCAGCTTCGCGATCTGCTCCCTGCTTGCAGCGTTCGCCGCTCGCAGCTCGGGGTGAGACTCGTATTGATACCCATAGTTGACCTCGGCGACGATGGCATTGATTCCGACTTCCGCCAGGCGCCCCGCGACCTCCGTCAGTTCGGCGATCTTGTCGCCGCTTGCGGTCAGGACGTGCACGCCCAGCCAAGGCCGCGATTCCTTTGCCGGACAGAGTTGTGAGACAATCAGGGTCAGTGCAGACATCGCAAGCACTGTGCGAAACAGAGACGTTCTCATCGTGCAACCTCCCAAACGATACAATCGATCACATTCGGACTCCGGCCTTGTAGAAACGACACGCCACCTGGGCCGGTTTGAGTCATTTGTTGTCCTTCTCGCGTGTGCGGTTCGCCTCGTCCGACATCGGGCGGGCACGCGTGGCCGGCAGCTTGCCGCCGGGCCAATCGCCCTTCGCTTCATGCTCCAACGCGGCATACTTCCTCGCCAGGTCGATCACGGCATTGTCACTCTCGTCTACATACAATTCCAGCCAGCAACCGTCAACGCCTTCCTTGGCGACCCGTATTCCGGCGGCCAGACGACCGCGGTGGTCCCCGCCGGCACCGTCGCCCGCGATCAGCGCTGCCATGAGCCGGTCGGCCAAGCTGCCCCGGGTCTGCTCATAGGCGCGGGCCATGGCGAAGATGACCTCGGAACCGATCAACGTGTTGCCCTGGCAGGCGTAGTACCGCCCGGCAGCCGAGCCCCACCACACGCCGGAGGGATCGGCGGCAACAGGATTGCGGTTGGCCGCCCGACCCGACATATCAATCACGGCCAACTGACGCTTGTCCCGCCGGGGATCGTCACGCAGTAGCTCCGACAGCACTTCCTCGGGCAAACGGCCCTCGGCTAAAAGATCCAAGGCACGCTCACCCCACTCAGGATTGTGCCAGTGCTGCGTGCAGAACGCCCCCACTCCGGGGCGAACGTAAGGGACCACTTTGCCGACGGCGGGGTACTTGCTGGCCACGGCCGCGCCGCAGACGCCGGCGTTCGGGTCCACGGCGACAATGGAGAAGGTGCCGGAGACCTGTGCCTGCGAACTACCATACGCATAGGCATGGCCCGTCCTATCCGGCGATGCCGCATCCGGCCGGATCGCCGTGGTGTGGCAGCCAATCAATATGGGCAAGAGAAATGATACGCTGACTATGCGACGAAGCATGTGTCTGACTCCCGGTGGTCCAGTCAATTTCCCACAGAGATTACCCGAGCAGGCCTCTGATTCGCAAGTGCCTGTGACTGACGACATCAACCGTAAGGGCCAGTCCGGCCCGGCGAAGCTGATCCTCGACTTCCGCCGGCGTAAAGGCCGCCAGCAGAGAACTGTAGAAATCGCGTTTGAGGATTTCCCGCTCGCCGCCCGAAACGAACTCGACGATGCTTCTCGCGTCTTCTTCCGTTTTGGGCCGGAACAAGTCCATGACGTAGACGGCCGTCCCATGCCGTCCCAGACGCCTCACTTCCTCCCAGAAGACCATCGGGTCGGCCAAATGATGCAGCAGGTCCTTCGAGAGGATCGTGTCGAAGTCCGCCTCGCCAAACGGCAGCCCTGGAATGCGCCCCTCGATGACCTGTATCCGTCGGTCGAGACCGGCGGCACACACGGCTTTCCGGGCGAGTCGCACCATGGCCCCCGAGGCATCGACGGCGGTGACCCGAATCGACGGTCTCGCCCGGGCCAGCCGGATGGGCACATCCGCAGGTCCGCATCCAATATCCAGAACGTTCCTCAGTCGTGGGGAATGCTCCTCAAGCACACCATCCACAAACGTCTGATTCGATAACGAGAAATCCGCAAGCGCGTAGGCGACGGCCTGCTCCTCATCATCCATAACCTCGGGTTCGACGATTCGTTCCATACAGTCCGATCCTCAGCCTATTCCTTCCGCTCGTAAGATCCGGCGACGATCTTGCGAAGAGATTCAAGCTTTGCCTCAGACCCGGCAAGAGGATGCTCCAGGGCCCGCCGCCACAGCTTGTTCATATTTGGCTTGCCATGTTTCTGTTCGTTGATCCATTCGGCATGGAATGTGCCGGAGGAGATCTCCTCGACGACCTCGTCGATATGGGCCAGCAATTCCGGCGGCGCCATCCGATCCAGTCGGGACAACTGGCCGTACTGGCTGGTCTGGGAATGCAGCTTCAACTGACCGAAAAAACCGTGCGTAATCATCGCCTTGGCGATCTCGACGAATTCACCCGACAGGTGCAGCTCGGTTGTGACAATCTCCGGGTCGCAACCGTTGGCCGTGAGCTTCTCGAAATACAACAGGCACAGCTTGATGATGCCCGGCCAGAGCATCTGCTCGGCAAACAAATCGATCAGCGTCTCCTCCCGGAACGAGGACTCGAACGCGCCGAAGCGAGTCGCCCCAATCGCCTTCGCCAGGGCCAGGGCCACGGACATGGCCTGGCCGCCGGCATCCTGTTGGGCGGCCACCAGGCAGGGATAGCCAAGATGATTCTTATACAGGTTCCGTACGGCTTCACCGATCATCCGGGGTGCTACCATGATCGCCCCGACATTCTCAGGAAGCGTAATGGCCCCATAGTAGACATTGTACCCGCTGGCAAAGCACAGGATGTCGCCGGCCCGGAGGCAAGGTCTGATCTGCTCCTCGTACACTTGCGGCTGAATCTCATCGGGGATGAGAAACAAGATGACATCCGCCTCATCAGCGACCTGCTGAATGGAACGAACCGCGAAGCCGTCCTCAATCGCCCGCTGCTTGTATTCATCGTCCCGGTTGGCAATCATCGGCGCAAAACCACTGTCCCGGATGTTCAGGGCCTGGGCGCGCCCCTGGTTGCCGTATCCAACGACGCCAATCTTCCGCCCGTTCAACACGCCCATATCAACATCATCGTCGCGATAGATCTTAGCCACAAGATGATCCCCTTTAGATCCATGCATTGTCGCCGAGCGTTCCCGTCCAACTCCGGAATCCCGAACGTCCTAACGGCTGTATGGATCGTAGCAGGCACCCGCCAAACCGTCAACGTCCCGCTTGAGCCCAGCGAGGAGGGTTTTGCCAGGAAAGCTGGAAACGCGTGAAGAATCCGCCGACTATGAGCATCCGGAACGGCCTGCGGCACCCTGCCCCAAGATCGGACTGGGCATCCGGCCCTTCCTCGCCGGCCTGCGAGATGCAAGCAGATTACTTTCCTCCATCTCACATGGCCTTTCCGTTATAATCTGGTCCAATCCAAGCAAAGGAGGTCATGATATGAGATGCAGATCGGTCGGCAGTATCACTCTCCTGATGTCGGTTCTATCCCTGACAGTGACACCATGCTCTCTGGCGGGCGATTCCCGCGGCTATGGCGATACCGTCCCGGACGCGGACAAGCCTTACGTTGTGCTGGAGCGTGGGGACGTCCGGATCGTGATCGTGAACAACGAGCCGGTGGATGACAAGGTGCTGCCCGGGCATCGTGGGGGATACAGCGGCGTGGCCTCGTTGACGCATCGCCGACGGGATGAGAATCTCTTCGTGCCGGCGTACGCGGGGCTCAACTTCGAGCACATCCATGACGGCACGGTCCAGCCGAGGGACATCCTCTTCGAGCCGCGACACGCGCCCATGGAGATCAGGCGGACGGGTGAGCACATCGTAGAGCTGCATCAGCCGGCAACGCCGCACTGGCAACTGGAGAGCTGGCTGCGATATGAATTGCTCGACGACGACGTCATTGAAATGTCCCTCGAATGTACCCCACGCGCCAGGACGTTTAAGAACGACTACATCGGTCTGTTCTTTGCCGGCTACATCCACCGGCCGGAATCGCTGGACACTCACTTCCTGGGACAGCCGACCGACGAAACACGCCCCGAACCGGAATGGATTCGCGGCGTCACGCCCGCTCACGGAACGCTTGCGACGCACCTGGCCGTCGAGGATCGGCGCGATTTCCCGCACGATCCGGATTTCCCCCTGACTTTGGTGTTCAACCGCTCAAACTACCGCTACCGCGAGCCGTGGTACTACGGCATCAGCCACGGAATGGCCCTTGTGCAGATGTTCCGCCCGTGCGATGAGGTGCGCTTCAGCCAGTCCCCCTCGGGCGGCGGCGAGGGAAATCCCGCCTGGCATTTTCAATGGCTCATCCCGCAATATCAGGTGGGTAGGCATTACCGTTTCGTCATGCGAGCGATGTACCTGCCGTTTCAGTCCCGCGAGCAACTGGTCGAAATCACCGCTCCACACCGAACCGCACTGAAACGGCAACCGAACACACTCGTGGACACGGCCAAGGACTGAGCGGTGTGCCCGAGTATCGTGTCGGGCCTTCTATCATCGGCCATGTCGAGTGGGGCGCCCTCTTCTCTTGTCTTGTCGAGCGGAGCGAAGCGCAGTCGAGACATCTGGCCGCGACCGCGAGGCGCCTCCCGCTCGCAGCCAGACCCTCGACTTCGCTCGGGGTGACAGAAGAAGCTTCTCCGGCCACAAGACATAGTCGCACACACTGAGCGACGCCGTGTACTTTCGGCTTTGCCGTATGTATCGCACGGCGTATAATGGCTTGTATCGGGTCGATGGTCTGCTATCGGCTTGACCGAATCATTCGAACGAAGGTGGGACATGGCAGCCAAACAACGCGCCTTCACACTCATCGAGCTGCTCGTCGTGGTTGCGATCATCGCTCTGCTCATGTCCATCCTGATGCCGAGTCTCCAGAGAGCGAAGAAGCAGGCGCGGGCGGTGGCGTGCCGAGCCATGCTCAAGCAGTGGAGCTACATCTGGTACATGTACACCGACGACCACGGCGGCAAGTTCAACACCGGTGACAGCGCCGGAGGCGAGGCTGCCAATGACTGGCCCGTCGTACTGATGCCCTACTATCAGGAGCGTGGTGCGCTGACGCTGTGTCCGGCCGCCAGACTGCCGATGCTCTCCCCCGGGCGGTTCGCCTACCGGGCCTGGTCCTGGGATCAGCAGGGATGGGGGGACCTGATGCAGAAGGAGACACCCGACTGCGGCAGCTATGGCCAGAACGAGTGGATCTGCGACCGCCAGGCCGATCCGTACTGGAAGAACCGCAACAATATCAAGAAGCCGGATAACACGCCTCTATTCTTCGATTGCGCGTACCTCGATGTGTATCCCAGTGCGAATGCGGGACCACCTCCTTTGGAGGGAGACATAACGGGCTATAACGAATGGACGCTCGTCTGTATGGACCGCCATTCGGGCTACGTGAACTACCTCTTCGCGGATTTCAGCGTTCGGAAGGTCGGCCTCAAGGAACTGTGGAGCTTCAAGTGGAACCAAACGTTCAACACGGCCAATGTCTGGACCCGGGCCGGCGGCGTCAAGCCGCAGGACTGGCCCGAGTGGATGCGCGGCTTCAAGGACTACTGACCTGAACCGATCAAACGGCCGGCTCGAGATATCAGGAGCTGAGAAGCACCATCGCGGCTTCGGCCGGGATTACTCCTGGGCCGCTTCCTCTTCGACCGCCTGTTCGAGCTTGTCCAACTCGTCGGCCATGTTCTCTTCGGTGATCTCTTTCTCCGCTTCGGCCTCATAATCGGCGGCCGTCTTCGCCTGCTCCGGTGCAGGCGGGGGTTCCTCCGATGTCTTCCCGCATCCGGCCAGGCCCACTACGCAGAGCATCACAACCAGCAATCCTGCAACAATCTTCGACAACATGATTCGGCCCCTTCCATCTCTCTACCGTTCGATGCATTTGCCCCCGGCGGAGACAAACTTACGGCTGATCCGGTTCCTTCGAAGCGCCGCTCTGGGCGGCTTTGTCTCTGACCCGTTTTACCTCATCATCCGGATCGATGTCGCTGCCGGCTTTCTCTCTCGCCGGCTTGGTCTCGACCTTGATCTTGCCCGGTGCGCTCGGGCCTGCGCCCACGACCGCTTCGCCGGACTGTACCATCGCCCGCCGCTGTTTTTGCACCCGCAGGACCTTACGCCCGTAGACCTCACGCTCCCGAGTCGTCAGCTTGTCGATCCGGGCCAGCATCTCGGCGTCGCCCTTCTCGGCCGCCAGCGCCCGAATCCGCGCCAGGCGCGCCACGCGTCTCAGGTGCCTGGCGTGCCCGTGCTGAAGCTGCTTGTCAAGGGCACGTATCTGCTGCTGATGGTCCTTGCCTCTCGCCTGCCCGACGGCGTCGGGAGCATTTCCCCTGACGGCCACGGCATCTTTGGCAGGCCTGCGCACGGGCTGCGGCGTCTGCCGCACGGGACGTTTCTCAGCGGCGCGTTTCGCCTCCTTGGCGGCCTTCTCCGCCTCTTCGACGGCCGATGGCCTCTGTCGCCGGGTGTCCGGCCGGCGCGCGGCGGGACGTGGCCGGCCTGCGGCCTCTCGCTCGCTCGCGCTGCGACCCGCTCCACCGCCGGCTTTGCCGCCGCCCTGGCCCTTCCCCTGCGCCCACGCATCCCCCACCGCCAGAACCAGCACAAGCAACGCACACAACGATATGGTAGTCCTCTTCATGATCATGCTCTCCTACGGCACACGTCGAATGTCTTCCGATCTGCACGCGGCCACGACCCCACCGCTGCAGCAATTGCCCGTCTACAGCCCCTGCCGCCGGGCAATCCATCACCGAGTATTATCGTCAGCCGACCAGTAAATCCTGAAGAAGATCACGAAGACCGGCCGACGCCCCACCGATCCCTACGCCGCCCACCCCCCCGAGTTCGACCCCGAGATGCATCCGAAGCCAGCCCCGCCGGCATCTGTGAAGTTGGCATCCTCCCGTTCCGCCAAGCCACTCGCGCGGCCGCCGCCCTATCCTCCCGGAGGGTCTTTCTCTTCAGGCATTCGTATTCTGACGTTTGACCTGTTGCCAGGTTGCCAGTATAATTCAGCCAGCCGAGATGAATGCCCTGTGTCAGATCCGCCGGTATGAATTGAGCAGACGGCGAGCCGATTCCTAAAGCCAACAAGGCGAGGCCAACTACTATGGAAGAGCGAGGTCTGTCAGACTACATGGCTTTTCTGGACGAGTGCGGAGATCACTCTCTGACGAAGATCGATAAAGACTTCCCCATTTTCGTCCTCTCGTTGGCCCTACTCAAGCGCACTGACTATGTCCGCACAATACTGCCGGCGATCAATGGCCTCAAGTTGAAGTACTGGGATCACGAGGGAGTGAACCTGCACAGCCGCGACATCCGCAAGGAGGAAGGTCCCTTTGCGATACTGCAGAATCCCATCCGGCGAAGGACGTTCATGGTGGAGATTTCAGCCCTGATGGCGTCTCTTCCATACGAACTGTTCATCGTAGGCATACACAAACAACGACTCCGCCAGCAGTACGTGCACGCGACCAATCCTTACGAGCTGGCGCTGACCTTCGTGATGGAACGCATCGTCTCTTGCCTGGAGCACCGTCACCAGACAGCCCTACCCATGGTTGTGGAGGCCCGCGGGAAGAATGAAGACAACCGTCTCAAGGCAACATTCTATGACCTAGCTGCCCGTGGAACCGATTACGTCAATTCGCTACGGTTTCAGCGGTTTCACTTCCCCCTGCAGTTCCACGATAAACGCAAGAACATTGTCGGCATTCAATTGGCCGATCTATGCGCCTACCCGGCGGCAAGACGGATCTTGAGGCCCGATCAACCGAACAGGCCTTTCGATGTAATCCAGGGGCATCTGTATCAAGGGAAGGGGAATGTATCCGGATGGAAAGTGTTCCCATAAAAGGAAAACGGACAACTCCGTCGCCAGAGCTGTCCGCCGACCGGGCAATCCCAGTCCACGGAAAGTATCGGAAATACGGGCCTGAAAGTCAAGGAAAATCTGGATTTTCAGGAATTCGCTTGCCAGAGAGACTGAAGCTGCTGGAATCCAGATCGACCTGAGCACGCGAACATCCTGAGGCTGCAGGCAAGAAGACGACCAGTATCCGGCACACCCACATGGAAGCCAGCCACTGCGGAGGCAATTCTGTATCAGGAGCCTGCGTCGTGCCGCTTAGAACCTGAATTCTTGGCTCTACACTCGTGACTCCCGCCTCAGATCTCCTTGGTGATTCCTGGTTGGGGCGGGTCGTAGAGGCCGTTGGCGTTGGCGCCGATGGGGGCGGGGGTGTCGAAGGTCATGTGGTCGATGTCCTGGACGAACTGGAACTCGCTCTGCATCACCTGGTCCCAGGTAATGAGCTGGCCGGTGTGGGTGGCGGCGCGGCCCATGAGGGCGGCGACCTCGGCCTCGCCGGCGCGGCGGGCCTCGTTGTGCGGCTTGTCCTGGCGAATCGCATCCAGCAACAACTGCCATTCCACCTGGTACGGGTTCGGGTCCGAGCCCTCGAACTGCCACTGGAGATTCGCCGGCGTCATGTCGTGGCCTTTGTAGATCTTCGGCCGCGGTTCGCCGAGCGTGGCCATGAGCACGGCCGAGCCTTTTGAGCCGTGGGCGTAGTCGGAGTAGGTCTCCCAGCAATTGTGCATGTGCCGCGAGAAAGCAAAAAGCTTCGTGCCGTCGGCGAAGGTGTACTCGACCGTGTAGTGGTCGAACTGGCTGCC
>CBFDBY010000151.1:0-13416 GCA_965603165.1 uncultured Phycisphaerae bacterium
GGTACAAGATCGCGCTGGTGGACAAGGATTTCGATGGGCGATTCAACCAGTCGTTTGTGCCGCCGGCGGCGAACCGCCGCGACCCGCAGTGCGACGTGCTCGCGCTGGACCTCAACGGCGACTCGAAATTCGGTTACGGCAAACCGGGCGAGTCGGAGATTATGCCGCTCAGCACGCTGATCAGAGTGGGCGGGGACTACTACCACCTCGGTGTCTCCGAGGACGGCCGCACGGTTGAGTTTCGGCAGGCCAAGCCCGCCTTCGGCCGGCTCGATCTCGGCGGCGAGGAAGTTGTGCTGGGCCTCTGGTCGGATGCCGCCCAACAGCGGCTGAGCAGCTTCAGGGGAAAGCTGAGTCTTCCGGCGGGTCGATACGCGATTGTCTCGCTGGAGTTGACGAAGAGCGACTCCGGAGATCGTTGGACGTTCGATATGTCCAAAGAGACGGGGCAGCTCGGCGATTTCGAGATTCGCCCGGGCGAGACGACCTCGTTCAAGATCGGGCCGCCGTTCCAGGTCCGGGCGTCGATGCGGCGATTCGGCAAGGCGCCCGATGTCTCCATCAGCTTTGACTTGGAGGGGCAGGCGGGGGAGCAGTACAGCGCCGTCGCCAAGAAGAATGACAAGGAAGTTCCCGAGCCATCCTTCAAGATCTGGGACGGCGGGGGCCGGGTCGTTCGATCCGGGCAATTCGCCTATAGCTGAGGCGCCGCCCGGTGCTCGTGGCGAGCGCCATGGAATCCTCAGGACACGGGTTACGGCCGCGCCGCCGGCGGAGCGGCCTACCGCCTCGAGGTCCAGACCCATCTCGGACCGTTCGAGGTCAAGCAGGACGACACCTGGCACACAGTCCATTGACCCTCACGCCGACGAAGTGCCGCCGTCGGCCAACTTTTCGCCGGTTCGCCTGTCAGCTTAGCAGGCCGTATTCGGCCAGGGTCTGTCGGAGCGTCGCTTTCTTGTCGTCTTCCAGGGACGTCATGGGCAGTCGCATCTCGTCGGAGCACATGTCGAGCATGGCCATCGCGGCCTTGATCGGGATCGGGTTCGTGGCCAGCGTCAGCATGTTCTTGCTCAGCGCGAAGAGTTTGCGATGCCACTGCCGGGCGGAGACGAGGTCGCCTTCGAGGATCAGGTCGGTGAGCGCCTTGACGTCGGCGGGGACGACGTTGGCCACGACGCTGATCACGCCCTTGCCGCCGACGGCCGCGAGCGGCAGCGTGAGGGAATCGTCGCCGGAGATGATCGTGATGTCACATCGCATGGCGATCTCGCTGGCTTGATCGAGGCTGCCCGTGGCCTCCTTGATGGCGACGATGTTGTCGTGTTCGGCCAGGCGGGCGATGGTCTCCGGCGCCATGCCGGCCCCGCAGCGACCCGGGATGTTGTACAACACCATCGGCAGATCGACCTCATCGGCAATCGCCTTGAAGTGCTGATAGAAGCCTTCCTGTGTGGGTTTGTTGTAGTACGGGCACACTTGAAGCGTGGCGTCGGCGCCCGTCTTCTTCGAGTAGGCCGTCAGTCCGATCGCTTCGGCGGTGCTGTTGGACCCGGCCCCGGCTATGACCGGCACGGCCCCGCCGACCCGCTTGACGACGCGCGCGATGAATTCCTTGTGCTCCTCGTGACTGAGCGTCGGGCATTCGCCCGTCGTCCCGACCGGGACGATGGCGTCGATACCGTTGTCCAACTGAAAGTCGATGAGCTCATCGAGCGTCTCAAAATCGATTTCGCCCCCGTCGAAGGGTGTCACCAGCGCTACCATGGCCCCTGTGAACATTTTCTTGTCTCCTTGCTTGTGCGTACCCTGCGAAGCGCCCACCCCATCGGGCTGGTTCAGACTCCGGCCTCACGTTTGTACTTGTCGATTAGCTCGATCATCTCGGCCGTGGCTTCGCGCATGCCGACCAGGACGGCGCGGGCGACGATGCTGTGACCGATGTTGAATTCACACAATCCTCGAATGCGGGCGACGTCGGCGATGTTGCGATACGTCAATCCATGTCCGGCGTGGACGATCATCCCGAGCTCCATCGCGAGGTCGCGACCCGCCTCCAGTTCCTTGATCTGTTTCTTCGCGGCCCTCTCGGTCTTGGCGTTGGCGTACATGCCGGTGTGCAGCTCGATGGCATCGCAGCCGGTCTCAGCCGCGGCGGCGATCTGCTCTGTCTCGGCCGTGATGAACGCGCTGACGAGGATGCCCTTCTTGCGCATGCGCTTGACGACCTGGGCCAGTCGCCGCTTGTACTTAACGCAGTCCAGCCCGCCTTCGGTCGTCAGCTCGGCGCGGTTCTCGGGGACCAGTGTCACCTGGTCCGGCACGATTCGCTCGGCGATCTTGACGATCGGCTCGGCCATGGACATCTCAAGATTCAACTTGCACGCGACCGTTTCTTTGAGCAGGCGGACGTCGCGGTCGTTGATGTGTCGGCGGTCCTGGCGCAGGTGCACGGTGATGCCGTTGGCCCCGGCCAGCTCGCACTGCACCGCCGCCCACACGGGGTCCGGCTCATCCGCACGCCGCGCCTGGCGAATCGTCGCAACATGATCGATATTGACATTGAGAACGGCCATCGGCCTGCCCTTCCAAGGATCTGTCGTCCGGCCCGGAGGCTCGCGACGGGCTGAATTGTATCAACACGTCGATTTACATCAAGCAAATAGCCTCATAAAATGTTCGCGTGCAGAGAATCGGCGGCAGGGCCGTCGCCGCCCTTCACGCGGCTGTCCTTTCAAGTTCGGGGTACGCAAGAGATGGCAACAGAAATCACGATTACGACCGGCAAGACTACATTCCGCGCCACGTTGAACGATACCGCTACGGCTCGGGCGATCGCCGAAGCGCTGCCGATCCACGCGCAGGCGGACCGCTGGGGCGGGGAGATCTACTTCGCCATTGACGTCCGGGCGGGCCTCGAAGACGGCGCTCGCGAGACCCTGGAGCGGGGAGAGCTCGGCTACTGGCCGACGGGCCGGGCGTTCTGCATCTTCTTCGGGCGCACCCCGGCTTCCGAGGGCGACGAGATTCGCGCCGCCTCCGCGGTCAATATCATCGGGCGCGTGCGGGGCGAGCTGGATGAGCTCTGGAACGTGCCGGGCGGCGCTGAGATTTCGCTGAGCCTGCCCTCAGATGCCGCCTCCTGAGAAGCTCGGTATCTGGCTGGCGGTCATAAAGATCAATATGACCAGGATCGCCATCACGAGAAACTCGAACGCGATCGCGAGCCAGCGGGCGAACTCGGTGAAATACAGATCGGAGCGGTCGGCGGAGATCTCGATGATCTTATCCATGGTCTTGTCGAGCTCGCCGGTCTCCTCCCCGGTTCGCCACAGGTCGCGGTACTCGGCCGGAATCTTGGGGGAGAGGCCGTCGACGACCATGCCGCCTTCGCGTGCGCTGACGGCGCCGCCGGCAAAGAGGTTCGCAATGAAGGTGTTGCCGGTTACGCGGGTCGCTCGCTCGGCGCACTCGGTGATCGGCACGCCTGCCTTATACAGCAGGTTGAAGGCCTTTGCGTAGCGGCAGATGGAGAACTGCCATTCCGCCTGGTTGAGGATGGGAATCCACAGCACCAGCAGATCCAGAGGCAGACGCAGCATGTCCACGCGTCGTCGGAAAGAGATGGCCGCCACAATCAGGACCGCCGGCACGTAGAGGATCAGAAGAATTCTGAGGGCGTTCACCAGGTATCCCAGCAGGCCGATCTTCCCGAGGAAAAACGCGGGGAACGGCAGGACCATGGCCGCGATATGAAGAACGACCAAAGGGTAGATCATTTTTGCCAGCGTGCGGCGCGTCATCGTGCGGACGAAGTCGTGCCATTGCGAGAGCATCTTGAGCGACTCGCCCAGCGAGCCGGAGGTCTCGGCCGCCTCAAGGAGCGTCCGGTCCAGTTCGGGAAAGACATGGGGGTGCCGGTTCATGGCTTCGGACAGGCCGGAGCCCTTGGACAGGGACTCGCGCACCTGCATGAGGGTTCGCTTGAGGAGGCCTTCTCGTCCCTCGATGACGACGTCCAGCGAGCGTAGAATCGGCAGGCCGGCGTCCAGCATGGTCCCCCAATCGTAATAGGCCTGGGCCAATTCGGCTCGTACGCCCATGCGCTTGCTCCACGGCACTGCGTCTGTCTCGTCGGGGAATGTTCTGTTGTCAATCCCCGCGGCTTCCCATACTATAGCGGGCCTTGCAGTGGATGCAATGACAAGCGGCTCTCGGAGTTCGAGATGCACGACGACTTGGAGAAAAAGGACTTGCGTCGCTTGCTGGCCCGGTTCCGGCGCCGGGACCGCTACAGGTTGAGCTGGCCCACGCGGATCACGCTCATGCGGATCCTTATGATCGTGCCCTTCGTCGGCTGCATGCTCAACACGCACGATCCCCGGCTGAGTGAATTCACCCAGACCTTGTTGCGATATGTCGCGCTCGGAATCTTCCTGTTCATGGCCGCCAGTGACGCCCTTGATGGGTACCTGGCCCGCCGACGGGGGCAGGTCACGCAATTGGGCACGTTTCTCGATCCGCTGGCGGATAAGCTGCTGATCACATCCGCCTCGCTGTTGCTGGTCTCGTCGCGAGCCCACGTGCAGGGATTCCCGCTGCCGTTGATGGTGGTCGTCCTGATCATCGGCAAGGACATTCTCATCGTGATCGGTTTCATCGTCGTATACCTGATTACGTCGCACATTCACATCGTGCCCGTGTGGGCGGGGAAGCTGGCGACGGCTCTGCAGCTTGCCATGGTCGCCTGCGTGCTGGTGGCGCCCGAGCTGGCGGGCGCTGTTCCGGGGTATCGGTGGTTCCTTCGGGCGCTCTGGTGGTCGGCGGGTGGAACGGCCGTCTTGGCCTCGCTCATTTACATCCGCAACGGAACACGGTATGTTGAACAGTTCGAACGGGCCCAGAGCAGTGACTCGGGCGGCTGAGTCCGCAGGGCCCGTCTGCCGGAGGGGGATGAAGGTAAGCTCGCCAGCTTGGATGGTCGCGTTCCAGTCTCGCGGATTCCGGCAGTGAGCTCCATTTGTATAGGATTGATGTAACGATGCCGGATACGAATGCGACGGGACAATTCAGTGAAGTGCCGGAGGTCCTTGAGGACCTGCGGCAGGGAAAGATGATCGTCCTCGTGGATGCCGAGGACCGGGAGAACGAGGGCGACCTGGTCTGTGCGGCCGAGAAGACCACGCCGGAGATCATCAATTTCATGGCGAAATTCGGTCGGGGGCTGATCTGTCTGCCGCTGACCGGCGACAAGTGCGACTCGCTGGGTCTGTACCCGCAGACGCTGGAGAACACGGCCCGCTTCGGGACGGCCTTTACGGTGAGCGTCGACGCCGACGAGGGGATCACCACGGGCATCAGTGCGGCCGACCGCGCCCGAACGGTCCAGGTCGCCATCGTCGATGGCGCCACGCCCCGGGACCTGGCGCGCCCCGGTCACGTGTTTCCGCTGCGGGCGCGTGAGGGCGGCGTCCTCGTTCGAGCCGGACAGACCGAAGGGGCCATCGATCTGACGCGCCTGGCCGGCCTGAAACCAGCCGCCGTCATTTGTGAAATCATGAACGAAGATGGCTCCATGGCCCGCGTCCCCGAACTGCTGCGGTTCTGCAAGCAGCACGAGTTGAAGATCCTCTCGACTGCCAAGCTCGTGGAGTATCGCCTGCAGCGGGAAAGCCAGGTCAAACGCTTCGAGTGTGTCAACCTGCCCACCGACTACGGCGAATTCAAGCTGATCGGCTACGAGAGTATCACGGCGCCGGAGCCGCACCTGGCCCTGTGCAAGGGGGGCGTGGGCGACCTTGATGCCGCCGGCCGGCCCATCGAGCACCCCGATCCCGTTCTGATTCGCGTTCACTCGGAGTGCATGACGGGCGATCTCTTCCATTCGCAGCGCTGCGAGTGCGGCTATCAACTCGTCAGCGCCATGAAGATGATCGAGAGGGAGGGCAAAGGCGCGCTGATCTACCTCCGCCAGGAGGGCCGGGGCATCGGCCTGTCGAACAAGCTCCGCGCCTACAAGCTCCAGGAGCAGGGCCTGGACACCGTGGACGCCAACCTCAAGCTGGGCTTCATCGCCGACCGGCGCGACTACGGCATCGGGGCGCAGATCTGCCGGGATTTGGGGCTTCGCAATGTCCGGATTCTGACGAACAACCCAAAGAAGGTCAGCCGTCTGGAGGTCTACGGGATCCGGGTCGTCGAGCAGATTCCGTTGCGAGCAAAGCCGAGCGAGCACAACATCGATTACCTGCGAACCAAGAAGCGCCGGTTCGGACACATCCTCGATGAGGACCTGTGAATGGTAGGGACAGCACGAATACGGCAGGCGGCAGGCTGGAGGCGGCAGGCCGGAGGCGCCTATCGTCCACAACTTCCAACCTGCGGTCTCAAGAGATGCTTGACGCGTTACGTTTCACGTTTGACGCCGCCAGTCCTTCTTGCTGTGCTCTTGTGCGGCTGCGGTGAGCCGCAGGTGTACGTGCCGCCGCCCCCAAGGCAGGTGGTCCAGAAGACGGAGCCGGTCAAGTCCCAGACGACCATTGCCACCGGCTTTGCGCCCGTGAAGATCGACGTTCTTCCCCTGACGGAGTTGAGCGGCGTCTCGAACGGCGGTCAGAATGCCACCCTGAACGTCTACGTAGCGCTGCTGGACGCATTCGGTTCGCCGATCAAGGCGCCGGGCGTCCTGCGCTTCGAGTTGTACGAGCATATCCAGCGTTCCGCCCAGGCGAAGGGCCAGAGGATCGCGATCTGGTCGGACTTCGACCTGACGCATCCGGCCCGGAACAACCGGCACTGGCGCGACTTCCTACGGGCTTACGAGTTCTCGCTCGACACCAGCGCAAGCCGCGACAGGACCTACCTCCTCGAGGCCACCTATCTATGCCCCGACGGTCGCCGGCTCACCGGCGAATTCGTGCTGAAACCATGACGACAGAGTCCGCCGCAATGGAAGGCCAAGAAACGCATCCCTGCGCAGTCTTCCGGGAGAGTCCGTGCGCGCCAAGAGAGAAGGGCGATTCATCAGTGCGAATGGACCGCGGGCCTACACTGTGCCCTGGGCAAGGGTGGGCCGTGCGTCAGCGGAGCTTGCGGAAGTTGTCGGGGGAGACGCCGAAGACCTTTTTGAATACGCGGGAGAAGTGGAATGGGTCGGTGAAGCCGAGCCCATAGGCTACCTCTTTGACCGAGGCGTTCGGTCTCTGGAGGTGCTGGGCGGCGGCGCTCATCTTCAGCCGCATCAGGAACTGGTACGGGCTGTGGTCGTCAAAGCGCTGGAAGAGCCGGCACAAATAGGCAGCGTCGACGTGGCACCGCTTGGCGATCTCGTCGAGGCTCTTGAGCGTCAGGCAGTGCTTGCGGATCAAGTCCCGGCACGCCTGGTAGGTGGCGAAGGCGGCGGTCGTACGCGTCTCCTGCATCAGGGCGGTCTCGGCAATCTTGAGGATCAACTGCTGCACGATGGTTGCGCACAGCAGCGGGCTGTAGCGGCTGTCGGTTTCGCCGTTGGCGATCAGGTCGTCGAAGATGCGCAGCACGGCCTCTGGCGCGCCGAGCTGGGCGACGACACCGGGCGGCAAGTCGTAGGTGCGAAGCATCTTGTGTGCGTTGCGCCCGGTGAAGTCGACGAAGTACTTCACGAGACGGTCGTCCGGGTCTGTCGCGATCGCGTGGGGGATGCCCGGCCCGTAGGAGAAGACCTTGCCCGCTGAGAGGGCGTAGTCCCGGCCTTTGAGCGTCAGCGAGCCTCTGCCGCGGGCGACGAACTCAATCGAGTAGAAAGGGAAGTCCTCGCGGTTGATCCGGTAGTCCGGCTCGCAGTGTTCGCACCCGCCGCAGACGACCGTCACCGGCTGATTCGTGCGGGTGTACGTATCCAGGTAGAACCGGCGCGCCTCCGACACCTGTTGCGAGAAGAATTCCGGCGGGCCGCCCGGGGTTCTGTTTTTGCGCGGCATCGTCGATCAAAGGTCAAAAATCGTCATGCATTGGACAACATTAGCCATATACAGGCCACTGCGAACCATTATACTGGGTCACGCAGAATTTGGTAGAGTCAATAACAGATAGGCCATTGGGAAATGGTGGATGGATGATTGCGGATTCCAGCAGGAGCAATCATGTGGAATCCGCGATGTGCAATGTCTGCAAGGTTCTGTGGAAAGGAACGATATGACCGCGCGGCACAATCCCAGAGCTGTTTCGGTATTGAACAAGGACGATCAGATCGTCATCGGCGGGGCGGGTGGGTTTATCGCCGGGGCGCTCGCACGGCACTTTCACGAACAGGGGTTCACGCGGATTCGGGCCATCGACAAGAAGCCGCTGTCCCAGTGGTATCAGCGCGTGCCCGGCGTGGAGTGCCTGTGTATGGACCTCAGCAACGAGGACAATTGCAGGCGGGCCTGCGAGGGCGCGGTCGAGGTCTACAACCTCGCGGCCGACATGGGCGGCATGGGTTTCATCGAGCGGTTCCGGATCGAATGCCTCCGCAGCATTCTGATCAACACGCACATGATCGAGTCGGCCTACCGGGCCGGGGCGCAGCGGTACTTCTTCTCCTCTTCGGCCTGCGCGTATAACGTCGAGCTGCAGAAGGACGCGCACGTCCGGGCCCTCAAGGAGTCTGACGCTTATCCCGCGATGGCCGAGCGCGGCTACGGGTGGGAAAAGCTAATGAGCGAAATGTTCTGCCAGGAGTATTGGGCCGAGCGCGGGCTTAAGACGTTCATCGCCCGCTTTCACAATGTTTTCGGAGCCCCCGGCACCTGGGACGGGGGGCGGGAGAAGGCGCCGGCGGCGATCTGTCGCAAGGTGATTGAGGCCAAGGATACCGGCAAGAAAGAGATCACGATCTGGGGCGACGGCCACCAGACCCGCAGCTTCATGTACATCGACGATTGCGTCGAGGGCATTGACATGATCATGCACTGCGACGAGCTGATTGCCACGCCGATCAACCTCGGATCGAATTACCTGATCTCCATCAACGATCTTGTCTCGTTAGCGGAAGAGATCGGCGGCGTCAAGCTCGAGCACAAGCACGACCTCGACGCCCCGAAAGGTGTCGCCGGCCGCAACAGCGATAACACGTTCATCAAAAAGGTCCTCGGCTGGGAGCCGAGCACGCCGCTCGCCGACGGCCTCAAGCGGACCTACGCCTGGATCGAACAACAGTACAACGACCGCAAGGCCGGCAAGCGCACGGTCAGTTGATGCGATAGGACGGATGGGACCCATGGGACGAATAGGACCTGAATCGGCAATCACAGACGTGCTGGGGCGTCTGCCGTACCGGATCGCGCTGGCCGGCGGATGGATCGATCAGCCGTTCCTCTCGCAGCACGATCCGACGCCGCCGGGCTCGATGGTCGTCGTCTGCGTCGAGCCCGAGTTCTGGTTCATGGAGCGGGCCGGCATCTGCATCGGCACGCGCAACATCGCACTGAAACTGTGGCGCGGCGCCCTGCCCGACCGCGACCCCGAGCAGCTCGTGCAGGAACTCTACGCGACGGAGAACCAGGGCAAGGCCGAACCCTCCGGCTCACAGGACATGATCGGCCTGGTCTATCCCGGCGTCAGCCGCCTCGATTACGACTTCGCGCACCAGGGCGGCATCTTCCCCCGGCACATCGAATCGAACAACGACCCACAGGTCGCCGCATGGCTGGAGCGCGTCATCCACATCCTGCCCGTCGCGCAGCGGCCCGACGGCTACAACCCCCTCGAAACCAAGAACCTCGACGCGGCGTGGATCCGCCGGCTCGGCCAATCGGGCCAGGATTGCTACGATGCCATCGTCGCTCGCGATCTCGCCGGCCTGGGCGCGTCGATGAACGAGTGCATGGCGTGCTGGGAGGCGATCCTGCCCGGCACGGTCCGCCACCGCACGATTCACATCGACCTGCTCGGCCTGCTCCAATACTACCAGGACCGCTACGGCGGCGCGATGTACTCCGGCTGCGGCGGCGGCTATCTGTACGTGGTCTCCGAAGAGCCGGTGCCCGGCGCATTCCGGATCACGGTGCGAGTCAAGCCGTCATGAGCGACGCCGCGAACCATGTCATCGTCTCCGGCGGGTTCGACGACATCCGCTGCCCGGACGTGCGCTTCCTCCAAGAGGCATCGCGTCTGGGCCCGCTGCACGTCCTTCTCTGGAGCGACGAATCGCTGCGCGGCGCGACCGGCCGCACGCCGAAGTTCCCGCAGGCCGAGCGGCTCTACTTCCTCCAGGCGATCCGCTACGTGGACGCCGTCCACCTCATCGAAGCCCCGGCCGACACGAGCGCCTTACCGACCGTCCCCAACCCGCATCCCCAAACCTGGGTCGTCCGCGAGGCCGCGAACTTGCGCGAGCGCCAAGCCTTCTGCGACGCGCACGGCATCAGCCTCCGCATCGTGACGGAGGCGGAATTGGCCCGCTTCCCCAACGACTCGCCCGCTGCTGTCGCGCCATCGGCGCGCAAGAAGGTGCTTGTGACCGGCTGTTACGACTGGTTCCACACGGGCCACGTGCGCTTCTTCGATGAGGTCTCCGAATTGGGCGACTTGTACGTCGTGGTCGGCCACGACGCGAACATCCGCCTGCTCAAAGGCACCGGCCACCCCATGTTCAGTGAGGACCAGCGTCGCTACATGGCCGGCTCGATTCGCTACGTGACGCAGGCCCTCATCTCCACCGGCCACGGCTGGCTCGACGCCGAGCCGGAAATCCAGCGTATCGGCCCCGACATCTACGCTGTCAACGAAGACGGCGACAAGCCCGAAAAGCGCGAATACTGCCAGCGTCACGGCATCGAATACGTCGTCCTCAAACGCCTCCCCAAACCCGGCCTCCCCAAACGCGAAAGCACCCACCTCCGCGGCTTCTAGGAAAACGCATTGGAGAGCAGGATCGCCGCCTTGTCCTCGGCTTGCCCTGGTTCTCCAAGTTTCGTTCTAACTCATCCTTGTTGCTTCCGACTGGTTTCCACTTGACGCAAGGGGGCGGTCGCGATTACAAACACAATGCGACGGCGAAGGAGACAGCTGCGCAGTACGAGATATGCTCCGGGAAATGTGGCGCGCGCTATTCTCCTTCTTCTGTCAAGACGTACATACGGCGCGTTGATATGCGAAGGCGGACCCGAGTGGTCAGAGGTGTACTCATGAGTTACAGCTTGACGATTGTCTGTCTGGCCAATTCTCGAAAGTGTTCAGGCCGATGCATCGCTGGGAAAGAAATTGGAGGCGGCGGGGTGGGCGGTTGGGTTCGCCCGGTAAGCGACCGTGAGTCACGCGAGATCTCCGAGGAAGAACGTCGCTATCGGGATGGCAGTCTTCCGCATCCGTTAGACATCATTACGATCCCCATGAAGAAGCCCCTACCAGAGGTTCACCAAAGCGAAAATCATTTGATCGATCAAGATCGCGATTGGGAGAAGACTGGAATATTTCCTTGGTCTGATATGCCAACGCTGATCGACTCTCCTTTGCGACTCTGGGCGACCAACTGCAGCAGCTATTCCGGCAGAAACAATCGGGTCCCGGCTGGCGAACCTGCAGATAGCTCACTCTATTTGATTCAACCTTCTGTGGTCACGCTGGTGGTTGGGGTGAAAGCGGCGGAATATCCGGACTCAAAACGTACTGTTCGCGCACAGTTTCATTACAACAGCATCGAATATCTGATCGATGTAACAGACCCGCACATTGAGAGGATATATCTTGGGCGGTCGGATGGGGAACATACAATCGAAATACCTTATGTTTGCATTAGCCTTGGAGACGAGTATAATGGTTATTGTTACAAATTTGCGGCCGCCATCCTGACACGGGACCGAAGCCAATGACAAATAGACTATATAGCATAGGCCATTCCAATCATCAGATTGATGCTTTCATCGGGTTGTTGCGGCGTCATGAGATCACGGCATTGGTGGATGTGCGATCAGATCCATACAGCGGCCACCACCCTCAGTTCAACATGGAGGTGGTTCAGCAGTCGCTCGAACAGGCTGGGATAGTGTATCTCTTTCTTGGCAAGGAGCTTGGGGCACGCAGTGACAATCCACAATGCTACGTCGATGGCAAGGTTCGATATGAGTTGCTGTCACAAGAAGCCTCCTTTCAGGAAGGGATCGCTCGCGTTCTAAGAGAACTCGAGAGGTATTCAATTGCCCTGATGTGTGCCGAGGGCGATCCACTTAAGTGCCACCGTACCATCCTTGTCGGCCGGGAACTACGCAAGCGGGATGTAGGACTGCACCACATTCTACCGGACGGCAGCCTCGAATCGCATCGGGACACAGAAAAACGTTTACTCCGCCTGCTTCGTCTGCCGGAATCGGAATTGTTTCGGACACATGAGGAGATCATCGCCGATGCCTACGCGATCCAGGGGCAGCGAATCGCATACGTGAACAAGGGAATTGGTCGTTCTATATCGGAAGTCCACACATGAGAGTATTTACCATTGGCTTTACGAAGAAGACGGCTGAGCAGTTCTTCACGGCCCTGCAGCAGCCCGGTCTGCTACGCGTGGTAGATGTTCGCCTGAACAACGTTTCTCAGCTTGCCGCATTTACCAAGAGAGATGATCTCCGCTTCTTTCTTAAGGAGATCCGTGGGGTCGACTATGTGCACCGCCCTGAAATGGCTCCATCGCAGGATATCTTGACGGCATACAAGAAAGATGGTGGCAGTTGGGAGAATTATGAACGCGAGTTCTTTAGATTGATGTCGGAGCGACATATTGACCGGATCACCCCGAGGGAGTTGATCGATGGATCGTGTCTGCTGTGCAGCGAAGCCTCCCCAGACCACTGCCACCGCCGTCTTGTTGCTGAATACTTGCGGGACAAATGGGGCGACGTCGAGATAAAGCATCTTTAGGTCAGTGCGGCGTTCCCGCGGGCGTCTATGCCATGTAGAGCTTGGCGCGACGGGCTCGAAGGCTGCCCGCCCCGCCGAGAGAGCGTGGGGATGCTCTGACGGAGCGGTTGGATTCTTCTCTTGACTTCTGCTGTGTCGTTAGCGATACTTGCGGCACGCTGAGACTGCGTCGATTCGCAGGTTTGGGGGGGCCTTAACTCAGCGTCCTCTTTGCGCCTTTCGGTACTGTTGTTTCCCGCGTGACATTGCACACGTAGCACTGTGTCGCCAGAACCCTCTTCTTTCGTCTCACAAACCACACTCGTCCTAAGCTTGCCAGTACTATTTAGCAAGGTTGGCCGAGAAGACAAACTTGAAATCCGGTCTTTGTGAGGCGTGAGGCGATTGGCGGAGTCCAGCGGCTCGTCGGGCCGGTTGAACGAGCGGCGAGCATCCACGGCGGGCGTTTCGCGTTTGGGGAACGGAGGGAGAGTGTCCGGTGCCGGTTCCCGGGGCCGGCGCGGTGAGACACGCGAGAAAATTAGCAAGGGGCTGTAAGGACTT
>CBFDBY010000152.1:0-13353 GCA_965603165.1 uncultured Phycisphaerae bacterium
GGAATCCGGTACCGATCGAGCTCGTCGAGCACGTGCTTCATCGAGCTGATGGCGTTGACGCCACGCTCGGGCATGGAACTGTGGACCGCCTTGCCCCGCGTCGTGATCTTCAGCCAGAACAGGCCGCGATGGGCCGTGACGACGGCAAGATCGGTCGGCTCCGGTACGACCACGCCTGCCAGTGGCGGCAGCCAGGCCCGGTCCTGCATGAAGCGCTCGACGCCGGCGCTGTCGGTTTCCTCGCCGGCGGTGGCGGCGAAGATGATATCGCCCTGGAGCGCCACGGCGGAATCCACCACTTCGCAGATTGCCGTTACGACGGAGGCGATGCCGCCCTTCATATCCGCGGCGCCACGGCCGTATATCCTGCCGTCTTGCTCGACGGCCGAAAACGGCGAGTGCTCCCAGGCTTCCTCGCCGGGGCCGACGACATCGAGATGGCAGACGAACAGCAAGGCGGGCTTCTTGCCGGCCGATTTGACGTGGGCCGTGACGTTCGCCCGATTGCCGTCCCAGCGATCCACGGCACATACGATGCCGTGTTGCTGGAACTGGATCGCGATGACCTCAGCCGCGGCTGATTCGCCGTGGGCCGGCGTGGAATCGGCCTGGATCAGTTGTCTCAACAGGTCGTTCATAACGCGGTGCCTCTACTGAAAATGGATCGTGCAGACTCTGCTACTTCTCAAACGCAGACTCCAGTTCACTGGCCCAATGCTCGGCCGAGTCGGGATGGAACGCCTGGCTGTTCGGCTTGGAGACCCCGCGGTCTTTGGCCAGTTCCAGGATCGGGCCTCCGGAATTGTGGTTGACGCAGAAGGAGAGCTTCACCGTCCGGCCTGCAGCCATGCGGCCCTTGACGTGTGGAATCTCCGACCGGGGCAGGGCCGCCTCGGCGATGCGCGTATTGCCCTCGTGCGCGATGGCAAGTTGGCCGGCCTTGACCGGGCCTTCCTTGCGGTGCGGCGGCTGGCGTGAGGCGGCACGCATGAAATCCTCCTTTCGTTGGTGGGCTTGTTGCGAAGCCGATTGTTCCGTTGCTGTGTAAGGAGCCGTGCCCTTGTAACAAATTTGTGGATCGCTGTCCACGTTCGAGCCGGCCTGATTGCCCCGGAGATCACCGGCGTTGGGCCCCGCGGCTGAAAAATATCTGGACGGCAGGCGCAATTTTCATTGCGGATGGCCCGAAAGACGTAGATAATAAAGGATTAAAAAAGTTGGGTGCCGGCCACGAGGAGAATACATGGGACCTATATTGGATGGGCTGATCAAACTTCAAAGCGTTGAGAATCTTCTGCGGGCCGCCAAGGCGAAGCTGGCACGCAGTCGCAGAAGCGTCATCATACAGGAGAACCAGGTGCGCAGCCTCCAGAGCGCCCTGGAAACGAAAAAAGAGGAGTTGCAGCTTACGAAGGTGCAGTCCAACCGCCTGGAGGTGGAGCTGAAGAGCCGGGATGAGGAGGTCAACAAGCTCCGCGCCGCACTGAACACCGCCAAGACGAACAAGGAATACGCCGCCATCCTGACGCAACTCAATACGACGCGAGCGGACAACACCAAGATCGAGAATCAAATCCTCGACCTGATGAAGGCCATGGAAACGGACGAGGCGGAATGCGGGAATATTCGTGGGCAGATTGAGGAGCAGAAACAGCAGCTCGAACAGACGCGCAAGACCGCCGAGGCCTCTGCGGCCGAGCACGAGGTGGAAATCGCCAAGATCCAGGAGGAGTGGGACGCGGTGGCCAAGACGATCCCATCCGAGCCGTTGAAGATCTTCAATCGCGTCGCGGAGACGTATGACGGCGAGGCCGTGGTCCAAGTCGAGGGCCAGGAGGACCGACACGAGGCCTACAGTTGCGGCGGTTGCTTCATGGGCATCACGGCCGAGAGCGTTAACCTGCTGATGACGCGGGATGAAATCATCCGTTGTCCGAACTGCACGAGAATTCTGGTGCTCAGCGGCTCTCAACTGCAATTATGAAGGTGATCATTCATACGGATGGCGGCAGCCGGGGCAATCCCGGACCGGCCGCGGCCGGCTTTGTCTTGGACGATGCGACCGGCAGCCGACTTCAGGCCAAGGCGTTCTTTCTGGGCGAGACCACGAACAACGTCGCCGAATACACGGCCTTGGTCAAAGCGTTGGAGGCCGCCAGGGAGCTTGGCGCCGATCGGGTCGCCGTCTGCAGCGACAGCGAGCTTCTGGTCAGACAGCTCAACGGACAGTACAAGGTCAAGAGTGACCTGATCCGGCCCCTCTTCGAGCAGGCGAATGCGCTGCGGACTCAGTTCAGAGGTTTTGAGATCCGCCATGTCAGGCGGGATAAGAACAAGCGGGCCGACCAGCTCGTCAATCAGGCCCTGGATGCGGGCCGGGACATCGAGGAAAAGCCCAAAGGCGGGCCTCGTGAAGCGGACCTGACGAGGGCCGATTCCGATCCTCAGAACACGCGCAGTTCACGTCAAAGGCCAATCCGCCTCGGGATCCTCATCAGCGGCGGCGGCCGGACGATGCTCAACATCCTCGATTCCATCAAGCGCGGCCGGCTCAACGCCGAGATCGCGGTTGTCATCAGCTCGCTCTCAACGGTCGCCGGCGTCGGACGCGCACGCAACGCCAGCCTTCCCTTGACGGTTATCCGAAAGAAGGACTATTCGGACATCGATGCATTCAGCCTACGCCTCGAAGAGGAGCTTGTCGCAGCCAAGGTGGATCTGGTCGTGCAGGGGGGCTGGCTCTGTCTCTGGAAGATTCCATCGCAATATGAGAACCGCGTGATGAACATCCATCCCGCGCTGCTGCCGAGCTTCGGCGGCAAGGGCATGTGGGGCCATCACGTGCATGAGGCGGTGCTGGCCGCCGGCTGCAAGGTCAGCGGTTGCACGGTGCATTTTTGCACGAACGAATACGACAAGGGGCCGATCATCGTGCAGCGGACCTGCCCGGTCGAGGATGACGACACGCCGAATGCCTTGGCGGACAGGGTTTTTGAGCAGGAGTGCATCGCCTATCCCGAGGCGATCCGCCTGTTCGCCGAAGGCCGGCTCCGGGTCGAGGGCAACAGGGTAAAGATTGGGCGATAGGGCGGGCAATGGCCGTCGGCGCCTTTGGTTGCCGACAGGTCATAGTTGCGGTCCTCCCTGCATGATGTCTCGCGTCCCACCTTCGTGGGTCTTGCCGTGAACAAACGCCAGAGAGCATTGCTGACCGAATCGATTCTCGTGCTGGCGGCCACGACGGCGGCCGTCATCGGCATGATCCATCTCAAGGACTACGTCAACCGCTCCGAGGCCATGCGCGCCATGGGTCAGCTCGGCGAGCGCGTCCTCGAATACCGCAAGCAGTACGGCTCGCTGCCGCCCGAATCCTTCGTGACCAGCATCAAGGGCAACTTGGAGGGCTCCGTCCGCATGGGCAACGTCAAGTACCGCGCCCTCTACATCGGCCTGGACGCCTCGGCCGACACGATCCTCGCCTACTCCCACAAGGGGTACACTTCCTCTTTTCTCAAGGACGGCTACGTCGTCCTCCGCCTCGACGGCGCCGTCGAATGGATGTCACCAGCCCAATTCGCCGCCCTCTTCGCCACCCAGCGAGCCCCGGGCGAGTCGGAGCTTCCCGCAGAGTAGGGCCCACCGCCAGCCATTGTCGCCCACGGATGCATTCGCTCGACATGCGAGAATCGCCTGGTTCGCTGTCTTGAGCCTCCAGCATGACTCGAGCGAGCTGGTGAGAGCTTGGAAATGGCACGTTCTCTACCGCCCCGTGTCCACGTGTTGGGCAGAACGCAGTACACGGTGTAGCCGCTGTGAGTTATCGCATTGTGACTTGCCTGTTCTTTGCCGGAAGCGATGGATGTCTGCAAAGGTCGAGACAGCAGGACAATAGGCCGTGCGTCGGTGGTTTGACGGCACAGCCTATTGGTTTTCTCTGCAAGAATGTGGTCTGCTACTTGGACTCGACGACTTCCTTCTTGGGTTTTTCGGGCTCCTTGATCTCTTCGCCCTCGAATTTGAGGTGCTCCTCGTCCTGGACGTCGATCTTGATGAGGTTCTTGCCCTTGAACTTGCCGACCAGGACCGCCTCGGAGAGCGGGTCCTCGATGTAGTGCTCAATGGCCCGGCGGAGCGGTCGCGCCCCGAACTCCGGATTGTAGCCCTTGTCGATCAGGAACTCCTTGGCCTGCGGCGTGAGCTCCAGCTTCAATCCGTGCTCCGTAAGGCGCTTGAACACCTTGGCCAACTCGTAGTCGACGATGGTCTGGAGGTCGTCTCGCGTGAGCGGTTTGAACACAATCGTGTCATCGACGCGGTTGAGGAACTCCGGCCGGAAGTGTCGCTCCACTTCCTTCGACAGGATGTCCTTCATCTTCTCGTAGCTGTGCTCCGGCGACTTCTTGCCGAACCCGAAACCGTCCTGGTTCTTGATCAACTCGGCGCCGATGTTGCTCGTCATGATCAGGATCACGTTCTTGAAATCGATGCTGCGTCCGAAGCTGTCGGTGAGCCGGCCCTCGTCCATGATCTGCAACAGCATGTTGTAAACGTCCGGGTGGGCCTTCTCGATCTCGTCGAGCAGCAGGACCGCGTAGGGGCGACGCCGGATCCGCTCGGTCAACTGCCCGCCTTCTTCGTAGCCGACGTAGCCCGGAGGGGCGCCGACGAGCCGGCTGACGTTGTGTTTCTCCATGAACTCGCTCATGTCCAGACGAATCAGGGCGTTGCGATCGTTGAACATGAAATCTGCGAGCGCCTGGGCCAGCAGTGTCTTGCCGACCCCGCTGGGGCCGAGGAAGATGAAGCAGCCCATCGGCCGGTTCGGGTCCTTCATGCCGCTTCGGCTGCGCCGCACGGCCTTGGCCACCGTCGTGAGTGCATCATCCTGCGAGACCACGATCTTGTGCAACTCGTTCTCGAGCTCCAGCAGTCGCTGGGTCTCCTTCTTCTCCAACTTCGTGAGCGGCACGCCCGTCATGTTGCTGACGACCTCGGCGATGATCTCGGCATCGACCACACCGGTGGTTTCCTTGTTCTGCTCGTACCATTTCTTATGGAGTTGGGTTTTCTCTTCGAGGAGCTGCTGTGCCTCATCTCGCAACGACGCCGCACGCTCGTAATCGGCGCCGCGGACGGCCTCGTCCTTCTCGCGCTGTAACTGCTCGATTCTGGATTCGATCTTGGTCAGGTCCGGCGGCGGCGTCATGTTCTTCAGTCTGACACGTGCCCCGGACTCATCCACCACGTCGATTGCTTTGTCCGGCAGGCAGCGGCCTGTGATATAACGTGTGGATAGCTCCACCGCCTGAAAGAGGGCCTCATTCGTGAACCGCACCCTGTGGTGCGCCTCGTAGCGGTCCTGCAAGCCGCGCAGGATCTCGAAAGTCTCGTCCTTGGACGGCGGTTCGACGATGATCGTCTGGAAGCGTCGCTCCAGCGCGCCGTCTTTCTCGATATACTTGCGGTACTCGTCCAGCGTGGTCGCGCCGATGCACTGCACCTCACCTCGCGCCAGGGCCGGCTTCAGTACGTTCGACGCGTCGATCGCGCCTTCGGCGCCGCCGGCGCCGACCAGCGTGTGCAACTCATCGATGAACAGGATGACGTTGCTGGCCCGCCGAACCTCGTTGATCACCGCCTTGATGCGCTCTTCGAACTGCCCGCGGTACTTGGTGCCCGCGACCATCATCGCCAGGTCCAGCACGACGATGCGCTTGTCCTTCAGGATCTCCGGCACTTGCTTGTGCACAATCTGCTGGCTGAGGCCCTCGACGATGGCCGTTTTGCCCACACCGGCCTCGCCCAGCAGCACGGGGTTGTTCTTCGTGCGCCGGCAGAGAATCTGGATCAGCCGTTCGATCTCCCGCTTGCGGCCGATGACCGGGTCGAGCTCGCCGTTGATCGCCAATTGTGTGAGGTCTCGGCCGAAGCTGTCCAGGGCGGGGGTCTTGCTCTTGGTCTTGCGGCCAACCGCCGGGCCCATCTTCATGCCCAGATCGCTCGGCGAGTCCTCCACGCCGGCGCCGAGCAGATTCAGAACCTCCTGCCGGACGTCTTCCAGCTTCAGACCCAGGTTCATCAGCACCTGGGCGGCGATTCCCTCGCTCTCCCGAAGCAGGCCCAGGAGGATGTGCTCCGTGCCGACGTAGTTGTGATTGAGGGCTCGAGCTTCCTCGATGGCGTATTCGATAACTTTCTTGGCTCGTGGCGTCTGGGGGAGCTTGCCCATCGTGACCATGTCCGGGCCGCTCTTGACCAGCTTCTCAACCTCGAGGCGCAGCTTCTTGATGTCCACGTCCAGATTTTTCAGGACTGTGGCGCCAACACCGCTGCCTTCCTTCACCAGGCCCAGCAGGATGTGCTCGGTCCCGATGTACTCGTGATTGAAACGCTGCGCCTCCTGGTTGGCCAGCGCCATGACCTTTCTCGCTCGGTCTGTGAATCGTTCAAACATGCTCTTATAACCTACTCCAATAGGATTTCGGTGTTCTCTCCTTGCTACGGCCCAACGTCAGTCAAGGTTTTCCGTATTGTTCCCCTTATCCCATAGTTTTGTGATCCTGTCAACCCGGTCCAATATGGGCCGGACGGTGCTCCAAGGCATACAGGGCGGGGGTGCTTGCATCGCTGAACAACGTATTATATGACGCAAGCGACCTCCGTGTTCATGACCGAAACGGGGATTTTCCCCGAATACTCCCCGTATCGGCAAAATCCGTGCAAAACTTTCCCCCGCGATTCGGCAAAAGCATTACCCCCGACATCTGTCGCACGGTCGCACCCGCCGGACGGCGTGAAACATACCGCTTTGCGCAGGCGGTCTTTCTTCCTCCTTGACTCTGTAAAGCCCCTGATGATCCCGCCGTGAAGCTATCCGCCTCTGGTGCCCCCGGTCGGCAAGTCCTCGGGGGATTTCCCAGCCTTTGTCAGACCCAAGTTTTGGGCCGCGGGCCCACTGCAGGCGCCCGCCTACCGGCCCTCGCGTTCCTGGTCGTGATTGTTCTCCTCCAGCAACTTTCTGAGATAACGATTCTCCCGACGCGTTGCCTCCAGGTCGAACGCCTGGTATTTGATGCAAACCCGGAGGTAGTCGACCAGTTCCTGCAGAGTGCTGATGCTCTTCTGGAGTTGCTTGCGACCGGCCCCAGCCTGCCGAGCCGGATTGGACGGCTTTGCCTGCTTGAGGTTGGCAGTGTCTCCGAACTGCCGGACTAATTCGTTCAGTGCGCCTTCGAGGCTGGCTTCGTCCATCGCATCCTCCTCCGAAATACTCCACATGGGAACGTTGGCTTCGAAACCATATGCTGTATTATAGCATTTGAACGCGCATAAATAAACCCCTCGCCGTTGATTTTGACCATTTTCGCGCTATTTCTCAGCGATATGGCATTCCTCGACATCACTTTGGCGCGATTGGAATGGCAAACGAAAGATACTTCCTTGTCGGTGCATCGCATACATAGGACCTATAACGGCGCAGCGGGGGTCTGTGCGGCAGGCTTTCGCAAGGATCTCACGCATGTGGCGATGGCCACGGCGTATCCAACCGCGAAAAGGGGCCAGGGGAAGTGCTCTGCGTAGTCCGGCTCCGTGACGTGGATCCCGCCCAGGCAGAAGGCCACGACGATGATGATCGTGGACGCCAGCCAGCCGAGCCAGTCCGTGTACCGGATCGCCAGGGGAGAGCCTTGCGCGCTGCGATACAGGATCGCAACGGCAAACGCGAACATCGCTGCCGACGCCAGGACCGGGTAGAGAACGGGCGACGCCCAGATTGCCGGGATCAGAAAGAGAATATCCCAATCCATGATCAATGCAGGCCAGTCCAGGAGGACCTTGAGCCAGACGTAGTAGAACACGTCCCAGACCGCGAAGATGACCAGAGACCAGGCTGCTCGTTCCTGACCGGTGCGACCGAAAAACCACGCCGCTGTCACAATGAGCACGAGCGTGGCCGCCTCCCGTCCGATCTCCGTGAGCAGCAGCCGTCTTCCCAGCGGGGTTATGTCGAACGCCTGCAAGGGGAAGGTGAATCCGTCGGGGTGAAAGATGACTCGCAGGTAAACGACGACGGCTGATTCGATGTAGGCGAAGGCCACGCCGAAGACAATGGCGATCGCCAGCCTCCTCAGCATCTGTCTTGTTTCAACCGTCATGTGCCCTCAGACCAGTGTCTCCAATGCCTCCAGCAGTCTCGGGACGATCTCCGCCTCAGGCACGACCGCCGTTCGCTGTCCGTTGCGATAGAAGTAGGCCTTGTTCCTGGCGGCACAGATGGCGAAATCAGCATCCGCCGCCTCTCCCGGACCGTTGACGACGCAGCCCATCACAGCGATTCGGCACGGCTTGTCGATCCCGCGCAGGGCCGATTCCACCCGGCGGGCCAGCTTGACCACGTCGATCTCCATCCGCCCGCACGTGGGGCAGACAATCAGCTCCGGCGTGCGGCGCTCGCGCAATCCAAGCGACATCAGGATCCCGCGCGCTATCTCGGTCTCGACGACCGGGTCCCCGGCGGCGCTGACCCGGATCGTATCGCCGATCCCTTCCGCCAGCAGTGTGCCGAGAGCGACGGCTGACGGGATCCTCGCATGTTCCGGCAAGCCGGCGTGCGTCAGGCCGAGGTGGATCGGATACGTGAAGGTCTCGGCCATCCGCCGATTGACTTCGATCGTTCGCACTGTATCGCTGGTCTTGGCGCTGAGAACCAACTGGTCGAATTGCCGCTCCTCGAAGAGACGCACGTACTGCGTCATCTCGCCGAGCATCAATTCGACTCTTTCTTCCGGCGGGACCGGCTCGCCCTTGAGGTCCCGGATGCTGGCCTCATTGACGCCGACGCGGATCGCCACCTTGTGCGATTTGGCGGCGTCGATGATTTGATGAATATCCTCGCGGCTCTTGATGTTCCCCGGATTCAGGCGGATCTTCGCCGCCCCGCCCTCGATGGCCTCGATGGCGCGTGCCGGGCTGAAGTGGATATCCGCGATCAGCGGCACGCGGACCTTCCCGACGATGCGGGCAAACGCCGCCGTATCGGCGCGCCGGGGCACCGCCACTCGAACGAGCTCACATCCCGCCCGCACGAGCTGTTCGACCTGTTCGACGCAGCGATCGACGTCCGTCGTGGGAACCTTTGTCATCGACTGAATGACGACGGGCCCGCAGGACCCAAGCCGGACCGGGCCAACATGTACGGTTGTCGTTGTTCTTCTCTGAATCACGCGCGAATTGTAGCTTGTCGCATGAAGACGGGCAAATTAAAATACGAGGCTTGCGAGTTCGCCTGCAATCATCGCAAGTGATCGCGATCCCTGCTGTCATGGAGAAGACTTATGACGAGCATGAATTCCGCGGCCCTCTCTCTGCTGTTCTGTATCCTTGGACTCCGCCCGGCCGTCCTTGACGCCCAGCCCACGACGTATCGTCTGTGGCAGAAGGTCGAGATCAAACTCCAGGCCCGGAACACGTATGCAAATCCCTACAGGGAAGTCTCGGTTTGGGTGGATCTGACAGGCCCCGGCTTCGAGAAACGCTGCTATGGATTCTGGTACGGCGGGAGTACATACCGTGTGCGGGTCCTGGCGACGAAGCCGGGCGAGTGGACTTGGGTCAGCGGCTCGAACCAGACGGATGCCGGGCTGAACGGCAAGCGGGGCGAGTTCAAAGCCGTGGTCTGGTCGAAGGCTGAGTTGGCAGACAATCCGTGCCGGCGCGGGATGGTTCGGGCGACGGCAAACGGACACGCCTTCAAATATGCCGACGGGACGTCGTTCTTTCTCGTGGGCGATACGTGGTGGTCGGTCGGGACGTTTCGCTACCCGTGGCGAGACGGCAATGAGCGCCGGCCGCTCGGACCGAAGGCCGGCTTCAAGGACTATGTCCGCTTTCGCAGAGAGCAGGGGTACAATTGCATCGCGATGATCGCTGCCTTTCCCAACTGGGCCAACGATGAAAAGCCCGCCAATCTGCGGACCGATGACGGCACAGTGCTGCGCGCAGCCTGGCGCCAGGCGGGTACCGACAGCGCCAAGGACATGCACGATGAGGACGGCAACAGGTCTTTTCTCTTTCCAGGCAAAGTACCCCGCTATGAGGAGATCTTCCCCGACCTGGACCGCATCCATCCAGCGTACTTTCGCAACCTCGACCGCAAGATCGATTACCTCAACGGTTGCGGCATCATCCCGTTCATCGAGGTCGCCCGGCGGGACATCGGGCAGGCGTGGAAGAAGTACCATGACTGGCCCGAATCGTACACGCGGTACATCCAGTATATCTGGAGTCGGTATCAGGCAAATATCTGCTTCTTCAGTCCGATCCACTTCGATTCGCCCGGCGCCACGATCCCGGCCGACGACTGGAACGCGGCGGCCAACGCGGTCATCGAGAGGTATGGCCCGCCGCCCTTCGGAACGCTCGTGAGCTGCAATTCGAATCCCTCCTCGCTGCGGGATTTCGGCCACACCGACAAGGCTAAATGGCTCACCTTCCACCAGATCGGAAACGGCCAGCGCACGCACAACAGCTACGAGCTGCTCACGGAGATCTTCAACGCGGAGCCGCCTCTGCCCGGGATCAACGGCGAGCCGTACTACGCCGGCATGGAGCGGCCCGGCTGGGAGAAGGACATGGACTCCGTCGGCCAGCAGGGCGCCCACGGCGGCAGTCTGCTCTCGGCTTTGTACTGCCGCTCCACGATGTACGGCAGCGTCCTTTCCGGCGGGCTCGGCGGACACATCTACGGCGCCGGCGGCTGGGACGGTGGCCTCTGGGGCGGCAACGTCGAGCCCGAGGCCAAGACCCACCTCTGGGACGTCATCCAATGGCAATCCGGCGCCCAAATGCAGCACCTGGCCAAGTTCATCCTATCCGAAGGCCGCAAGTACCAGGACCTCGCCCCTCGTCCTGAGTTGGTTCAGCCGCATCGTTCCGGCCCGGAGAACGACTTCGTCGGGTGGGCCTACTGCGCCCGCACCGACGACAAGCAGTTCTTCCTCCTCTACTTCGAGAAGGACTGCCCCCAGGCGATTGTCTCCGGCGCAGCCGCCGGCCGTCAATACGAGGCGACCTGGTTCGATCCGCGAACGGGCGAGTGGACCAAGGCCGGCGCATGGGAAGCGGCCGACAACGGAACGATTCATCTGTTGGCCTTCCCGGATGGAGCGCCGAAGTCCAAGGTCGATTGGGCCTTGAAGCTGACCTCGGGCAGAGAAGGATAGGGTCTGCCGAGCGTGTCGATTCTCCGGACGGCGCGGAGTGGCAATACGAGCTCGGAAATGAAAAAGGGCCGCGATCGGTATCGCAGCCCTTATCTGATGTCGGTATCCTTCAGTACTGAACCCGAACACTCCTTTCCGTTGGTCAAGGCTTCGTCAGCCAGATGTCATCGACGTAGACGGTGCCGGTTTGGCCGCCTTCGACGCCGATGGTTAACGTCGTGACCCTCGTCAGGTTCACGCCGACGGAGGCAAGGTCGATATCCCAGGCAATCCACTGGCTGCTCGCGATGTCGGCCGGGTCGCCGTCGTAGGGCACCTTGGTCCCGTTGATCTTCACGTACAACTGCCCTGCATTGTCGGGCGCGCCGCGGAAGTGCACGACCAGCATTGTGACGCCTTCGACTGTCCAATCCTGGGCCGGCGAGAACGCGAAGTCGGCCTCAGAGTATCCGGGGCCGGTGGTGTTGTCGTATTGCAGCGGCATAGACTGGCTTCCGCCGAGCACGATACGCGTCTCCGCGAAGGGGGCCTCGGCGTAGCCGACCGTTGAGCCGCCGTTCTGCGGGTCCTCCAAGCCGTCGATCCAGGCCTGCCAGATCGCCTTGCCGGCTTCGTAGTCATCGGTATAGCTCTCGAAGTCGTCCACAACCAGGTAGGGCGGGACCGTGAACTTCCACACGTATCCTGTGTGGATGGTGTTTCCGTCGGCTTCCACCTCGTCGATTCGCCAGTAGTAATCGCCGCCGCCGATCTCGACGAGATCACCGAGAGAAAAGCTGGTCGCGGTCCGGTTGCCCTGGAACTCAGCGGAATCTCTATCCGCAACAGCGACCGCTTCCCGGCTCGCGCC
This sequence comes from uncultured Phycisphaerae bacterium, assembly GCA_965603165.1. Classification (GTDB taxonomy): domain Bacteria; phylum Planctomycetota; class Phycisphaerae; order Sedimentisphaerales; family Anaerobacaceae; genus PLanc-01. Next base: position 12,073 of record CBFDBY010000152.1, read on the forward strand.
GAGATAGACGTCATGAGAAGCGGCCGTATCGCCCGCCGACCAGCGGAGGGAACTGACGTCGCGAATGTCCATCACGGCGTCGGGCGCCGGCATGGGGTCCCCGGCCAGCAGCGGGTCGCCCCGCATGACCTCCATGAGCTCGGCTGCGCTCAGGGCCTTGTTATAGAAGCGGACATCATCGACGGTCCCTTTCAGGTCGCGGCCGCCTTGTGAATCCTGGCCGATCCGGAGTGCTCCGTCGAACGGGTCGGGGTCGTGTGCGGCCGTATTCGTCGCCGATGTGTCCGTGCCGTTGAGGTACAGCGTTGCCTGCGTCGGCTTGACGACGAGGGCCACGAAGAACCACTCCCGGTTGGGTGGGACGAGCCCTGTGGCGAAATCCCAATACTGATCCGTCCAGTGGTACCTCAGCTCGTTGGCGGCGCCGAATCCCATGCCGGAGACAGCGGAGCCCTCTCGGCTGAAGAGCACCCCGGCCCAGTCGGCCTGGCTGCCTTCTCTCTTGACCCAAGCCGTCAGGGTCACCGTATTGCTTTGGACGTTCAGGGCCGGGATTTCCACGTGCGCGCCGTCGGCCAGATACAGGGCGCCGTTATGGGCGCCGTAGGTCCATTGGCCACCATCGAGAATCCGGCCGTGATTGCCATGCCCCGACCAGTCTACCGCGGTGGACCCCATGCCTTCGTCGAGCGTCCACCAGCCCAGCAGGTCCGGATCCGTGACGGCGACGTCAGGAATCGTCGTGAAACTCCAGATGTCGCCTCGGTGCTCTATCGCGCCGGTAAATTCGTTGACTCGCCAGTAATAGGTCTTGCCGATCTCCAGGGGCGGCGGATTGTAGATGGGATCTATGGTCATGTAGCCCATGCCCGTGGCGCTTTCGACCTCCTCGAACGTCTCGCCGAAGAAGACCTTGTGGAAGATATAGCCCAGGCCGTATTCCCAGGTCAGTTGTTGGTCCGGGTGGACGTAGAGGATGCCGTCTGCGGGCGTGGGATTCCAGGCGGTCAGAGGCCGCACGCGGAAGCTCCAGACGTCCCCTGTCCAGGGGCTGTTCGGGTCCGCATCGTTGACCTCATCCACGCGCCAATAGTACGTCTGTCCCGGAGTCAGTCCCGCTGCGTACGGTGCCAGTGAAGTGACCTTCACAGATGCATCCGTCGTTACCGTCGGCTCCACGGCGCCGGCGGCTACATCGTCGGAGTTCTCGCCGAAATAGACCTGATCCCGGATTTCCCAAGTAGCGAGTGACAAGGGAGTCGTGTTTTGATAGTATAGAGC
>CBFDBY010000153.1:0-13300 GCA_965603165.1 uncultured Phycisphaerae bacterium
GTGCTGCTGAACGACCGGGCCACCGGCATTCGCGACAACAAGCGCGAGTTCGGGCAGATCATCGTGCTCCGCTGCATCGAGAGCACCGACGCCCGCACCGCGACCGCGACCGAACTGCCCTGGCCGAAGCTCCATCGCATCTGCCAGCGCATCATCACGGAGGTCCCGGACGTCAACCGCTGCCTCTACGACCTGACGCCCAAACCGCCGGCGACCGTCGAATACATCTAATCGCAAGCGCGATTCATCCTTAGCCGGTGGCAAAATGAAGCGGGGTGCCATGCTTACGTTCGCGTAAGCATGGCTTGCGTAGCGGAAGTCCGGCATGTCCACGCGAGCGTGGACATGGCACCCGCGATGACGATAGGCGTCCGCCAGATCAGCGATAACGGCGTGCTTTGCCGTGCCTCAAGCGACTGCGACTTCGGATTTCGTCGTCCGTTGGAAGCTCACATCTCGATGACGATGCGGCCGTTGCGTGCGGCGACTTTGTACGCCTTCAGCGGCTCCTTGGCCGGTCCTTTGATGTTTGTGCCGTCCAGGCCGAACTCGGACCCGTGACACGGGCAGCGGACGTGTCCGAGCTTCGGGTCGTACAGGACGTCACAGCCCGCGTGGGTGCAGGTCGCGGCGACCGCGTGGAGGCTGCCGTCGTCCCGACGCACGACGAGGATCTTGCCGTCGGCATTCTCCGGCTGCACGAGCAGACTGCCCTCCGATTGCAGCAGGGCCGAGGACTGCTCTTCGCTCAGCCGAAGGCCGCCCTCGCCTTGCTCGGCAACGGCGTCGGCCTTGCGCGAGCCGAACAGCGCGCAGCCCCCGCAGGCCGATGCGGCTGCCGCAGCCATTCCAAACTGAAGTAGATCCCGTCGTGACGTGTGTTTCCGTTCCATCTATGGTCTCCTTACTGCCACATATTCCCAGGTCGGTCCAGTGGCAAGTTCCTACTCATCGAGCGAGCGAAAGGTTCAATATACCTTCTGTTCACCGGCCGATTACAGCATATCGTGATCCCGGCGGCTGTACGGCCCGAAGGGACGGAAGGTTTTACTCGGGCTCGGTCGGCGGCGTCATCGGGCCGATGTGCCGTCTGGCGACGACGACGTTGTCGATATACAGGTGGTCGTCGCTCGGGGCGGTCCATGTCCCGCCGTGATAGACGTTGATCCAGATGCACTCGATCTTGAGGTCCGGCACGTCGCGCATGCGGATGTCCGTTCTCTCAAAGGCCAGCTTGCCGTCCACCCAGCCTCGCAGGACGCCGTCGTTTCGCCCCGGCGTGTTCATTCGGGTGTACTGCTCGATGCAGTACCACCGGTCGTTCTCCAGGCAGCCGAGGCCGTCCTTCTCCCAGATCCACTCGCTGCCGTACTGGCCTTTCATGTCGGCGTGGTAGCAGTAGAACCCGATAGGTGTTTTGCCGTCCTTGCGGCCCTTGAACTGTCCCCGTGCCGACCATCCGTTGCGTCCGTCGCTGGGCCGGCCGCCCCAGCCGCCCCGGTCGTACGTGCCGCCGATGCCGGGCAGCTTGCCGCCTCGCGCCGGGTCCCAGTCGCTGCCGAGCCGCAGGTAGTACCGGAAGTAGATCTCCAGCGGCTCGCGCCCGACCTTGTCATTGAAGTCATATTGCAGACTCGCGCCGTAATGCCCGCCTTTCTCCACCTTGATCCGCAGCGCCTTGCCCTGCAGCGGCACAAAGCCATGTTCGACGTCCTCGCCGACCACGCTGACGGTATCCCGACTTCCGCCGGACCAATCCGCTCGCCACCGGTCGGATTCGAAATCCGTGAACACCACCACGTCCGCATCCTTCTCGATCCCTTCGTCACCCGGGTAGCCGGCCGCCAGACCTGAGGCGCCAGACAGACTTGCTGTCGCAAAGACCACTGAAAGAATGGTGAACGATATTCTCATGCGATTGTCTCCGTCTCGGATCGATCCATACCCCCGGAGCGGTCTTTTCTGTTCCTTCGATACGCACGGCTGCCAACGGCCCACAGTCCATCGTGGTAGCATGCAATATCCCACATAGCCGTTTCCTCGTTGTCGCCAACACGATCGTTGCCTGACTAAAATCCGCCGCGGCCGGAACTACTGTCTTTTCGCCCGTCGATCCAGCTTGGTGAAGAAGTCGCGAAAGATCGGGTCGCGGTGGACGAAGTTCACCACGCGGATCAGATGGCGACCGTCGTCGAAGCTGAACGTGTAATTGTCCGTCACGATGGGGCTGTGCAGGAGATCGGAGGGCAGCCACTTGTCGTTGACGAGCCAGGCGACCGCCGTCATGTCCCAGAGGACCTTGGACCAGGCGAAGTGGTCCTTGTGGTAGTCCTTGAAGATCTTTAGCAGGTAGTCGCCGATGGGCCCGCGGCCGCCGACGTAGCGCTCCATCTCCGGGACGGTGGTCGTAAGGTGGGTAACGACGGGCGTGCAGGGCAGTTGGACGACGGGCACGCCGGAGTCGAAGATGACGCGCGACGCCTTCAGGTCCTGCATGTAGTTGAACTCCCGCTGGTGCGGCCAATGATGCCCGTTGCCGCCCAGCCACACGACGACGATGTTGCGGATGATGGACGGCTCGATGAGGATCGCGTTGGCGACGTTCGTGATCGCCCCGACGGCCGCGACGTACAGCGGATCCTCCGGGCTACTCTTCTTCGCTCGCGCAATCAGGTCGAGCGCCGCCGGACTGCGTTCTGGATTCTTCACATCCGCGACATACTTCCGGCTGCCCTCGAACGCGAACCCATCGGGCGACTTGTCCAGCTTGTCCAGGATTCGCAGGATCTCCTCGTAGCTCTTCTCCATGCCGTCGCCCGGCCCGCTCGAGCGATTGTTATGAAACGGCGCCGCGTAGACGGCCTGCACGTCCAGCTCCGGCGACAGCAGGGCGTAGACCACCGCGAACTGGTCGTCGATCTCGTTGTACGTATCCGTATCCAGCACCATCCGCACCGGCCGTTTGCCGGGCGGCTCGAGCATCTCGATCCGCCGACTCTCCGAAACCGCCGGATACTGCTGCCCAAGAGCCAACGTCCCCAGTACGGTCACACCCAACAACACTGCGACAAGTCCTCGTCTCATGGTTGTCCTTTCTTCATCGGCACTGTTGCTCATCGTTAGAACCATCGCCAAGCTTCGCTTGACGCTGCCACCCGGCAACTGCAAACGGCTGCCAGCCCGATCAGAGAACCTTCGTTGAGCCGGGCATGGCGACGGGGTATTTGTGGTTGGCGTCGGGCATGACCGGCGGGTTGGAATCCATCGTGTAATTGTCGAGGCCGGGGGCGAGTTCGAGGTTGGAGGCCATGGCTTCGTCCCAGGTGACTAACTGGCCGGACTCGGCGGCCATGCGGCCGAGGATGCCTACCATCGCGGCGTACGCCGAACGTTCGGACTCGTTGTACGGCTTGTCCTTGCGAATCGCGTCGAACAGCAGATCGTGCTCGACCTGATACTGGCTGCACGGCGGGCCCTTGTACTGCCAGATGACGTTCCCGGCCGTCTGGTTGTAGCCTTTGAACAGCCGTGGGTTGCTGACGCCCTCGCCGAGCTCGGCCGAGCCGGTCGCGCCGTGGATCTTGTCGCCGAAGAAGCCCCAGCAGTTGTCGATGTGCCGGCCCTGGGCGAATAGCCGCGTGCCGTCCGGGAAGTGGTACTCGACGGCGTAATGGTCGAAGAGCTGGTCTGGGTTCGTGCGGACCTGCCGCCCGCCCTGGCCCTGCGCCGAGACGGGCCAGGCGTCCTTGCACCAGCAGCAGACGTCGAGATTGTGGATGAGCCAGTCGAGCAAGAAGCTGCCGTTGAGCCAAGTGAAACAGTGAAAGTTGCGGATCTGGTGGGCCAGCTCGTTCTCGCCGGGTCGCTTGTTGGAGAACGGCACGATGCCGTGCACGCGATAGGCCCAGCAGGTGATCAGGTTGCCGATGCGGCCGTTGTGCAACTGCTCGACCGCCTCTTCGAGCGGTTTGTAGTGCCGGCTCATCAGGCCGCCGGCGACCTTGAGGTTCTTCGCTTCGGCCGCCCTGCCGGCCCGGAGGATCCGCCGCACCCCCGGCGCATCGACGGCGAACGCCTTCTCCATGAACACGTGACAGCCCTTCGCCACGGCGTACTCCACGTGCATCGGGCGAAACGCCGGCGGCGTGGCCAGCAGGGCGACCCCGCCCGGCGCGATGCAGTCGATGGCCTTCTTGTATCCGTCGATGCCGCTGAACTGCCGCTCCTTCGGCACGTCGAGCTTCTCTCCGTGCCCGCTCAATCCCTTGAGACTTCGCTGCAAGCGGTCGTCGAAGACGTCGGCCATGGCGACGAGCTTCGTCGGGCCCTTCGTCGAAAGGGCGTTGGCGGCCGCCCCGGTCCCGCGTCCGCCGCAACCGACCAGTGCGACCTTGATGGTGTTGTCCTCGCCGGCGTGCGCCCGGACGTTGATGGCGCTCGCCAGCGCCGTCCCGGCCAAGACGCCGGACGACTGTTTCAGGAATTCACGACGGGAGGTCGACTTGGTCTGCTGCGGGTTCATCAGGTGTCCCTTTCCTTGTCCGTGTCAGTGTAGAAGCCCGACGCGATAGTTCGCGTCCGGCGTCCGAAGCGTGCCTGCGCCGCTCGACGCAAAGCCGCGACGGAACGCTCCCATTATGCCCCCGGACCCGCTCCAGGGCAAGCGGGAATGGCCGGCGTGGGACTCAAGGACCGATGACGGTTATCAGCATAGCCTGGCGAGCAGGTCGTCGAGGGGGACGGTGGCGAAGCCGGTGGCGGCGTCGCTGATGCCGTAGGGGATGATGAGCAGGCCGTTGTGGACGAGCGATCCGCAGGAGTAGACGACGTTGGGGACGTAGCCGGTGCGTTCGTCCGGCGTGGGTGCGAGCAGTGGTTCTTCGAGCCGGCCGATAAGCTTCGTCGGGTCGTTGAGGTCGAGCAGCGAGGCGCCGATGCAGTAGTGTCGCATGGGCCCGACGCCGTGGGTCAGCAAGAGCCAGCCGGCCTCGGTCTCGATGGGCGAGCCGCAGTTGCCGATCTGGACGGATTCCCACGTGAACTTCGGCTCCTGGACGAGGACGGCTTCGTCCCAGAGGCGGACGTTGTCGGATTGGAGGATGTAGAGGTTCTCGCCGTCGATGCGGCCGCTCATCACGTAGCGACCCCGGACCTTGCGCGGGAACAGGGCCAGGCCCTTGTCTTTGGCGCAGCGGCCCTGGAGGCTGCGGACGTACGCGACGTTGGGCGTGGTCATCTCCACGATCTGCGGGCGCGTCAGCCAGCCGTTGTAGGCGGTGTACGTGCCGTAGTAGCGCATCGAACCGTCGTCGTCGGTGAACCGCACGATCCGCATGTCCTCCATACCCCGCGACTCGGCCTCGCAGACCGGGAACAGCACGACCTGGCTGATGTTGGCGTCGGGAGCGATCTCGACGCGGTAGTCGCACGAGGTCAGCCACTCGATACGCCGGACGTCGTCATCACAGGGTCGGACCGCCGAGGGATCCGTCAGCATTCGACAGAGCGTGGCTCGTAGCACCAGCACGGAGAACGGATCCTCCAACCGTTCGAGGACGGCTTCCAACGCCGTATGGTGGACGCCAAGCTCGGCCAGCTTGTCGCGAGCTTCGGCCTTGGAGACGCGGCGGTCCTCGAACGTTCGCTTGGGCTCGCGGTAGGGGCCCGCCGGTTCCAGGGTAATATTGCCCTTGCCATCCACAATGCCCCGTCGGAACACAATGCTGCTGAGATGCCCCTCCCCGATGCAGCGCAGGCTCATGGCGAATCGCAGCGACCCGGTCTCGACACCCCGCTGATTGATGGCCGGGGCCATGGACGGATTGAACATCGCGGCCGAGGCGAAGGCGTATTCGAGCGTGAAGTAGGCCCCGATGAGGCGTTTCCGGTCGGCCGTCAGGGCCGCGGGCATGTCCACGTGCTGGGCCACTTCCTCGTAGTGATCCAGGAAGACATCGGTCAAATCGACGTGCAGGTGGTCGAACTCCTGCATGGTCCGCGCCAGCAGGTCGGCCGTCTGCTCGTCGCTCAGCCGCATCACTCGCTTGATGACCGTCTCCGCCCGAGCGGGCCCGAGCCAGAAGAACCGCGTGATTGTGTGCCTTGGGTCGCTGGTCAGCCGCACCGGCAACCGTCTTACTGCCAGAGCTTCTTTGCCCATATCCTCATACCTCCCGACTGGTTGCTCGTACGTCGATTATAACCCCACGGTTCAGCCTGACAACCGGACAACGCCCGGGTAGCCGGATATCCCGAAAAACGCGCGGAACCGTGGCCCCGCGCGGTATACTATGGACCAGAATCGGCACGCCACTCCAGAAACTCCTGATAGTTTCGCAGGTAGTTTTCTCCTGCGACCGAACGTGCTTGGGCATTCATGGAGAGGCATACGAGATGGAAGGGCTTCTCGCATCACATGGGGACGCCCCTCCTGAAAAATGGGAAATTCCCTGAAGGATTTGGGCCCGTTGGGGCAAACAGAACAGTGAAGGCCTTCCGAAGACGTACAAAGCTGACACGTGCGCGGAGGACAGGATTTGTCCGAATTCGGCTTCAGCATCGGCGGACTGAGGCGCAGGGAGCATGAGAGCTGGCGTTGTATGTACGAGACGCTGGTGGACGGGGTCTATCGCTATGCGTATTACCGCTGTCGGGCCCGGGGTGATGTCGCGGAGGACATCACCCAGGAGGTGTTTCAGCGAGCCCTGGAAACCATTGATGGGTTTCAGGGAGACGCCGCCGATCTGTTGCCCTGGCTGAAAGGGATTGCGTTGCGGATTCTGTCGCGGCGTTCCCGGACTCTTCGCCGGCGGACCGGCCGGATCGTACTATCGCCGGCAACGGGCTCGGGCTCAGGCGACGTCGTCTTCGAAGCAGTGGATCCTGCCCCCGCACCTGACGACAGGATGCTCTCTGCGGAGCAAACGCTGATCGTTGGGGCTGCCCTGTCCGCCTTGAAGCCGCAATGGGAGCATTTGCTGCGGCTGAAGTACTGTGAAGGCTTGACCGTGCAGGCAGTTTCCGAACGGCTGGGCCTGACGGCCAAGGCGACCGAGTCGGCGCTGAGCCGGGCCCGTGCCGCCTTTCGTAACGCTTATACACGCATCGTGAACGCGGAGGAACCGTTGGATACGGGCAGGATATAGTCATGGGTACCGATCGACCGCCGGACATTGAGTCGCTTCTCAAGCAAGCCCCCGATCCACCTCGGATGGATCACACCCGTCGAGAGGCAATCTGGCAGAACATCGAGTCGGCGCTTGGGGGCGAAGAACAACGCATTGCTCGTGGACGCAAGGCGACACGAACGCCGGACCGTCGGACCCGGCGGTGGGTCTGGGGCGCGGCGGCCGCGGCGGTTCTCATGCTGGCCTTGATCCTGGGACGAAGTGTCATCCTGCCCGAGAAGCCCGGCCTCGATAAGCTCGCGGATTCGGCGCCCTTCGGACAGATTGACATTGCCCGGGGTCTTTGTACGCGGACGGACCCGGAGGGCGGCGAACATGCGCTGGCCCCAGGCCAATCCGTCGGTCTCGGAGACACCCTTTCCGTCGGATCGACGGGCGGGCTCCGGATCCGCCTGCACGATCGGAGTGAGATCTGGCTTTGCGAAGGAACGCAGATCGAATGCTGCCATCTTCGATCCGATTCGGAGTCCACGCTGCGCCTGGTGCGCGGCGAGCTCCGCGCAGATGTCACGCCGAGCCTTGGCCAGCTCTTTGTCGTGGAGACCCCGACGGCAACGCTGAACGTGCTCGGTACGCAATTCAACTGTCAGGTGTTTTCCAATCTTGGTCCAGAGAAGGGAGCGACCATGTCCCCGAAAGAGATCATAAAGAGAGCGTTTACGGTATTGACCGTGCTGTCAGGGACGGTGCAAGTATGCGGGTGGAATGGACCTCAGACCGTTCGCGCCACCGAGCGCAGTGTGGTGGCCGCGAACCAGGCTACGGTGACTGCCATGGCAAACACAGAGTATACCCGGCAATGGCTGGGCGAACCGGGCCATCGGTCCGGGCCGACCATTCTGTATTCGCTGCCCGTGGTTCCCTCGATGCTCCACTCCCTCTGGGCGATGGATGGCCAGGACCACGAGCCCCGTCACGTCACGGATTTTGTCGGTTCGTCGCCGAGGGTCATTCTGCGCGTGGATGGGGATGTGGCCCTGATCAACGTGGGCAGTCTGATCCACGCTCACGGCGCCGGCGGTCTCGGCAGCGCAGGCAGACCCCTGGTCGAAGATCAAGTCCTTCTGGTGAACCTCAAGACCGGGGCAAAAACGCGCACACCCCACATGCAGGGTTGCGATCCCTTGTACCTGTCGATGTCGCCGGATCGGCGCAAGCTCGCTTTTGTCGGGAGCCGGGACGGGGATTCGGGACAAGAGCGCGAATTCGGCCTGTTCGTGATCGATCTGGAATCGGCGGAAATTACGAAGAGGCTGGACGGCGCGATCAAGACATGGCCCAACTGGTCGCCCGACTCGCGCTGGTTGGTGGTATCCAAGGCTGAAGGCTACGTGACCGACCATTCGCTGGTTCTCGTCGATACCCTGACCGGTGAGGTGGTTGAAACCGGCCTCCGTGGCGCCGGCGCCGTCTTTGCGCCGGATGGTGACGAGATCGCATATGTCTCGGGTTTCACCCGGGGCGGCCGCTGGTATCAAGGCGTGCCGTGCACCGGGAATCTGTTCCGCGCGTCCGTGCCGGGCGGCCCGGCCCGACAAATCACCTTTGTCACCGACGCAGGGGCGGTGCTGCCCACCTTCAGCCCGGACGGCTCCTTCGTGGCGTACTGGGAAGTCCGCGGAAAGGAGTATGTGCTTCATCTGCTCCATACCGAGACGGGCGAAGACCAGCTGGTGTGTCAGGCGCCCATATCGCCCATCCTGTGGTTGGATGCCGGCACTTCTCTGGCCGTCACGGGCGACGCGCGTGTTCCGCAGGACGGGGTGGCCGTGCGGATCGTTGATATCGTTGACGGTCGCGCCAGCGTGCGGGACGTTCCCGCCACAACGCGCGAGCTGCCCGATGACATGGCCCAAGCCGGCCGGCAGTTCGCCGAGCGGTTGTCGATAGTGGGAGAGGGCCTTGACACGGCGCGTCATGCGGCGGACATGCACGAGCTCGAACGCGTCCAAACCACGTGGCAGGAAATCAGACAAACCCTCGGTGCTCTCGTGGATGAGGTGACCGGCGGTTCGTCGTGGGAAGCTCTGGCCTTGTCGGAAGTGGACTTCGCCCCGTATCTAACCCACTTTGACGGGGAAAGCCATGTGTCCCCGGCCGAGCGAGCCGGTCGCATTGTGCACAGCCATCTGCACAGCTACATCCCTTTGATGCTCAACATGTACTGCCAGGAGCAGGGCACGCTTCCCTCCGGGCCGGAGGAATTGGCTCGTTGGGCCGCGCAGGGCGGTCGATGGCGGATCGACCACGTCCGCGGCAGTGACACAGAGACCATCCGGCGTTGGTTCGTCGTGCCCGGCGCCGACCCGAACCAGGTGGTGACCTCCTATACCCTCGTCGATTCCGATGTTGGGGAGTGGCGCTGGGTGCTTGAGAGCCCGCGCCTGCCCTCCGGTCGTGCATACCGGGCCACGTATCGTGTCGAGAAGGACCGGCGTGGCCGATTCCGCACGCGGGACGAGATCCAAATCATTGAATAAGTGAGGTGGCCGGAACCGACCCCGGCCGTTCCACGTTCCCAAGCGACGGCGTATCGCGAAAAACGCGCGTAACCTGCGGTCCCGCGTGGTATACTATGGATGAGGATCGGCGTGACGGGAAGGCGCTTGATCGCGGCCGGTTCGGATCGTTCGGAAAGGCTGAGATGGTGAGGCTCATGGGCAGATTGGCAACGGCGATTATCCTGATGGCTGCCGGCAGTCTTTGCGGCGGGCCAGACGAGCATCTGGTTGCCCACTGGAGGCTGGACGGAGACCTGGACCCCGTCGTATGGGACGATGGCCCTCACGGCCTGCACGGCACCGCCTATAACATCACCTACGGGCGGGGCGCGATCGGATTGGCGGCCGTCTTCGACAGCACCCGCGACGAGATCCTCATTCGCGACGAGGTCGGCCTGGCCCCGCTGCAAATCGCCGAGCTTGCATACGGCACGATCTCGGCCTGGTTTCGCTTTCAGAGCGTGGGCGGCCAGATCTTGCCCATCCTGTATTTCGGGGAGGCCGACGCCGATGCGCCGCACAACAGCCTGATTGTCGAGATCGGCCACGGCAACAATCCGAACAATCGAAGGCTCTATTTCACGATCGTTAACGCCCGGTTCTGCTACGATTCCGGCGTGAATCTCGAGCCGGACCGCTGGTGCCATTTCGCCGCGGTGGTTGGGCCCGAAGGCAATACCGGCTACTTAGACGGCCAGGAGATGACCCGCCGGCGCTACAACCTCGGCTCCGACGCGACCTTCACGGATTTCTTCGCCTCCGTCGGGGTGCAGGAGACGCTCGCCATCGGCTATGGTCGCTACGGCAAGGATGATCGCTTCTACCATTTCAAGGGCAGCATCGACGACGTTCGTATCTATGACAAGCCGCTCGACGCCAACGAGGTGCGCGGGCTCTACGAATCCGCCTTCGGCCCGGCACCGACCTATGAAGACGTCCCGTACGGTCCCGACGAGCGAAACGTCCTCGATTTCTGGCAGGCGGACTCGAACGAGCCGGCCCCGGTGGTCGTCTACATCCACGGCGGCGGCTTTCGCACCGGTGACAAGACCACGATTCGTACGGCATCGGGTCTCGCCGAGATCGCCCGTTACCTCGACAACGGCATCTCCTTCGCCGCGATCAATTACCGGTTCCGAATGACGACCACGCTCGACCGGATCATGCTCGACTGCGCCCGCGCGATCCAGTTTCTCCGCCACCGGACGGGCGAATGGAACATCGACAAGGCGCGCATCGCAACCTACGGCGGCTCAGCCGGTGGCGGGGCCGCCATCTGGCTTGGTTTCCACGACGACCTGGCCGACCCGAACAGCGAGGATCCCGTCCTCTGGGAGTCTACTCGCTTGGCCGCAATGGGCCATCTGAACTCGCAGGCCACCTACGATTTCGTGCAGTGGCCCGCGATTCTCGGCATCGATCCCAACTGGTTCGAGACCATGGGCTCGTTCGAGGAACTGGATCTCTACGGCATCGAGGACCGCAGCCGGCTCTGGGACCCGGATGTCGTCGCGATGCGGGCCTTTCTCGACATGCCCGCTTTCATGGATGCGAACGACCCGCCTTTATACACGAGCAATCTCAAGCCGGACACCGAGCCGACGAATGCAAACGAGGTAATCCACCACCCGCGCCACGCGATGTTCCTAAAAGCCCGTTGCGACCAACTCCGCATCCCGTGCGTCGCCATCCTGGCCGATACGCCGCGCGACGAACGAGTCCGCCTCGTGGACTTCTTCGTCGATCAGCTTTCAGATCGGCCCGGCGGCGAGCAAGTTCCGCAATGAGCCTGCCCGGACGGGCGCAAAAAAGCGGGGCGGTTCGCAGGGGCCGCCCCGAGCGGAACGATCGTCAATAGCGAACGTCAGTCCTTGAGCTCGCGGACCCAGATGTTGCGGTAGCGGACGGGATTGCCGTGGTCCTGGAGCATGATCGGGCCCTTGTCACCGTGCGGCTCGTAGTCGGAAATCGCGTGCGGGCCGCGCCAGCCGGTCCCGCCGGTCAGTTCCTCGTGGTCTTGGACGAGGACGCCGTTCTGGAAGACCGTGAAGGTCGCTCTTCGCGTCACGTTGCCATCCTTGTCGAAGGTGGGGCGGTGGTAGACGATATCATAGGTCTGCCATTCGCCGGGCTTGCGGCAAGCGTTGGCGAGGGGAACGACCCGGCCGTAGAGGGCCGAACACTGGCCGTCGGAATAGGTCTTGTTGTCGTATGAGTCGAGCACCTGGACCTCGTACTGTCCCTGGAGAAAGACGCCGCTGTTGCCCCGGCCCTGGCTCGAGCCTTCCACTTTGGACGGCGTCGCGAATTCGACGTGCAACTGGCACGAGCCGAATTCGTTCTTCGTCTGGATGTATCCGGCGTCTTTGACGGATTCCATGTATCCGTCGTTTTCGTTGATAGCCCATTTGGAGGGCGCGCCCTTCGTGTCGGTCCAGTTCGCCATCGATGCCGCGGTCCCATCGAACAGCACGACCGCATCCGACGGGGCGTCCGCGCTCGTGGCTCCCGGCGTGACGATCGGCGGGGCGGGCCGATTCATGTCGTGGATCAGCCACCGGCCCGTCGGCGTATCCACATACTGCAGTACGGGCTTGCCCTCGGCGGCCGGCTCCGTCTGCGCCGCTTCCTGCGTGGCGCATCCCGCGACCACCGCCAGCAGCGAGACGCCGACCACCACACGTAACATCCTCTTCATAGTCGCTCCTTTCCTATCAGCCTGTAGATCACAAACCACACCCTTGGTTCGGACTCGTCGGAAGCCTCAAACCTGTCGCGGTTATATCCGAACCGATTCGCCGCGCCAAGGCAAGTTCGCGGGACCCGGCGGCATCAGGTCTTCGAGGCATTGCGGAAGACGGTCGGATCGAGCACGCCGTACGGGGTGAAACTGGTTCTTGACGTCAGCCGGATGCCCAGGGCAATCGTGATGGCCGTGCCGGAGAAGATCGAGATCATGATGGCGATCTGGTACTTGATGGCGATGGCGGGACTGGCGCCGCCTAAAATCACGCCCGTCATCATCCCCGGCAGCGACACCAGCCCGATGGTGGCCATCGTGGCGACCGTGGGCGCCAGAGCGGCTTGAGACGCTTTGCGGACGTACGGATGGATCGCTTCGTGCAGGGATGCGCCCTGGGCCAGGCTCTGGAGAAAAGCCTTCTCCGCCGTCCGGATCGATTCGTAAAACGTGCGGATGCCGACGATATCGGCCCGCAGACAGTTGCCTAAGATCATGCCGCCGATAGGGATGGCGTATTGTGCGTCCAGCAGGTTGGGACGCCGCAGGATCAGGCCGGTGAACAACAGCAAGGGCACGGCGGTGCCGGCTAACAGGGCGACGAACAGCGGCACGCCGATTTGGCGCAGCCGCAGCGTGCACGATCGCACGACGGAGACATCCGCCACGACCACCATGACGACGAGCCACGCCGCATTCAGCCAGAGGATGTTCAGCTCGAAGATCACCTGCAGGTACAGGCCGACGAAGATGAGCTGAACGGTCATGCGGACCAGAGCGGTCACCGTCTCGCCGATCATCGGGATGCGATACCACAGCATGATCCCGAACGGAAACGCCAACAGGAGATATGCTGCGGCCAACTGCCAGAG
>CBFDBY010000154.1:0-13225 GCA_965603165.1 uncultured Phycisphaerae bacterium
TCCGGCTCGCCGCAAGGCTACACTCTCTATACGCACGCAGAAGGCCGCGAGACGACCACGATCGACGTGCGGAACGAGCACGCGCAATGCGTTGAAGTCCGTGCCTCGTACGTGATCCTTCGCGGCCTGACGCTCCGGAACGCGCAGCAGCATGGAATCCGAATCTTCCGTGGCTGTCACGATGTGATCATCGAGGGTTGTGACATCAGCGGCTGGGGACGGATCTTGGACGACGGCTGGGGACGCAATCTGGATTCGGCCGTCTACTCGCGCGAGGCGGACCTGACGCGCGTCGTCGTGCAGCGCAATCGCATCCATCATCCGCGCGGCGACTCCAACAACTGGCGAGAGAATCGGCCCCGGCCCGGCAAGCGCGAGTCCTATCATCCCGAAGGGGCGCAAGCCGTATACTTCAGCAACAGCGAAGGCAACCACGTGATTCGCTACAACACCGTCTGGTCCGATGACGAGCACCAGTACAACGACATCTTCGGGGCCGCCTCGAACTTCAGCGTGCGCGGCTTTCCTAATCGCGACTCCGACATCTACGCCAACCTGCTGAGCCACTGCTGGGACGATACGATCGAGTCCGAAGGCGCGAACTGCAACGTTCGCATCTGGGGCAACTACAGCACCGAGTGCTTCGTCGGCATCGCGTGCGCGAGCACGTCGGTCGGTCCGCTGTACGTGTGGCGCAACATCAGTGACGTGATGCGCGTGGCGCCGGGCGACTGGAGCGGCGGGTTTCTGAAGACCAGCGACAAGATGGGCGGCGGGCGGATCTTCGTGTTCCACAACACGACCCTGCAGCCCATGCGTATCTCGGACAAGGGCGAGACCACCGTCGGCGCGCGGCTGGGGCTCGGCTGGGGCGGCGCGATGGTCAACGTCACCAGCCGCAACAACATCCTGCACGCCAGGTCAACAGCCATTCGCGACCGCGCCGCCGACCCGCTGGCCGATTATGATTACGACCTGTACACCGGCGACCTTCAGGCCCCCGACCGACACGAAGGACATGGGATCGAAGCCAAGCCCGTCCACGTCGACGGCTGTGGAATGAACGAAGGCAAGGGGCTGTTCTGGCTGTCCCCCGAAAGCCCCGGCTACGGTGGCGGCGTGCGCCTGCCGAACTTCAACGACAACTTCACCGGCCAGGGTCCGGACGTCGGCGCCCATGAGGCCAAAACGCCCGTGATGGAATTCGGCGTCGACGCGTACCGACGCTGAAATGTGACAAGCCCGAATAGGTTCGCCGAGACGACGCCTACAAATAGAGTGATGCCTTTCGGCGTGGCGAGTTGATCCCGATCACGGGCCGCGCGTCGTACACGCGTCTTACGACTGCGGGGTCTCGGCTTGCGGGTCGGTCCAAATCGGGACCGGGGTGTAGCAGCGCGGCGCCGGCAGGTTCACCGAACGGACTTCAAACGGTCCGGGTGTGGAAGGCGCCTCGTCGGGCGGCTCCTCAGAGTTGGCTTCAGACGACGCCTCGGGTTCGTCCTCGATCCCGAGGAAGAAATTCGCGACTCTGCGATAATCCTCGGCGCCGTTGCAGGTCGGGTCGTATTCGAAGATCGTCTTGCCATAGCTCGGGGCCTCGGCCAGCTTGATATTCCGCCGGATGAAGGTCGGCAGGATCTCGGCTTCGGACCACGCGCTGTTCGAGCCACGGGCGTTGTTGAGGAACTGCTCGATATCCGCCCGGACTTCGTTCGGCAGCGAGGCGCGGGTGTCGTGCATGCACAGCAGCACGCCCATGACCTTGATGTGCGGGTTGATCCGCTTGTTGACCAGATCGACCGTCTGGAGGAGCTTGCCGAATCCCTGGAGGGCAAGAAAGTGCGGCTGCAGCGGGATCAGCACCTCCTGAGAGGCGGCCAGGGCGTTGAGCGAGAGCAGCCCGAGCGACGGCGCGCAATCGATGAAGCAGAAATCGAACCGATCCTGGCTCGCCTGCATGGCCTCGCGCAGGACGATCTCGCGGCCGACGATGTTGACTAATTCGGTCTCGGCCCCGACGAGATTGATGTTGGCCGCCAGGAGCCAGAGGTTGGAGCGCACGAACATCAGACTCGACTCGAACGGCGCCGACTCCGTCACGACCTCGTAGGCTCCGACGCGAACGGCCTGGGGCTCGACCCCGAGATGGATGGTCAGGTGGGCCTGGGGATCGAGATCGATGACGATCACCCTCTGCCCGGCGGCGGCCAGGGCGGCGGCCACATTGACGGCCGTCGTGGTCTTGCCGACCCCCCCTTTCTGATTCACCACCGCAATCGTTCTCAATTTGTCACCCCACTACTGTCCGATCTTCCGGCCGGCGGCCTGCAGCTTCTTGAGGACGGCGTCGAGCACGCCGTTGACGAACGGGCCGGATTTCTCCGTGCTGTATTTCTTCGCCAGCTCGATGGCCTCGTTGATGACCACCTTCGGTGGCATCCCCGGGCACGACGTCAACTGGTAGACCGCCAGACGCAGGATACTGCGGTCCACCGGCGACAGCCGCGAGAATTGCCAGCGGATCGTCGAACTGGTGATGAGATCGTCGCTTTCGGCGACTACCGCCCATGCGCCGTTCGTCCATTCCCAGGCAAGCTGGCGGGTCCGCGAGTCGCCTTCCATCTCATGGAAGAACTCAGCCATCAGACGCGGCAGCAACTCGGAGCCCTGCACGTCAAGCTGATACAGCGCCTGCATCGCGAGTTCTCTGGCCTTCGATCGTTTATCCATATGTATTCGAGAACGAGCGCTGCTGCACGGCCAGGCGGCAGGCCCACCCACGCAGCGCGCGATCCATATCGTCCGTGTCCTTGTGCCGCTCCGTTCCGGGCGGCTTTGAGGGGGCCTCCGACCGCCCTGCCTGGTATTTCCGTTCCTCCGGGCCTACTGCATCTGCTCCATGACATGGGCCATTTCCATGGCGGTTGTGGCGGCGTCGGCACCGGCATTGCCCATCTTCGTGCCGGCC
This sequence comes from uncultured Phycisphaerae bacterium, assembly GCA_965603165.1. Classification (GTDB taxonomy): domain Bacteria; phylum Planctomycetota; class Phycisphaerae; order Sedimentisphaerales; family Anaerobacaceae; genus PLanc-01. The sequence continues at coordinate 2,972 of CBFDBY010000154.1, forward strand.
CTTTCTATCGCCTGCTCGAGGCTCTCGCACGTCAGGACGCCGAAGACCGTGGGCACTCCCGTATCATAATTGATCTGCCCGATGCCGCGAACGACCTGTTGGCAGACGGCGTCATAGTGGCCGGTCTGCCCGCGGATGACCGCGCCAAGGCACAGGACGGCGACGTATCGGCCGCTTTCTGCGAGTTTCTTGGCGGCGATGGTGATCTCGCAAGCGCCCGGCACCCAGACGACGCGGATCTGCTCGTCGGCGGCGCCGTGCCGCTGGAGGCAGTCAATCGCACCGCCGAGCAGCTTCGACGTCACGAACTCGTTGAACCTGCTGACGACGATGGCATACTTGCCTTTGCCCGCCGCAATCCGGCCCTTGATTTCCTCGATCATAGTCCTGCCTCTCCAAAACAATGCGTGGCACATCGTCCGGATTCACTGCGCCGGCCCTGCCGCACCACGAACTGCCATAGGCGCATTATAAGACCCTTGGCGACTCGTATCCAGAAAAAGACCGAATCGGATCCGGACCACGCGGCCCAAGCCGCCGGCTCATCGCGTTAAACACAAGGATTGTAAGGGCTTATCGCTCGGTTGACCAGCAGAATCCCCACGGCGGTAAAAACAACCGCTTCGATCGGCAGAAAACGCTAACGAACACACGCCCGGCGGGCGATAACGCCCTTGTGTAAGGACTGGTACGAATCTCTGGAGGCAGTCGCCCATATGCTGTTTGACGGCGCGGAATTCGGGCCCTATGACAGGGCTGAACGCAATGCACGCAAGGCGTACGAGTTGTACGAAGACGGCAAGATGACCCAGGCCCTGACGGAGTTGGAACGGGCGCTGGAGACCAATCCCACGAATAGCGCCTGGCACTTCAACAAGGGCCTGACCCTTGACGCCATCGGCCGGTTTGAAGAGGCCACCGCCGAGTATGAGATCGCCCTACAATTGAGCCCCAGCGATCTGGAGATTCTCAATGCATTGGCCGTGGACTACACCCGCACGGGACTGTACGACAAGGCCCTTCGCACATTCGAGCACATCCAGGAGATGGATCCGGGGTTCGAGCCATGCTACTGCAACCGGATCATCACGTACGCGGAGATGGGCCAGCATGACCTCGCCGAGCAGATGTTCTACCTCGCCCAGCAGATCGATGAGGAGTGCCCGCTGTGCTACTACAACATCGGCAACAGTCTCTTCGCCCGCGGCGCTCATAAGAAGGCCGTTCGCTGCTGGCTGCGTACGGCCGAGCTGGAGCCGACGCACCCGCAGATCAACTACCGAATCGCCCAGGCCTACTGGTCGGACGGCGACCGCACCCGCGCCCGCGAGCACTTCCTCGCGGAGCTGCGCGTCAACCCGGGCGATGTGGATGCCATCATGGATTTCGCCCTGCTGTTGCTCGAAGCGGGCGACCTGGACTCGGCCACGGAGAAATTCCGCCGCATCCTGGAACTCGACCCGGACTTCGCGCCTGCCCTGTTCTATCTGGGCGAGGTTGCGCTCGATCACAACGATTGCGCCAAGGCCGTTGGTCTGTTCGAGGAGGCCCTGTGCAAAGATCCCACGCTCGCCGGACCGCACTTCCGGTTGGCCCAGTGTGCGTTGATGGACGACCAGCGCGAGAGGGCAAGAAGCCATCTGCTGGCGGAGTTGGATCGCGAGAGCGAGAGCGCCAAGACACTGGTGTCGATGGCCTCAATGTTCCTGACGATCGACGACCCGGACCATGCCACGCAGTGCCTGCTGCGGGCCGTGGGACTGGATATGCGCAGCCCCGACGCCTACTACTATCTCGGCGTCACCGCTGCCAACAAGGGGCAGTTCACCGACGCGGACCGGTTCTTCACCCGCGTTCTCGAACTGGATGCAAGCCATACCAGCGCACTGCGGGATTCGGCTTACACGTATCTGGCGGCCGGGCAGGCCGGGAAGGCAGCCGGCCGGATCGCTCGAGCCAGGGCGCTGCAGCCGGAGGATTGCGAGCTTCGCATGCTCCACTACAGCGTTCGGTTGCTCCAGGTGCTCAGCCGTGTGCGCCGCAGCGTCTCTTGCCTTCATCCGCGTCGCATACTGCGGCGACTTCGACCTCGATCCTGAACGGGCTGGCAGCGCAGAGGTACATTCAGCGACCTACCTTCGGTAGGACGGGAACGTCGAATCACGCCTTCGGGGCACAACCCCCCCCCAACTTACCCGATCGCCCCTTTCGGCCCTTCCTATTTTAACTCAGTGCGGCCTAACCGCCCCTGCCGGGCAATTCCCCGGTGAAGCAGGGGGCCTATTCCAGCCTGGGGCGGTCCCGCAAGCACCTTCGCAGACTCTTTCCGCAAAGGTGAGTCACCGCTGGGGCGTGGCGGGCGGTTTTTTCTTTTGTCAACGCGAGACAGGTGAATATAATACCTTGTCCGGAAAACTCGGGGGCTGTGGCCACGTATCCAACAGCGTCTAATGTCCCGGCAAGGTCCGGACGATCAAGAGCACGCACACCAGGCTGGCCCGGGTGTGTCATGCCGGTGTCCGGCCGAGTGGCGGAATGGCAGACGCTGGGGACTTAAAATCCCCTGCCCGTAAGGGCGTATGGGTTCAAATCCCATCTCGGCCACTATGGGGATCAAGTGAATGTTTGGCGGGCACAGGTACGCATGTGTCGGCCGGTACTGATGACTTTTTGGAGGTAACCTATGATCGATAACGATGTCCGACTCGTGGACGTGGAGAAGCCGAACCTCTACCGAGAGGTCTTCCCATATGCCGAATTCCCGAAGGTCGTGTTTGACAATCAGCGGGTCGATATCGAGATCCCGGAGGAGATCTGGATCACCGATACGACGTTCCGCGACGGCCAGCAGGCCCGGCCGCCCTACACCCCGGAGCAGATCCTCCGTATCTACGATCTTCTGCACCAGATCGACGGCGGGACCGGGCTGATCCGACAGTGCGAGTTCTTTCTCTATTCCGAGAAGGACCGGAAGGCGGTGGAATTGTGCAAGGCGCGCGGCTACAAGTATCCCGAAATCACCGGCTGGATTCGCGCCGTGGCCGCCGATTTCAAGTTCGTCTCCCAGATGGGGCTCAAGGAAACCGGCATCCTGACGTCCGCCAGCGATTACCACGTCTTCCTGAAGCTCGGCAAGACACGGACGCAGGCCATGAACGGCTATCTCGATGTCGTCAAGGCCTCCCTGGACAATGGCGTGCGACCGCGATGTCACTTCGAGGATATCACGCGGGCCGATTACGAGGGCTTCGTGCTGCCCTTCGCCGCCGAACTGCTGAAGGTCGGCGAGCAATACGGCCAACCGGTGAAGATTCGCCTGTGCGATACGCTCGGTTTCGGACTGCCCTGGCCGGAGGCGGCGCTGCCGCGGAGCGTTCCCAAGCTTATCCGGGGCCTGCGCAAGGTCGGCGTCCAGCCGGCGCAACTGGAATGGCACGGACACAATGACTTCCACAAAGTCCTGGTTGATGCTTCAACGGCGTGGCTCTACGGGTGCAGCGCTGCCAACGCCGCCATCTTCGGCTGCGGCGAGCGTACCGGCAATCCGCCGCTCGAGGCCCTGGTCATCGAGCACGCCCAGTTACGAGGCATGACCCCCGGCGTCGACTATGCCGCCGTCACCGAGCTGGCGGAATACGCGCGCAAGGAATTGGGCTTTGAGATTCCGAAGAACTATCCGCTGGTGGGCAAGGATTTCAATGTCACTCGGGCTGGCATTCACGCGGACGGTCTGCTGAAAAACGAAGAGATCTACAACTGCTTCGACACCGAGAAGCTGCTCAATCGTCCCATCGGGGTGGCGATTGCCGACAAGACCGGAGCGGCCGGCATCAAGCACTGGGTCGAAACGCACTACGAGATCCAGATCGCCAAACACGATCCTCGGATCATCCGGATCAAGGACCAAATTGACGCCGAATATGCCGCTGACCGGATCTCCGTGATCTCCGACGATGAGATGCACGGGTGGGTCCGCGAGGCATTCAGCGGTCAGGTGCCGCCGGCGAGGAAGCTGTGACGGAAGCCGGTCCGGATTCGGAGAGAGCAGGGGAAGATGCCGAAGATGGCGGACGACGAGATCAGAGCGGTCCTGTTTGACCTCGGTGATACCATTCTGGATTTCGGCAGGATCAAGACGACCAGGTGCTTTCTGGAGGGCGCGAAATCCTCGCACGCCTTTCTGAAGGAGCACGGCCAGCCGATCGGCAGTTTCCTGTGGTATTTCCTGCGCAACCTGGTGCGCCTGCGCATCAAGTTCCTGCTGTCCGACATTCTGCGAAGGGACTTCGATTCTCTCGAGGTGTTCCGGAAGGTGGGGGCCCGACAGGGGGTGCATCTGTCGCTCGAACAATGGGAGCAGTTTGCCTGGCTGTTGTATGAGCCTCTCAGCCGGCAGGCACGGATTGAAGAAGGCCTTCCCCAGACCCTGGGCGCCCTGACGGGCATGGGTCTGAAGCTCGGCATTGTCTCCAACACCTTCGTGAATCGCGCCTCGCTGGAGCGGCATCTTCAGCAGCTCGGCCTGCTGGACTTCTTCGCCGTGCAGCTCTACTCCTACGAGTTCGGCTTCCGCAAACCCAGTGCGGAGATCTTCCGGATCGCCGCCGAGAAGATCGGCGCGCCGGCCGAGAAGATCGTGTTCGTGGGGGACCGGATTGACAATGACATTCGGCCCGCCCTGAACACCGGCATGAGTGCCGTGCTCAAGAAGGCTTATACGAATGCGGGCAAGCCGACCCCACCGGGGGCCTGGAGGATCCAAAAGCTCTCGGAGTTGCCCGGCGTCGTCCAGCAGATCAACGCAGGCGCGGCACAGCCGGCTCGCGCGTGAGCGCCGGGGCTTTCTGGGCCTTTCGCGTAATCGTTGAAGGGCGTATGATCGAAAGCGCGAGCGCAGATCCTCGTTCGTTCATGGCGATTCCCCGGATGGAAGTCGAAAAACCGCCTGTGCCCGATTGACATTCAGCGTCGTGCTCTTTACTATCGCATCCCGGGTATGAATCAGGAGTGAACCTACAAAAGGAGAACAGGGATGGCAGCAGGCAAGACCGTAGACGTAACCGATGGGAGCTTCGAGAGTGAAGTTCTGGGGTCGGATGTTCCCGTGCTCGTGGATTACTGGGCGCCGTGGTGCGGCCCGTGTCGGATGGCCGCTCCGGTGCTGGAGAAGATCGCCGACGAATACGATGGCCGGCTCAAGGTCTGCAAGATCAACGTGGATGACAACCGCGAGGTCCCGACCCGATACGGCATCATGAGCATTCCCACGATGTTCCTCTTCAAAGACGGTGACATGGTGGACCAGATCACGGGCGTGACGCCGAACTTCGAGGCGGACCTGAAGAAGAAGATCGAGCCGCACGTGGGCTGAATCGGGAGGATCACGCCGCCATGAGCGATCCGCTGTACGACGTCATCATCGTGGGAGCCGGCCCGGCCGGGCTCGGTGCAGCCCTCTATACCGCCCGCGACAGGCTCAAGACCCTCATCGTCGAGAAGATGATTCCGGGGGGCCAGATCTTCAACACCGACAGAATCGACAACTATCCCGGCTTCGACCGCATCGACGGACCGGGACTTGTCGAGCGGATGCAGAAGCAGGTCGAAACCTTCGGCGCCGAGATCAAGACAGGGGCCGAAGTGACCGCCCTGGAGAAGCTCCAGGACGGCAACATCGCTGTGCACTCCGGCGACGATGCCTACATCGCGCGGGCCGTGATTCTGGCGCCGGGCAGCGACTACCGCAAGCTCGGCATCCCCGGCGAAGACGAGTTCCGCAACGCCGGGGCCGGCGTGAGCTACTGCGGTACGTGCGATGCGCCCTTCTTCCGCGAAAAGCAGGTTGTCTCCGTCGGCGGCGGCAACACCGCCGTAGAAGAGACGCTCCATCTGTGCAAGTACGCCGCCAAGGTCACCATGATTCATCGACGGGATGAATTCCGCGCCTCCAAGATCCTCGTCGAAGAGCTGCTGGCCAAGGCGAACGAGCCGAGCTCGAATCTCGTCGTCAAGTACGACACCGTCGCCACCGCGATTCAGGGCGAAGGCAAGGTCCAGTCGGCGCGGCTCAAGGACGTCAAGACGGACAAGGAAGAGGACTATCCCTGCGACGGCGTGTTCATCTTCGTCGGTATGGTGCCCAATACGGGCTTCCTCAAGGGGGCGGTCGAGCTAACCGACGCCGGGTTCATCAAATGCGACTGTGCGTATTTGCGCACGAGCGTGCCCGGCGTGTTCGTGGCCGGCGACTGTCGCATCGGCGCCGCCATGCAGCTCGTCACCGCCGTCGCCGACGGCGTCAACTGCGCCATGATGCTCAAGCACTACTTCCGCGACCCCGAATGGTGGAAGACACCGGTTAGTGACATGCTCCAGCCGGGCGGCTGGTGAGCCGGGACCGTCGGTCAGGACACTCTGCTGAGCGACCTATGATATACGAAGATCTCAAGGGAAAGAGAGTGCTGGTCACGGGCTCCAGCAGCGGCATCGGTGCTGCGACAGCCGTGATGTTTGCCCGGCAAGGCTGCTTGGTCGGCGTGCACTACTTCGCCACGAAAGACGGGGGCGAAAAGACTCTCGCGGCGGTCAAGAAGCATTCCGAAGGCATCCTCCTCCAGGCGGACATGCGCGACGAAGACGAGGTCGGTGGGATGATCGAGCAGTTCGTGGAGGTGGCCGGGGAGCTCGACGTGCTGGTGAACAACGCCGGCTCGCTCATCGACCGCCAGCCCTTCGAGACCGCCACGCTCGAGTACCACGAGGATGTCTTCGCGACGAACTGCCGCAGCGTCTTCCTGGCTACCCAGGCGGCTTTGCCCCACCTCAAGCAGAGCAAGGGCAATATCGTCAACGTCGGCTCGGTCGGCGGCCACACGGGCGGCGGTCCCGGCTCCGGATTGTACGCGGCCGCCAAAGCGGCCGTCGCGACGGAGACCATCGCGATGGCCATGGAGTTTGCCCGGCACGGCGTCCGGGTCAACAGCGTCCTGCCCGGCTTCATTGAGACCCGGTTCCACTACCGCTTCAGCAACGCCCAGCGGAGGAAGAAGGTTGCCGAGCAGACCCCGCTCGGCCGAAACGGCACCGCCGAGGACATCGCCAAGGCTATCCTCTTCCTGGCCAGCGATGCCGCGAGCTTCATCACGGGCGAGTACCTGGCCGTCAACGGCGGCCTCTACATGCGCGCGTAATCCCGCCGGATTCGCGCGGAGCTGTCATAAATCTCTATTGCCAAGAAAATGAGTCTGCCCGGTTGACAGAAACCGGTTCCGGGCGTTTAATAGGCATGTTCGTCGCGACGGTCGCGGATGAATGATTGGGTCGGTGCCCGAGTTGGCTAAAGGGGACGGGCTGTAAACCCGTTGGCGTAAGCCTACGTAGGTTCGAATCCTACCCGGCCCATTGGTAGTACTTGGAGGGTCTGCACGCTCTATCCGCCGCTTGATCCCCGCCGGTGCTTTTGCTGAATCCTGGCCCAGGTGTCCTTCAGGGTGACGGTGCGGTTGAAGACGAGCGTCTCGGCGGTGCTGTCGCGGTCCACGCAGAAGTAGCCGAGCCGCTCGAACTGGTAGCGGGTCGACGGCAACGCGCCGACGACCGATGGTTCGATCCAGCACTCCGGAAGGATTTCGAGCGAGTTCGGGTTCAGGTGGGCCGTGAAGTCCTGGCCCTCCTCGACGTCGTCGGGATTCTCCTTCGTGAACAGGTTGTCGTAGAGCCGCACTTGGGCCTTCAGAGCGTGCGGGGCCGAGACCCAGTGCAGCGTGGCCTTGACCTTGCGGCCGTCGGGGGCGTCGCCGCCGCGCGTGGCCGGGTCGTACGTGCAGTGGAGCTCTGTGATGTTTCCGTCGGCGTCCTTCACGACGCCGGTGCAGGTGATGAAGTAGGCGTAGCGCAACCGGACCTCGCGGCCGGGGGCGAGCCGGAAGAACTTCTTCGGCGGCTCCTCCATGAAGTCGTCCCGCTCGATGTACAGTTCCCGCGAAAACGGCACCTTCCGCGTGCCGGCCGAGACGTCCTCCGGATTGTTGACGGCGTCCAGCTCGTCCACCTGGCCCTCGGGGTAGTTGTCGATGATGACCTTAAGCGGCCGCAGCACGGCCATCACACGCGGCGACGTCTTGTTCAAGTCGTTCCGCAGGCAGTGCTCCAGCAGCGCCAGATCGACCGTGCTGTTGAACTTGTTGATGCCGATGGCCCGGCAGAAGCTGCGAATCGACTCCGGGGAATACCCGCGTCTCCGCATCCCGGAGATGGTCGGCATGCGCGGATCGTCCCAACCTCGGACGAGGCCTTCTTTCACGAGGCGAAGCAGCTTGCGCTTGCTCATCACCGTGTACGTCAGATTCAACCGGGCGAACTCGATCTGCTGCGGATGTTGGATCTTCGGGCCCCACGGGCCGGAGCCGTCGTCGGTGCGGCCCTCGTTGACGGCGTCGATGAACCAGTCGTACAGCGGCCGGTGGTTCTCGAACTCCAGCGTGCAGATCGAGTGCGTGATCCCCTCGATGGAATCCTCGAACCCGTGCGCCCAGTCGTACATCGGATAGATGCACCACCGGTCACCCTGGCGATGGTGCCGCTCGTGCACGATCCGGTACATGATCGGGTCGCGCATGTTGAGGTTCGGATGAGCCATGTCGATTTTCGCCCGCAGGGTGCGGGAACCATCGGGGAACTCGCCCTTGCGCATCCGCTCGAAGAGCTCGAGATTCTCCTCGACGGAGCGGTCGCGACAAGGACTGGGCTTGCCGGGCCGCGTGAGGGTGCCGCGATGTTCGCGGACCGCGTCGCCCGTCAGGTCGCAGACGTAGGCCTTGCCCTTGCGGATCAGCTCGACCGCCCATTCGTGCATCTGCCCGAAGTAGTCGGAGCCGTAGAAGAGCCGGTCCTCCCAGTCGGCGCCGAGCCAGCGGACGTCCTCGACGATGGAGTCCACGTACTCCTGCTCTTCCTTCTCCGGGTTGGTATCGTCGAATCGCAGGTTGAACCGGCCGCCGAAGTCGCGGGCGATGCCGTAGTTCAGGTTGATGCTCTTGGCGTGGCCGATGTGCAGGTAGCCGTTCGGCTCCGGCGGGAACCGCGTCGTCACCTGCCCGTCCCACTTGCCCGTGCGGATGTCCTCGGCGACGATCTGCCGGATGAAGTCGAGACCTCTTTCCTCCGTGCCGCCTTCGTTACCGTCTGGTTTGTCGTTCGATAGCTCTTTGTCTTCTGCCATGCCCAAATCACTCAATTCCTGTAAAGCCCCGGCCAAGGGGTCTGTCTGAATACGGCTGCTATGCTTACGCTCGCGTAAACATGTCTTCGCCACCCGCGCCGGCGTGGCCCCGACGCCCACACCCGATGACCGATCAACGTTCTCTGCCGGAGACGCACGATCCAACCGGCCGCCCATCTTAAATCGAAAGCCCCCGCATTGTCCACGGAATACCGGCCGCGCGGGTCACAAGTGCCCGCCCGTCTTGCTGATGGACTGCAGCACAAACTGCCGAATCTCCTGCGCCAGCTCGCTGAGCTCGGCCGCCCCCGGCTTTCCCACATCCGGCGGGCCGTCTCTATTCTCCAGGCGCCTACCCATAGCGAAGGCTATCCCCAAGGAAGAAGAAAACGGGCCCATTGTAATCGAAACCGGCAGCTACAGGGAAATTTGCCCCATCCCCCCAAGGAAATGTCCACGAGCCCTGGGCGGATTGCCCGGCAAAGAGAATCGGGCCCAAAGCACCTCGGAATCCGCAACGGCCCACGGGCTCCGCCCCGAACCGTACTACCTATTCGATCCGGAACCCGCAGGTTTCGGGGGTAATGTGCTCGGTCTCTGTGCGGGGGTATTTGCGGCAGTTGAGCGGACGGAGACGGTAGACGCCGCAGTAGCCTTGGCCATCGCCGTGGGTCTTGAGGAAAGGGCAGACGTTCGGCAGCTTGCAGCAGGCCCCGCAATGGACGCACTGGCCCCGCCGCCGCTTCGAGACCGGCAGCACGGACGTGAACGTCCGCTTGACCTTCGCTGCCCAGGTATTTCGTCGTGTATCGGCCATCAAGCATTTCCTATGCAGATTCACTTCGGCTCAGCGGGCCCCTCATACCAGGCCGGGGCGGTCGGGTCAATAAGGCACAACGCGCCGCATCTATACGACAAGAACGGTCAAACCGCCGGACATGCTTGATCGACGGGCTCGTTTCCATTAAACTGGACGTGTGACAACGCGATCCTGTTGGTCCCTGGACAACAGTCGCCGGAGTTGGCGGATAGGC
>CBFDBY010000155.1:0-13217 GCA_965603165.1 uncultured Phycisphaerae bacterium
GGCGGGTGTCGGCTTCGCCACGCAGCAGACACAGGAGCATAACCATGGCCGCCCGCAATCACAACATCACCGCACACAACCGCCTCAACTCTCCGACGACAAGGCGAAACAGCGACTTCGGACCAAAGTCGCTCGCTCGCGTACTGACGGGAATACTCTTCGCGTGCTTGTGCCTTGGATGCACGGCCGACGCGGTTGCAGGCAAGACAAGCGTTATTCCTCAGCCCGTTTCCATGGAGCAAGGCGATGGCTCTTTTCTCCTCACCCGATCCACGTGTGTTGTGGCCGAGGGTGACGCCGCGACGGAGGCATCGAAGCTCATCGACTCCCTCGCCCCGGCCATGGGATATCGACTCAAACTCGTCGAAAGCTCCGCGGCACGGGAGGGCAACATCGATCTGAAGATCGCGGCCTCTCTGGAAGATCGGCTCGGTGATGAGGGGTACGAACTCACGGTAACGGCGCGATCGATCACGATCAGCGCCCCCGGACCGGCGGGCCTGTTCTACGGTATCCAGACCCTGAGGCAGTTGCTGCCGCTGGCCGTGTTCAGCAGCCGGAGGGTCGAGGGGACGGAGTGGACGGTCCCCTGCGTGCGAATCACCGACCGCCCGCGGTTCGGCTGGCGCGGCCTGCTGATCGATCCCGCCCGGCATTTCATTCCCGTGCCCGACGTGGAGCAATTCATCGACGCCATGGCCCTGCACAAGTTCAACCGCCTACAGATTCATCTGACCGACGACCAGGGCTGGCGGATTGAAATCCGAAAATACCCCCGGCTGGTCGAGACCGGGGCGTGGATGGATTTCACCGCGTTTCACCAGCCGGCTAAGAAAGCCGGGCCAAACGACAAACCGCCGGGAGGCTACTACACGCAGGACGACATTCGCCACCTGGTCCACTACGCCGCCGAGCGACACATCACGATCATGCCCGAGATCGAGATGCCCGCCCACACCGGGGCCGCGATCGTGTCGTATCCATCCATCGGCCTGTATCCGGAGAGGTTGAACGCCCTCATGCCGGAGGAACGATGGACCGCCAACGAGAGGGTCCTGGCGCCCCGCCCGCAGACTGTCGCTTTCATGCAAAACGTCCTGACCGAGGTGATGGAGCTGTTTCCGAGCCGGCACATCCATATCGGCGGCGACGAGGCCAATATCGAGCACTGGAAAAAAAGCGAGGAAATGCAGGCCATGATCCGCGAGCGAGACCTCAAGGATGAGGCCGGGCTGCATAGCTGGTTCATCAAGCAGATGGACGGCTTTCTGACCTCTCACGGGCGGCAGTTGGTCGGCTGGGACGAGATCCTTCAGGGCGGTCTGGCGCCGGGGGCGGTCGTGATGAGCTGGCGCGGCGAGGCCGGCGGGATTACTGCGGCCCAGGCCGGACACGACGTCGTCATGGCGCCCACCTCGCACACCTACTTCGACTACTACCAGGGCCCGGCGGAAACCGAGCCGAAGGCCATCGGCGGATATATCCCTCTGGAGAAGGTCTGTCAGTACGAGCCAATCCCGGCGGCCCTCACCGCCGACCAGGCCAAGCACGTCCTCGGTGGGCAGGCGCAACTCTGGGGCGAATTCATCGCAAACCAGGATCACCGGCTGTACATGACCTATCCGCGCGCCGCCGCGATGGCGGAGATTCTTTGGTCACCCCGGCAGGACCGTGACACCAAGACATTCAAGGTCCGCTTGCGCGAGCACCTCGAACGACTCAAGAAGATGCAGGTCAACTATCGTCCCCTTGATAAGGATCCGGATGAAACCGACGTTGTTAGTGTTGGCGGCAGGACTGGGCACACGGTACGGCGGGCTCAAGCAGATTGACCCCGTCGGCCCGAACGGCGAGACCCTTATCGATTATTCGATCTACGACGGCATGACCGCCGGTTTCGGCAGGGTCGTGTTCGTCATCCGGCACTGTTTCGAAGACGCCTTCAAAACCGCCGTGAGCAGCAAATTCGACCGCTTCGTCGACGTGGTCCTCGCCTATCAGGAGACCGAATCGCGCCTCGGCGACTTCCCGCTTCCGGCGGGCCGCGAAAAACCTTGGGGCACCGGTCACGCGATCCTCATCGCGGAAGAGGCAATCGACGAACCGTTCGCCGTGATCAATGCGGACGACTACTACGGACCCAATTCGTTGAAGGCCATAGCCGATTTCCTCCGCTCGGGCGTCTCATCGAGTCAGTACGCGATGGTCGGATACACACTGAGAAACACCCTGAGCGAGCATGGGGCCGTGGCGAGAGGCGTGACGGAATGCGACGAACACATGTTCCTCAAAAGAATCGTCGAGCGAAAGAGGATCGAGAAGACGCCGGCGGGAGCACGCTACCTTGATCCGGGCGGGACGCCCCACGCACTGACGGGAGACGAGATCGTCTCGATGAATCTCTGGGGATTCCATCCGTCATTCTTCGCCCACCTGCAGGCGCATTTCTCACGATTCCTGAGCGAACACGGCGGTGATAGAAACGCGGAGGTGTTCATCCCGTCGGTCGTCGATGAGCTCGTGACGGCCGGCGAGGTCGCCGTGAAGGTCCTGCGGACGGACGATCCGTGGTTCGGCGTGACGTATCGCGCGGATCGGTCCATCGCGATGCGCTGCGTCCGCGAACGAATCGAGGCCGGGGTCTATCCGCAAGAGCTCTGGGAACAGAGATGAAACACGACATGGCATCCATCGCACGACGATTTCGTATACGTGGCGAGCCGAGCGAGATCACGCCTGTCCCGACCGGCCACATCCATGATACGTACGTCCTGACCGCAAGAGACGGACAGCGAACCGTAAGATACGTGCTGCAGCGCATCAACCACACGGTCTTCACAGACCCGCCGCGAATGATGGAGAACATCGTCCGGATCACGGAACATATCCGCGACAAGCTGCAGGTAAGCGATCCGGCGTCGGCGCATCGCCAGTTGCAGGTGATTCGGACGAGAGACGGCCAGGCTTGTTGCCGGGATGCAGCCGGGAACTTCTGGCGAATGTACAGCTTCATCGAGGACGCTGCAACCTATGACATGCTGACCTCGACCCCGGCGGCGTACGAAGCGGCGCGGATGTTCGGCTGGTTCCAGAAGATGCTGCTGGACCTGCCCGCCCCGCCGTTGCATGAGACCATTCCGGGCTTTCACGACACGCCCCGGCGCCTTGCGGCGTTTCAAGAGATGCTCCGAACCGACCCGTGCAATCGAGCCGCCGCCGCCAAGCCCGAAATCGACTTCATCTTAGACAATGCAGCCCTCTGCCACGTCCTGGCGGAGGTGGTGACGTCGGGCGAGATTCCCATCCGCATCGCCCACAACGATGCGAAGATCAACAACGTCATGCTGGACGCCGGTACGGGCGGGGGCGTCTGCATAATCGATCTCGATACAGTCATGCCCGGCCTGTCGATGCATGATTTCGGAGACCTCGTCCGAACGGCAACCTGCCCCGCCGCCGAGGATGAGCGTGACCTGTCGAAAGTGGCCGTGGAGGTCTCCCTGTTCGATGCGCTCGCTCGGGGATTCGCCAAGGGGACGGGCGGCTTCCTCACGCCGGCGGAGAAGAGCCACCTGGTCTTTGGCGCAAAACTCATCACCTTCGAGCAGCTCATCCGGTTCCTGACGGACTACCTCGCCGGCGACGTCTACTACAAGGTCCATCGCCAAGGGCATAACCTCGACCGCTGCCGCACTCAGATGAAGCTGGTGCAATCGATCGCCGAGCAGGAAGAGTCCTTGAACGGGCTCGTCGCAAGAGCATTTCAGAACGGCCCCGCTGATACGAATGGAAGGGACAACCGATGACGCCAAGACGCTGGAAGTGCGATTTCGTCTTTTGGATGCTCCTTGCCGGATTGTTCGGGGCCGCCGGGAAGGTGGAAGGGACCGTTGAGTATCCCGGCCCCGCGCCCGGTGAGGCGAAAGCCTCCGTGCGAGATGGGCATATTCTCCTCTCCAACGCAGTGTTGGAATGCAAATGGCTCATTTCTGACGGGCGTCTCAAACCCGTGCACATCACAAGCAGACATTCGCCCGCGCTGTCGCTGGAGCAGAGCGAGTGCTTTCAACTGCTCATGGCAGACGGGCGAAGCTTGAAGGCGTCCGATCTTAAGATCGTGCGTGGGCCGGATATCGACAGCCTGCGGCTGGCCCCTCAGGCCCAGCGTCTCGGAGCGAGGAACGGTGGCAAGCAAATCCGCGTCGTTCTGGCCACGCCGGATGACAACCTCGCGATCGAATGGCGTGTCGAGCTGCGAGACGGCTCGAATTACATCCGCCGGCATGTTTCACTCGCCTCTCAGAAAACGGCATTGGACATTCGGGAGATTGTCCTCGTCCAGCTCATATCCACGCACGCAAAACCGGCCGGCACAGTGGACGGCTCCCCCGTGACAGTCGGCGACGCGTACTTCCTTGCCTTCGAGCACCCGCTGTCCAAAACACATGCCACGGACTCGGGCGGACTCCGATGCGGCCTGTCTCGAAGCACGCCGCTGCAACCGGACGACGAGCAGACGTACAGCTCGGTGATGGCGGTGGTTCCGCAGGGGCAGCTTCGCCGCGGGTTCCTGTATTACGTCGAGCGCGAGCGAGCACAGCCATACAGGCCGTTCCTTCACTACAACAGTTGGTACGACATCGGCTACGGACCCGAGAAGATCCTGGAGCCCGAAGCGTTGAAGGTGATTGACCTGTTCGGAAAGGAATTGATCGAACGTCGCAAGGTTATCATCGATTCCTTCGTCTGGGACGATGGCTGGGACAATCCTGCCTCGCTCTGGCAGTTCCATGAGGGCTTCCCCGATGGCTTCACCTCGCTGCAACAGAGGGCGAAACGCTGCGACTCGGCCATCGGCGCGTGGCTGTCGCCCTGGGGTGGCTATGGCCAGCCCAAGGAGGAGAGAACGAAGTATGGACGGCAGGAGGGCTTTGAAACGAACGAGCGGGGCTTCTCCATGGCGGGCCCGAAGTACTATGCGAGATTTCGCGACACCTGCGTGCGCATGATCCGGGATTACAATCTGAACTACTTCAAGTTCGACGGCATCAGTTCCGGCGGAGCCCCTGCCGGCGCCGCTGCCGAGTTTGCACCGGATATTGAAGCCCTGCTGCGACTGACCGACGATCTCCGCAAGGCCAAGCCCGGCATCTTCATCAATGTGACAACCGGCACGTGGTCGTCGCCATATTGGCTCTGGCACGCAGACTCGACCTGGCGCTCCGGCAATGACTGGAGCACGTGCGGCTGGGGCTCCAAACGCCAACAGCAGATCACATACCGAGACGCCCAAACCTGGCGGAACGTCGTACAACGAGCCCCCTTGTACCCGCTCAACGCGCTGATGACTCAGGGCGTCATGTTCGCGAACCACGGACTGCCGGCCGAGATCGACGGTTTGATCCCGGACATCCGCGCATTCTTCGCCGGCGGCACGAACTGCCAGGAGCTGTACATCACCCCTTCCTTGCTGGACGAGAGAACCTGGGACGCCTTGGCCGAGGCGGCGAAGTGGTCTCGCGCGAACGCCGACGTGCTCGTGGACACCCACTGGCTCGGGGGCGACCCGGCCAGAGGCGAGATCTACGGCTGGGCCTCGTGGTCGAAACGCAAGGGCATCCTGGCCCTACGCAATCCGAGCGAGAAACGAGATCGGATCGCGATAGACATCGGCGAAGCCTTCGAGCTTCCCGAAGGAGCCGCGCGGCGGTACGCACTGAAAAGCCCCTGGCAGACCGATGCAGCGACAGCCGCGGTAACGTTAGCCGCCGGAGAGCGGCACACATTTGAGCTGGAACCGTTCGAAGTCCTCGTATTCGATGCGACGCCGCTTTAGGTGCACCGAGTGTCACGACCGTTACGTCACGAGTGAAAGGTTTCGGCGAGTCGGACCATGGTCTCGTAGTTCTTCATGGTCTGCGACGTGATGCATCTGCCGTTCGGGGCCGAGGACGGCATCAGGGCGAAACCTCTGCCCGGCCCGCTGGTCCCGTCCGCCAGTGTCTTCGCGACAAGCGCCTCGAACCGGGCCGGCTCCATCGACTCGATATCCGATAGCTCAATGTTCCCGAAGAGGACCAGTCGTTCGCCGTACCTGCGACGCACGGCTTCAAGCTCCACGTCCCCGTGGGGAGGCGGCTCGATCGGATCGATGGCGTCGGCGCCCATCTCGCAGATCATATCCAGAATGGCCTTGATTCGGCCGTGACAATGGATGCGCGCAAAGCCGCCGTGCTGCGTGATCGTCCGCACCATCGGCTCGGTGTACCGCACCACGTACTCTTCGAAGAGGCGCGGGGGCAGGAAAGGCTCGGCCGCGTATTCGGGGCCGTAGACGCGCCAGAGGTGGCCTGGAAGGTCCTCGGAGATACGGGCCGTTCTCGCGTATAGAGGTCGGCATCGCTTCTCCAGAAGGCGATGGAAGAGCTTCGGTTCTGTCAGGGCCACCGTCAGGAAATCCTCCATCCGAAAGAGAGACGCCACGGCGCAGATCGGGTCTTCGGTATCGACCATGACAATACCGCGGTCGCCCAGCCTCTCGTCCTCTGCGATAAGCTTGCCGACGTCAATCTCCTCCATGAAGAATTCATCGGGTAGCTGCAGATATGCCTCGATGTCCTCCGCGTTCTTGAGCAGGTGCTCCGTCGTCCAGACCGTGTCCATTTCAGGGCTGCGCCGTCTCGTGGACGACAACACGCGTCCGCCAATGCGGATCGTCATGCGGGTACAGCGACATCGATCCTCCGTGTATTCATGTACTTCCGCCATGTCGGAGAAGCCGGGCGCGGCCTGCGGGTCCCAGGAACGCGGTCGGACCGGACTTCGCATACGGATCAGATCGCTGCGCTCCTCGGCGAGTTGCAGCAACGGCTGCCACGAGGGGTCGTTGTAGACGTTGAATTCATCGGGGTCGGACGGGTCGATGTCGAAACCGCCGATCTCATAGAAGTTGACGGCCGGGCGGTCCACCGGCTCGCCGCGCAGTGTGGCCATCAGCCGTTCACGACGCGTCATCATGCGTAGGACGACTCCCCTCTTCGCGCGACTCACGCTGCTCTTTGAGGCTTTTGAACAGCGAACGAATGTCGAAGAAGCCACCGATCGTCACGACGACAGCGAGACAGGCAAAGATTGCCAGGCTGAGAAAGAAAAAGAACGACCAGAACCGAACCCAGTCCATGTTATGACTCCTCTCGTCTATCGCGGTCGGCAGCCGTCCCTCGATCCGGGAACAGCAGTGAACCGACCACTATGAATATGATAGCCAGGCACAGCACGGTCAGGCCCACGACCTCGCTGGGGATCACATCATAGACCAGCGCGGTCGCGTCCCCGGGCAGTACGTCTGTGACCAATGTCATCTCTTCCGTGAGCTCCTCGACGGGAATCTCCTGTGTGAATTCGAAAAGGCGCTTGATTGGGTTCAGCAGGGACCCGCACGAGTTCTGCACGGCGGACAGGCCGAAGACCGCAAGGAAGCCACAGAGTAACGCCAGGTAGGCGCCCACCCGGCTGGCCCGTTTCCAATACAGGCCAAACGCCAATAGCGCGAACCCGCCAATGGAGTAAATGGCACCGGAGATCGCCATGTAGTCCCACAGATCCTGCTCGAGCGGATACCACAGACCCCACACCAGGATAAACAGGCCGATGGCAACGATGAAGATCCTTGTCAGTAGAACGCGCGCGCCCGACGACAGGTCCCTCTTGAACCAGGGCGCCACGACGTCCTGGGTCAAAACGGAACTCCAGCACAGAAGGTAGCTGTCGTGCGTCGACATGAAGGCCGCCAGCATTCCAGCCGCGATAATGCCAAGGAAGCCGGCAGGCAGGATCTGGCTCAGGTAGAACGGCATCGCCGTCAGGGTCAGATCGGAATTCTGCCGGCCTTCCGCTGAGAGAAACAGCTCTTTGAGTGCCGGGTCGTTGGCGATGAACACGAGTGCGCAAATCCCGAAGAAGTAAGGGATCAGGAAACGAATTAGAAATCCGACCGAGGAGAGCGTGTATATTCGGCGCACGATTCCAGTGCTCTTTGCCGAGCAGGCGCGGATGACCGCCGTCTGCCAGACCGCACAACTGACGAGTCCCATGAAGAACATCCACAGGACATAGGACCAGCCAAAGCCGGCCTCGTCGAAAGGATTGAAGCCGGCCGGACCCATCTCCTTCGCGACTGTATCGATGATGTTGCCCCAGCCCAGGTACTGGATCGACACGATGCTGGCGAAGATCAGACTGAAAGACAGCACGACGAACTGAATATAGTCCAAAATCGCAACGGAAACCATTCCGCCCAGGGTCGTGTACAACAGCACCATGCACAAGAGCACGGTCATGACGACCTTCAGGTGGACCTGAGCAGTCATCCCGGTGACACCCATGACGAACAGCGAGCCAGCTTTGAGGAACATCCCCATATTGAGGATGCCTGAAAGCGCCAGGATCGTCCCGCCAAGGATGCGAACGTCCCGGCCAAAGCGTTTCTCGTAGAATTCGGGGATCGTCATGACCTGCAACCGGCGCAGCGGCACGACGATGAACCCGGAGAGACCGACGAAGAGCGTGACAATGGCGGCGGCAAACGCGATGTGAAAGGCCGCGAAACCACCGGTGAAGCCCTTCTCCGAAGAATACATCACTGTGACCAGCCCCAACTCGGTCCCAATCATGGTGGCGATCGCCAGGAAGGTCTTGAGCCCACGACCGGCAACCATGAAATCGGTAGCACTGGCAATGTACTTGCGGATATAGACCCCGATGCTGACGATGGCCAACAGGTAGCCCACGACGATACACCAGTCGAGCGTGCTGAAATTCGTCTGGATTCCGAGATTGTTGAGGTCCATATTCGGCCTTATCTCCTTAACGACGGATCACTCGGTCTCTCGCAAGGCGGCGTTACACAGCTCGCGGTGCTTGTTCTGTTCCTCGGAGCCCTCCGCGCCCGCTGCGCCGGCTTTCCATGCCGACCGCGCCTGCTCGAGACGTCCCAATGCCTGAAGGGCCTTTCCCCTCCAGTACTGCGCCGCCGCCTCCCGCGGCTTGTTCGACCGCCCGACGCCGATGTTCGCCGGATAGGTCAGTGCGGCCTCGAAGTCCTGCAGGGCGACCTCATAGTCCTTCTGCTCGAAACGATCCCGGCCTCGCCTCATGTGGGAGCGATGGAAAATGTCCCACGGGATCGTCTGGCCCTCCCAGTTGACGAAATAGGGCGTCGATTCGAGTAACTCGATGGCCTCAGAGTACTGCTTCGCGTCATAATACGTCTGCGCCAGCATGATGATGATATCCGCGCGGCGCAGCCCTTCCGATGGCATCGATTCCAGAAGACGAATCGCATCGGGACGTCTGTCCTGCGCCAGCAGAATCTCCGCGAGGTCGCGGTACAAGGTCTGGTCGGTGGGCCGGGCTTCAATGGCTTTTCTGTAGGACGACTCGGCCTTGCCAAGATCCTCGTCCACCGCCCAGGCGTACAGCCCCAGATTGCGGTAGGCCACGCTGAGGGCCCCGTTCAAGCTCGCGGCTTTCTCCCAATGCCCCACAGCTTCGTCGGGACGGCCGAGATGGGCATAGAGGTTTCCGACGTGCAGATGGGCGTACGCATCGTTCGGGTTCTCTCGAATGGCGTATCCCAGGATTTCCAGCTCATCCGGCCGGGAAGGGAACACGAAATCCCTGTACGTCGCAGCCGCCTGCATCAGCCAGGCCCGTGCGGACTGGGCATCTTCCTGTAAAGAGGCAAACCAAGCCAGGTAGTACATCGGCAACGGACTGCGCCGGGCCTGCGGAACAGCCTCTATGCAGACCGCCTCAAGCAGCTTGGCCGCTTCTTTCACCAGGCCGGATTCGACAAAAACGAGACTCGTTTCCAGCATCTCGAAATCGTCCTCGCCGACATAGTCCCTGATCGTCTTGACGAAGTCGCGCATCCGGCGCTCGCCCCGCAAGGCCCGCATCGCTCTGGGCGCCAAGTCCGTAGGACGGCGTGACACCGCCTCTTCCGCGCGCTCGAAGGCCGGTCGGAGATCGCCCGCAGCGTACGTGGCACATAGCCAATGATCTCTGGCCGTCGTATCACTTGCGTTCAGTTTCGTCGCCTTCTGAAAGGCCTCCAGCGCCGCCCGATGCTCACCCAACATTACGTGGGCCCGACCGGCGAGGTCGAAGGCAAGGCTCTCAATCCCAGGACATCGGGCCGCCCGGCGGGCGCACTGCAGCGCGTCCTTCGCCCTGTGCGTCTTCAGATAGCTGATCCCGAGGAAGTACAACGCCAGCCCGTCGCCCGGGTCGCGCTCCAACGCCTTCTTCAAACGCTGGATGGCTGACTGGTACAGCGCCGCTTCCGTATCGAGGATGGCCAGAGCACGCAGCGCCGGCGAATACCCGGGATCGTCGGCCAGGGCCTTCTCGTAGTATTCGCGTGCCTTCTTGCGATTGGTCGCCAGATCGTACTTCTGCGCTCTGAGGTATTTCGCTTCAACCGGCAGTTGCTCCTCCGGCTCTTCCAGCCACCGGGCTCGCTGCGGCGGCTGAGTCTCCGGGATCGGCAAGGGCGTCGTGAACGAAGCGAGAACGTTCCCCCGCCTTGTCTTGATGATCACGTCCACCGGGCCCTCGGGCGCCGGCGACACCGTAACCACCTGCGGGGCCTTGGGCGACAGGTTCAATGATCTTGCGACAAGCTCTTTGCCCTGCTGGGAAATGGTACAGAATGCGCCGCGGAATGCGCCGGTCGAGAGCAATCGCAGGTGGAGCTCACCATCCTCGCGGATCGTCTGCGCGGCCAAGTCCTTCGTGGCGAACTCGAAGCCATCGCCGAGTCCGTGAACAGGATACCACCACTCGCGCCACGCGACCTCCTGCCTCGGCAGCAGCATGCCGTAATCGGACTGCGTCGGCAGCGGGCCGCTCTGGACCTCGATGTATGGGCCGTCGTCATCGGTCAGGTTCTTCTGGCTCACCAGGCCGAAGTCCCACGTCCCCCACGTCCAGGCCTTCTTGCCGCTCAGCTCGTAGTGGTTGGCCACCTGCACGACGCCGCGGTCGGCGTCCACCTCGTAGGCCCCAAAGAAATCGAAGACGCAATCCACCGAGAAGATGGACGCCCACGTCTCGTAGTTCTTCAGCCAGGACAGGTCCTTGCCCTCGTGGACGGGCCACGTGAAGAATTTGACGCCGTTGTGGTCCGTGCCGAGGGTCATGGGATAGATGAACCGCGTTCCCTTCCGACATGGGAACGCCGTGCAATTCCAGAAATAGTAGGGATTGACGGCGTCCACCGGATTGAAGATGCGAATCGACTCGTCCAGATAAGCCTTGCCCGGGTGCAGTGTCACGCGGACCGTCCAGCGCGTGCGCAGGGTCTTCTCCAGATTGCTGACTTCCAGATAGGCCGAGCCATCGCGATTCGTGCCGAGCAGCGCATCCACAGGCGAGACAATCGTAACCGTGTGGACTTGCGGGCCGGCGTTCCATTCGACCCCGCCGCTGATGAACGCCCCGCGCATCGCGATCATGCTCGGCTTGATCACGTTGTTGAGATGGAACGTCTCTTCTCCCGTGGTCTTGTCCAGCACCGAGTGAAGCCGCCCACCCAATTCCGGCAGGCACGTGACCTTCAGGTACTCATTCTCAAGAAACAGCGCCTTATAGGAGCGGTCCTCCTTCGTCCGGGATAGATGGTCCTGCATGGTGTAAGGGTAGACGATCGCTCCTTTGACCGTCGTCGAGAGCTTGATCTGATCCTCGAGGGCCCAGAACTTGGGATTGATGTCCTCCGACCAGCCGTAGGTGGGAATCGTGATGGCCCCCTGCCAAGCCCGCACCTTCGCCCAGCCGGCGCCGGCGACGGACAGGACCAGGACAATAACGAGGAGGCAGATACACGGATTTCGATTGGACTTTCTCATGATCGCGGCCCCTTTCGCCAAACACCCGGCTGCCCGGTCCACGGGGACATGCAGCGGGACACACGGCACAGATCTCTTGACCAGAATCCTACAGAGAACCGCCCGCGACGCAACTATTTTCTCTCGCGGGGCAGTCCGAAACCAGACCGCCCGGCGACCGCGGCCGGATCGGTCTTGAGAGAGGACGCGTCATAATGGTATAATGTGGTAACGTCGGCAATGCGTGCCGATGCTGTGCATCGACGCTGCCGCATGAAGCGTGTAGACAGGCAAGGGCATAGAATCATGGAATCGCATCGTCGGGCCTTCACACTAATCGAGCTTCTGGTTGTCGTGGCCATTCTCGCACTGCTGATGGCGATTCTGATGCCGGCGCTGCGGAAGGCCAAGGAGCAGGGACAAGCCGCGGCCTGCCAGGGGAATCTCAAAGGATTCACCCTGGCCCTTCAAATGTACGCCCAGGAATACGACGACGGGTTCCCCGAGCCACAGAGCTGCTACTTCTATACCCATCAGAACCTCCCGGGGGACGTCAGCACCTGGCGCCGCTGGTGCAACGGCGACGTGAACCTGAGGTACCACCCGGAGTACGGAAGCACGTTCTTTCGCTACCTGGCCAATGTCCGGTCGCTGATCTGCCCGAGCTTCAGGCGTCTGGCCAAATCCGGCTACGGCCACAGCGATTTCGACGACGACATCGCCACCGGCGTCACGAACTACGACCCCTGGATGAACTACACACAGAACGCGTACCTCGGCCCCAAGGAAAGCCCTTGCGAGCCCCTCGTGTACAAGCTGATGAACGTCAGGGACCCGGCCAACACGTTCACGTTTGCCGACGAAGGGCCCTTCAAGGAGGAGGGGTACAATACGCAGGGCCTGAACGACACCGCCCTGTTTCCGATCTG
Organism: uncultured Phycisphaerae bacterium; assembly: GCA_965603165.1. GTDB lineage: Bacteria > Planctomycetota > Phycisphaerae > Sedimentisphaerales > Anaerobacaceae > PLanc-01. The sequence continues at coordinate 12,821 of CBFDBY010000155.1, forward strand.
GCCGACCAGCGAGGCGCCGGAATGGGTCAAGCGGACGGGCAGTCCCTGGAACGTCCTGCCCGGCCCCGAGGGCATCGGCACGTTCACCGACATCATCGCCGGCTTTCACAACGCCCCCAGCGGCAATCGCATCGCCGGCAAAGGGAACTGTGCGTTCGCGGACGGCCACGTCGCCGCAGCGTCCCGGATGGACAGCTTCCCCCTGGCCTGGCCGAAGTGACATCGCGGGGCGCGGACGACCCCGGAGAATTGCAGTCAACAAGTCCTTCGCCAAGAAAGGGAACAGATGGCGAAACGGAGACTTCTTGTTATCGCCTGGTTGGGCGGCCTGGTCTTTGCCGGCGCGGGCGCTGTCCTCGCCAGTGAATTGCCCACGGGCGCGGCGCCGGTGCCTATC
>CBFDBY010000156.1:0-13201 GCA_965603165.1 uncultured Phycisphaerae bacterium
CAATTCGGCGGGAGCCCGGGATGGCCTTCGGCTGAAAGCAGGCGTTGATCCGCTGCGTATAATTGCCGAACACGATGCTCGGGTTTGTTCCGTCCGGGTTGCTGGTCCACAGGCCGTGATAGTTCGCGGCCGAGCGATCCACGTAATCCCATCGCGAATAGACAATCCGCCCGTCGCCTAACACCGACGGGTGCCATTCGTTGGTCTCGTGGAAGGAGAGCGTGCGGAGATTCGCGCCGGAGGGGTCCATCCGGTGTAAGGTGTAGCTGGGCAGCGGCTCCCACGGGTTATGACATCGTCCGAAGCCGCCGCGACGCGTGGACATGAACGCGATGCCGCCATCCGGCAGGGGGCAGGGGTCGAAGTCATCGTTGCAGCCGTAAGTGAGCTGCCGCAAATGCGTTCCGTCGGCGTCCACGGCGTGGATGTGAAAGCATCGCCGCTCGGGCGAGTAGAAATCCGGTTTCACTTCCGCTCGCTCGGCAAATCCGAAATGCGCGGTTCGCCCATCGTACGAGAGAGCAAGCGTCGTATAGTTACCCTCAGGCAGGCGGCCGTCGATCAGGTCGCGGATTGCGAGCGACCGTCCGGGCTGCTCCAGAATGCATACCCCGCCGCCGGAGATATCACCGTAGTCGTAGAAGTAGCCGAGGTACTCGTGGAGCATCTGGCAGACGAATCGCCGGCGTTTCACGAAGATGATCGGTTTTCCGGCCACCAGCGGGTTCTTCAGGGCCATATCCCGCGTCACGGAGCGGATGCGGCGGTACAAGGCCAGTCGCTCGGCCTCATCCAGTTCTCCCGCTCCGGCGACCTGAGGCCCGAGTATCTCAAGGGGCGCAGTCTCCCTTGTGAGGTCGGGCATGTTCTGCAAGTCCTGAGACAGGGCCATAGCCCTCTGGTAGGCGTCCGCGATGGCGCCGACATCTCCCGGCGACCGGCCCCGTCTCCGCTCCTGGGCGGCCCAATCCGCCTGAACGAGTCGATCCAGATCGCGGGGTCTCTCATCACCGACGCACAGCGTGCATAGGCAGAATGACAGCAGAAGCGTAACGAGAGGCCCCATGAGCCGGTATTTGCGCAAGGCTATTGACATCATCGGCGTTCCCTCGATAACTGGCCACCAACGGCGGACTCTCTCGTGCCGAAAGGTACAGAATTTCCTGACCAAAGACAACGCCTTACGCGGTGTTTCCTGCACATCTGGCCGATTGTGCTGGTTTTGTGCAATAGACTGGCCCCTGTGTGCGTCTATCCTAAGGGTATGGAGTATAGCGAGCACATACGCTGTGCGCGGCGGTGCCGTTCCCGGGGGGCTCCAATCCGCATTGTAAGGAGGGGCCGGTAGAGGTCCAGGATTAGGAGATCGGAAGGTGTACACTGGACAAGAAGTTCGCGGGCCGGCAAATCGTACGTCAAAATCCCTGCCGCCCTTCGCATTTGGCAATGGCTACTCGCTCAAGGCTTTCGACCTCGGCAACGCGGGCGTGAAGCTGGAATTGCGGCATGACGGCGATGTCGGGGCCGCCATTATGCTTCCGTCCCCCGAGGTCCAGCGGCTCGGCAGGTGGCTGCTGCGGACGCTCGGCCAGGACAAACATGGATTCCCCGTGGAGTTGGGGGGTATTCTGGAGCGACTTAGCAAGACGAGAATCGAGGATTCCGTCCTCCAACGGGGCGACAAGAGACGCATCAAAGAGGCCCTCCAGGCCCTCAGAGACTGAATCGAGCGGTCCCGTTCTGCTGGGGCCTGAGAATGGGTGCGATGTCCAACCTCCGCCATCGGACGAGGTGATTCGGTTGTCCCTCACTCAGTTGCGTTTCCGGTCAACTCCAGGAATTGGTTTTCCAGGCTGCGACCCTCCGTGAGTTTTCGCGGCGTGACGCCCATTTCCAGGATCTGCCCCAAAAGACCGGCGATGACGGTGTCCTGATCCATACCGTCGCCGGAGAGGTCGAACGTCACCAGATACTCGGCGGCCTGCGAATTGTTGTCGGTCGCCCGGGAGGTTGTCTTCTCGATGCTGCGCATGCCGGGGATCGTACGGAGGCGCTGCAGTTCGCCGTCCTGTAACTCTCGCGACAGGCCCAGATAGCACTCGCGGTGGGCGCGCGTGATGTCGTCAACCGATCCGGTCAGGACCAGTCGGCCGCGGTTGAGGATCGCTACGTGGTCGCACAGTTCCTGGATCTCCGCCAGATTGTGAGAGCTCACCATGATCGCGGCGCTTTGCTGCAACTGTTTGATGAGGTCGCGGACCTGGCGGGCATTGGCCGGGTCCAGACCCGCCGTCGGCTCGTCGAGCAGGATCACTTCCGGCTGTCCCAGGAAGGCCTGGGCAACGCCCAATCGCTTGACCATGCCGTGAGACAGGCTGGTCACCCGATTCTTCGCCACCGATTGCAGACCGACCATGTCCAGGGTGTGCATGACCTCTTCCCGTGCCTGCTGCTTCGTGCGTCCCGCGAGCAGGCGGAAGAAGGCCAACTGCTCGAGGATCGGGACATTGCGCTGGAATTGTGCATCCTGCGGCAGGATGCTCAGACGTCCTCGCAGACGGGAGATATACCGAGTGTCGATACCGAGAACCTCGACGGTGCCGGCGTTCGCCTTCAGGAAGTTCGCCACGATGGAGAACAGCGTGGTCTTTCCGGCCCCATTGGGCCCGAGCAAGCCAAAGATCGAATGGGCCGGCACCTGGAAGGAGACGCCGTCCAGGGCCTGTATTCGCCCGAACCGCTTGGACAATCCGTTGATGGATACCACGTGTGTCATCTTGGTCCCTATAGATCACGCGTGTCAAAGCGGGCGTAGCCCAACATCAGAAACACGCCCGTATACAGCAGGCACGCGAGCCCTGCGGCCAGCCAGTGACTTGGTTCCGGATGGAGAAGATGGTTCTGCCACCCCCAGGGCAGCAGATACTTGACGAGTTTCACCGCCTCCCACTTGAGCCCCCCGAGAAACGCGAAGAGCAGCACGCCGCCGATGATCAGTTTCGCCAGCACCAGCGAGAGAAACGGAGAATCCACGGAGGCCGAGACGATCGAGCACACGGCGATATAGGGAAGCATGAGGATGGCCACCGCCAGAAAACCGTGAATCGCCCAGCCCGCCAGGGCCGCCGCCGGATAGATTTGAATTCGCAGGCCCAGGTATAAGGTGATGATGGCGATGAGTACGGCCGTGACTGCCGTCGAGAAAGCCGCCGTTCCGAGGAACCGTCCGAAGTAGATGTTGCCCCGCTCGGTCCGCAACAGCAGATACCGCAGACCATGACTTTGGATGTCACCGGTGACTTGGTTAAACGCGAGGAAGGAAATCGCGAAGGGCATGCCGAAGAGAAGCAGCAGGAAGATGGCGGATAGCAGGGCAGGCCGGTCCTCCAGCAGAAAATCTGTCCACGACTCGGAACCGGCGTCATTCGTTGCTTCTTGTGGCGGCCCGACGAAATTCCGTGCATTCGGTTGCTCGTGCCCGGTATCCTGTTGGGCGATCTCCTCCACGGATCTGAGCCCCAGGACGAACTGGGTGATCGGCTCGCCCACGGTGATAATCATATTTCTGACAGCCTCAGGGTCCACCTGCCCCCTTTCTCGCTCCTGCACGGTCATCAATTGTTCGACCGGCATGATCACCATGTGCGCCACGGAAAGGCCGAAGACCAATGCGATCATGAGATAGACCAGCCCCGCCCCGCCCCGTACGGCGTGGCGGCTCCAATGCACGGCGATGAGGCGAATGTGGGCGGCATTCAGCGTCTTCAGATGTATCACACGGTCGCTCCCAATACGTTTCGGACAGAGCAAATCATGCGGCTCAGTTCGTCAGGTCTTCTTTGAACGTCGTGTTGATCAGAACCAGCGTCAGGATTGGATAGACCAGGCCGACGATGGTCATAATGTTGAAACCGCCGCCCAACTCTCTGGCGAACATCATTGCCGAGACAACGCTGCTGACGATGGAGACGACGGCGTATGCGTTGCCTACCATCCAGCCCAGGACCTTCTGCTGTTTCAGGTAGCCAATTCCGGACAAGAGCAGCAGCAGACCGCTCAGGAGATTTATCGCGAAGATGAAGACCAATGCGCCTGTCCCCAGATTCTGCAGCGCCTCGATTTGCGCTCTTTGCGCCGCGTCCATCTGATCGGTAGGTATGTTATCGACGAGCGTGAAGAACGCCGCCGTCCCCAGAAGCGACAGGACGCTGAAGCCCGCGAAAACAAAGTTGATGACGGCAAGGGCTGTCAGGCCACCGGGTCGTTCCCTTTCCTGCATTGTTCCGTCCTTTCCCTTTTCTCATTGGGTCCGTGGCACCTGCCGGTCTGTAGCCGGACGTATCCACTTCTAAAGACGCACAAAACCGTGAATCATTCACCGGTTCCACAGCTTTTTGGACCGCGGCACTCCCCCTTCGTCTGGGGAGGCGGATGCCGGCGGGCCGCTATTCGGGTCGCCACGGGGGAGGCCCGTTGTCTTTCGGCTCGAGAAATCTCGCGCCAACTTCCTTGTACCATGTGTGGAGCTTGCCGCGCATTAGTTCGACGCGCTGGGGATACTGGGCGGCCAGGTCCTCACGCTCGCCGATGTCCAGGGCGAGGTCGTACAGGTGGACGCGGCCGTCCTCGAAACGCTCGACGAGCTTCCAGTCGCCCATGCGCACGGCGCCGCCGGGAAAGCCGCCCTGGTTGGAGTAGTGTGGGTAGTGCCAGAACAGGGCCTCGCGGTCGAGGCTCGTTCCGCCCGCGAGAAGCGGGACCAGTGATACGCCATCCAGGTGCTGACCGTACTTGAGGGGCAGACCGGCCATATCGAGCATGGTCGGATAGAAGTCCGTGCTGATGACCGGGACGTCGCAGCAGGAGCCGGGTTCGGCGACGCCGGGCCAGCGGATGAGGAACGGCTCGCGGATGCCGCCTTCGTAGAGCCAGCCCTTGCCGCCGCGCAGCGGCAGGTTGGATGTCGGCGAACCCTCACTGGTCGATAGACCGCCGTTGTCGGACATCAAGATCACGGCGGTGCGATCATCGATCCCGAGCGCGTCGAGCGTCGTCAGGACCCGGCCGATTTGCTCGTCCATGGCTTCGACCATGGCGGCGTAGGTGACGTGAGCTTGGCGGAGGCGGACCCGGCGTTCGTTGCCGACCGGCCAGACCTGCTCTTCCGGCCCGAATTCCCGCTCCTCGTCGGCGAAGACTTTTTTGCGCTTCGCCTCGTACTTGGCGATCAGGTCGTCACGCCCTTGAAGTGGGGTGTGGACCGAGTAAAAGGCGAGATATAGCAGGAAACGATCGTCGCGAAATTCGTGCAGCAGCCGGAGCGCTTCGCCGGTGAGGACCTTGGGCAGATGCGAGCCGGCGGGGTATTCGCCCAGGCGAGGATTGTCGAAGGGAGCGAAATAGCCGCCCTGCGGCGAACCCGCCCTCCAGCCGCCGATATTCACGTCAAATCCCTGGTTCTCAGGCCAGTACCCCTCGTCAGGCCCAAGGTGCCACTTGCCCAGAAACGCGGTCCGGTAGCCATGCTCTTTGAGCGCCTCGCCCAGCGTGACTTCCTCAAGCGGCATCCGGTCATTCAGCGGGGCACCATTGAATCGCCCGGATCGTGTGCCGCTGAACCAGTTGGTCGCTCCGACGCGCGTGGGGTACTTGCCCGTCATGATGCTGTAGCGCGTGGGGCTGCAAACGGGATTCGCGGCGTAGCCGTTCGTGAAGTTCATGCTCGATCGGGCCAGGCGATCCAGGTGCGGCGTCTCGTAGAAGCAGTGCGGATTGTTCGCGCCGAGGTCCCTCCAGCCGAAGTCGTCGATGAGAAGGAACACGAAATTCAGCGGCCTCCTCGGGATCCGCCGCGCCGACAGCGGAGTCCCCGGCAGTACGGCCGCCGCCGCGCCCCCGAGCGCGGCCTTCAGAAACATGCGTCGTGTGCTCATACCCTGCATCGCTCGTCTCCCAGTTTGCCGGTTGTGGATTATCGTGTCAGCGATGACGTGTCGATCATCCAGGACTCATTGTCTCGGACGCCTTGGAGGCTGTCAACCCGCGAGAGACAACTCTTTGGAGCCGACTGCTGCTCGGGTGAACTGTTGTCCTACGGCGTCTGACGGGCGGTCTGCAGGGCGCGCCGGACTTGTTCGTGGTGAGTGTGTGTGCTCCGTGCGAGATCGGAGAGCGTGCGCTTGATCTGGGCGCTGTCGCCGGCGAAGACTTCGAAGTAGCGGTTCTCGATCAGTGCATTCTCCAGATCAAGTGCATTCGCCAGGGCGTTGACGGCTGTGAGGTTGCCATGATGGGCCCGGTCGATCAGCCGGTTGACATAGTCGATGGAATGCTCGATGGCGGCCGCGGGGAATCGGTCCACAACCAGACCTGAGGATTCCTCTTCGACCTTTAGACGCAAGGCATCGATCCAATCGGCATGCTCCTGTTCCTCCTGCGACAGCCGGGTCCAGAGATCCCGGTGTTGTGGGAACGTCTCGGCGTAGGTCCGGTATAGCCGGCCGAGTGCCAGCTCATGCGCTCTGAGCAATCCCAACCTGTCAACGGCAGCATTCACAGTATCCATCTTCTCGGTCCCCTGCATGTGCGGTAGCGGCCATGAAGACCGTGCCGATTCCGAGTCGTTGTTCCTGTAACCATTATCGACACAGTGGCCAGCCATCATAACATCCTTTTCAGAAGCTCACGGCCGCACATCCCGTCGGGACGCGCGGCTTGCCATCGTCCTTTGCCGCGGTCGCGGCAGTCTTGGGGCAATGCAGGGTGGATCGATCAAGGTCAGTCGCTCTGCCGGCGGAGGACGGCCAGGATTGGGTTGTGATCGGAGGCGACCGGTTCGTCTGCGACGACCACCTCCGTGACCTCCCATGCGTCGGTCGCTCGCGTGAGGACATAGTCGATCTTCGAGCGGGGGGCAACGACGTCGATCCAGCCGGCGTCGAGCAGGACGTTCATAGGCTCGCTGTCGGGACGCGCGTTGAAGTCGCCCGCCAGGACGATCGGATTCACCTGCTCTTTGGGAAACAGTTGGTGAAGACGCCGGGTTTGCTGGAGGCGGGTCTCACCGCTCTGGTGGCATAGGTGCGTGCCCACGAAAGACACCGGTCCGATACCGGCCGGCCGAACCACGACTTCCAGGGCGGCACGTGGCTCCTGGCCGACCTGATAGGGCAGTGGATGAACGACGGCCTTCTCGATGGGAAAGCGAGAGAGAACGGCCTCGCCGTATTGGCCGTTCTCGTGCGGCATCGCCTGGCCGAAGGCATGATGCATCTTACAGAGCCGGCCCAGAAGCGCCGCCTGATCGACGCCCGAGGCGCGGTCGGTGCCGCAGTCCACTTCCTGCAGAGCGACGATATCCGGAGCGAGGTCGTTAATGATCCTGGCGAGGCGCTCGTAACCGAATCTCTCGTCCATGCCTTCGCCGTGGTGGATGTTGTAGGTGAGCACACGCAGCGTCCGTGGGGTTTGGGGCCCAACTATTCCGGTGCGACAACCGCCCAGGCCGATGCACCAGAGCCCGAGTAAGATGGTTGCGAGGAACGTTCTTCTCATGGGCTTCCTAATCGAGGCTTCTCATTCACAGGCATAGGGACATTGTTTTGACTCGAACTCCATGCGATGATGAAGCTCCCATTCTACGCGGTGCGCTGTGCCGCGGTTTGTGTCGCGTTCTTGCGATGGCGCCGGGCCCGCAGTGCGGACTCCAACTCCACCAGGAGTTTCTCACTGTTCCATTGCCCGTAGCGGCAGGTCCAGTCGGCCGCAAGATGACGAATATGGTCGTTGATCAGTTGCTTACGTCGGTCGGGACTGAGGCGTTTCATTGCATCCTTTCTCGGCTCGTGATCGTTGCAGTGCTATCTGGGGGAACCGTCGGTATCGTTCAACAGCTTTCTCCATTGCGTTTTCGCGTCGTGCCGGGGACAAACCTCGCCCATGTGCGGCACGGCCAAAAGCTAATCCAAGCGTCGCCCGGCATCAAGCAAAATGTACGTTACGGCGACAGAAAGAGCGCAAGTGACAAGGATAAGCATTCTCTCTTCGCAACCTGGGGTCGGCGATGGGCAGAAATGGATTGCGGATTGCAGGACGACGGCGATAATGGGATGGGTATGGGTCCAGGACCGTCAGCACCTCGCTGAAGAACCTGCCATTTGAATTGTGATACACGGCAAGAGAGGAAGGTCGCTTATGAGCAAGACCACGTCACGTCGCGATTTTCTGAGAAGCACGGGCCAGATCGCCGCCGCGTCGGCATTGGCGGCTGCCGTTACGCCCTGCATCTACGCAGGGCCGGACAACACGATCAAAGTCGCACTGGTCGGCTGTGGGGGGCGGGGCTCCGGGGCCGCGGCCAATGCCCTGGCCACGAAGAGCGGGCCGATCACGCTCGTGGCGATGGCCGACATCTTCGAGGATCGCCTCCAGCGCAGCTACAACGGCCTGATTGCGGCGGCTCGCGATCCGCAGACGAGCGGGTCGGCTGATGCGTGGGTAATGGGCTTCGAGGCGGCCCAGGTGGACGTGCCGCCGGAGCGACGATTCCTCGGCTTCGACGCCTATCAGAAGGCGATGGACTGCCTGCGGCCGGGCGACGTCGTGATCCTCACCACGCCCGTGGCGTTCCGTTGGGTCCATTTCGCCTACGCGATCCGCAAAGGGATCAACGTCTTCATGGAGAAGCCGGTCACCGTGGATGGCCCGACCACACGCCGCATGCTTCGGCTCGCCGAAGAATCGCGCAAGAAGAACCTCAAGGTCGGCGTGGGATTGATGTGTCGTCACTGCAAGGCCCGCTGGGCGCTCTACGACCGGATCAAGTCCGGCCAGATCGGCGAGCTGCTCACGATGCGGACCTATCGCCAGCAGGGGCCGGTCGGATTCACCGGGCCGAACCGCAGTGATATGAGCGAGCTGCTTTGGCAGATCCGCAACTACCTGAGCTTCATGTGGGCCAGCGGAGGGCTGGTCCAGGATTACGTCGCCCACAACGTGGACGAGTGCTGCTGGATGAAAGACGCCTGGCCCGTCAAGGCCCAGGGCTCGGGCGGTCGCACCGATCGCGGCGAGTGTGTGGACCAGAACTTCGACCACTACGACGTCGAGTATACGTTCGCCGACGGGACGAAGCTGTTTCTCTACGCCCGCAACACGACCGGCTGTCACAATGAGTTTGCCAGCTACGCGCATGGAACGAAAGGCTCGGCGGTGATCTCAACGTTCATGCACACACCGGGGAAGTGCCGGATCTACAAGGGCCAGGACTTCGCGAAGGAGAATCTCGTCTGGGCGTTCCCACAACCGGAGCCGAATCCGTACCAGCTCGAATGGGATGAGCTGATCGACGCCATCCGTAACGACAAGCCCTTCAACGAGGCCAAACGTGGCACCGAGGCCGGGCTGGTCACCGCGATGGCTCGCCGGGCCGTCCACACGGGCCAGGTCGTGACGTACGATGAGATGCTGAATGATGAGCACGAGTTCGCGCCCGGCTTGGACACGCTGACGATGGATTCCCCCGCGCCGCTTCAGGCGGGGCCGGACGGCAGATATCCGACGCCACGGCCGGGCGCCCTCAAGGGCCGGGAGTACTGAAAGGTGGGCTTGCGGGGATCCACTCAGGTGGCCCGGCGTTTCTTGCGGCCGGGACGTCGCCCTCCGGTGCGCCTGCGGCGGGCTTTCTGCGCCTGAGACTGGGGGGGCATTCTGGGGATCAGCTCGACGGCCGGTGCGAGGTCGAGTTGCCCGGCCGCCGGATGCGCGCCCACAATGCGGACGCGGAGGCTCTGGGCCAGCCTGACAATGGCTCCTGTGTGGCGGCCCAGCAGGCATTGGCTCTGCTCGTCGAATTGCCAATCGTCCGGGCCGAGGGCCTCGCGTGGGATCAGTCCCTCCACCGCATACTGAGGCAGGTGGACAGCGGCCCCGAAAGCGCTGAGGCTTACGACCACTCCGTTCAACTCTCGGTTGACCTGCTGGCGCAACAGGTGCAGGATGAGAATCGTCTTGAGTTCCTGCTCGGCCTCTTCTGCCGTTTGCTCCGTCTCCGACAGGTGCTCGCCGATCTCCACGAGGTCCGGGTACGCATATTGCCGCCGGACAGGTTCTACGTTGTCGGTCAGCCAGCCTTGGAGCGCCCGGTGCACCATGAGGTCGGCGTACCGGCGGATCGGACTTGTGAAGTGACAGTACTTGGAGGCGGCCAGGGCGTAGTGACCGACACTCGCGGGGGCATACGCGGCCCGCTCGAGGCTGCGCAGGACGAGCAGGTTCACGGGCAGTGCCATGCGGGCGTCGCGGACGCCATCCAGCAGGGCCTGCAAATCCGCTCGCTGTGGCTGGCGCGAGAGCGTCACGCCGAGCAGTCGCAAGACCTGTGAGAGCTGCCGCAGGGCGTTGCGGTCGGGCTCAGGGTGGATGCGTCGCATGAATGGGATACAGCGCCGATCCAGCAGGGACGCCACCGCGACATTGGCCTCAACCATGAACATCTCGATGATGGTGTGGGGATAGCTGGTGTCTTCCGGCTGGACGCCGATGACCTGGCCTGATTCGTCTGTCAGGACTTCGGGTTCGGGCATCTTCAGTTGCAGCATACCGGCCTGTCGCCGCCGGCGCTCGATGAGCCGGGCCAGAGCCTCCATGTCGCGCAGCAGGGCGAGGACCGGTTCCGAGAGACCTCCCGGATCGCCCCTCAATGCGCGGTCGGCCTGCTGGTACGTCAGTCGGGCCTTGGACTCGATCATCGTGTTGGCGAAGCGGGTGGAGCGCAGGTGCCCGTCCTTGCTGTAGGTCAGGTAGACGCTCTTGGTGTAGCGCGGCTCGTCCGGCTGGAGCGAGCAGACACCGTTGCTGAGCATCTCCGGGAGCATGGGCAGAGTCCTGCCGGTCAGGTAGACGCTGTTGCCTCGCAGCCGGGCGGCTCGATCCAGAGCGGAGCCCGCCGGAACAAAATGGCTCACGTCCGCGATATGCACGCCGAGCACCCAGCCGCCATGCTCGTCGCGGGCGAGGCTGATGGCGTCGTCGAAATCCTTGGCGTCCGGCGGGTCGATGGTGATGACCGGTACATCGGTGATGTCCTCGCGACCGTGCATGTCCTTCGGATCGAAGGCCGACTTGGCGTTGCTTGCCTCCACCAGGCTGGACACGTCGAAAGCTTCGTGCAAATGATGGCGTTGGATAATGGCGGAGATTTCCGTGTCGAATCGCCCCGGCCGTCCGAGCACCTCTGTGATCACGCCGCAGGCCGGCTGCGAATGCATCGGATACACACGGATATGAACCGCAACCTTGTCCCCATGCCGGACCCGCCGGGCATCAACGTTCTCCAACTCGATGGACCGGAGAAAATCGCCGCCGTCCGGCTGGACCCGCCAGCCGTCCTGCTCCTGGCGCAGTGTCCCGACAATGGTCGTGTGGGCACGCTCGAGGATCTTGACGATCTTGCCGGTGAGCCGGCCGTCGTCCTTTCTCGGATCGCCGCGTACGACCTTCGCCACCACGCGGTCGCCCGTCATCGCACTGCCGATGGACTTGGCCGGGATGAACACGTCGCCCATCTCCGGGAACTGCTCGGGCGTGATGAAGCCGTAACCTCTTGCGTTGGCTCGGAAGACGCCGGTGATCTCGTTGGACAGCGAGGGCAGCCGCACGATGTTGCCCGGCCCCACGATCACAAGGCCTTCCGCACAAAGCGAATCGAGCGCCTCGGCGAAGGCCCCCCTCGCCTCGCCGCGAACGCCAAGCTCCTGCTCCAAATGAACGACCTTCTGCGGCGTGCCGTCCTTCTGCATCAGGTGCAGAATGTGATTTCTGAGGACTTCCTGCATCGCTCTATCATATCATCAAACGGAAATTGTTGTTCGGATTTCCGGACCCGGTCTTTGCGGGAAGCAGGTAACTCGTTGACCGCTATGGCATTCGCGAAGGGCATTCTTGCGACGGATGCGGAATGTCGCTACGATACGCGGCGTGTTGGCACTGATAAATACAAATCGGATGGTCCCGGCGATTGGGCCGATTGGGCTGGAGTACGTGGCGGAGGCAGCCGCACAGGCCGGGATCGAGGTGAGTCTTCTCGATCTGGCCCTGAGCGATGAGTCGGAGGCGGCGCTGCGCGAGTACTTTTCCAGCCACAGCCCAACGCTGATCGGGCTTACCTTTCGTAATGTCGACGATTGCTTCTGGCCGAGCGCGCAGTGGTTCGTGCCGGAGTTGGCCGAGCTTGTGCAGCGGATACGCACGGTCAGCGATGCGCCGATTGTGCTTGGCGGGGTTGGGTTCTCCGTATTCGCCCAACAGATTGTCGATGCCACCGGCGTCGATTTCGGAATTCACGGCGACGGCGAGCAGGCCACCGTCTCTTTGTACCGGCAGTTGCAGGGGACGCGAGATTTCGAGAAGGTGGGGGGGCTCGTCTGGCGCCATGATGGGGGTATCCGCAGCAACACCCCCGCCTGGCCGAAGGAGTTCTCTTTAGCTACGCGGCGGGAGATGGTGGACAACGCGGCCTACTTCGCGCGGGGCGGGCAGGCCGGCTTCGAGACGAAACGCGGCTGCAATCGCCGATGTCTGTATTGTGCGGACCCACTCTCGAAGGGGCCCGTCCCGCGATGTCGAAAGCCGGCGGAAGTGGCCGATGAGATCGAATCGCTGTGGGCACAGGGAGTCGACGTGCTGCACACCTGCGATGCGGAGTTCAACATTCCGCGAGATCACGCAATGGCCGTCTGCGAGGAGATGGTCCGCCGGTCGCTCGGCGGGAAGGTGCGATGGTACGCGTACTTGGCGGTGACGCCGTTCGATGCGGAGTTGGCCGTCGCCATGCGAAAGGCGGGCTGCATCGGCATCGACTTCACGGGCGATTCCGCCAACGACGTGATGCTCAGTGCATATCGCCAGCCACACCGTGCGGCAGACCTCGCGAAGGCAGTCCGGCTGTGCCGCGAGAACGGCATCAAGGTCATGATCGATCTTCTGCTCGGCGGGCCCGGCGAGACATCTCAGACTGCCGCCGATACGATCGAGTTCATCAAAGAAATCGGCCCGGACTGTGCAGGGGCTTCGCTCGGCATCCGTATCTATCCCGGCACGGGGATGGTCGAAGCGTTGAACCGAGAGAGCCCCCTACGTGACAACGCGGGCATTCGACGCAAGTACGCGGGCGAAATCGATTTCTTTCAGCCGACGTTCTACA
>CBFDBY010000157.1:0-12989 GCA_965603165.1 uncultured Phycisphaerae bacterium
GAGCCCTTGCGGTCGGGGCGTAGGTGTCATTCGTGCCCGGAAAGACAAGAACCGCCCCACATGCGGAAGGAGGACTGAATCGAACCGGCTGCGCCGGTATAAGAGCTCTGTCCCAGCCGCCTATGGGCCGTCTTCCAAAGATTTCGGCCCATGAACCGACCTTCGCGTGGCAGGGTTCGTGCGGTCGTTAGCGCCAGGACGTTCGCAGGGATGGTGGCGCCGATCACGCCCCTGAACCGCCTCTTGAAACCTGGCGAACGGGGCTTCGTCAAAGACTCATCAGGGGTTGGCCCGGCGACAAAGACCGGGGGTTGGGGGGGCTGAGCCCTCAGGACGCACCGAAGTACGCTAAAACCGGATGAGCCGAAGAAAGCACCTTTTCTCGTGAGGCGGATCCCCCGAGCACGAAAACGGGCGTTGGACCGCCTTGTGGCGACCCCGCCCGGGCGGCTATACTGTGCGGGCCCGGTGTCATTTGACGGGTTTGGTCGGGGGCTTTTTCCTGAGGTGTGCATGATCGAGCGGTATCTTGTAGATCTTGAGCGGCGGATTGATCCGGCTGCGGAGGAGATGCTGTTCGAGCAGTGGAGGGCCTTCGCCGACGGACAGTTCACCGGAGATCTCTTCTCGCCGAGACGGGCACAGCGCACGCCGCCGACCGTCGAGTGGCCGCATGTGCTCGTCAACGACGCACTGGCGGATTCCCAGGCAATGGCCCTCCAGCAATTGGAGCCGTGTTCGGATGCACTGGCGGAGGGCAGTGGGGCATTGCTGGCCGTGCGGTGCAACTATGGCACGGCGATCCTGCCGTCTCTGTTCGGGGCCGAGCTGTTCCTGATGGATTCCGAACTCGACACGCTTCCGACGTGCCGGCCGCTCGATGGCGGAGCGGAAGCCATCACAGAGCTCCTGGACCGCGGTGTGCCCGACAACAACGCGGGCCAGGGCGAAATGATTTTTCGCATGGGGCAATACTACAAGGAGCTTTTCAGAGCGTATCCCAAGCTCTCAAAGTACGTCCACGTATATCACCCGGATCTACAGGGGCCGATGAATGTGTGCGAGATGCTGTGGGGCGGCTCGTTGTACGTGGACCTGTACGACCGGTCGGATCTCATCAAGGATTTCCTCTCTTTGATCACCGAGACGTACATTCGCTTCATGCGTCGCTGGGATGAGATCGTCACACCGCTCGACGGCTGCGCCATGCATTGGTCGATGCTGCACCGCGGCCGGATCGTGCTGCGTGACGATGCCGCGACGAACCTTTCGCCCTCCATGTTCGACGAGTTCGTGCGGCCTTACGACCAGCGTTTGCTCGATGAATTCGGCGGGGGCGGCGTCCACTTCTGCGGTCGGGGGGATCACTTCATTCCCGAGGTCGCCGAAATGTCCGGCGTGCATGCCGTCAACATGACCCAGCCGGCGCTCAACGATCTGGAGACGGTCTTTCAGAATACGATTGACCGACAGATCAATTTGATCGGTCTCGAACGCGCGGCGGCGGAAGAGTCCATACGGCAGGGCAGGGCCCTCCATGGCAGGGTCCACTGCTGGTGACGTCGAACAGTGTCAATGTGCTCGCGGCCGCTTCCTGAATGCGGCGAGAGCACCGCCCAGCAGCAGAAGGGCGGTAGCCGGCTCCGGGATGATCACGATTTCCGCAATGACTACGTCAGGGCGGGTGAAGTCCGCCGCGATGGGATCGATATAGAGGCCCGGCTCAATGTGGGCTCCGAGGATGATCGGGTCCTCGCCGGGGGCCGGGTTGGTGAACGAGCCGATGAAGCCCGGGTGACGCCGCACCGCTTCGCTGGTGGTCGTGCCGGTGTCAGGGGCGCTTTGATTGAGAAAAGCGGCATCCATCTCGTTATTCAACTCCGTCCCCGCATCATAGACCGCTGTGCCTAAGATCAGAATCGTCTGCTTGCCCTTGAAGTTCCCGAAGCCATCGAACAGCTCGATCGCCATTGGATCATCGTTGGCGATAAAGGCGTCGTTCGACGGAATGACCATGCTGCCGAAGCTCATAAAGCGATTCGACCACGGATCCAGATCGAATGCGGCGCTAGCCTGCTCACCCGGCTCAAAGACGGGGACATCGGGGAAACCTTCGAAGCCCAGGAGGTTACCGCTGATCCCCCCGGGCACAGTGCTGCCGAACTCGACCTGCAAGGGCTCGGGATTGCCATCCTCGGCCAGACGTTCCAATACGCCCCCGGCGGATATGGGCTGCCCGGCGTCGAACAGGTCATAGCTGCCGTTGTGAAAGCCGATCCACACGGGCGCGAAGAGGATGCCGTCTTCCGGCGCCGTGTTCTTGATCTGAACGGTGACGTGCTCCGCCTGTACCGCCAGCATGGGAATCACGAGACTAAGGATCAGGCACAAGCAGAACTGATGTTTCGCGACCATTTCTCACCTCCGTGCTACTGTACCACAAATATCACCCACGGCCTTCATTTCCTCACAAGGCCGGAGAACCTGCTTGCCGACGTCAGTGCCATGCAATGGCCGAGATGCCCGACCGAAACACAGCACGAGCAGAAGCCGATGCCCTCTTTGCCAAGCATCATAACACAGATGCTCACAAAGACAATATAGGCAATTCACGCAAATTGTCAAGGAAATTGTGCCCTGGAAATTCACGAGGGTGCGGGCGGCATACGGTGGCGGATTCGGGTTTGCCCTGGGCCGGTGTCATTCCGACCGGAGGCCGAAGGCCGCAGTGGAGGAATCTGGCCGCGCAGGGGAGACACGCCATGTTCGCGACCAGATGTCTCGACTACGCTTCGCTGCGCTCGACATGACAGGCTTTTGGCCACGCACGCAGCTTTTCTTGACCGGTGCAGGCCCTGCCACCGTATCCCGACCGCACCCATTCACGAGACGGAGCCACAACCACTTTGTTACGTCACAAACCCTTGTGTCACAAGGGCTTGGGGCGTCAGGTTGCGCGTGACCGGCGCTCAGGGGCCGACGGAGATGACGGACCACGCGGCGTCCACCCATAGGGCCAGGATCTTCGTGGCGGGATGGCGACCTCGCAAGAACTCTCTGGCGACGAGGAGTTGATCCTTCTGTCGCTGCTCGGGCGCCGGGTTGCCGGTGCAATCGTGGTGAGCGACGATCGCGATGCACTGTGAGCCGTGCTTGGCGACGGAGATCTCAACTCGGGCAAGGATCGACTGAGTTGCGGGAGAGTCGGGCTCCTCGGCCAGTATCCGCACCGGGCCGGGCTCCGTGATCGTATCGACATAGTCCACACCAAGCAGTTGCCGCAGGTACTCGTTCACAGGCAACTGCGTTCGGCCGTCCATACAATTGATCGCCGTACAAAGAGACATTCGCAACCCTTTATGCTTCGTGTCTGCACTACTGTTTCAGCACACGCAATAGCATAGGGATAAGGTGACGAAAAGCCAGTCCAAAGCAGGCGGGGAAGATATGGAAACGAAAGAGCCCCCTGTCGGCTTCCTTGCTCGGGGGCTCTTTCATTGTCTTGTGTGTGACACGCCGAGCGATGCTTACGCGTGTGCCGGCTCGGCGTGGGCCTGGATGTGCCAACGCCGGGACATGGCCGGCAGCGACACGATATCGTACACGGCGGCCAGGCCGACCAGGGCGTAGACGATCCGACTGAAGATCGTCATTTCCCCGAACAACGCCGCCACCAGGTCGAATCCGAACAGACCGACCAGCCCCCAGTTCAGCGCTCCGATGAGGATCAAAACGTACGCAACAACATCAAGCGGCTTCCATATTGACGTATTCATAATCATCTCCTTGCCTGGTTCTCACCTACGTCTGCCGGGCGCTCATCTTCATCAACTTCGGTGCCGGGCTCTTGGCAAAAGTACGCCCGTTTCTCCAGAGCAGTTCAAAGCGGGAGTAAGGAAATTACGCAAACGCACGCAAATGCTGATTCGCAGGCCGGCCCCTGACTGGGGTAAGCAGGAGCAGAAAGGCTCGTTTGTTGTTGATAGATTAGATGATCAGCGAAGCCGTTCGCTTCCGCTTTTCCCTTGTTTGTGCCGACAATTGCGGCGAGAATTCGCTCAATGTGGCGGCCTGGCGCTCACGCAGCTTGGTTAAGCAGACTTGTTCGTGTCGGCGTGAAGGACAGGAGGCTGGACAATGGCCTTGAGTGCGCCGGATGACAAATCGAGAGAACCGGATGACGCCGCCCTTCTGGACGTGCTCGGCAAGGGCAAGAAGCTGTGGGACGCGATCCTCGTGCACCTGCAGGAGAGTTATCCCGGCACGCGGTGCGAGTGGGAGTTCACGAGCCCCAAGTACGGCTGGATTCTCCGCCCCAAGCTCAAGAAGCGGACGATCCTGTACATGATTCCCGGCAAGGGCAGCTTCGGCGTGAGCTTCGTACTCGGCGGCAAGGCCGTCGCGGCCGCCGAGCAGAGCACGCTGCTGGAGGATGTCCTCGACGCGATCCGCAGTGCCAAGCAATACGCCGAGGGCAGGGGCGTCAGGCTCGAAGTCAAACGCAAGACAGACGTGGAAAACGTCAGGAAGCTGGCCGAGATCAAGATGGCGCATTGAGCCAGACCCACCCCGACTGTCTCTCCGGTGCTGGGATTATTGAAGGGTTTCCACTCTGATTGACGAGATCATCTGTATGAAGACGAGGATCATCTTTGCGGTCTTGGCAGGCTCCTTGCTCTGCTTGCCGGCATGCCCCACAAAGAAGCCGGCGACCGCGAGGAAGCCGCGTCCAACTCGGCGGCGAGCAAATCCCTCACAGGAACGTCACGTCTTCTGCGTGTACGGCAAGGAGCGACGCGCCACGAGACAAGAAACTCCTCCCGAAGGCGGCTACGTGTTCCACACGTGGAGTGCCGAGGGGACGAAAGGTCATGCTGTCCTGAGGGAGGGCTTCGGGATGATGGTCTTCTATGAGTGCTGGCTACCCAATCCAGTCCCGCGTTTCGTCCTGTTTGCCCACGACAGCGGCGAGATCGTCCGCACGACGAGTCTTGAGGCGTTCAAACAGGAGGTGTCGCGGATTCCGGCAGGCGGTACGCTCCGCTGCTTCAACACTTGTGCCGGCGGCACACACTCTGGTCTCGACCCGAGCATCTTGGAGGAGATGGAAGCTCTCTGCCGGCAGACGGGAATCGTGTTCCTTGGCGGAGATGAGGAGATCATCTGTGTGTGCGCCTGATGCTGCTGTGGTTGGTTCCGGAACAAAACCTGCGGCGCTCGGCGCGCGGCGACGAACACCATTGGGCGATGACTTAGGCTCTTGGTTTCGCGAATGGGTATCACCTGAGGTTCTGAAGCGTTGGGCGCAGCGCTGAACGGGTGCGATATGAACGAATCCATGCGTTATTCGATTCCTCGCCTGTATTATCTTGTGACGCCGGCGTTCATTGCGCTGGATTATGCCGTTGGGGTGAACGTACGCGTGGCGGTGCTCGATGACCTGCCTCAGTACAAGAACCTGTATTACGGCTTCTGTATTCTGTGCGGGCTGGCTGTATGGTTCCTGCCACGGTATTCGGCCGTCGTGGCGCTGCTCGAGAGTCCTGTCAACCTGCTGATCACGGTGCTCGGCATGTTCCTGCCGTACATTGAGAACCTGCAGCGCCTCGCCGACCTCGACGGAGACTGGAAGGCGGCCGAGACGTTCAGTGTCGAGGGCTACACGAATCTCATGATCGCCGGCATAATCGCGGCCATCGCGTTTCACGAGAGCTGCGCGATCCTCTCACGCCGGGTCCAGGAAGCAATAGGAAGACAACCGCCGGGCGCACACACGCACAAGATGCCCGACGATCGCTCCTCCTGACAGCGCCGGCTACGGCAACGCAGAATCAGTGTCGGCTTTGTACTCGCCACGCTGATGCTGTGATCGCATTCCAGACGGACCAAGCCCGGCACCGCGGCACGAATTGTGCGGCGCTCAGCGCTCGCGTCGGAGGGTTTTGAGAGCCTGGCCTACGAGGAGCGGCAGGAGGCTCATGGTGACGATGACGAGCCAACCCGATAAGCCCGGGCCGGAGAGGACCAGGACGGTGGATATGACCGGCAGGTAGACCGCGCCCAACAGAAGCAGCGTGCAGAAGACCACGGCCGCCCAGACGTATGGGTTCGTCGTGATCTCGTTTCGGACGAAGCCGCTGTCGCTGTCTCTCATGTTGAACAGGTGCCAGAGCTGGGCAAAGGCCAGGGTCATGAAGGATACCGTGACGGCCTTCTCCGGATCCAGGGCGAGGACCGAGACGGCAATCCAGAAGCTGGCTAATACAGGGATCGTGAGCAAGCCGCCGTAGCCGAATACGGCCCACCAGTGGCCGGCGGTCAGGACCGGCTCTTTCGGATCGCGAGGTGGGTGCTGCATGACGGCCTTGCTGCCTGTCCCCACGCCAAGCGCCAGGGCGGGGAACGTATCGCTGACGATGTTCAGGAACAAAATCTGCAGCGGCAGCAGCGGCAACGGCAGGTTGAAGAGCGTCGCGATGAAGACCGTGAGGATCTCGCTGGCATTGGCGGAGAGCAGGTAGACCACGAACTTGCGGATGTTGTTGAAGATGACGCGCCCTTCCTCGATGGCCACGACGATGGAGGAGAAGGCGTCGTCCTTGAGAATCATGTCGGCGGCCTCGCGGGCGACCTGGCTGCCGCGAATGCCCATGGCGACACCGATATCGGCCTTCTTGAGAGCGGGGGCATCGTTGACGCCGTCGCCGGTCATGGCAACGACGGCCCCGGCCTGTCGCTCGATATCGATGAGGTGCAGCTTCTGCTCCGGACTGACGCGGGCAAAGACGCGGGCATCCACGAAGCGCCGACGCTGGTCTTCGGATAGCTCCTCCGGCGGCTTGATTTCCCGACCTTCGATCGTTTCCTGCTCGGCCGTGTCGATCAGCCCGACCTGCTCGGCGATGCTCCGGGCTGTGGCCGCGTGATCGCCGGTGACCATGACAACCTTCAGCCCTGCAGCGCGGCAGCGGCCGATGGCGCCGGCCACATCGGCCCGCGGCGGGTCCAGCATCGCCACCAGCCCCAGGAACGTCAGATCCTCGTAGGGGCCTACCTCCAGCGTATCGGCCGTCTTGGTCGCCAGCGCCAGGACCCGCAGGCCCTGTTCGGCCATGTGGAGGTTCTCCTCGGTCCACCGTTTCCTGTCCTCATCGACCATCCCTCTGGTATTTCCGCCGCCTTGCAGGCGGGAACTGGCTTCCAGCACGCCCTCCGGGGCGCCTTTGACCATGACCACATAGCGTCCGTCCGTCTCGTGGAACGTGGCCATCATCTTCACGACCGAGTCGAACGGTTCCTCGCGGCGCTCCGGATAATGCTCTGCGAGGTCGTTGCGATGCAGTCCGGCCTTGGCCCCGGCCTCCAGCAGGGCCACCTCCAGCGGATCGCCGACCGCCTGGGCCTGCGGCCCTTTTCCGAGCGAAGCGTTGTTGCAGAGCACGCCGGCCTGGAGGAGCGCGACCAGCGTATCGCCTTCGCCGGGGACAAACGGCTTATCATCCTCGAAGAAGGAGTCGCCGGCGTTCGTCTCCGTGCTTACGGTGACCTGGGCCTCGTCGAGGACGATCCGCGTAACGGTCATCTTGTTCTCGGTGAGCGTTCCGGTCTTGTCCGTGCAGATGACTGTTGTGCTCCCGAGCGTCTCGACGGCGGCGAGCCGGTTGACCAGTGCGTTGTGCCGGGCCATGCGGAGCATCCCACGGGCCATAGCGATGGTCGCGACGATCGGGAGCCCCTCCGGGATGGCCGCCACGGCCAGGGCCACGGCCGTCTCGATCATCAGGAGCAGCTCCTTGCCTCGCAGAATGCCGACGACCGCGACGACGACCAGGATCCCGAGCGTGACCCACAGCAGCATACGTCCCAGTGCTTCCAGGCGTTTCTCCAGAGGCGTGACCTCTCCCTCGGCCTCTTCGACCAGTGAAGAGATGCGGCCGAGTTCCGTGTTCATGCCAGTCCCGATGACCGCGCCCTTGCAAGTGCCGGCCGTCAGGGCAGTGCCCTTGTAGATCATGTTCTGGCGGTCCGGGAGCTGTGTATCCCGGTCCTGTGGCTCCACCATCTTACCGACGGGGACCGATTCGCCGGTCAGGGCCGATTCGTCGACACGGGCTTTGAAGGCCTCGACCAGCCGCATGTCCGCGCTGGCGATATCCCCGCCTTCCATGACCACGATGTCCCCGGGCACCAATCGATCGGCCGCAATCTCCGAGATCTGCCCCTCGCGCAGGACTTTGGCCGTGATCTGCTCCATCCGTCGCAGCGCCTCCATCGAGCGCACCGCACGAATCTCCATGAAAAAGCCGATGACCGTGTTGATGAGCACCACCACGAGGATGGCAATGCCGTCGGCGAAGTCCTGAAGTGCGAAGGACACAATCGCCGCCAGAACGAGGATGAGCACGATCGCGCTCTTAAGCTGATCCAGGAGGATCCAGGCGGCGCCGCGTGGTTTCGCCTGCTGCAGGCGGTTCGGCCCGTACTGCGAGCGCCGGCGTTTGACCTCGCCGGCGTCCAGGCCGCGGTCGGCCGAAACGCTCAGGGCCTCCAACACCTGCTCAGAACGGGCCGCCCAGGGCGCTACGACTGCTGATTTCTCCTGTTGCTGCATATCACTTGTCTCCGGTTTCGGAGCGACTGTAGTCCGCGCTCCTCGCAAAGTCAATTCTCTAATTCCGGCGCTGCAACCTCGCGGCATCTGATGTAATGCTGCGAAGACACCAAGATTGGGGTGATAGGCGACTGTTTCGGCCCATGTGTCCGTATCCATGAACGTTCGCAACGATTCTGTGCTGAGGGTTGTCAGAGAGCGTGGATATGTTATGATGCCGGTTTGGGTTGTCCATCATGTACCTGTAAAAGAGTCCCATGGATGCTTTAATGAGCGACACAGCGACCGGAATCTTGAAACGCGTCAACAAGGGGCAGTATTCACTGAGAACGGCGGAACGTTCCTATCGGCCTGGGCCGTCCGCGGCGAACGTTCCACCGGATCTGGTCCGCCGCTTCGACCTCGTCGAAGGTGCCGGCGTTACCGGGAAGGTCGAGCGGAAGAAGGGCAAGCGGGTGGTCGTTTCCGTGGAGTCGGTCGGGGGCCTGTCGCCGGAGAAGTTCGGCGACCGCCCGCACTTCGCCGACCTGACGGCGGTCGATCCGCACGAGCGTTTCGATCTCGGAGCATCTGGACAGGAGAGCATGCGCATCGTGGACCTCATTGCGCCGATCGGCAAGGGCACCCGGCAGTTGATCGTTTCTCCACCCAAGGCGGGCAAGACCGTGCTGCTCGAACAGATGGTCGAGGCGATCGACAACGATTCGCCGCAGAGCCGGATCATCGTGTTGCTCATCGACGAGCGGCCGGAGGAGGTCACGCACTTTCGCCGAGCGTGTGAGGGCGCGGAAGTCGTGTCCAGCACGAGCGACCATACCGCCGACGAACATTGTGAGATGGCCGAATTGGTGCTCGCCCACGTGCAAACAGAACTCGAATGCGGGCACGAGGTCGTTCTGATGATCGACAGTCTGACGCGCGTAGGGCGGTCATTCAACAACCGGACCCGGCGGGGCGGCGGATCACGGCCCACGATGAGCGGCGGGCTCGAGACGGGCGTACTTGAGATACCTCGTCGCCTGTTCGGACTGGCGCGCAACATCGAGAATGGCGGCTCCGTCACGATCATCGCCACCTGCCTGGTCGATACCGGATCCCGCATGGATCAACTGATCTTCGAGGAGTTCAAGGGCACGGGCAACAGCGAGCTCGTTCTCGACCGCTCGCTGGCCGAATTGAGGATCTTCCCCGCCATCGATATCCCGGCCAGCGGGACCCGCAAGGAGGCCAAGCTCTACAGCCCCCGGCACAACCAGGGCCTGATCACGCTGCGTCGCGTTCTCGCGAACTACGGCCCCCGCGAGGCCATGGGATCCCTCTTCAAACTGCTCCGCAAGTACCCCACAAACGAGGAATTTCTCGCTGCGATGTCCCGCGGCGGGGCCTGATAGGCGCTCGTGCGCTCAGTCATCCCGAGGCCAATGAGAAGCCTCTGCCTCCCGTCTCAGGCCGCACGAAAAAGGTTTTTCGACATTTTCTGCAAATCGCATCAACATCAACCGCCTGGTAAACGCCTCTAAGGAGATTCGAGGGGTCAGACGAAGTGGCAGGCTACGCGGGAACAGGGGCAAATGGGGCCCGGCACGGTTGAACCTCATCCGAAACGGGCCCCCGGAGCCTCGAACCGCCGCCATGGACCGGCGGCGGTGTGGGTCTTCTTCGCGTCCCCGCGTCGGATGGACGACGAGCGTTTACGCAAACAAATGAGAAGGGCCGGTTCCAACAGGGTCGCCGGCCCTTTTTTGCCGCGCAACGGTACAATGGCCTACGGCCTGACCACGCGGTTGTGGATGCGGACGTCGTCGATCAGGCCGGACCAGAAAGTGCCCGGAGCGAGGTTGGCGGTCGTGCCGAACACGAAATCACGGCGTGCGCCTGCCATACGGATCAACAAGAGGTCTATCACAGCCACCATCCAAGAAACTCCGCAAGTGGCAAAGGCGTATCATTCGAGGAAGGAGATGCTCGTGGCGCATCCGTGCCGGATCGTCGCAGAAGCCCGCTCTGCAAACGGCTCGGCCGGCCCGAATACTTTCGTCGATCGCGGGAATATGCCTAAAGCGAGGCCTTCGGGCGTCCGATATTTGCCCGTAAGTACGGAGATGTTCCCAGGATGGGATTGCCAAACGGCTCGTTGTCGAGTAGGCTTGTCGTAATACAGTCGCATAGGTCGGAACCGATCCGTGCGACCCTTGTGGCGTGATCCATGGCCGTGTCTTGGTTTGAGACCGATGCAATGCCGTACAGAAGCCTGACCATTCAGGAAGTGGCCCGGATGCTCGGCGCCGACGCTCGCCGCGTGGAGCGTATGGCCCAGCGAGGGGAGATTCCCTGTCAAAAGGTCGGGGGCCAGCGCCGATTCAACCGTGCCGAGATCACTGAGTGGCTGCAGCAACATATGAGTGCGATGAGCCACGACCACTTGGCCGGGGTCGATGCCGGCATAACAGAACAGCGTCGGGCCGAGCAGGATGAGCTGGTAATCTCGCCGCTGCTGCATGCCGAGGGAGTGATGACCGACCTGGATGCGCGGACCAAACAAAGTACCCTGCGCGAGCTGGTGGCGCTCGCGGAGAAGACAGGCTTGCTCTACGACAGCCGGGAGTTGGTCGAGGCGGTCATCCTCCGCGAGGAGGTGGGCAGCACGGCGATGGAAGGCGGCGTCGCGATCCCCCATCCCCGCCGGCCGCTGCCGTATGTCATCGCCGAGCCGATTCTCGTCGTCGCGCGAACGATCCAGCCGATCGTCTTCGGCGCACCGGACGGCCGTCTGACGAGCCTGTTCTTCCTTACCGCTTCTCAGGACGACCGCCACCACCTGCACATCCTGGCCCGCTTGTGCCGAATGCTCCATGATGAAGACGTCATCGCCCGCCTTCAGTCCGCCGAGACCCCCGAGGAGATGATCGAGCAGATGAAGGCCCGCGAGCTCGAAGTGCTCTCGCCTTAGGCTCGACCACCCACCCAGGCACGGTGTCCTTGCTGTCCCTTCGTTTGTTTCTTTCTCTGTGTTTTCCTCTTGTTTGTGGCGCGGGTTCCGGTCAGAATAACGCCGGTCATAATGGCCGGGACGAACAATCCGCATGTGGTGGCAGCAGCGTGCCCGGCCGAAGGAGGTGCCGGATCGTGGCGGAACTTGTTGTTGTCTACAAGGCTATCGCACCCGAGGCGCAGAAGATTGCCGCGCTGTTGCAGCGCCGGCACCTGCACCCGGTATTCATGGACGAGTTCGAGGCAACGGGAGGTTACCGATCGCACGATCGCGCCATCCAGATCGGCGTGCCGGCCACCGAACGCGACATGGCGGTCGCCATCCTGGCCGAAGCTGAACAGCAGAGCGAGGCGAAAGTCGCCCCGACCGTAAGGCGGATCCAGGGGGTGTTTCTGCTGGTCGGGCTCATGGTCGCCGTCGTTATCCTCATCGGGGTGCTGGACAGGGATGGCAAATGGCTTGTTGTCGTTACGGCTTTCCTGGGCCTCTTTGCCGCCGTACTCCTCCTTCGTTGGGGCTGGGGCAAGAGACCGGAGGACTGAGTAGGCTGCGACGGAGGAGGGGCGGCGTGGGAATCCCCTGACGTATCCGGGGGGAATTCAGGCTCTGTCGCCGACCCGCGAGAAAAATTTCCGCGCATCCACCGCACAAGGTTATCAGACCATTCGTATCAAGTACTGATAAGGATGGAGCGGCATATCGGCAGGGACCCGCCACCGGATGCAAAGGCAGTTACGTTTTACCGTCACCATCTTTACTTTCTTTCTACGCCCCGGTGCGACAAACCCAGAGCCCGGGGTGTTCGTCAACAGCGACATATCCAGCTTGTCTCAAGGATACAGAGACTCAGGATCAACGATGCATGGACCGGGGCCGCGATCTGTCCCGTCGACCCATGCCGTCTTTGGCTCGGCGTTTTTCTCTTGTTGACGAGGTGGTGACACCGTATAGTGGCTGCCATGAAAACACGCATCGCATTCCGATTCATCGTTGCGATCATTCTCGTTTCTCCGCTGTTGGCGGGGTCGTTGGAATCATTGCCTTCCGATCCCTACTTCGCTACTTACAAACCTCTCAAGGCGCCTCCAACCAAGACATTGCTTCTGAAGCAGGGTGACCGCTTAGCCATTTGCGGCGATTCGATCACCGAGCAGAAGATGTACTCGCGGATCATCGAGACGTATCTGACGGTATGCGTGCCGCAGTTGGAGGTCACGATCCGGCAGTTCGGCTGGAGCGGCGAGAAGGCCCCCGGCTTCCTGGCCCGAATGGAAAACGACGTGCTGCGCTTCGGCCCGACGATCGCGACGACCTGTTACGCCATGAACGACCATACTAATTGGAGCATAATTTATTGAACCTAGGGTCGGCGTAATCGTATGAACT
>CBFDBY010000158.1:0-12833 GCA_965603165.1 uncultured Phycisphaerae bacterium
AGATGGTTTCCGATTTCGCCAAATCCTCGACGCGCATCCATCTGTCCATTGCGTACCTGGACGGGCAGCATCCGGCCGTCATCACACAGACGGGGCTCTATGAGAACGAGGTCTTTGTCGCGTACGACGGCGAGCTGAACGAGATCTGGCGCTTCAACAGCTTCGCTGAGACCAACGGCAGCGGCGGGCACAAGATCGAGGTCGCCGACGTGGACGGCGACGGGCGGCAGGAGGTCTTCAACGGCACGACCTGTCTCAATCCTGACGGGACGGTGCGCTGGTCGATCTACCGGCAGCATCCGGATATCGTCTCGGTTCACGACTATCTCCCGGATCGCCCCGGCCTGGAGGTGTTCTTCATCGTGGAATCGAGCGTCCACGCCGGCGTGTACATGGTGGACGCCAGCTCGGGCGAGGTGATTTGGAAGGTCAATCGCGAGGACGACCCGCGATGGACGCACGGGCATCGCGGCTGGACCGCGGATATCTGGGCCGGCTCGCCCGGGATCGAGTGCGTCTCGAATCGGGCCGGACATAACGATCGCAATCTGATTCTGTTCGGCGCCGACAGCCGCGTGCTGCTGGAGCCTTTCCCGGACAACGTTACGCCATTGGAGTGGGATGGTGACACGACGCGGGAACTGCTGAACTTGCGCGATCGTTCGCTCGGGGACTTCGACGGCAGGGCGGTCGTCCCTCTTGAGAATGCGCGACTCGCTCTTCCCGAGCGGAGCAGCGTGCTCATGACGGCCGATCTCTGCGGTGACTTCCGCGATGAGCTGGTCATGTCGACCACCAGCCCCGACGGCGGGAGGGCCATCGCCGTGGTTGCCGCCACACATCCGGTCTCACGGAAGTACGTGACAGCCGGAGACAGCCTCGACTATCGGCTCTGGGTCGGCCGGAACATGGGCGGCGGCTACCGGTCGGTCTACGACCGCGTGCTGGCCGAACCCGACGTGGATTGACCGGCTCGACGATCAATCCGATTTTGCCTGTGCCTGAAGCAGAGTTTCGACCTCGCTGATCCGGCTCTTCGAGAGCATCGAGCGGGCGAAGGCTTCCGCGTCGCTCAGCGACGCCGCGGTGATTGCCTGCTGGGTGCGCAGCAGATAGATCGGATCGACACTGAAGGCCCTCACGCCGATGCCGAGCAGGAACGGCAGGTATTCTGTCTGGTGGGCCATGTCACCGCAGATGGACAGCTCGCAGTTGTGCTCGACGGCGGCGCGGACGATCCGATTCAGGACGCGAAGCACGGCCGGATGATGCGGGAGATAGAAGTTCGCCACGCTCTCGTTCGTCCGGTCGACCGCCAGCATGAACTGGACCAGGTCATTCGTGCCGACGGAGAAGAAGTCCGCCTCGCGGGCGAACTCGTCGATCAGGTCCGCCACCGACGGGAGCTCGACCATCATCCCGAGCTTCGGGGCCTCATGGTGCTCGATGCCGTCCCTTGCCAGCGTCGCCATGGACTCGTGAACCACCGCGCGGGCCTCGTCGAATTCGTCGGGCGACGAGATCATCGGGAACATGATCCGCAGGTCCGCGCCGAGCCCCGCGCGGAGAATCGCCCGGACCTGCTCCCCGAAGATCGCTTTGTTCTGGAGCGAGAATCGGATCGAGCGCATGCCGAGAGCGGGATTCTGCTCCTGGATGTCGTGGTAGTAGGACAGGATCTTGTCGCCGCCGGCGTCGAGGGTGCGGAATGTCACGGGCTTGTCCGGCATGGACTCGACCAGCTTGCGGTAGATGACGTATTGCTCCGCTTCCGTTGGGAACGTGGTCCGGATGATGAACGGGAATTCCGTGCGGTACAGACCGATGCCGTCGCAGTTCAGCGCGCAGGCAACCTTCAGGTCGCTGAGCAGATTGATGTTGGCCGTGAGCCGGACGCGAGTGCCGTCGGCGGTCTGCGTCACCGGCTTCATCAGGTGTTTCTGGTCGTCAAGCGTCAACCGGGCCCGCTGCTGGGACCAGAACTTCTCCAGGACGTGGTCGTCCGGATCGATGAAGACGTTGCCGACGTCGGCATCGATCAGCAGCGGGGTGCCGTCCGGGATGTTCAGCATCTCGAACGCGTCCGTAATGAGCATGGGCATAGCCAGCGACCGCGCCAGAATCGAGATGTGGGACGTGACACCGCCTCCCACGAGGACGATCGCGACCGCGCCCTCCGAGGAGAGTTTGAGCAGATCGGACGGGAAGAGCCTGCGGGTCACGATGACGTGATCTTTGTAGGCATCGATTTCGTCACCCTTGCGGAGGAGGTTGCTCACGAGTCGCACGGCCAGGTCTTCGATATCGTTGGCCTTTTCGCGCATGTACGCATTCCGGCTGGCGACGAAGTTCCTCATGTAGTCGGCCGCGACCTCGGCGACGGCCGTTGGTGCGGTGGCCCCGTCCTCGATCCGTTGAACGACCTTGCCGATGAAATCCCGATCCTTAAGCACCATCAGGTGGGACGTGAAGATCAGCGACGCGGCGTCCGAGAGCTTGCTCTCGACCTGCTCTTGGAGCTTCTCCAGTTGACTCTCGGTGTGCGCCACGGCGGTGCGGAAATCTTCGAGCGTGTAGGCCCTGTCGGCATCGTGATGCAGGAGGATCGAGAGGCTCTTGTGCTTGTCAAGGACCATGGCCGGCGCGTAGGCAAATCCCTCGGCGGCCACCTTGCCTTTGACGAGCTTCAGTTCGGTCGGCAGAGCCTTGGCCGTCTCCGGAGCCGGCTCGTGAATTCCCAACAGGAACTGCGCATTTTCGATGATGTTGGCAAGCTGCGAGGCGACGGTTTCCAGGGCCTTGATGTCGGGCTCACTGAAACATTGGCTCATGTCGCGCTGGAGGACCAGGACCCCCATCTTCGAGATGCCTCGGGCGATGGGCAGGGCCAGGAACGCGTCGTAACGCTCCTCGAAGATCCCGGGGAAAAACTTGTAGTTGGGGCTGCGGCTGGCGTCCTTCTCGCAGACGGGTCGCATCTCCTCCATCGCCAACCCGGTCAGTCCCTGTCCGAGCTTCAGCCGGACCCGTCCGACCGACTCGGGATTCAGGCCCTTCGTGGCCCGGAGCACAAGCTCGCCCTTCTCCGGCTTGTAAAGGTAAATGGAGCAGACGGCGGACTGCGTGCGTGCCGCCACCATCTCGACGGCCTTGTTCAGCAGCGTCTCAATGCTGGCGCTGTCCCGGAAGAGATGGCTCAATTCACTGATATCACATAGTAACCGTTTGCCGTCCATCTAACTCCTGCCGTTTCCTTCTGTGCCAAACTTTCTTCGATACGCCTGTCTCATTGACTACTTCCTGTTCGCCGATCCTGTTCACGGTCCGGTCGTGACAGGGGCCTGCGGTCACGGGCCGTCGCCGGCTCGAAGCAGGCCAGATTACGCAGGGGTGTCGTATAAGGCAAGGGCGGCTACCGAGAATCGGGGGGAATTCGACGGCGGGGCGAACCGGCTATCGCTCGACGATGAACGTGATGTCGTAACGGGGTTCCTGGCGACCGCGTCGTCTTGCGGGGCGTTCTGTGCCGTCGTCGTCGGCGAGGTCCTTGCCGATGCTGTAAACGACGTACCCCTTTTCGCGCCTGCGGTAGCGCAGCGGTCGGCCGTCGTACGGGTCCAGTGGGACTTCGCGCAGAAACGTCGGGACCAGATCCGCAAGCTGCTCGGGCAACTTGCCATTTGAGAGACGATGTTGCTCAACCGCCATCGCCACGCCGGCGACGCGAAGCCGTGTCAAATGGACCAGGTCGGTCAGGATGAGACGGCGCATGGACGGCATGAAATGACTCAGGATCGTATGATCTTTCCGTAGATTCTCCTCCTGGCGTTCGAGATCCCGATGGGCTTGGGGGCGTTCCTCGGGAGGCAGTTGCAGCGCGGCGATGCAACGGTCGGTGAGGTCAATGTAGCGGATGAGGCACCGGTCCGTCAACCCCAGGGCCTGGGCGGCGTAAATTGGCACGAGGCCGGGGCCATCGGGCCCAAAGAAGGGCGCGAGACTCAGGCCTGTTGATCGCGGATCGCGCAACATAAGGATGACCATGCACCGTTCGCCCGCGAACGCCCGCGCCATGGCGTTGGGATCGTAGGCCGCCACGAGCGTATTGCGAAGACGCACCAGATGCTCTTGCTCAAGACTCGCCTGGTTCACAACGCGTTCGAGTGCGGACACCGTTATCGCCTGAGCGCCCTGGCGCACCATCTGAGATATGAGCAGCGGTTCGGCCGCCTGCGATCGCGCGACGCCGAAGGCCCATATAAGGGCGTCGGTCGCCGATTCCGGTTGGCCCTGCTCACCGTGCAGGATGGCCTTGAGGCAGAGCAGTTGCACGGCGCCGCGCAGGTCGCCAAGGTGCGGCAACAGTGTGGCGTGACCCTTCGTGAAATCAATCGGATACCGGCTGCGCTCGAGGGCTGCACCCTGCTGGAGAAGTTTGACCGCGTCTTCGTTGTCTTCGAGCAGTTGGGTGACAATCCTTGCCGTCTCGGTGCTTAAGTGCTCTGTCCGGGCCGGCATCTCGGCGTTGCCCAGCCACGGGATCTGCTCTCTCTGCTCCGGTTTGGGCTTCTGAAGATAGGCGAGCGCCTCGACGATGTAGTCGGCGGCGTTCTCGCCGTAGGGAGGCGTTTCGTACCATTGGTCGAGTTCGGTCGGCGTCACAGGGTAACCGGCCGCACGAATGGCGTCGAGTCGATCTTCCAGTGTCGTCCGGCCCACGATGCGATAGACGACAAACGCGCCGATGATGATAGCCAACAGCGCGCACGGGATATGCCAGAACCTGATACGCCATTTGTCTCTGGGAACTGAGTTCGTCCGGTCCATTCTCGATTCTCCGCCATTCTGATACGAACATTCGCAAATGTCGGTCTCGATTATATCCCAGGGCGGTGCGGTGGCAAACTCCAGCGATCCGTCGGGCTCAGAGGAGGATACTCCATGCAGCTCCCCGCGCAAAGAGAAAGGGTCGCGTTCTTCCACGCGACCCTCTTGAGGTTCACCGATGCCATTGATGCCAACGGGACAGGCGTGCGATCAGGCGGCGTCCTCAGTCTGGCAACTGCCGTCTCTTCTTTGCTGCTGATCGCATTGACCGATGCCGTCCTGATTGCGGGTTCCGTTTTCGCCTCTGCCTCTGTTTCCTCTGCCCCCGCGGCCGCGGCCTTGACGGCCGAGATCGTCCGCTTGGCCGGCGGCCCCATTGGTCTTGCCGGGACGGGCCCGGAGCGTGCACACGGTCCCGCCGGAGGCGATGGTGCGAGTGAAGGCCCGCAGGTGGTTGGTCGAGCCACGCAGGAGATTTCCGAAGACCCATTCGATGTCGGCCTTGTCCGTCTCTTCCAAGGCCAGTTCAAGGTCCTCAATGTCCATCTCCTCGATGGTCACGCCGACAGCCAGTGCTTCGAGCAGGGAGCCGGCACCGCTCGTGGTCAGATCGGTGAACAATTGGGTGAACTCCGTCGTGCTGAAGACGCCGATCTTATCATCAACCATCGAGTCCACCAGGCCGTATCTGGCGATCAGCAGGCCCACAGCGTCCATATGTCGCTGTTCCGAGGCGGCAATTCTTGTGAATACCGGGCAATCCCAGAGTTGTGCCAGGGTTAGATACACATCTCTCGCCAGCTTCTCCTCTTCGCGCATCAGCAGGATATTGTCCTCTTCGACCTTAGTCAATTCTGTGGCGGGCTGGGCGATGCCTTGCTGTCCCTGGTTCGCGTTTTCCGGGCCGTTTGCGGCATTCGCATAGCCGGCCAGCGTTGCTGTGATGAGTAGTGCGATCAGTGTCTTGGTCTTCATGTTCTTGTCCTTAAGATCAGGTTGCTGTTTCTTTTCACGTTTTCATGACCGGTTCCGGAACGATTTGTGGCCACTCGTTAAACGCGTCGCCCGCCGGAAACCTGCGGTCTGCGATTTGAGATTTTGTCATCTTGAACCTGCGTTCCCATTTGCCCGTATCACAAACCAAGGCTCTGGACTTGCCAGTCGGATAGAGATCAGTTCCTATGGAAAACCAGTCATGCAGCGATGCCGAGTTGATGGCCCGTCTCGGCCGGGGCGACCTGGCGGCGTTGGGTGCGCTGGCGGAGCGGCATCAGAATCGCGTCCTGTCTCTCGCGTTTCGTCTGCTGGGCGACTGGCACAAGGCCGAGGATATCACCCAAGAGACCTTTCTTCGTCTGCGGCAGGCGGCCCACAAGTATGAACCGCAGGCTCGGTTTACCACGTGGCTGTACCGAATCGTCCACAATCTGAGCATGGATCAGCGCAGAAAAGCCACAAGGGATCCCGTATCACTCGACACGATGCAGACGGAGCAAGAGGATCCCGCGGCAGGTGATGTGCCGGAGAGACGTGAATTGGCTCGGCAGGTTCGGGATGCCGTCAACGGACTCGCTGAGCGACAGCGCCGCGCGATTATTCTGCACCGCTACGAGGGGCTGAGCCACGTTGAAATCAGCGAGGTCACCGGCTGGAGCAAGTCAGCGGTCGAGTCGCTTCTTGTGAGAGCTTATGAGAATTTGCGAAAAAAACTGGCCGAATACAAGGATTTTGCACGTTGATCACCGCAGGATTCTCACGTTCGAAACGTTGAATATACGAGGCAGTACCGATGGAGCACGCAAAGGAAATAGAACTGATTGAGCTGGTGGCGAAGCGCCTGGAGCCGGACAGGGAAAAGACCCTTTTGGCGCATCTCAAGGACTGTCCTGCGTGCCGAAGAAGGATCGAGGACGTTCGTGGGACGTGGGATATCCTGGGCGCCTGGGAGGTCCGCCCGACGGCTAATTTCGATGCCATCGAGCGTGCCTGTGCTTACGGCCGTGCAGAAGCGGCCTCTGGCGGACTTGTGATTCGCCTCGCCCGCATAGGGACGGTCCTACGGGTCGCCGCAACAATCATTCTGACGATGCTTGTTGGATACGTGGGTGGCCGGCGGAGTCTCGGCGGGGCGTCGCCGCGTGCGGAGGCCGAGACGCCGCAGTATGTCTCGGTCCTGGGACTCGAAGCCGGACAGAGCCTATCGTCGCTGCTGCTCCAGGACGATGAGGTTTCTGGAGGGGAAGGTCAATCATGAAGCGACGTGAAACCATTGTTCTCGTGGTTGTGGCGGTTGTCGTGGGGACCGTCGCCTTCTGTGCCGGTCGGGCCGTGACGCACAGAGGGCGGTCGCAGGAGGATCTCGGCGGGAAAACGTGGTTGCGAAATGCCCCACCGGACGCTGTACAGGCCGACCGGGATTTTGAGCGGCAGACACGCCAACGTGCTGATGCGGTTCGTGTCGAGCAGGCCACGCTTCTTTCGATTCTCGCAGATCCCTGTTCCCCGCGTGAGCTGGTTCTTGCCCAGGCGGACCGGGTTGTCGAATCCCGCGCCGCATTGCTAAGGTCTATCGGGAGACATCTCGTGCAATTGCGAGATAGACTTCCCGAATCACAGGAGCGTCGTCTAATGCAGTTTTGCGCTCGCTCACTCCGAGGTTCCGCCCGGAGAAGATACCGGTGGCGAGGCGGGGCCCAGGACGGCGGTGCGGGCGGTCCGGGTCGGGGCGGCGGGCGCGGGGCCGGTCGTGGCAGGCAGTATAGGGGAGGATGGGGCCACGCCCATCCCCTGGCTCAGAGGCTGCAACTGACACAAGAGCAGATTGCCTGGGTCCGACAGCACGATCCGGACTTCGACCAGCAGTGTCTGACGCTGCGAGACAGCCTTCGTGAGGCCCATATGGCGCTTGTCGCGAGTTTCGAGGATGAGCGGGCCGCGGATGAGGAACTTCTGACGCAAGTAGACCGGCTGATTGAGGCTCACAGCAGCCTGGAGAAACGGGTTGTCGAGCATGTTCTTGTGCTTCAGCCTCGTTTGACCCGGCAGCAGCGGGAACGTCTCCTGGGGCTGTGCACACGCGACGGCACATCCCGCGGTCGCGACCTCCGGCCGGCGAATTGGGACCGTGCGGCCGCCTTCGACGTCACCCTGTTATCCCCGACTTCGCTCGGCGAGTCCTTCTTCTAACCGTGAATGAATCGGCATTCGCAACATGCAGCCGGCGGCTGGTTGCAGGGGCCGCTTCGGCCGTCCTCGCCCGGTCGGCGGTGATCCCACCGGTATCGCGCGGTTTCTCAAGGCGTCCCGATTTCGTGGACAGGGTATTCCATTCTCGTCGGCCGCGCAATAGAATGGGCGGTTGGTTCGTCTGTCTATCGTTGTCGTCACGGTGTGGCATACGAGTACGGTGGCAGGCTGATACTGTCCGGCCGGTTTGGCTTTAGACCGTCAGGCCGGGATGCAAGGGCTGGATGTTCCTGGAGGTCTGCCTGGGAGATTCGGAGTGTGTGGGAGAGCATCACCGAGGCATTTCTTGACACGTATTCACGACGTCCGCGTCAGTGCGGGAGATACGAACGTATCGTCATTTGAGAGGATCCGTCCATGGCAAGGAGAGTGTTGTTTGTCTGTGCCGTCGCCGTTGTGGCGTTTCTGGCCTCGCCGGTAGGCACGGCCGCTGAGCACCCCAAGAACGTCATTCTCTTCGGTTGGGATGGGGCCCAGCGCGACCATGTGAATGAGTGCCTGAGCCGGAATGAGCTGCCCAACCTGCAGAAGCTGATTGACGGGGGCCGGTACGTCAAGATTGATATCGAGGGGATCACCGACACGAAGGCCGGCTGGTCCCAGATCCTGACCGGCTATTCCCCCGAGGTTACCGGCGTATACAGCAACCGCAAGTACCAGCCGGTGCCGAAGGGACTGAGCATCTTCGAGCGGCTGGAGGAGCATTTCGGGACCAATGACTTCGTCACGGTGGCGGTCATCGGCAAGAAGGCGCACTGCGGTGAGATCAATCCGCCTCGGAAGGTCCGGCTGGACGAGGAGGCCAAGCGGCAGAACAAGGCCGCAGCCCGGAAGAACAAGCAGCGCCAGCCCGGCGCTGGCAGGAAGCCGCAGGGCACGATTGTCGAGGAGAACGGCGTGAAGTACCGGGTGACGCCGGGCTCGCCGTACTATGGGATGCACGAAGCGCTGGAGGTCTGGGAATACGGCCTGATGAAGGATGCGAAGGTCGGCACGCGGGCCCTGGAGCTGCTGGATCAATACAAGGACAAGCCCTTCTTCTTCTTCGTTCATTTCGCCGAGGTGGACCACGCCGGGCACCAGAATGGGGAAAACTCCGAAGAATATAATGACGCCTTGATCTCCAACGATCTCTGGACCGGCAGGATCGTGGACAGGGTTCGGGAACTGGGCATGGTCGATGAGACGCAGTTCTACGTCACCGCCGATCATGGCTTCAAC
Organism: uncultured Phycisphaerae bacterium; assembly: GCA_965603165.1. GTDB lineage: Bacteria > Planctomycetota > Phycisphaerae > Sedimentisphaerales > Anaerobacaceae > PLanc-01. The sequence continues at coordinate 9,295 of CBFDBY010000158.1, forward strand.
GAGGACGGCAAAGGCCACGGCTTCGCCCCCTACGTCTTCCTGGCGACCAACAACAAGGCCGTCAGCCGCGACGGCCGGCGGCAGGACGTGGCCCCGACGATTCTGGAAGCCTTTGGCCTGGATCTTACCGACGTGGAGCCACGCCTGGACGGTATCTCGCTGACCAAGCCTGATAATCGTTCGCCCGCCAAGCTCGGTCCGCCCAAGCGCGCGCAGAAGGTCGCGCCGAACCGCAAACCGGACGTCATTTATGTTCCGACGCCGCCGAAGGTGGTGGAGAAGATGCTGGAGATGGCCCAGGTCACCAAGGACGACGTCGTCTACGACCTCGGTTGCGGGGACGGTCGGATTCCTGTCATGGCGGCGAAGAAGTACGGGTGCCGGGCCTTCGGATACGACATCGACCCGAAACGCATCAAGGAGTCGCTGGCGAACGTCGCGGAAAATGGCGTCGGTCACCTCGTCACGATCGAGCAGAGAGATATCTTCACTCTGGACCTCAGCGGCGCAGACGTCGTGACGCTATACCTGCTGCCGAGCCTGAACGTGAAATTGATACCGCAGTTGGAGAAACTGAAGCCGGGCTCGAGAATCGTCTCGCACGATTTCTCTATGAAGGGCGTCATACCTGACGAGGTTGTCACCGTGGAGGAAGATGAGTCCAGTCTCGACCACAATGTTTTCCTGTGGACCACTCCCTTGAAGAAGGAATGATTGCAGAACGGGGCCGTTCTGTCACGGAGCCGGTGATAGAAGCCACTGGAATCTGACGGCAGGCCACTACGAAGTAGTGATTGCCGGAGCCGACTGCGTTCGTCCACATCCATCCATGAGGGGTGAACGGCGAGTCTTTTTCGCCGATTGTGCTCTATGTGCGACTTGAACCAGTGAGGCATGGGGGCGTATAATGCTGCTCATCCTATGAGAGATTTCACTAAGACAAAACGTGTGGTCATTAAGATCGGGACGAACACGCTGGCGAAGAACGGCGGGATCGACACGGCGTATTTCAGGCGGATGGCCCGGCAGGTCAAGGGGCTGCTCGAGGCCGGACGGCAGGTCGTCATTATCACCAGCGGGGCGATCGGCATGGGAGCGGGGCGGCTTGGACGGGCCGGCCGGGTCAAGGACATGAAGATGCGGCAGGCGTGTGCCGCGGTCGGCCAGCCGCTGCTGATGCAGGAGTACCGCAAGGCCTTCCAGCATCACGGCATCCAGGTCGCCCAGGTCCTGCTGACCGCCGAGGTGCTCAGCAACCGCAAGACCTACCTGAACCTGCGCAACGCGATTGAGACGCTGCTCGGACTGGGCATCGTGCCCATCCTCAATGAGAACGACAGCGTCAGCACGGCGGAGATCGGTACGGCCTTCGGCGATAACGACCGGCTCAGCGCCCTGGTCGCCAGCAAGATCGACGCCGACTTGCTCGTCGTGCTTTCAGATATCGATGCGCTCTATGACAGGGACCCCCGGCGGCCCGAGGCTCAACCGATCCCGGCCGTCTTCGAGATCACTGCCGAGATCGTGCGCTCCGCCGGCGGTCGGGGCAGCACACACTCCACCGGCGGGATGAAGACGAAGCTCGAGGCCGCCAGGATCGCCGCCAACGCCGGCTGCCGAATCGTCCTGGCCAACGGCCGCGAGAGGAATGTCATCACGCGCATAATGGCCGGCGAGCCGCTCGGCACGATCTTCATGCCAAAGCGAAGGCTCAGCAACCGCGCCCGCTGGATTCTCAACAGCCGGTCCGCCGGGGTGATTCGTATCGATGAAGGGGCGCTAGCCGCTCTGCGAAGACACAAGAGCCTTTTGCCCAGCGGCGTCACCGGCGTCGAAGGCGCGTTCCACCCCGGCGACGTCGTCATGCTCAACGACGCCGCCAAGGCCGTCGCCAGTATCGGCAGCGCCCAGCTCAAGACCTTAGCCGGCAAACACAGCACCGAGATCAAAAAGCTCCTCGGCCCGAAACATCGCGACGTCGTCGCCATTCCCGAAGACATCGTTTTTCTCGACTTCTGAGTTCGGAAACGTCGGTGAGAGGTGGTAGGGGACAGGTCATAGCAGAGGCGATGTGCACAGGCCATCGTTTCCGGGGCGTTTCCGGCCTGTCACCTACTCTTGCGTCTCCTGATCCGTCCCGGAGGGTTCCTCGTCGTCACTCGTCACGTGCTCGTTCTGAGCCTGCTCGTCGTCGTCATTCGAGTTGTCTTCCAGGCCGAGTTTCTTCTTGTAGGCTTTGATCTTCTCCTGCTTCTGCTCCTCGGGCAGGTCCTCTTGTCCGGCCAGGAGAAGCTCGTATACCGCCGCTTGGGAGGCCTTTTTCATCTGCTGTACGGCCTTCTTTTCGATCATCGGCATCATCGCGCCCACAAGCAGCCGTTCGGCCAGACCGACCTTTTCCTTCTTCATTCCCGCCTGGATCATCTTCTTCATGCCGGCCTTGACGGATTTGTCCGTGGGGACGATGAGGCACCAGCCGATCTGTTGTTCCACACCCTTCGGGAACTCTCCGACGATGTCGGGCAGGACGACCGGCTCGATCGGGATGGGCGCTATGCAGAGCAGCGAGTTCGCATCTATCCCGGCCTCTTCCAGCCCCTTTCGGGCCTCGGAGAGGGCCTTCAGCGTATCGGCGGTGTTAGGGTCTGAGGTCGATGGGTCACGGGTACTCAGCACTTCGATGAGTTTCGTCAACTCAAACGGGGGCTTTTCCTTGACGTCCACGACCAGGACGAGCCCGGCTCTCGGTTCGGTCACGCCGTCCTGCCGTGCGTCCTCCATGGCGGCTGCAAGCACCTTCTCGACGGCACTGACCGCGGATCTCTTCCCGGCGTAAACGAAGCCATACTCGCAGGAATTCAGCTTCCGCTTGCCGAGTTGCTCCGGCCAGCCCTCTGGGGGCGGGACGGCGCGTCGCGAAGCCTCCGCCCCCGTTATGACGCCGCACGAATAGAGCAATAGCACTGCCAGGCCGCTCGCAAGAAAAGGCCTCCCTTTCATGGCGCTGTTCTCCCTTCTGTGACGACGGAATCACGGCAACGGTCCATCTCAGATACACGCAATCTGCCGTCGGTGTGTTACCGTCATGCTGCGATTATACCGTTCTTACGGGCTTTCTGCGATAGGAAGAAACCGGGCGCAGACTTCCTGCTGCCGGAGATTAGGGTGCCCCGGCAAGGTGTCAAAACAAAAGGTCCTTCACGGAATTCCGGTGTCTGACTACTTTTCGTGGCAGGAGAGGTCTCTTCTGTCACCCCGAACGCAGTCGAGGGGCCTGGCTGGGAGTCGAAGGCGTCCTGCGGTCGCAGGCAGATGTCTCGACTATGCTTCGCTCCGCTCGACATGACAACAGAAAGGAGCGGCTCGGCTCCACAGGGCGAATGACAGGAGGCCCGCCAGGATATCTGGGCACACACGAATTCCGGGGGGAAGGCAGGATGCCTGTCGGGAGAGAATTCGGCTCATTCGGCTGTTGCCAGGGGTCCGGGGACCGCGTCCCCGGTCATGGAGGGCGGCCGTGCCCGCCGTACGGAGGGAGC
>CBFDBY010000159.1:0-12495 GCA_965603165.1 uncultured Phycisphaerae bacterium
ATCAAGGAGATGGGCTTCGGCGGGTTCTTCATGCACTCGCGCACCGGTCTGGCCACCGAGTATCTCGGCGACGAGTGGTTCGCCCTGACCAATGCCTGTGCGGATGAGGCGGCCAGGCTCGGAATGGAGGCGTGGCTGTACGACGAGGACCGCTGGCCCTCGGGGACGGCGGGCGGACTCGTGACGAAGAAGCCCGAGTACCGTCGCAAGTACATGAGGCTTCGCACGATGTCGGCGGGCGAGTTCGGTTGGAGCGACGCGGTCTATGCGGCGTTTGACTGCGACCTGGACGGCATCAATTACTCCAACTGCAAGCGGATCACGAATGACACACGTTCTTCGGAATACGTGAACAAGACGATTCTCGTCTTTACGGTCGAGGAGATGGCCAAGGGGAGCTTCTACAACGGCTATACGTACGCCGATACGATGAATCGTGAGGCCACGGATTACTACCTGAAGCTCACGCACGAGCAGTACAAGGCTCGCTGCGGGGACCGGCTCGGCCGGTCGATCCGCGGGATCTTCACCGACGAGCCGCACCGCGGCACCGTCATGTGCGGGTTCAGCCTCTCCAACGAAAACAGCACCTGGATGACGCCGTGGACCGAAAAGCTGCCGGAGGAATTCCTCGCTCGCATTGGATACGATCTTGTGGACCATCTACCCGAGTTGTTCCTGCGCAAGGACGGCGAGCCGGTCTCGAAGGTCAAGTGGTTCTACATGGATGTCTGCCAGCAACTGTTCCTGGAAAACTGGGCCAAGCCGATTCTCGATTGGTGCGAGAAGAACAACATGCTGCTCACCGGCCACGTGCTGCACGAGGACACGCTCACGGCGCAAGCCACGATGCAGGGCTCGCTCATGCGGTTCTACGAATGTATGCATTACCCCGGCGTGGACGTACTGACCGAGGGCAATCGCAACTATTGGATCGTCAAGCAGCTTAGCTCGGCGGCCCGGCAGTTGGGCCAGAAATGGCTGCTGTCGGAACTGTACGGCGTCACCGGCTGGCAGTTCGATTTCGAAGGCCACAAGGCGGTGGGCGACTGGCAGGCCCTGTTCGGCATCAACCTACGCTGTCACCATCTGTCGTGGTATACGATGGAAGGCGAGGCCAAGCGGGACTACCCCGCGAGCATTTCCTATCAGTCCGGGTGGTGGCGGGATTACGCTCCGGTGGAGACGTACTTCGCGCGTCTCGGCCTGTTGCTCCAGCAGGGCAAACCCTACTGCGATTTGCTCGTGATCAACCCGGTGGAGAGCTTGTGGGCCCAGATCCACGTCGACTGGACGCACAACATCGCCGCGCCCAGGGATGCCGCGATCCAGGATATCGAGAAGGCGTATCAGGATCTCTTCCACTGGCTCGCCGGCGCCCAGATCGACTTCGACTACGGCGATGAAGAGATGATGAGCCGGCTTTGTCGCATCGAACGAGATGAGACCGGCCAGGCCGTGCTCTGGGTGGGACAAGCGCCATACCGTGCCGTCCTCGTCGGCAAAATGACCACGATCCGCGCCGATACGCTGGTCACTCTGTACAACTTTCACCGGGCCGGCGGTAAGGTCATCTTCGCCGGCGAAGCCCCGACCAACGTGGATGCATATAACAGCGCGCTGGCGCAGAGCGTGGCCGAGCGAGTCATCCACTGTGACTTCGATCAAGATTCCGTCGTGGGTGCTGTCAAAAAACACATTCGCACGCCGGTCGAGATTGTTGACGCGGCCTCTGGTAAATCACTCACGGATGTTTTCTGTCAGATGCGCGTGGACGGCGGTCGAACGATCCTCGTCGCCATGAACGTCAATCGGGACAAGCCGTATCGCAACGCCAGGATTCGAGTGCCGGCCCGGGGGCACGTCACGGAGTGGAATTGCCTGACGTCGGAGCGACATGCAGTACAGGTCGAGGAGAAGGGCGGGGGCCTGGAATTCATGACGGACTTTGCGCCGTCCGGCGAGCGCGTGTATGTGATCACGAAGGACAAACCTGCGGATGTCCCTGCGAAGCCGCGATACGTGCAGCAGCGAACGCAGGAATGCGCCGGCCCATTCGCGTACAGCCTCAATGAAGAGAACGTCTGTGTCCTTGACGTGGCGAAGTATAAGATCGACGAGGGCCAGTGGCGGGACAGCCGGGAGGTCCTGAAGATCGATCACGCGGTGCGGAGCCACTTCGGCCTGGCGCAGCGCGGCGGGGAGATGGTGCAGCCGTGGTTCAGCCGCAAGTACTGGCCAAGCCCGGAAACAAAGGGCGAGGTCGCGATGGTGTTTCCCTTCCGGGTGGAGAATATGCCGGCCGAACCGGTGACGCTCTGTCTCGAACGGCCGGAGCACTTCACCATCCGGCTCAACGGCCGGCCCGTCGCATCCGAGCCAAACGGCTGGTGGATCGATCCGGCCATCCGGAAAGTGAGCCTGCCCGAAGGAGCTCTCATCACAGGAGATAACGCTCTCGAATTATCCGTGGCCTTCTCCGAGGATAAGAACATCGAGGCCGTCTACCTGATCGGCGATTTCGGCGTCCGGATCGACGGAACATCCAGGACCCTCGTCGGCCTGCCGGACAAGCTTGCCGTCGGCGACGTCACGAGCCAGGGCCTGCCATTCTATTCGGGCTCGATTCGATACAAGGTTCCGGTGACGCACCGGTCGGGAGGGGGAGAACACGTCTTCATTCAGTTGCCGAATTTCGAAGGGGCGTGTGCCAAGGTCTCCTCGGAGAAGCGTGATTCGCGTCTCATTGCCTGGCAGCCGTACGAGGCCGAGATCACGGCGGATGCACGGGACGGCGGCGTGATTTTCGTGGATGTCGTGCTGACCCGGCGCAACACGTTCGGTCCCTTGCATCTTGTGCCGAAACGGTCTGACGCGTACGGTCCGGGCCACTGGATCACGGGCGGCCCGCAGTGGTCGGACGAATACCAGCTCTGGGAAGCGGGACTGCTCGCGGCCCCGATCCTGCGCGTTTGCACGGTCGAGTAAACGCGATTGGTCTACGGCGCTCATCGCCGGCCGAGAAACACTGGTGGCTCCGGCCTGAGGAAGACCGGAGCCACCGTTTCAATCCTGAAGTGTCGATAATGTGCCGCAAGCCCTACGGCCCGACCACGCGGATGTCATCGATGTAAAGCAGGCCGGCGCCGCCCGGCGTTGGATTGTCACGGTCGCCGACGCCGATGTACATCGTCTTGATTTTGGCCGCGTTCACATCGAAGTCGGCCAACGGAATTCGCCATTCAACCCATTCGGTTGCCTTGACGAGATCGGGATTTGCATTGGCCACGATGCCGACATTGTTGCTGCCGTCCTTCAGCGCCACGTACAGCGTATCAGAACCGTTTTCCGCGTCTCCCCGAACATAGAGCACCAGCGTGTCCACGCCCTCGATCGTCCAATCCTGGGTCGTATCCCACGTCCGCTCCGCCTCCGAATAGTACGGCGAATTCACGTTGTTGTAGTCCAGCGGCATGGACTGGCCGCCACTGTGAACGATGGTTCGCTCGGCAAACGGGGCCTCCCAGTAGCCGACGGTTGAACTGGTGCCGTTCGTGGCGCCGTCGAGCCAGACCTCGAAGATGGCGTCGCCCGTTTCATAGTCATCGACGTAGCTCTCGAAGTCATCCACGATCAGGTACGCCGGCACAGTGAATCGCCAGGTGTATCCCTTGTGGATGGTCGTGCCGTCGGTCTCAACCTCGTCGATCCGCCAGAAATAGTTCCCGCCGCCGAATTCGACCCGTCCGGCCAGCGAGAAGCCGGTCCCGGCTCGATTGTCCTGGTATTCGGTCGAGTTCTTGTCCGCCCCGGCGACGGCTGCTTTCTCCGTGCCGAAGTACACGTCGTGTGAGGCGGCCGTATCGCCGGCCTGCCAGGCCAGTGAGTCGGCGTCTCGAATGTCCACAATCGCCCCGGACTCCGGTTCCGGCCGGCTTGCCAGCAGCGGGTCGCCACGCATGATCTCCTGGATCCCCGTTTCGTCCAGCGCCTTGCTGTAGACGCGAACGTCGTCGATCTTCCCGGCGAAGTACCGGCCATCCAGGTGGCTGTATTGCCTTCCGATGTGGAAGAACTCCGCGCTGGGAGCGAAGCCCGTCTCCGTCGTCGAGGCCTGCTTCACGCCGTCCACGTAGAGGAAATTGCCCTGCCCCTCGCGAACGCCCGCGACGTGGTGCCATTCGGTATCCGTGTATTCGAGGTCGCTGCTGACGCCGCTTTTCGTGAGATCGGTGCTCCCGTCGCCGACCCACAGGCGAAAGAGATTCGCGCTGTGTCGTACGAGGGCGAATCCCATGTAGCCGCCGGGATTCGTCAACCTTCCGGCGATGCCCTCATAAAGCCCCGCGTTGCTCGGGGCCAGCCGGACCCATGCGCCCAGGGTGAAATCGCCCGTGATGTTCTCGCCCGCGTTGACGCCGCAATCAACGTATTGTCCGGCTCCATCGAATTCCAGGGCCCCGCCGTAATACCCGTCCACCCACCGCGGGTCCCCGATGAGGACGCCGTGGCCGCCGTGCCCGGACCAATCGATCGCGGTCGGCCCAGCCCCTTCGTCCAGCGGCCACCAGCCGGCGAGGTCCGGGTCGGTGATCGCCACGTCAGGCACCGTGGTGAACGACCAGACCGCACCTTTGTACCACTGTGTGCCGTCGAAGGCATCGACCCGCCAGTAATAGGTCGTGCCGGCTTTCAGGGGCCCGGGATCATGCGCAGGGGCGACCGTCGGCCAACCGGTGAGCAGGGGAGCGTCGTTGATCTGATCGAAGCTCTCTCCGAAGTGGATCTGGTGGAACACGGTGGCAAGACCTTTCTGCCACGCCAGCTTCCGATCCGACCTGACGAGTTGGGCCCCGTCCGCCGGATCAGGCTGCCAGGCCGTCCTCGGTCGCACCAGAAAGCTCCAGACGTTGCCTGTCCAGGGGCTGTCGGGATTCGACTCATTGATTTCATCCACGCGCCAGAAATAGGTGGTGCCGGGCGCTAGGCCCTCCGGATGAAGTTCGGCGCCCATCCCCACGGCGATCTCCGGCTTCGTGGTCGGGACAGCCGTCACCCTGGCCTCATTCACATCAGCAAAGTCGTCGCTGAAGTAGACTTCATGCGAGGCGGCAAAGTCACCCGGTATCCATTTGAGGGTATAGGTCATGCTGTCGATCGTGACGCCGTCGGCTGGTTTGGGACCCGACGCACGATACCGCTCCTGGACCGGCGGCTCTTCGCCGATGTACAGACGGTCCAGCCAGACCTTGCAGTTCAGGTTCGAGCCGCTCATGGACCAATACGCTCCCTTGAGCATATAGTAAATGTCTATCGACCAATCTGCATGGCCGGTTGTCGTTTCGGTAGTATGCGTGTATTCGTAGACGAACGTCTGCGCTTCGGTGGTCAACGGGACCCTGGTCATATAGAGGTCGGTCCAGTTGTCCGGGTTGGGCATATACCGTTGGATCAGTATCACCATTTCCCGCGCTTGACTCGCCCTGGCGGTCAGGCCGATCGTGTAGGTCTTGCCCTGCTCGAATTGCGGCCCGCTCTGGGCAATCCCGATACTGGTTGCGGCTCCGGCGTTAGTGATGTCGATCAACACCGCATTGTACCCGGACAGGGCGCCGTCCTCCACGACGCTCGCGGTGAAGCCCGCACCTCCGTAGAGACCCCAGGAATTGAGGTCATCGTCGAACTCGCCGTTTTGAATCTGGTTTCCCTGGCCGAGCGCGACAGAGCCGGCCCACCCGGACACCAGCGCGACGGCAACCCAACAGATTAGTCTTTGGTACATGGTCGTCCTCCTTATGTCGTGAAATGCGTATTCGCGATGCGGCCCTTGGGCCACATGACACCATACCTCCGTTCCCTCACACAGTCGTTGCCCGTCCTCCACGAGCACACACCTCCACCCTTGCCGTATGGTGCAATTCTACCCGGAAAGCCGTAGGAAATGCAAGCCCAAAGTAAGGGACCCGGCGGAGCCGTGCGACTACATCTTGTGGGATGATAGGTCTTTTCTGTCACCCCGAGCGGTAGTCGAGGGGTCTGCCTGCGACGGAGAGACTCGCCTCGTCCACAGGCAGACGTCTCGACTCCGCTTCGCTTCGCTCGACGTGACAAGAGAAAAGGACGCCGCGCTCGATATGACCCATGATAGCAGGCCGACTATGATAGTCCGGCACACACCGGCCGGGCTCCGGTGCGCGCTGGTCTTGATGGGCAGGATCGGATACGATGACGGCAGATTCGGTGATGCTCGAGGTTTCCTGCATGGCCCGACGAGTCACTGTCTGTGAAAGGGGTCCGATGTCTGCTACTCGATACGGCTACGCTCGTTCGATTGCCTGTGTGGTTGTTCTTCTTGCTCTTTCGTGGGGCGGTTCGCGCGCGTGTCGGGGTATGGTCGCCTGCCCGCGCGTGACGAGCGAGCACACCGCCGACACGACGGACCTGATGCGCTTCCGGCAGTTCTCGCCGTGGAAGGACAAACGCGGCAACGATCTGGCCCTGGCGATCTGGAAGTACCTGTGCGGCTACGAGACCGGCCTGTACCATTTCTTCGAGATCCTTGAAACCAACGATTCCTTCGACGAGTACGCGACGGTGCGCGAACCGCTGAAGATCCTCAATGTCTACAACATGGGATACTGTGCGATCTTCGGCCCGGTGCTGGACGGCATCTATCAGGGCGTCGGATTCGAGGGCGGGCGCTCTTTTGGCCTGGAGCGATGGAACCACTCCGCCACCGAGATCTGGTACGACGGCGCCTGGCACTACTTCGATGTGGACGTTCGGGGCGTGTTGCTCGACGAGACCGGGACCGTCGTCAGTCTGCGCGAGACACAGCGGAACCGAAACCTCTGGGTCGATCCGCCAAAGCCCATCGAGCCGTTCTTTCCGAAAGACGGTGATAAGGGCAGGCTCTTCGAGATCTATCACGACAGCCCCGTGCATTACTACTACCGTGGTTTTCAGGGCAGTCACACGATGGACTTTTACCTGCGGCAGGGCGAATCGTTCACCCGCTGGTGGACGCCGCAGGGCGGGCGCTGGCGCCATCTGCCCCGGTACAGTACGACGAAGTGGGTGAGGGACCTGCTCATGGAGGAGCCGGTGGGGATGAAGCCGAACCACCGCGAATTCACGCGATGGAACCACGGCAACGGCCTGTTCCGCTACGCTCCCAACCTATCCTCGCCATCTACCGACTTTCGCGATGGCGTCTACGCCGTGCGCAATCTCGCTGCCGGCCGGGCGGGCCTGCACCTCATCGAAGCGGGCGACGCCGAGGCGATCTTTGAAGTCTTCACGCCGTATGTCATCGTGGCGAGGATCAACGACATCGATGATCCCAACGACGATGCGGAGGCTTCGGTAGTCACCGTGGACGCTGTTTTGCCCGTCGATTTAGCTGTGTCCCGAGATCACGGCCGGACCTGGCATCACGTCGATACGGTCGAAGGTGGTGCGAAAGAGGCGGTCGATTTGACGCGCTTCGTCAGAGGGACATACGGCTACCTGCTGAAGCTATCAACCTCGGGAGCGAAAGAGGAGATCGCGATCAAGTCGCTCTCGATTGATACGTGGGTGCAAGTGGCGCCGATAAGCCTTCCTCGCCTGAAGCGCGGTGAGAATCATCTGAGGTATGCAGCGTCTGATCGGTATGGCTTGGGGACCGTGCCCATGTTGATCGCGCCGGATAGCTCGAATCCCGAAGATTTGGCGAAGTACCTCGTGGCCATGCCGGAGGACTACGATCCGAAGCGTGACACATGTCGCGTACGTGGCGACGCGGTTCTTCGCCTTGCAGCCCCGGCGGGGATGAAGATCGCGTGGTTCAGCGTCGGCGCGACGTTCCGCACGCATCAGGGCGAGCAGGCCGCGACAACCGATAATCGGATTGCCTATGCGGTCGGCGCGCCTCGCGACTTTACGGAAATCTACCGGTCATCGGTGCCGACGTGGACGAACCACTGGCGATGCAACTGGGATACGGATGTCATGTTGGACGAGCCGGCGGAAGAGGTGTACGTTCGATTCCACGGCGATCCCGGCGTGAACGTCATGAGAGCCTGTATGCACCTGCTGCCCACGGAACCTCCCGAGACAGCGGTTCGAGTCACCCACTCCTTCCGGATTGACGGCCGCTTGTATGATAAGACCTTCGATTTGACGGAGCCGACCGATTACACGATCCACTGTGACGGCGAGCCGGAGAATGTCGCCGTGACCATTGCCGTTCCTTCTGACGCAGGCTGATCGGCCCGGCCTCACCCCCTCCAGGGACGGCGGCGGTTCCTTGCCCCCGCGATGGCCTGTTTGACCAGTTCGACGTCCTCGTCCACCTGAAAGTCGAACATGCCCACGCAGAGGAAGTCCGCCCCGTTTTCAAACGCGAAGCGGAACCCCTCTTCCGGCGGGATCACTCCCGCCCCCAGGACCTTGAACGCGATCCACGGCGCCTTCACACTCTGCATGAAGGTTATCGTCTCTTCATGGTTGTGGCAGAACATGTTGTCGTGGTACTCGTCGTAGTTGGGCGATTCGGCCTCGTACATTTCCATGTAGCGTCGTTTTGTCTTCGGATGCGCCGACCAATAGCGGTCGTGGTGCAAGGTCTTGATATAGAAGTCCGGCGCGAGGCCCTCCTTCTCGCAGAACACGATAGGTTCGAGCCGGTGCGCGCCGATACCGACGGGAATATCGTATTTCTTCATGATCTCGAAGGCCTTCACAATATGGCCGAGCTTGTTCTGGTGGTACCAGATATCGCTGGCGCCTCCCCACAGGTAGGCTGCCGCGGCCCCCAGCTCCAGATGCTCGACGAGCAGTTGCTCGTACTTGTCGATGTCCGTCGTGATCACGTCGGCAATCCACTGCATCTTGCCGCCCCATTCGTCCCAGTATCGCGACAATCTCATCCGTTGGAAATTGTGAGACTTGAGGACGATCGTGTTGACTCCCTTCTCTTCACATTTCCGCAACGTCTCGAAGACTTTTCTCTCGGTGTTGTAGTGGGCCGCGAGGGCGTTCATATATAGCAGGTCCCTCGCATGCATATTTGGACTGATCAGATTGCTGCCGCTGATGAGGCGTCCGACGGAGAGATTGCCGATCTTTCCCACCGACGCATCCTGCGGCCCGGCGATGGTCTGCGAATCGTTCGTCATCGTCTGTATTCCTATGAACAACGCGACAGCGCGAGATCGCGTGCGGTTATCTTGACGAACTCGCGTCTTCTCACGGCGGACTCCCTCAGAAATCTGGGATGCGAATGATCTGGCCGCCGTCCAGGGCGGATTCGTGAGCCAGAATTCCTACGCTGGTCCAGTTGGCGGATTGGGCGGCGTTCGGGAAGGGATCGCGGTTCTCGACGAGGCTCATGATGAATTCATTCGCCAAGTGTGGGTGCGAGCCGCCGTGGCCGCCGCCCTGGGCGAAAGACAAATGCTGATGGGCCTCGAGGTCGTAGACCCCCTTGGTCGTGAACATTCGTATCGGCTCGGGCAGCAGATGCGCGTAGTCAGGTACCTCGATGCGCTCCGGGATTTCGGGCTCCGGTCTCTTCGCCGTGTGCAAGACGGGCTTCTCGCCCTCGACCAGCGGCCATTCAAACGCCTTCTTGGACCCGTATACGTCAAAGCTCTCGCGGTATTGGCGCGCCGTGTCGAAGAGCGACCGGTAGATTCGCGCGCAAAGGTCCGAGTCCTTGAATTTGATGTGCGTCGTCTCGACGGCAAAGGGCGAATCATACTTGGGAACCAGCTCCTCGCGAATCCGGCCCGAGCCGAAGCAGGAGACGTATTCCGCGGTCGCCCGGGTCAGCGCCAGGCACGGGCCCACGCAGTGTGTCGCATAGTGCATCGGCGGCAATCCCGGCCAATAGTCGGGCCAGCCGTCCATATCCTGCTGGTGGCTCGCCTGCACGAACTGGATTGTGCCGAGCTCGCCCTTCTCATACATCTCCCTGAGGAACAGAAACTCGCGACTGTACACCACGGTTTCCATCATCATGTATTTCTTTCGCGTCTCGCGTGCGAGCGTGACGATCTCGGCGCACTGCTTCACCGTCGTCGCCATGGGTACGGTGCAGGCGACGTGCTTGCCCGCTTTTAGGGCCTTGATGGCTTGCGGGGCATGGTCCGGGATGGGCGTATTGATATGAACGGCGTCAACCTTGTCGTCCTTCAGCAGCTCATCGAAGTCGGTGTACCGTACGTCCACGCCGAACGAATCGCCGATGGCGTCCAGCTTGCGCTGGGTCCGCTGGCAGATGGCGTACATATTGGCGTGAGGATGCCGTTGGTAGATCGGTATGAATTCGGCCCCGAATCCCAGTCCCACGATCGCGATGTTGACTTTGCCGTCCATAGCCATTCCTTTCCGCTGAGGTTGGGTCGATCGGATGAGCCTATTTCAGGCTCCCAACGGGTCGATGGTACGTCCGGAGGCGTCGAGAATCAAGAAAGAAGTCACAATGAGAGGGTGCGACTACGTTTTGTGGCGTTTTCTGTCACCCCGAGCGCAGTCGAGGGGTCTGGCTGCGAAGGAGGAGCACACCTCGTCCGCGGGCAGATGTCTCGGCTGCGCTTCGCTCGACATGACAGAAGGAACGAGGGGCTTCATTCGACATGACCAATAATGGAAGGCCCGCCACGATATTCGGGCACGCATCAATGGGCCGGGTCTCAATAGGGACGTCTGATCGCTTCCGCCTTTTCCTGGAAGAGCTCCAGCCAGCCGAGCGTGAGGGCTTCCGGTATGCCCCTGGATTGGCGATATTCCGCGGGCGTCTTGCCCCAGTAGAAGCCGATCCAGCCGTCGGCGATCTTGCGCGAGCCCTCGATAAACGCGCCCAGCTCGTCCGCACCGCATTTGAGTGGAAACATCTCCTCGATGACGAGCGGCTTGCCGATGTCGTAGGCGGCCAGGGCCGTAAGCGCCTCGTCGATCTTCCCTGCATCCGGATAGAAGTGAACGCAGGCGAAATCGAGGTTCTCGGCCACCTCTTCGCTGTAGAACAGCGGCTGGGCGTTGGGCCAGACGAGCACCCAGGGGATCACGCCGACCGTGATCAGGTGGCGGTCGTCGTGATCCCGGATCGCTTGGGCGAGCCGGTCCACCCAGGCACGGGCGACCTGCTGGCGCGTGCGTCCCGCCAAGTCGAGCGTGATGCGTTGGACGAAGTACTTGCCGCCCAGCTCGCCCGTGAGCCACTCGGTCTCCTTCTTGTCGCCGGGCAGGATCGGCTCGTTCATCAGGTCGTAACAGAAAATCGCCGGGCTCTCGGCGCCGCACGCGGCTACGGCCGACCAGAAGGCGGCCTGCGCGTCCCAGCGTGCCTCCTCCGAGAGCCCATCGTACCAGGGCGGGACGTCCAGTTTGTGATAGCATCCCAGCCCCGTGACATCGAGATAGAGCTGCACGCGTTCGGCCAATGCGATGAGCCGGCGGAATCGGTCCAGCGCGGCGGGATTCGGCTCGGCGGGGCCGTTCATGAATTTGCCGAATTGCGGATGGATGCGCACGACGTTGGCGCCGAGCGCCTTCATCTCTCGGAAATCCTCCTCGACCTTGGACCATTCCGATTCCCAGTAGTCCTCCAGGAGACGGCCGTTCTCGTCATGGTCGTAGTTGAATCCCCACGCGACAAAGGGACGGCGGTCTTCTTCGAGGGCGAAGCTGTTGCCGTCATCGGAGACCCGAATCGACTGCATCGCCGGCGCCGCGGCCTGCGTTTGCCGGTAGGCGTCAAACAACGCAGCGATGTCCGCCTCCTTCGAATCCCCGTTGTGAACGACGACGCGATAGCTCAGAGTCAGCTCTTCGCCTTTGGCGAGGTCGAGCCGATCCCCTTCGAGCCAGAACATCGGCGTCGGCGAGAAGAAGCCGTAGTCTCGCGTGAACCACTTGGCGGGATACCAGCGATTGCCGGGATGCTGGAGGATGGCGATGCCTTCGGTGACGCCGTCCCGCGAGCCGGAGTAATCGCACCACGGCGAGGCGATGCCGAACGTGCCCTTTTCGCTCGTCTTGCCCTCGGCGTTGGTCAGCACGCCGCCCGAGGCGACGCTCAATTCCGGTACGACGCGGGCGGAGAATAGCGAATGGTTGGTCTTGAGAATCCGAATGTCGGTCAGGGGCTCGATCGTGATTCGGAAATCGATGAGTCGCAGACTCTCGCTCGGCGCCGTGATCGCGATGTGACGCCGATCGCGAATGACAGGCTCCCGCCCGGGCTGTTGCCAGAGGCACTCATCTGTGAGGACGATTCGCTCGCCCGATGATTCGACGAGTTTCAGCCCCTGCGAGAGGATCTGGCCTCGCTCATTGCTCTCCTGCCAGTAGTTGCCGCCGTTGACCCTGTCGCAGCCGAAAAACAGCGAATGATGATGCGGGTACGGTTGCGACGTTTCCGTCGTGATCGACTTGCCGGACACCGGTCCGTTGACGGGCCAGAAATAGGGATACTTCTGAGAGTGGTCGAACTTGTAGCACGTGAAC
>CBFDBY010000160.1:0-12228 GCA_965603165.1 uncultured Phycisphaerae bacterium
TCGGGGGCAGAGCTTCCGGCGCTATACGATGGGCATGATCCATCAACATACGACTATCGCACGTATGTGTACACCTCGGACACGCCAACGAACTTCCATAACAGCTCTCCGGTGACCGAACTCAAAGCACATGCCCCGGAGATCCTCCAAGGTGAGAATGGAGATTACTTCATCTCCAGCGCCGACTATCCACAACGAGGCATCAATCTCGCCCGATTGGTGTGGAAGTCCAGCAATTAGGAGCAAGATCACTATAGCGCCAGAATGATCTTCCACCGGTCGCACCTGCTACCAGAGCCATATCGATCTCCAAGCGCCTTGGCCGCATAGGCCATCTGTTACTACATGAAGTAAGTGGCAACTCATGTAGAACCCGAAGCAGATACTCCAAGAGCTGGAAGCCATATAATGGCACCACTGTTTTCGGGATCGCCGGTCTGCCTTTCTTCCCGCCCCCAAAAGCGTTGCCAGCTACGGCGCATCACTAACCCCACGCTGAAAGACCAGGATTGAGTCACAAGCCAAATGTACGGATGCAACCCAGAGGTTCCCACCGCAAAGCCTGGCCGCCCATCGCACTGCTCCAAATGAGTTAGTGCCGGGGTGTCTGATTTCACTTGGAATGACCCACCCGTCTCGCCGATACCCGAAAGAAACTATCGAGGGTACCGCCATGCACACCGAGCAGCAGACCCGGAAGCTATCAGCGATCTTGCCCGATTCCGATGGCAGATACTACCCCTGCCCCACCGTCATGACAGAGGAGGAACTGATCCAATTCCTCCGGTTGACTTTGCGAACATGACTGTCGATGTGTCGCCGAAGCTAGATCGCATGGACACGTGGGAGTGGCACGTCAAGGACACGGATCGGCGAACACTTCCTCTGACGGCCGACTTGGTGAATCTGCTGGTGGCGCACCAACTGTCCCAGCCGGAAGGGAATCCGCATGTCTTTGTTCCGATGGGCCGCTATGAGCACATTCAGGGTCTCCGCCGGGCCGGACAGTGGAGCGTCGATAAGGGACGATCGCCTCTGTCGAAGTTCTGCCATCACTTCAACAAGATCCGACGCCGGGCCGGCATCGAAACCGGCACCCTCCACGATCTGCGCCGAACGTGCTTGAGCAACTGGGTTGCCCAGGGACTCCCACTTCATGAGGTCAAAGAACTGGCTGGGCATGCCAGCATTGAGACCACTGAACGGTTCTACTTGGCAGTTCGAGCAGACGTGGTGGACCGCGCCCGGGCCGCTTCCGAAGTATCATGCAAGGGTCATTTTGTGGCGCGCTTGTTGCGCGCCTCGGATGAATCGGACGAGATTGGAAGACCACAATGCACAAGTGCTTTACAGACAAAGCCTTAGAAGGTCACGTCCGAGAAGCACGCGCCGACGGGTAGAGTTCAACCAGACCGGTCGCCCCCTGACACGTCGATAAAGCGACAACGATCAAGACTCAAGTCTATCCGTACCGGTTCGCGTGCAGCTTGCCGTACTTGAGGTCCTCCTGCGACAGCGGCTCCCGCTGCTCGGCCGGATAGCCCACGGCGACGATCGATAGAACCTGCACGTGCGCGCGAAGCGCCAGCAGTTCCTGGATGCATTGCACCGAAGTCATTGCGTCGTTGAACCTCCTGTTTCGCACCTGGATCCAACAACTACCCAGACCAAGCGACTGCGCGACCATCTGCAAGAGAATCGAGGCGATGGAACAGTCCTCGATCCACGTGTCGCTCTCGGCGCTGTCGCCGCACACGACGATCCCCAGGGCCGCATGTTCCAGGAAGCTCGCCCCGTGAGGTTTGCACAGCGCGAGCTTCTTCAACAGCGCGCGATCCTCCACAAAGACGAACTCCCACGGGTCTATGTTCCTGGAGGATGGCGACCGCAGCGCCGCCTCCTTCAGCAGGTCCAGCTTCGCCGGCTCAATCGGCTGGTCCGTGTACTTGCGAATGCTCCTCCGAGCTCTCAGCAGTTCAATCATATCCATCATAGGACCTCCTACGCTTTCTCACCCGGCGCGGGCACCACATTTTCCGGCGGGATCTCGACGGTGCCCTTCTCGAAATCCTCGGCCGTCGGTCGCAGGGTCAGGTTGTAGCATCTCGGATTGATGCCGGGGTCCTCCATCATCTCCTTCCACGACACCTGCTGGCCCGTATAGGCGGAGGTGCGCCCCATGACAGCCGTGGCGGTGGACTCGGCGACCGCCCGGGCCTGGTTCACCGGCTTGCCCTTGTTCACGTAGTAAAGCGTATCGAGCTGCTCCTGAATGTGGCTGGCGGGCGCTTGCGGCAGGTCGGCGGGGATCAGCGATTTCCGCGGCCTCGGATGATCGCTCCCATTGGTTCGACCCTTTTCGTAGACGAATTCGTGCCCGGTCCAGTTCCAGCAACTGTTGATCTGGCGGCACATCGAGTGGATATGTACGCCGTCGCCGTAGTCATAGTCCACGCTGAAGAAGTCGTACATATCGCCCGCGGCGCGCCGGCCGCGACCGCCGAATCCGACCGCACTGACGGGCGGGCCGCCGCAGAACCAGTTGGCGACGTCGATATTGTGCACGTGCTGCTCGACCAGATGATCGCCCGACAGCGCGATCCAGCTCTGCCACGTCCGCACGAGATCGTCGGCCGTCTTCGGATTGATCGGCTTCGTGGAGAACATGCTCGCGATGCAGAAGGAGACCCGGCCTGCATAGAGCCGCCCCAGGGCCTTTTCCACCGCGACGGCCTGATGCGTCTTGATGAAGTTCCAGTCGTGGCGCATCTCCGTGCCGGCCATGACCACGAGCCCTTTCTTCTCGGCCTCTTCGCCCGCCGCGATCACACGCCGGCAGCCGGGAGGGTCCACCGCAACCGGTTTCTCGATGAACGCGTGCTTGCCCGCCTTCACGGCAGCCTCCAGGTGCAACGGCCGAAACAGCGGCGCCGTCGCCATCAGGACGATCTGCGCATCCGTCTCCATCAGGTCCTGGTAACAGGTCGGACCGCCGAAGCATCGCTCGGAGGGGACGTCAAACTGTTCGCCCGCACGAAGCGCCCGCACCTTGAAGTAATCGGCGACTCCGACGATCCGGATGTCGAAGCCCAGGATCTTGCCCGCTTCCAGGGCCCCCCCCGCGGCGCCTCGACCGCGACCGCCGCAGCCGATGAGGCCCACCTTGAAGACCTTGCTCTGCGCCTGAGCGGTCGTTCCCAAAATTGTCGGGGCGCTCAGGGCCACCCCGGTCCCTAATGTGCTCTGCACGAAATCACGACGGGACAGTCTCGTTGATGCCTTCATGGGGCACATCCTTTCCAGTGTTGCCACATCGATTCTGCTATCGCCGGCCCACTCGTCCGGTCACCGATGGTATAGTATCCCCTTCCGCCGCAGGGAACGCAACCCGTGTCGGCCCATCCGCCGGCGGAAATACGCCGGCGCGAGGATCACGCCACAGAGCGGTGAACCTGGCGAATGGCGTCGACGATGTAATCATCGATTCTTTGCGTGTACCTGGCCCCGATGCGGATCTGGACGAAGCGGTCGAAGATTCCGAGCGTCTGCCGACAGCAATCGGGGCCGTATTGGATCTGCTTGCCCTCCGTCGTGTTGAACGACGGCCAGGCCGGATGCCGCGTGCGCTTGTTGATTACGGATTCGGCAATCGGCAACAGGACGGACCCCGTCAAAGTGGACGCCGGGACCTTGCGCTCCCTCAATTCTCGAATGCAGCGGTCGCGTGTGGCCTTGTCGGGCGTCTCGAAGTAGACGGCATACCCGATATCGCCCGCCGGGTCGGGACGATGACGAAGCCGGATGTCGGGAATGTTCTTGATCCCGTCGTGGATAGCCCCCGCATGACGACGCAGCTCGGCAATCATGGAGTCGAGCTTGGCCAACTGGGCCCCGAGGACCGCGCCCGTGAGCTCGCTCATCCGGAAGTTCTCGCCGGCAAAAGTCGGCACTTGGCTGGACCCGATGCGGTCGGTAAACAGCCGTCGGATCGTGCCCATGTCGTGGAATCGAGCTGCACGCTCGTAGATAAGTGGATCGCTCGTCACCACGGCGCCGCCCTCGCCCGAGGTGATCATCTTGTTGATCTGAAAACTGTAGATGCCCACGTCGCCGATCGAGCCGAGTTTCTTGCCGTGATAGGACCCGCCGACACATTGCGCGCTGTCCTCCAGGATCTTGACGCCGTGCTTGCGCGCAATCTCCATGATCGGGTCCATGTCACAAGGCCCGCCGAGCAGGTGAACGGCGATGACGGCCTTCGTGCGCGGCGTGATCTTTCGTTCGAAATCGGCCGGATCGAGATTGAACGTCCGGTCGATATCGGCGAACACCGGCAGCGCCCCGGCATGGACGACGCACGTGTAGTCGGACCACCAGGTATAGGCCGGAACAATCACCTCATCCCCCGGCCCGATACCGAGCCCCGCCACCGCGCAGTCCAGAGCCGCCGTGCCGGAAGTCACCCCCAACGCAAAACGCGTGCCCATGTGCTTTGCGAAGTCCTCCTCGAAGCGCAAGACCTTCTCCGGCTTGCCCGGCCCCCAGTAGCGGAACGGAGACCCCGACTCCAGGACATCCATCAGAGCCCGTTCCTCCCGCTCATCGAAAAACTGGGGCCCGACGAATCCCGGGTCGATATTCGTGACCTCCGTCGAATTCAGACGTTCCGCGCCCAATACCGATGACGTTCTCAGGTTGCTGCTGATAGAAGCAGCTACACAGCTCGTCATTAGGAATTCCCGCCGGCTCAGACCCCGACCCCCACCCCACTTAATGTCCCTGTCCATGGTCATCCTCCAGAAATCTCAGTATCATCCGACTGCACACCGTGTCGAGCGCCTTCGGCGCGTCGTCGCCACCACGATTTGTCACGGCCAGAACGGCGAAATTCCGCGCCGGCGCGATCCACACGACCGAGTAGTTCATACGATTGCTGCCGGCGTGCGAAAGTGCTTTACCGCCTGCCCACGCCCGTTCATGAATTCCCCAGCCCAGAGCGTACTTGCCATCGAACGGCTGCTCCTTCAGCGGACGCATCTGCACAGGCGGCAATAACCCATCCTCGCCCCGCGCGGCAGCAAGTACGCACTGAACGTACTTCGCCCAGTCAAAGATGGAGCAATGCACCCTCCCGGCCGGCGTGATGAACGGCGGATTGTCGCTCCTCGGCCCGGGATTGATGGGAACGACTTTCCCATCCTCCATTCTATGCTGCCACGGTGCGTCGAGACGCCCTTCCGTCCCCATCGCCCCAAAACCGGCCGAACGCATCCCCAGCGGCTCAAAGAGCAAGCGGCGCAGCAGACTTTCATAATCCTCGTCCGCCACCTCTTCGGCAATCGCGCCGGCCAGAACAAAGCCGGCGTTCGAGTAAAACTGCTTCTCGCCGGGCCTGCAGGCCGGAGGGTGACTGAGAAAGATCTCGACGACGCGTCTCCGCTGCGCGCGCGGCGACAGTGCCCGAATCTCCCTGAGCTCATCCGCGCTCACGGGAGCGAACCCGTCGGTCATCGGCGGCGCGCCGGCGCGATGCGACAGCAAATGCACGAGCGTCACCTGTCGGTAGTCCGGGTGCATTTTCTCCCCAAGTTCGGGGAAGTACTCCTCAAGCGGCGTATCCCAATGCAGCCTGCCCTGCTCGGCGAGGATACAGAGCAAAGAAGCCGTCATCGCCTTGGTGCACGATCCGACGTGGAAAGGGTCGTTAGGCTCGACCCGGACGTCGCTTCCGCTCTTGCGTACGCCGACCACGCCGGCCGCATGGAGCCGCCCGTCTCGAATGACGCCCGCTGCCAGCGCAGGCAAGCCATACTCATCCCGGACCGCCGACAGGTCCCCCTCAAGATCGACCAACGCCACGGCGCCGCAACAGCACTGCACGGCGGCAAGCAAACAAGAACACAGCAACCAGTTTTTGATCAGAGAGCCACACGCTATCATCACATCATTCCCCATCTTGTCTGCAGGCGTTCTGGAGCAATTGTCGCAGGTTGGCCGGGATCCAGGGCCGCTCGATCAAGGATATGAAGGCTTTCCGGAGCTTGGCGTCGCTCTGCTGAGAGATCCTGGTCTCGTGGAACGCCAGGGCCCCGGCGATGGCGGCGAAATAGACGGCCAGCGCCACCTCGCGGTCGATTTCGCTCTCGGCTGCCGTCCCCTGCTCCTTGGCCAGGTCCTTGATCCTCTCCAGCACATGAACGTCCGTGTTCGGATCGGTGATAAGTGAGCCGATCGTGTCGCCTGAGAACGGTCGAATCTTTTGACATAACTGCCCCAGCCACTTCGGCAGAATCCCCTGCACGTCTTCGTCGGGCGGCAGAGGCCGGGCCAGCCAGTCCCGCAGCCGCTGGGCCCGTTGTTCGTCCGGGCCTGCCACCCCGTCGGCAGGCTCCGCTTGAGCATCTGAGCCGATACCCCACAGTCGCGCCAGCTTCTCCGGGCCGACGTCGGGTGTGCTCGGTTCCATGTCCATTCGGACGCCTTTCTTCGATCTTGCCTTTCGGGCACTCCAACAACCGTCGTGTCCAGTCCGTTTCCAACGCGAACTCGACACCGAGTACGAACGGGCCTACGACATACATTCTTCGCCACATTCAGACATATCTTGCGCCTGACTCGGAGAGAATCGTGAAAATGTCGTTCAATTCCGCTTCGGCCTCCTCATCCGAACTCACCAGGTCCCGCACACGCCGTTTGAGCACGGCACGGAACCGACGCTTGACCGTGACGATCATGTTGGAGGCTTTGGCCTCGCTCTCAATGCCGAGCCTGGCGCATATCTCGGCCATCGGAGGGCTTGCGGCGTTGTCGTAGATGGGGGCCAAAACCCTCAGACGAAACAGCTCCCAGAAGGCGGTCCGTTCCGTGCTGCAGTACTCCTCCCTGACTTCGGAGAGGACGGCATCCAGCAAGTCGGCAGCCCATTGGAAGTCAAACGCCTGTTCCGGCGTGCCGGCCGCTTGCGGCACCTGCAGGTTCATCAGCTCGTCTGGAGCAAGTTCTATGATGCCTCCTTTCGGCATGGCCTTTCGCCTCGTCTGACGGCGTCGAACGCTGACCGCATATCGGTCCAGGGCCGTGAGCAGAAACGTTCGGAATCGCCCCTTTGTGCGATCGGCGTTGTGCACCAGCCCTCGACCGAAGATGATCTCGCAGAAGAAGCCCTGGGTGAGATCTTTCGCCTCCTCGTTGCCGTAGCCTTTCTTTCTGAGGTAGCAATAGACCGGTTTCCAGTAGGTTGTCATCAGATTGCCGACGACGGCTTGACGCCGGGTTTGGTCGTCGGTCTTGGCCGCCTGGATCAGCGACCAGTGCGTGGTCTGGAAGCTGCTTCTACCCGGCCCCATGCTCGTTCTGTCCGTGTGCCCCATGGAACTCACTTATACCTCGGTCCATTCGAGTTTGCCAGCAGCGTACATCCGCCGGAGATCGGCTGCATGCCGGTTCGCCCGATCTGACCGCCGGCAGGCCAAGGGCTTCATCTTCGGCTCCCACGCGGCAGGTATTGGTATCCTTGCGGCGCGAACCTCTGAAACCCCATCGCCTGTAGCTGCCTGTCCCAGACCTCGATCTCCTGTTGATGATTTCTGTACGAGTTCGTATCCGAACACTGATTCTTCAGTTTGTTCAACTCCTGTGTGGCCGCGTTCCAGTCGCGGTTCTGCATGGCTCTCGCAAGACTCAGATAGGCGGCTTGTGCCTCATTTTCTCTGCGGTTCTGGAATTGGCTTCGCCGTTGCCTCCGCTGTTCGTAGAGCATATCAATCCGCCGTCTGTCTTCCGCACTGGTACGCACAATCTCCTCTTCCATGCTCTGAAACTCGCGCAAGAAGTAGTCCAGAGCGACCCCGGCGACCGCCGTAGCGATCAGGGCCACCACCACAGTCACGGCGTACCTTCGATGCTTTCGGAGACACTTGCGCAGGAGATAGAAGCTATCGCCCTTCTTGGCCGAGAGCGGCTCGCTTGCCAGATAATGCCCGATGTCTTCGGCAAAGTCCGCCGCGGACCGATAGCGCTCTCGCGGGTCCCGCGCGAGCGCCTTGAGCAGAAGACACTCAAGGTCGCGGCCGATCGTGGCCGCGGCTCGCCGCGGGGGAATGACGTCCTCTTCCACCTTTCGCTTCATGACTTGATACGGACTGCCCGACATGTCGTGCGGCATTTTGCCGGTCAGCAACTGGTACAGAATCACGCCCAGGCTGTACACGTCCGAACGCTCGTCGATTGCCTCCATATCGCCTGCGGCTTGTTCCGGCGACATATACCCCGGCGTCCCGGCAACTTCGCCCTCGATCGATATGGTCAGGTCCACGCGCGCCTTTTCGCTCGCCTTGGCCAAGCCAAAATCGAGGATGTGCGGCTCGCCGTCGCCGGTGACCAGAATGTTCGACGGCTTGAGATCGCGATGCACAACGCCCTTGCTATGGGCAAATGCCATCGCCTCACAGACCTTCTTCATCAGCGCGAGAATTCGATCGTGATCGAGGCCCATCTCCCACGCATAGCGGTCCAGATGCAACCCTTCAACCAGCTCCATGGCATAGTAGTAAATGCCGCTGCGGAGCCCGCTATCATAGATTCGTGCGATGTTGGGATGGGTCAATCTCGCCGCCAGGGCCACCTCACGCCCAAACCGAGCTCTGGCTCTCTTCGAGGCAAAGCTGCGAATCCCGAGCAGTTTCAAGGCGACGTGTCGTTTCGTGCTGAGCTGAACGGCCCGCCAGACGATCCCCATCCCTCCGTGCCCCAACTCGTCGAGAACAACGTACCCATCGATTTCCGGCACGGCTTGCGACGCAGGGGTTCTGCCCGAGCGAGGAGCCCCCGAGAACTGCAATTCGCTCAATCCTCGAGTCTCGGCAGACGCCGGCGGTGCCGGGCTTGTGGTGGTGGCTGACGGGGGCGTCTCATCCGTGACCAGATCGACTCGATAGGAGCCGATCGTCTTGGACTCGCCCAGCCGTATACGGGTTTGGCCTTCCGAGCCCAGACGAACGCGCAGCCCCTTCATCGCCCGGTCCTCATCGACCGTGCGCCGACTGATGAGCCTCTTGCCTTTTCGGACTTCGAGGTACGCCACCAATTCCCTCCCTCAGGGCCGCCTGGACGACCAGGACGGCGCCCTTCGGCTTCGTCGCGCCTGCAAACGCACCGTGGCTCCTCGGGAGGATCCTGCCCGGGTCGAGGAATCCACGATCGCAATCATGCGAATTCTCTCATTCAGAATACCATAAAGGCCCGACAACTCCAAGCAGGATTGAGTCACCGCCCCCCACGTACAATGCTGACCTTTCCCTGCGCAAGTCCTTGTTATTCCGGAAGATAACCCATCGGGTCGCGCGGGGGAGAATGTCTTTGTGACTCTTTATGACCGCGAAAGTCAATGACCGCGCAAGATCCGGCCCGTTCCGGCGAATCCACCCTTAGAAACGACACCGGTGCGGTTCAGAAAGCGTGTTGGACAGTTGATCTCGCTCGTGAAGTCAACCTCTTGTGTGGAAAGGGCAAAGCAATGGAAACGACAGGGACAATCGCAGACAGCTCGATCGAACAGCACAAATCGTACGGACCAAGTAATCTGGGGATGCCGCAGGCCGTCACCAGAAGAGCGCCAAGACAAAACTTGAAGGGCCGCCGCTTCTTCGTCGCCTTTGCGACGGTTCTGCTGTGTGCCGCGCTCGCCACGGCGGCACAGAAACCGCGCGAAGCCGGATCCTCCCCGATTGACAAAGTCCTCAAGAGCGCCAGGCCAACCCACACAAAGGGCCTGGGGCACACGGAACCCCCGACGGACAGGTCTCGGATCGCCAGAACCAGGCACGGCTACCTCAGGGCGCTGAAAGCACCGCTGGGGCAGGACTTCACCGCGCCCTTCGTCGTCCCCGGCAGGCCGGAAGCGACGGCCAAGAGCTTTCTTGATGATCACCGAGCCGCCTTTGGCAGGAGCAAGCAAGCGTCCGATCTCGTGCCGCTCGCCGTGAGAACGGATACGGTCGGCAGCCGGGTGCGATTTGCCCAGACCTACGCGGACCTGCCGGTATTCGCCGCCGAGACCCTGGTCCACTTGAACGATCGCAGCGGCGTGGAGTACGTCGCCAGCGACATCATGACCGATGGTGAGACACTCGAGATCGAAGGCTCATGGGACGCCCCGAACATCACGGAAGTCGATGCAGAGAATATCGCCGTGGCAGCGCTGATGCAGGACAACCCCCGCTTCGCGCTCCAGGCCGAGCCTGCGACGCTGATGATCTACGCTCCGTCGGTTGTGGGCAACACGGGTCCGGCCCGACTCATCTGGCACATAAAGGTCACCAGCACGCCGGAGCTTGGCGTGGCCGAGCGAGTCCTGGTTGACGCGGTCAACGGAGAAATTGCCCTTCGCTGCTCCCTCATTCACCCCGGCCGGCGAAGGAAGATCTACGACGCAGACAGCTCGCTCACCGGCCTTCTGGTGCGATCCGAAGGATGGGCCCCGTGCGGAATCCCAGACGCCGACAAAGCGTACGACTATCTTCGTGATGCCTATACCTTCTATCGTGACATGCACGGTCGTGACAGCATTGACAATTCAGGGATGACACTGACGGCCATTGTACGCGTTTGCTTTCCCGACAAGCCCTGCCCTTGGCCGAATGCCGCCTGGGTGGGAGATCCCTACAACTACTTCATCTTCGGCACAGGCTTCGTGGTCGACGATGTCGTCGCCCATGAATTCACACACGGTGTCACAGAGTACACTTCCGGGCTGCTCTATATGAACGAGTCGGGGGCGATTAGCGAATCCTTCTCGGACATGTGGGGCGAGTGGATCGACCAGACCAACGAAAAAGGCAACGATTCGGACAACGTCAAGTGGCTGATCGGCGAGGATCTGCCCGGCGGGGCAATACGAAACATGAAATGGCCCTCGACGTTCCCCTATAATGACGCCGATCGCAAGGGCAGCGAGAATTGGCGCAGCCTGCCCGCCTATGTCGCTCCAACGCCGGAAAACGACCATGGCTACATCCACACCAACTGCGGCGTGAACAACAAGCTGTGCTATCTGCTCACCGACGGCGGCTGGTTCAATGGATACTGGATTCGTGAAATGGGAATCACCACAATCGCCACACTGTACTATGAAGTGCAGACGGACTACCTTACGGCCGGGGCGGATTATGATGACCTGTATTTTGCCCTGGTGCGAGCTGCAGAAAGAATCGGGTGGACGGAATACGACAGGCAGAACCTGGAGAACGCATGTCGCGCGGTCGAGATCGCTCCCTAAGGCCGGCAACCGTCCCCCCTACCAGCCACAGCCTCTCGACCAGCGGCACCACGCTGCCGCTGATCGAGAGGCTGCGCTGCGTGCCCACTGGGCGGTACAGGACTTGAACCTGTGACCCCCTCGGTGTAAGCGAGGTGCTCTGGCCAACTGAGCTAACCGCCCGGTGCGTGCCGTCAGAATATCGCGGTTTGGCCCTTGCGTCAACACGCCCGGCTCCCTATATTCGCAAGGAGTCGTATGTTGGTTCAGTCGCTGGAGTTATGAGGTTTCGAGGGGTCAGACCATGGACGTCGCACAGGCCATCCGCAATCGATACTCGTGCCGGAACTATCACGATAAACCCCTGGAGCAGGCAAAGTTGCGTGCCATTCTGGAGGCCGCCCGGCAGGCCCCGTCGGCCAAGAACCTCCAGGACTGGCGGTTTGTCGTGGTGACCGACCCCTCGACGAAGAAGAAGCTGGCGGTCGCCGCGAACAACCAGACCTTCCTCGATAACGCCGGGGCGATTGTCGTGGCTTGCACGGTGAGCGACCACGTCATGCGGTGCGGCCAGGCGATCGGACCGATCGACGTAGCCATCGCGCTCGAACATATGTGCTTGCAGGCGACGGAGTTAGGGCTGGCCACCTGCTGGATCGGCTCGTTCTATCCGGACAAGGTCAGGCCGATTGTCGGCATCCCGGCCGATGTCACCATCATTGAGCTCCTGGCGATAGGCTACCCGGCCGACACATCCAAGGAGCACCGGCGGGAGGCCGCCGACCGCATCGCCAGCTTTGAAACGTGGCAATTCTAAAGTGCCTTAAGTGATTTTGCCGAAGGCAGTTAAATAATGCTTGACGCATCGCCGGTCGTCGATACAATACCGGCGTGTTTGATCCTGGGGACGTGGTGTAACGGGAGCACGTGGCGGTCGCATCGCCGAAATGAGGGTTCGATTCCCTTCGTCTCCA
>CBFDBY010000161.1:0-12186 GCA_965603165.1 uncultured Phycisphaerae bacterium
GGCCGAGGGCGAGGATCCGGCCGGTTCGGTCGGCAGCGACGCTATGACCGCCATAGGTTCGGCCCGCCCAGGGTCCGTGCGTGATCTGCCCGATGAGGTTGGTGCCGATGACGGACGCGTCAACGGCCCTGGCCGCATTCGTGACGACGCGTTCCAATTCCTTGCCATGCTCGGGCCACGCCTCCTCCGGGGCGGCGTATCCGTACGGCACGAGAACGAGATCCGGCCGCAGGGCCGCCATTCGTTTGAGAATGCCCGGTTCGTGGGTATCGGCGCAGATCAGGATGCCGACTCGGCCGAATCTCGTCTCCGCGATTCTCACGTCGCATCCCGGCGTATACGGCGGCGTCATCAGCTCGCTCAACAGATTGATCTTGCGATGCTTCAACACAATGTCGCCTGTTTCATCAATCAGCAAAGCCGAATCATGGAGACGGTTGCCGTCTTTTTCCGCCAGCCCGACGCAGACGGCGATCTTGTACGTCTGCGCGATTTCACAAAGGCGTTGCGAGTCCTTTCCAGGGATAGGATGTGCACGCTGGTGCGCGTCCGGATTCACCCAGCCATAGACGGCCATTTCGGGAAGGCAGGCGATGGCGGCACCGGCCGTGGCGGCTTTGCCCACGGCGTTCTCGATTCGCGCGAGGTTCCCCCGTCGGTCCCCATCCAGGCAAACGATCTGACACATGGCGATGCGAAGCATATTTACTTTCGTTCTGCTCCAATGCCTTCTGTTCTTCACTGACCCCTGCCCGCCGGGAGCGCATGATGCACCCGACCCTGCAGGACTTGCCGATTCATGTTAACCGCCGGTCAGGGAGAATCACCCACGAAAAAACGTCAGATCGTGCGATTCTGTGTCGGCTGATGGCCCGTTTCCTGCGTCCTCTCGAACCCAGCAGGAAATTTCTGCGTACTTTTCAGATTTCAGCCTTTACTGAAAGCTCTGAAGGCATTACAATCGTCTGAGTTGTGGAGAAACGGTATGGCGAAAGAGGCACAAGACAAGAAGACAGAGTTCGCCGAGGAGTTCGGCATATTCTTTGAGAAAATGGGATTTCCCCGCATGGCCGGGCGGATCTGGGGCTGGCTGCTGGTCTGCGATCCGCCGGAGCAGACGGCCGCGCAGATCGCCCAGGCCGTTCGCGCCAGCCGGGCCTCGGTCAGCACCATGAGCCGGCTCCTGATGCAACTGTGGCTCGTCGAGCGGGTGGGTCGGCCGGGCGTGCGCAGCGGCCTCTATCGGGTCAAGGCGGGCGGATTCACCGAAGTGCTGCGGATGAAGATGCAATTCACCGGCGAATTGCGAAAGATCGCCGAGCGGGGGCTCAGCCTGCTGAGCAAACAGCCTTCGGAAATCCGTCACCGGCTTGAAGAATATCGCGACCTGTGCGTCTTTTTCGAAAGGGAATTCCCCGCCCTGATCGCCAAATGGGAAAGAGAAAGGAAAAGGAAGGGCAAATGAAAGCCAGCGACACCGATCGTGTTCTCCGCCGTTTGCTTTTCGCGGTCTTATTCTGTGTCCTCGCGGGTCTCCCAAGCCTTCAGGCCGAGACCGGGCCGCAGGAAGATCCGAACGACGCGCAGCAGGCCGGCCAGGAGGAGCCCTTTATCAAGGACGGCAAACTCGATCTCGAGGCCGTCGTCAAGTACTTCGAGGACATGTATCGCGCCGACAGCAGCATCTCGGAGGCCAAAATCACCATTACCAGACCGCGTTATGAACGGACCCTCCAGATGAAGATCTGGACCCTGGGAGAGGAGAAAGCCCTCATCGTCATTCAGGCGCCGCCGCGCGAGAAGGGCACCGCCACGCTCAAGGTCGACAAGAACCTGTGGAACTATCTGCCGCGGATCAAACGCACCATCCGGATTCCGCCGTCGATGATGTTGGCCTCGTGGATGGGCACGGATTTCACGAACGACGACCTCGTGCGCGAGTCCTCGTATTCCGAGGACTACGAATACGAGCTCGTGGGGCCCTCACAGGAGCCTGCCGGCTGGCTGATTCGATTCACCGCCAAGCCCGACGTCGTCGGCTTGTGGAACCGCTTCGACCTCGTCGTCTCAAAGGACGGCAGGATTCCGATAGAGGCGAAGTACTACGATCGAAAGGACCGTCTTTCGCGAATACTCCGGTGGTCGGACGTCAAGGAGTTCGACGGCAAGCGCATCCCGGCCAGGCTCACTCTGGTTCCGCTGGACAAGGAAGGCCATAAAACGGAAATGATTTATCTCGATATCGATTTCGATGCGAACGTGCCGGAGGCGACATTCAGTCTCTCGAATCTGGAACAGACGCGATGAGAGTGTGACGAGCGATGCAGTTGAGCAACGTTCAAATTGCGTGGCGCAATCTCGGCCGAAACAAGAAACGCACGGCCCTGGCGCTGCTGGCGATCGGCGTGGGCCAGTTTGCCCTGCTCGCGACCAATGGCCTGATGCGGGGCTACGCCGACAATATCCGCCTGGCCATCACCGGGCCGATGATCGGACACGTGCAGATCCACGCGCCCGAGTGGCGGCAGGAACGGGCGCTGGACCTCTACATCGACGGCGTCGGCGACATCCTGAGCGAAATCGACTCCGACCCGGGGGTGGACAGCGCCGCAGCACGCATCTACGCCCCGGTGTTGGTCGCACCGAAGCAGGACGCCTTCATCGCGACGGTGGTTGGTCTGGACGTAGAGGTCGAGTCGAACCCCTATGGTCTGCTCTCCGGCCTGGACGAGCCGCTTCAGGCCGGACAGGTGCTCCTCGGGCACCGGCTCGCCAGGAAGGTCGGCGCCGAGCGCGGACAGGAGATCGCCGTGGTCGGGCAGGCGGCCGATGGCTCGCTGGCCAACGACCTGTTTACCGTCCAGGACATCATCAGTTCACCGGCCGATCTGATCAATCAGTTGGGGATCGTCATGTCCCTCGGCGACGCTCAGCGGCTGTTCGTAATGCCGGACCGGGGCCACGAGATCGTGATCCGCGCCATGGAGTCGGGCCAGGCGGAGCAAATCACCAAGCGGCTGGCCGCCGAGCCGGCCCTGGCCGATCTTGAGGTGCAACCCTGGCAAGAGATTGTTCCGGAGCTGGTCGTTCTGCTCAAGACGTCCGACTACGTCGGCTATTTCGTTATCGTCATCGTGTTCATTGCCGCCGTGGCGGGCATCGCCAACACGCTGATGATGGCGACCTTCGAGCGCATGCACGAGTTCGGGATGCTGCTGGCCCTGGGCAGCCGGCCGCTGCGCCTCGTCCGCATGATCGTCATCGAAGCCGTTCTTACCGGCATCCTGGGCGTGCTCATCGGCACGGTCCTGGGCTATCTCTTCGTCGCCGCCACCGCCCAGTCCGGCATCGACATGGCCTCCTGGGGCGGCAGCGGCGAGGTTCGGGACATGGCGTACAAGGGGCTCAACCTGCCGCTGCACATCTTTCCGCGTTTGGAGCCGTCGGACAGTCTTCTCGGCCTCATGGCCGTGATCTTCACTTCGCTGGTGGCGTCCGTCTGGCCCGCGTGGTTCGCGGCTCGGCTGGAACCGATGGAGGCGATGCGCGCATGAGGCTCTCGATATCAACGCGATACGCGACGCGCAGTCTGCGCCGACACACGCGCAGGACCATTCTTGCGATCCTCGGGATCGGTCTGGGCAGCGGCGTATGCCTGTTCATGGTGGCCTTCGTGCGTGGCGAAGGCCAGATGATGCTGAAGGCCGCCGCCGAGAGCGGGGCGGGGCACTTTCGCGTCGTCCCCGCCGCCTGGCCCGAGACACGCGAAAACGACCTGCGCCTGCCGCAGTGGGAGCGGATTCGTGACATGCTGCGCTCCATGGACGAGATTGCTGTGGTTGCGCCTCACGCTCGTACCGAAGGTTTGCTGGCGTTCGGCACCCGCGTGCAAGGCGTCGAGATCGTCGGGGCCGACCCGAACACGGAACAGGCGGCCAACCGGCTCGTGCGTCACATCGTCGAGGGTGCGTATCTCACGCCGGGGGCGCTCGGGACCGTGGTCATCGGTCGGGGCGTGGCCGAGCGGCTCGACGTCGAGCTTGACGATGCGCTCATGGTCACCGTGGCCGATAGCGAAGGCGAGATGAACGGCGCCATGCTTCGCATCATCGGCATCGCGGAAACCGGCAGCGAGGACCTGGACGCCACGATCTGCCATGTAAACCTCGAAGACGTGGAGAGGCTGACCGGTCTCGCGGGGGCCGCCGACTTGACCGTGCTGGTGACTGAGCCGCGTCGCCTGGCGGACATGATCGACGCCGTTACCGGAAGACTGCCTGCCGGTTGTACGGTCGTGACGTGGAAGGAAATCATGCCGGAGATGGCCTCGGGCGTCGAGGTCGACAAAACCTGGACCAGGCTCACCGTCGCCATTGTGATGATCGTCGTCTTTCTCGGGATCATGAGCGCTCAGTTGGCGGCGGTGCTCGAACGACGCCGTGAGTTCGCAGTGCTCGCGGCGTTGGGCATGAAGAGCGGTCGGCTCGTGAGCGTTATGCTGATGGAGGGTCTGATTCTCGGCCTGCTGGGCTCCGTGCTCGGCCTGGTCTTCGGACTTCCCGCCGCCTACTACGTCGCGACCGAAGGAATCGATTTCACCGACTTCTACGGCAGCGACATGTCCGTGTCGAACGTCCTGTTCGATCCGGTCTTCAAGGGTGATTTCGGCTGGTGGCTGGTGCCCCTGGCGTTTGAGCTTGCCCTGGCGGCGACACTTCTGAGCTCGCTGTATCCCGCGTGGTTTGCCATTCGCACGGACCCGGCCGTCGCGCTGCGGGTGGAGCATTGATGATGTCGGACTCAAGTCCCAAGGAGCGGACGATGACAGATGAAACGCCGGTTCTCGCCGATCAGGTCACGAAGGTGTACGCAGCAGGTCCCGTTCGCGTCGAGGCCCTCCGCGGTGTGACGCTGCGTATCGACAAGGGCGACTTCCTTGCCATTGTCGGTCCCAGCGGCAGCGGCAAGACCACGCTGCTGAACCTCATGGGCGCGCTCGATTCGGTCACGAGCGGCCGGCTCCTCGTCCTGGGCCGCGACGTCTCCACGATGAGCCGCCGGCAACGCGCCGATATGCGCCTGCACGCACTCGGTTTCGTCTTCCAGGCCTACAATCTCGTCCCCGTGCTGACGGCGCGCGAGAACGTCGAATTCGTCCTGGAGCTGCGCGGCGTCGGCGCGGAGCGCAAGCAGCGCGCCGTCGAGATTCTCGAGCAGCTTGGTCTTGCAGAGTTCGCCGACCGCCGGCCGAATGAAATCTCGGGCGGCCAGCAGCAGCGGGTCGCCGTCGCGCGGGCCGTCGCGGCGCACCCCACGCTGGTCCTGGCCGATGAGCCCACGGCCAACCTCGACGGAGAAAACGCGGAGATCCTGCTCCAGATGATGCGCCAGCTCAACGAGGAGCAGGGCATCACGTTCGTCTTCTCGACCCACGATCCGCGCGTCGTGGCCCATGCCCGGCGGGTCGTGACTCTGGTGGATGGGCGCGTCGCGAAGGATGAGGCCAGGACCCAGTCGAGCCTTTCGGACGGGCACGCAGAGCCCGAAGGGAAATCAAAAAGCAAAAATCAAAAAGCAAAATGACAGAGCAAAGTGCAAAAACGAAAAGAGCCGGCGCAAGGCTGCTGTGCTTCCATCATTTTGTTGTTTGCTTCTTGGTCGTCGATACGCTCGTCCTATGTCGCGCCAGCCGGGGCGTCGAGCTTTGGTCGGATGACCAGGGGCATGAGGGAACGCTCGATGTCGCCGGCAAGATCACCTCGCTGACTTCCGATCCGCCGAATGATCCTGCGCTGTACTCGGAAGACTGCACGGAAACCATGCTGGCCCGCTTGCGTCTGGGCCTGAACATCAAGCACAGCGACGAGGTCGATTCTCAGTTCGCTTACGAGCAAAGGGCCCGCTGGACGTCCGACGACGCAGGCATGAGCGCCGTCGGCAGCTTCCTGCCTTCCGACGCCGAGACGCCGTTTCGCGTCACGCAGCTTGACTGGGAGATCTGCGAGCACGGGGACGACTTCGCGTATCGGCATGAGATCGACCGGGCCTTCGTTGCCTTTCACCCCGAGTGGGGCGAGGTCGCGGTCGGCCGGCAGGCGATCGGCCTGGGTCGGGGCGTGCTCTTCAGTGCGGTCGATCTGTTCGCGCCGTTCTCGCCGCTGGAAGTGGACCGCGAGTGGCGCCGGGGCGTCGATGCCGCGCGCACCGAGTACCGGCTCTCCGACACCAGCTCGGCGGAACTGATCAGCGTCTTCGGCGAGACGTGGGAGCAGTCCGCCGCGCTCGGCCGCCTCAGAGGCTACGCCGGCGACGTCGACGGCTCGTTCATCTTCGGCAAATACGCTGAGGATTTTCTCGTGGCCGGCGTCGTCTCCGCCATCGTCAGCGAGGCCGAGGTCCACGCGGAGTTAGCGGTCTTCGACACGCCGGACGAGCATCCGGACGGCACGCTCTGGGGCGGTGACGACGTCGCGACCAAGGCGGTCTTCGGCACCTCGTACACGTTCGATATCGGCAACGGCCTGACCGCACTGGCGGAGTACCACTACTCCGACTTCGGCGTTGAGGACGCCGAGGACGCGCTCGTACGGCTTCAAGACCCGGACTTCCAGCAGCGATTCCTGCGGGGCGACACGCAGATCCTCGGCCGCGAGGCCCTGGCGACGCAGCTCAGCTACACCTTCAACGACACTCTCGGCGGGACCTTCCTCGTCATGACCAATCCCACGGACGGCTCCGGCGTCCTTTCACCCTCGCTGCGTCTGGACATGGCCGACAATATCACGCTCATCGGCAGCGCTTTCGTCGGCTGGGGCGACGAGCCCTCCGGCGGACAACTCCACAGCGAGTACGGCGGTACCCCCACCAGCCTCTTCCTCCAGGCCAACATCTACTACTGACCCGCTGCCCTGCCGCCTGTTTCGGCGCGGCGATGCTTGTATTGCTGCCCGGAATTATGTAGACTCAACGGAGCGGATACGCAGTCAGCCGTGCAGGGACTTGCGATGAAACAGAGATATCGATTCGCCATAATGGGCCTCATTGCGGCTACGATCCTCTCGCTGCTCGCGGCTGGTCTTCTGTGGAAGGGTCCGAAGCTCTATACCGCAACTGTCCTGCCGTCACTCGGAGGTTGGCACAATCGTCCTCATGCCATAAACGATCTTGGCCAGGTAGTCGGCGAGGAGCATGTGGGGCAGGATCAACGTCTCTTCCTCTGGGATCGTGAGAATGGCGTACGCGATTTGGGATCTGTAACCGGCGACCCACTGGTGATTAACAACGCAGGACAGATCAGCGGGACGATGACCGACCCCAATGGGAACCGGCAGGCATTTCTCTGGGAGCCCGGCTGCGGTCGGAGGATGTTGGGCACCTTGGGGGGGCGGACGAGTATCGCTCTGGCAATGAACAATCACGGCCAGATCGTCGGCATTTCCTACAACGCCGCCAACAGGATTCAATTCTTCCTCTGGGATAAGGCGACAGGCATGAGGGAATTGCCCCCACCCGATTCCGGCCCGTGTTGGCCTGTGAGCATCAACGATGCCGGACAGGTTCTCATGATTGCAGACCCGATGGGGTCCAGCCGCTGGTTCCTTCTTGATCCGAATGGGCCCATATTGCTCAATGAAGTCCCGCCGCGCACTTCGTTGCGCAATGTGAATCGGAATTTGTGCATCGCAGGTATAGACGAATCCAATAGCTCAGAGCCGTACTTGGTCTTCTGGGATGACAAGAGAATAGCGAAACGGTTGTTTCCGGTCAGCGTCCACGCGCAAATGACCAGACTGAACGACAAGAATCAGGTCGCCTGTACGAGCTGGCGCAGTCGCCGCTGGGAGCGGTGGCGGAGGCGTCTGTTCGGCCCGCGGATGATGACCGACGAATCGATATCTTATCTTTGGGATCCTGCACGTGGGAAGATATCGTTGGACAGGTACCTGCCTGATGCAGAACGCTTCCTGGTCGTGGATCTGAATAACAACGGCTGTCTGATAGGATCGGTCTATACGAAAGACCGTCACTGGCATGCGGTCCTGCTGGAACCGATCCCGAAGCGGTGGGATAGATGATCGAAAGATCCTCGATTGATTGTGTTCGGCGAAAAGGCTCAGCCGTAGACGACTTCGCCGTTGCGGGCATAGTCGGCAATCAGGGAATCGCCACTCTGCCATTCTTCGGGAGTCATGGCGACCGCCTCTATCGGCTCGAAGACCCGCACAATGGCAGCGGCAAGCACATTGATTCTCTCCCAGTAGTCCTTGCCGACAAAATCCTCAGAGATCACGATCAGATCGATGTCGCTGCCTTCATGCTGGGTACCGGTGCTGTAGGAGCCAAACAAGATGATCTTCTGGGGTTTGACACCCTCGGCCTCCAGGGCCTTGCCATAATCGGAAATGATCCTCAGAACTGTGCTCTTATCCACGCCAGCGTCTCCTTTGTTCCTGCTAGAATTTCCGAGGCAATTCCCTGGGTGTATTTGCCCTGCAACCGCTCGATATCATCCGGGTAGCGCGTCGTGATGTTGGCCTCATTCAGTGTTGCAATAACTCCGCTCCTGCGTGTATCCGGTCTGAGACCGGTCTTGTTCAGCAGATAGACGAGGTTGTGCGTTTTGGGCGGCGTTTCTTGCAGTTTCTGCTGGTATAGCCCTTTCAACGCCTTCTCTATCGCCAGATGGCACATAAAGACGGCATAGAAGTATCTACCTCCCCGAGCCATGTACTCGGCCGTATCGAGATCGTAGTCGGCCTGTTTGAGCCATTCGAGAACTCTCTTGTCCATTCAATCGCTCCGCGCAACTCCACGCACCATCTTCTGGGTCCGACCGATCTTCATACATCTATAGTATTCGATCTGTGCCGGTGAGTAAATCCCATAGTTAGTATGTTGGCCGATTCAGCCAATGCTCATGGCGCTTACAGTCGCCAGGGGCTGCGGAGGGGGCGGGCCAGGAGGCGGTTGGCATGGTCGTCGTTGAGGAATTGCTCGGTGGCCGGGTCCCAGCGGAGCTTGCGGCCGGTGCGGATGGCAATGTCGTCGAGGTGACAGATGGTGTCGGAACGCACGGCCGCTTCGATGGGGGAGATTGTCTGCCGGCGGGTTCGGACGCAATCGAGGAAGTTGCGGCGGTGGTTGTTGCTCACGGGCAGTCGCGGCTCGCTCGAATCGAAGACGGTGTCGAGGAGCGACTTCGGGCCAGTGTCAATGCCGCCGCGCGAGACGATGACCCAGCCGTCGGCGCCGAGGAAGAGGATGCCCACGCCGGAATACTGCAATGTCTTCGACTCGAATTGCGGGAACTCGCGCACGGCCTGCGCGCGGTCGAGGTGGATCATCTTCACGCCGTTGGCGTAGGTGTGCTCGATCCGCCAGGTCAACGCCGTGTCACACAGTCCGTCTTGGGGGAGGACGCCGGCGCCTTCGATTTCGAGCGGGCCGGTGTCGTCGGTGTTGTTGCCCCACTGGGCGATGTCCACGTGGTGAATACTCCACGCGCCGCTGAGGCAGCCGAGGCCGTAGTCGTGGATGTGCATCCAGTAGCCCGTGCTGCCTTCGGCACGCGAGGCGGAGCGCTGGAACGTGTACGGCGACCACGGGGCGGGGCCGAGCCACATATTGTAATCGAACTCGCTCGGGTCCGGCTCGGGCTCGGTGGGCTGGTTCGGAAATTCCATGCCGGGCAGCGAGCCGACGACGATGGTGTGCAGCTTGCCGACGCGGCCATTGCGGACCAGCTCGCACCCGAATCGGAAGGCCCGGTCGCTGCGCTGCTGCGTGCCGAACTGGAACACGACGCCGTAGCGGTTCACGGTCTCGCGCAGCGCTTTCGCGGCCGCGACGTGTACGTCGATGGGCTTTTCGAGGTACATGTCCTTGCGGTTCCGGGCGGCCTCCAAGGCGACGAGCGCGTGCCAGTGGTCGGGCGTGGCAATGAGGACGGCGTCGATATCCCGCCGGGCCAGCAACTCGCGGAAGTCGTTATATGTCGTGCAGCCTGCATCGCCATATCGTTCGTCCACAATTCGTTTCGCACGCTCGCGGAACTTGCGTCGCAGGTCACACGCCGCGACCATGCGAACGTCTTCCTGCGCCGAGAAGCTGCGCAGATGCCCGCCGCCCATGCTGCCCACACCGATGCAGCCCATCACGATCTTCTCGCTCGGCGGCACCGCGCCTTGGGCGCCGAGGACCCGGCCCGGGACAAAGTACGGAAATCCGACGGCGGCGCCAAGAGCGGCGCCCGCTTTCAGAACGTCACGACGGCCGATTTTCTCAGTCATGGGTGTTATTGTACACTTTGTCGCGGTGAAATGCCACCGGTGGAATTCATCTTGGGTTCGGGGGGAATTCGTGTTAGACTACAGTCCCATGGAGTGCAACCGGCCGGAACGGATCGTGCTTACGTGAGCGTGAGCATGGCACCCGTTTTTGATGGCGTTGGTGTGAATGAGCTTGTGATTTCGAGGGTCGATCATGAACAAGAGCAAGAAGACAGCATCGAGACGACAGTTTCTGAAATCGGCGAGCGGGGCCGTGGCGGCGTTCACGATCGTGCCGCGTCACGTCCTGGGGCAGGGGCAAACCCCGCCGAGCGAGAAGTTGAATATTGCCGGCATCGGGGCCGGTGGCATGGGGGCCGGCGATATCAACGCCGTGGCGGAGGGCAACAACATCATCGCGCTGTGCGACGTCGATCTGCGGCGGGCCTCCACCATCGAGAAGTACCCGCAGGCCAAGGTGTACCGTGACTTCCGCAAGATGTTCGACGAGATGTCGGACCAGATCGATGCCGTAATCGTCGGCACGCCCGACCATACGCACGCCGTGGCGGCCATGGCCGCCATCAAGCGGGGCAAGCACGTGTATTGCGAGAAACCTTTGGCCCACTCCGTCGCCGAAGTTCGCGCCTTGATGAAGGCCGCACAGGAGTACAAGGTGGTGACGCAGCTCGGCAACCAGGGCCATTCGTTCGATACGATCCGCACG
Organism: uncultured Phycisphaerae bacterium; assembly: GCA_965603165.1. Lineage (GTDB taxonomy): Bacteria > Planctomycetota > Phycisphaerae > Sedimentisphaerales > Anaerobacaceae > PLanc-01. Next base: position 10,996 of record CBFDBY010000161.1, read on the forward strand.
TTCTGTGAGTGGGTCTGGGACGGTGCGATCGGCGACGTCCATACGGTCCATTGCGGCTGTCGAGCGGTCAACTCCGGGATCGGTCGGCTTTCGCGCATGGACGAGAAGGAAGAGATCCCGCCGGAGTTGGAATGGGACCTCTGGCTCGGCCCGGCGCAGGAGCGGCCGTATCATTCGTTCTATTTGCCCGGGCGATGGCGCGGCTGGGTCCCCTTTGGCAACGGCACCATCGGCGACTGGATCTGTCACGTGGTGGACCCCGTCTTTTGGGCTCTCGATCTGGGGGCGCCGCGCGCCGTCGTTGCTCAGGTCAAGGACTACGATCCGAAGACGCAGGGCGACGTCTTCCCGCAGGGTGACATCATCACGTTTGAATTCGCGGCCAAGGGCAGTCGCGGGCCCATCACGCTCGTCTGGCACAGCGGCACCGAGCCGATTCCGCGCGCGAAAGAGTTGGAGCCGGATCGCAAGAGCGTCGAGACCGGCGCCTACGTCTATGGCGACAAGGGCGTCATCATGTATGGCTCGCACGGCGCCGGCGGCGTCCGCATCATCCCCGAGACGGCGATGAAAGCCTACACGCGTCCGCCGCAGAAGATCGAGCGGTCCCTGGAACATCACCAGGACTGGCTGCGAGCCATCCGCACGGGCGGCAAGGCCGGGTCCGATTTCTCCTACGGCGGCCCGCTGACGGAACTCGCAATGCTGGGCGTCATCGCCCTGAAGATGCCGGGCACGAAGCTGGCGTGGGATGCGGGGAATACGCGGTTCACCAATTGCGATGCGGCCAATCAGTACCTCGACCCGCCGTACAGAAGCGGCTGGACGCTGTAAGCTGCGGCTGGACGCCCCGACAGACAATAACAGGGCACGTGTGTCTTATCCGGCAAACGAGCACACGTGCCCCTTCTCGATGGGCTCACTCGGCCCAAATCTTCGGTTCTCCATCTGATTAGTCGCAGGCCGGCGGCGATGGTTTCAGGGAGAAAGACCATTGCAGGCCGTCGCAGGCGGATTTGCCGACAGAGCCCACGATACATCATTCCTGGAAATTAGGTATTTTCCCTAATTGACGGCGCCGCTCGGAGCGCCTATGCTTGTCTGTGCCACGGGAAGGAGCCAGGGCATAGTTACTCGGAACGGATTCGCGTGAAGGTGGAGCGTACGGTGCGCTGTCTCCAGGCGGCCGGG
>CBFDBY010000162.1:0-12166 GCA_965603165.1 uncultured Phycisphaerae bacterium
GAACGTGCTCGACCGCTTCGGCTACAAGCGGATCTACAATGAAGCCCTGATGCAAGTGGTTGATGAGCGAACGGCGGCGCTCCAGAGCGGTCGGAGCAACGCTACTGATTTCACCATCAAGGGCGCCGTGGAGTTCGCGCGGGCGCTGCGCGAGCGAGGTGTGACGCTGTACCTCGCCAGTGGGACCGACCATGCGGATGTTGTCGCCGAATCCGATGCGCTCGGCTATGCGAGTCTGTTCAACGGCGGCATCTACGGCGCCGCCGGCGACATCACGGACTGCTCGAAGAAGAAGGTCATCGACCGGATCATGAGCGAGCACAATCTGCGTGGCCCGGAGCTTGCCGTTTTCGGTGATGGCCCGGTCGAGCTGCGCGAATCCCGCAAGCGCGACGGGTTGGCGATCGGCGTTGCCTCCGACGAAGTCCGCCGCCACGGCCTGAATCTGCACAAGCGCAGTCGCCTGGTCAAAGCCGGCGCGCATCTGATCATCCCCGACTTCTCACAACAGAACGATCTGATCACTCTGCTCTTCAACCGGTGACCCCGAATCATCGGTCACAAGCCTCCGTCGTTGTGAAAACGGCATTATTCGGCGCAAAAATACGTACTTTCCACAATTGTGACACCCGAGCCGCTTGATGTAGAATCAAACTATCGGTGCTTGTGTGGAGCAGTTATCAAGCCGGTCGGCGGGCTGGTCTTGCCCACGCCTTGTGTGGGCGGGGTAAGACAAGCCTGTCGGTTGGGAGGCAGTGTGATGGTGGGGAAGCCGGCAGGGAATGCCTCGCTCACGGAGGGCAGATGCGGCTGGTGACCTCGGATCTCGGGGGTGCAACGGATGGCAGCGGGTGTGTTGGGCGATCTCGTGTCGAAAGCGGAATGGATCTTCGTGCAGGAGGAGCTTGGCTTATCCCCACAACAGGCGCAGATTGTCAGATGTCTTCTGCAGGCGAAGGCCGACAAGCAAATCGCCAGAGACATGGGAATATCCACGGCAACCGTGCGCACGCACATGAGCCGTCTGTTCCAGAAACTCGGCGCGAACGACCGCGTGGAGTTGGTTCTCCAGGTGCTCGCGTGCCTCCGGGCGGCCGGTCGAGACGATGACCTGCAAGTGCGTCTCGCGTGACAACAGAGCGATGAACGGACCCGGCCCGTGAGGGCCGCAGCGATACGATACAACACCGTGCACGGATGGTTGGGGCACTACACCTGGCCTGTCCCGAGGGGGGAATAGGAATGCACATCCAGGGTAGTGCCCCACTTCTCGCATAGATCGAAGTCTGCCCAGGCGCACACAGTTCTTCATCAGACGGGCGCATGTCTCGCGCCGCGACGAATCGCTCACTGTGTCTTTGAATAGCAGATTTGGAGGTCTTATTTTCTCTGTGCGGCTTTGGACTGGAAATTGCTCCACGACTCTTTCGGCTGTTATCACTGTTTTTCTTCTTGTTTGAAGTGGGCCGGCCCGGCTATAATCAGGGTAGCGATATCGAGATACAATGTGCCTTGTGAGGCCGGAAGCCGAAGCATCGTGCGTTGGGCCGGTCATAGCGAATGAGTGCTGGGAGAGACCACGATGAGCAGGTTGTTGTTGATTGCGGCGGGATTGGTCTTGTTAGCCACCTCTGAGGTCCGGGCGGGGGCGATCCGATTTCATTACCGACCTTCGGAGGACGTCAATCCTAACGTGCTGGCCACGTTGGTCCGGCGGGCGGCCGATCCGAATGCTGAGGTCCGCGTGGACTCGATTGAGGAGCTTGGCCGTCTGGGGGCTCCGGAAGCCTGGGGCGTGATTGTAGGGCATCTGACCGACCATGCGGCCGTCCAGGCGAAGGCCGGCCCGCGGACCGTGGCGGCAGTCGCGTGTGAGGTGTTGGGGCAGTTGGGTGAGCGCCGGGCGGTCCCCCACCTGATCCCACTACTGGAGGACCCGGACCTGAAGGACACAGCCGCTCGGGCACTGGCTCTTTTGAAGGGTGTCAGGGTCGTCCGTGTCCCATGGCCCGTACCGAAGCCGCTGGTGGGGCGCTTCGAAGCCTCGGAGACACTGGACCCGTTGTGCGGGTCCGATCCGGTCAAGTGGCGAGCATGGTGGACCCGCCAGCAACTATCGGGGCGGGAGGTCTTCGTACGCGTGTACAAAGACCCGCGGAAGGAGCCGGCGAAGTTCGAACTGGTTGCGGCCAAGGTGACCGGCGAGAGCATTGCCCTGGCGGCGATCCCGGGGGTCGATCCTTGCAGTGTCGTCCTGATCTGTCCGCAGGATCAGCAAGACGAGGACCTGCGCGCCATGATGGGCCGGTGGCTCATGGCTCGCTGCGTCGCGGACGGCAAGAGTCTCTCGGTGCCAAACTTGTGGTGGCCGACTCTAACCGACCGGCCGGCTTGCGACCGATGGATGATTGAAGATGCTTTGGGCGATCCCATTCGGGGGGCCCAGGTGGAGGTCTTCCTGGTCAACAAGGGGCGGGCCGGCAGGTGCACGGTCTGTCTGGGCAAGTGGGCCGCGCCCGACGGCAGCATGGAGGCGATCCTGGCCGGCGGGGGATTCTCTATGCGGGTGGAGGTGTCGCACCCGGACTATGGCAAGGCGAGCAGCGGACCGGTTATGCCGGGCTATCCGGAGATTCGCGTGCCGCTGGTTCGCCTGGGCTCGGAGGTCGGGAAGCGCGCCATTTGGGGCACGGTCGCGGATGAGTCGGGCCGGGCTGTCTCGGGGGTCGAGATCCTGTGTGACTCTGTGCGGACGCTCGGTGAAGGGCTGATCCGGCCGAGCCGGTGGGGCGGCTCCGGCAAGGCGATCACCGATGCCAATGGGTTCTTCGCCCTGTACACGCCGCCGGATAGCATGTTTGCCGAGCTGCAAGGAAGCCTCATCCCTCCCGGAGCGCAGTATCACGTTACGGTGACGCCTTCGGCAGACAGCGACCTGGCGCCCTTCGAGGGGAGGATCCCGAATGGGACCGCCACGCGGATCACTCTGCGTCACATCGATCGAAGGAGCCGCACGTTCGTGTTCCAGACGCAGGACGGAGTCCTGCGGAACGAGGAATTGCTGAAACGAATCTCGATTGAGGTTCAGCCGCCGGGCAGGCCGGCACAGAAGTACGACCATGCCCGGTGGAGCGCCGGCGACGCGATGCCTGAGGGGACATACGTAGCCACGCTGCAGATGGATACCTCTGCGCTGCGGTTTGAGCCGGTGCTGGTCACGCGGGATTCGCCGGACGTTCTCGTCTTTCGCGATCGAGCCACCGTGACGTACTCGGGCCAGGTGCTCCATGCGAAGACCGGACTGCCTTTGGACGGTGCATTCATTCTGGTCGAGACACGTCGCGGCCCGAAGCGATTCTCCGACTTCACCGACGCGGACTGGACGCCCCTGGAGCAGTTGGATTTGCATCCGGATGCCGACGATGAAGCCTTGAAAGTCGTCGCAAAGGTCTATCCATTTCTCGACGTGGTGCGCACGGATGCCGCCGGACACTATGAAATCCATCTGGAAGGCGGGACGGACTTCCACGCGCTCGTCTATTTTGCCAGAGACTATGTCCCCGCGCAGTGTCGCGTGGCGCAACTGGAGCCTGATGCGACGGGCCGCGTAGAGGTCGCTCCGATTCGCCTGTATCCGGCGGGGAAGGTCAAGACATACGTCCAGACGGACCTGGAGCAAGTCGTGATAGCCGCCTATTGGCGTTTGAAGGAGGACGAGACGCCATCGTGGGCGCGCGAGCTTGGTTCGAGGCCCATGAGTTGGAGACCGCGTCTGTTGTATAGCCACTCCTATGCGCCGAATGTCGAACAGGTTGTCTTCGTGCCGGCTGAGGTCCCGCTCCAGCTCACGGTCACGACCGGGCCGGACGATCGGCTGTGCCCGTGGACGTACCCGCAAGTCGTCTGTCTGCCCCAGGGGGCGGTGATGGACCTGGGCTCCTGTTCGTTGCAGGAATCTGTTTCGGTGGTGCTGCAGGTCATCGATCGCGACGGCCGGCCTCTGGAGGGCGTGCCCGTTCGCCGGACCATGGGGCGCGATTTGGGCACGATACATAACACGGATGAGAATGGCCTGGCGACTCTTCGAGTGGCTCCTGATAGTCACACGCACCTCGGTGTCTTTCCTTTCATGCTGCAGGACCGCACGGTACGTCGCCTCCAGCCGGAGACGGTTGCTTTTGACGTCGGCGGCGTCGAAGATGAGGGACGACAATTCACGCTCGTTCTCTCGGAGGAGCTGCTGACTGCTCTGTTTGGCGACGGGTAGGCGAATCGACGTTTGATCCGCCTGAATGGGAACATCGTTCCTGTCTGGATGTTCGGACAGGCAATCCTCAAACGTCTCCTGGCTTCTACTCGAATTCCTATCCGCGCGGGGCACGAAGTGGATTCCACGAAAGGACTCCACATGCCGTCGCAGACCGGCTACAATACGCCGTGACTTGCCGGCCGCGCCGGCTGACCCGGAATCGCCATCCATCTGTGTGGAAAGGAGCAGACATGAGTATGAAGACCGCCGCCCATTTCAGAGATTCCTGTCCGACGATGCTGGTCGGAGTTTTTGTCATTGTCCTGCTATTGTCGGTGCTGGCCGTGTGTATTGGGGCGTCGCCCAGCGTGTCGAATACGGAAGCGGTGCAGGCCTATACGTCCGTGTGGGAGGGCCCGCGACTGGCCGACGGACGGCCCAGGGTTTCGGACGACATCGTGCAGCGGATGAAGAACGTCTCGATCGAGGAGGCCTGGGCGGTCCTGCGGAACGAAGGCTACCACAACCAGTTCGACGGCAACTGGAAGATGATCCACGAGGATGTGCCGGTGGTGGGGCGGGCGCTGACGGCGCAGTACATGCCGACCCGGCCGGACGTCAAGAAGATGATCGACGAGCAGGGCAAAGCCGAAGGTCGGATCGGCAGCTCCAATTCATGGCCCATCGATATGCTCCAGAAGGGCGATGTGTATGTCGCGGACGGATTCGGCAAGATCGTCGACGGCACTCTGATCGGCGATAACCTCGGCAATTCGATTTTCGCCAAAAGCGGCAACGGCGTTGTCTTCGACGGCAGTCTGCGTGACTTGGGCGGACTCCAGGAGATCGAAGGCTTCAACGCGTTCGTACGCGGGTGGGACCCATCCTTTCTCCGCGAGGTCATGCTGACCGGCATCAACGTGCCGATCCGGATCGGCCGGGCCATCTGCCTGCCCGGCGACATCGTGCTCGCCAAACGCGAGGGCGTCATCTTCATTCCCGCCCACCTCGCCGAGAAGGTCGTCAAGAGGGCCGAAGCCATCATGCTGCGCGACCGGTTCGGGCACCAGCGCCTCAAGGAGGGCAAGTACACGCCCGGTCAGATCGACGGCGCCTGGTCGGAAGAGATTAAGGCCGACTTTTTCAAGTGGCTCGAAGAGAACATGGACGAGCTGCCCATACCCAAGGCGGTCATCAAAGAGATCCTTGAGAAACGCACGTGGTAGGGCAGTGACACATTTCGGAAGATCGGAAATTCATTATGAGCAAACAGAACCATCGTCTGTGTGAGAAGTCATTGTATTCGCGGCGAAGTCTGCTCGGAGGCATCGGGCTGGGCGGATTGAGTTTAGCCGGCGTACTGGGCAGCTCGCTTGAGGAGCAAGTCGCCTTTGCTGCGCAGAATGTGAATCGCGCCTCGGCTCCTTCGCGGCTGCGGATTACCGACCTTCGCGTGGCCGTCATTAGAGGGGCTCCTTTCCGCGTGCCCCTGATTCGGATCGATACGAACCAGGGGATCTCGGGCTACGGCGAAGTTCGCGATGGCGGCAGCAAGCGCTATGCCCTGATGCTCAAGAGCAAAATCCTGGGCGAGAATCCGTGCAATGTCGAGCGCATGTTCAAAGCGATCCGCCAGTTCGGCCACCACGGGCGGCAGGGCGGGGGCGTCTCCGGCGTCGAGATGGCGTTGTGGGACCTGGCGGGCAAGGCTTACGGCGTGCCCGTCTACCAGTTGCTCGGCGGCAAGTATCGCAATCGCATTCGTCTGTACGCCGACACGGCTTCCAGCCGCGACGCGGATACCTATGCCGCCCGACTCCGCGAGCGGGCGAAGGCCGGCTTTACCTTCTTGAAGATGGACCTGGGGATCAGGCTGATTCGTCGCATCCCGGGCGCCCTGAGCCGGCCTGCCGGTGCGGACTGGGACCGCTACCGATCGACCATGCATCCGTTCACGCGAATCCAACTGACGGACAAGGGGATCGACTTGATGGCCGCGTACGTGGCCCGGGTCCGCGAGGAGATCGGCTACGAAATTCCGCTCGGGGCCGATCATTTCGGGCACATCGACGTCAACAGTTGCATCCGCCTCGGCAAGGCGCTGGAGCCTTTCCAGATGGCCTGGCTGGAGGACATGGTGCCCTGGCAATTCACGGAGTCATTGAAAGAGATCACCAGCTCCATCGACGTTCCGACGCTGACCGGCGAGGATATCTACTGCCTCGATGGCTTCCGGGACCTGATCGACAATCGTGCGGTCGACATGATCCATCCGGACTTGGCCACGGCCGGCGGGATCCTGGAGACGAAGAAGATCGGGGACTACGCCGAGCCGCGCGGCATCGCGATGGCCATGCACTTTGCCGGCTCGCCGATATCGTTCATGGCCAACGTTCACTGTGCCGCCGCGACGGAGAACTTCGTCGCCTTGGAGCATCACGGCGTGGACGTCTCGTGGTGGGAGGACCTGGTGACGGGCATTGAGAAGCCGCTGCATCGGCAGGGCTTCGCCCGCGTTCCAGAGACGCCGGGACTGGGCGTCGAGCTGAACCTCGACGTGGTCAAGCAGCATCTCTCACGAGGCGAGTCGTGCTTCGCGCCGACGGACGAATGGAACGACGACGATTCCAACGACCGGCTGTGGAGTTGAATGAGGTTTCCCTACCCGATGTACTGCGTTGGGAGTCTGACAGTATCGGTCTGTTAGTGAAGAATGTGCATCAGTTCGGTCAGGCTGGTGATTTCGTGGTCGGGGATGATCGTGTCGTCGCGCGGGTGGCCCGAGCGGTTGAGCCAGACCGTTTTCATCCCGACGGCCTGTGGGCCCTGTACATCCGAGCTGAGACTGTTGCCGATCATCAGCACTTCATCAGGCGTCACGGCCAGACGGGACAACATGGTCTCGTAGATCCGTGGGTTCGGCTTGCCAACGCCGACCTCGCCCGAGATGACGATCTCGTCGAAGTACTCGGCGATTCCGGATCCGGCAATCTTCTCGCGCTGGAGGTCGGGCGCGCCGTTGGTGAGAAGACCCAGTTGAAAGATTCGCCTGAAGTGTCCGAGCGCGGGTCGCACGTCGTCGTACACAACATGGAGCTTGCGCCGGTGGATCGGGAAGACCTCGGCCAACTCATGAGCGAGATCAGTGTCGTCGATGCCATGTCTGCCAAGGGCCTCATGCCATGAATCGTGCCGATAGGTCGGCGACCATTCGCGGAGAATTCTCAGCCTCTCATCGGCCCCCTCGAACCGCGCCCAGAGGGCTTCCCAGGAACTGATGCCGATCTCGACACAATAGGCGCGGACCGGGGAGGCGTGCCAGATGCCGCGGCAGGTTTCGCGGAGTGTCGCGTGCAGGTCAGCCGGCTCAATCCCGTACCGCGATTTCGCCAATTCGCACGTCGTGAGAAAGGCCGCCTCGGCCGATGCCTTCTCGACGACCAGAGTATCATCCATGTCGAAGACCAGGGCCTTCGGCTTCGCGTTGAGAGTCATTCAGCGGAGTCCTCCGATTGCTTCGGCGGTTTGGTCAGGACGATTGCACGGGACAGCCGGATCGGCGGGTGACTGGTCACGACGAACCCCTGTTGCTGCGCCTCGGAGACCGTGCAGTCGAACTGCACCTGGCTCACGTGCCTGGCCGGTTCGGTCAGCAGCAGGCAAGCGCCGGGTTTGAGCATCTCGTGGATGTCGCGGAGGAAGCCGGCCCGGCCGGGCACTTCATGCAGTACGGCGAAGGCGAGAGCGAAGTCGAAACGGTCGTTCGATTCGTGCAGGTCGATGGAATGTTCGGAAGATATGTGCGTCTCGATTCGCTCGGAGAGTCCGGCGGCTGCGGCTCGCCGGCGGAGCGCGTCGAGCATTCCAGGCTGTACGTCGACGCAGACGACCTTGCCGTCCGGCCCGACTCTCTCCGCCATCGGCAGACTGAAGAAGCCCATGGCGCTTCCGACGTCAAGGACCGTCATACCCGGCCTGACGTACGGCGCGAGAATCTTATGAGGATTCTGCAGGAGCCTTCTGAGTCTGCTGGCCAGGAAGTACCCGGCCCAGACGGGACATATGTGCTCAGCCATAGGCAAGATCCATGTGATTTTTACAACCCCGTGACTACCTCGGTCCATGATACAAGTTGCTGCCGGAGTTCGCAAGGCGACGTTGCGTCGGCGAAATCGCACGACGCAGACAGGGTCGTTACTTGCGCGCCAAGACGTTGATGCGCCGAAACGTCTCGAAGCACCGGCCGTCTGCCCGCTCGGTCTCTCGCACCATCTGTTCGACGACAGAGTCGCGGAACTCCTGCCGCAGGGGCTCGCCAAGATGCGCGAGGAATGGGACCAGGCTGGGCTGATCGACCCATCGAATCATCGCTTCGGTGTTTGCGAAGGAACGGTCCGTGTTTTCAAGCCACACGCGGATGTCGTGGAATGCGAATTTGCGTATGAGGTGTTCGTATTGTTCGACCGTCGGCATGAACCAGGGCCAATCGAAATCATCGAAGAGGGGCCGATACGCCGGCAGCGACATCGTCTTTCGGAGCACGGCCAGCAGATGCGTGCAGTTGCCGTCGCCGGCAAAGTTGAACCGGAGGACACCACCGCTTCGCAGCGCATGGTAGACGCGATGCAGCAGGGTCTGATGGTCCTTGATCCAGTGCAGCGTTGCATTGGAGAACGCCAGATCGAAAGCATCCTCGTAGTTCAGCGCGTTGATATCCTGCAGCGCAAAACGAAGGTTCTGCGCTCGATGTCTCCGCGCCGCGGCGATCATCCCTTCGGAGGCGTCGATGCCGAGAACGCTTCCCTGCGGCACCCGCAAGGCCAGTTGCGCGGTCAATGCGCCATCCCCGCAGCCCATGTCGAGGATGTGTTCATCTCCTCTGAGGTCCAAGCTCTGTATGAGTCTGCCGCCCCATTCTTTCTGATGGGCTGAGGCCTTTCGATATTCTTCGCCGTCGAATTCGTATGTCATTCCTGCCCTCGTCTGTCCCTTCTGGGCAGCCAAATGACCAGTGCCACCAGGGCGGCGACGGCTGCGCTGATACACAGCAACTGGGTCAGGCTGATCAGCCCGAGATACAGGTGGCCCTCCGTATCGCCGCGGAACACATCGGTCGCAGCCCGGCCGACGCCGTAGATGACCAGGAACCACAGCAGCTTCGTGCCTCGCCACCGGTCCGATTTGAGCTGCATGAACACGAGGAGGACGATCAGCATAAGGCCGACTTCGTACAACTGCGTCGGGTGAATGGGCACGCCCGCCGGGGCGCCGCGTGCGCCTTCGGGAAACGTGATTGCCCAGGCAAGTGTGCAAGGCCGGCCGTGGCAGCAGCCGTTGAAGAAGCAACCCAGCTTGGCGGCGATCCAGGGAAGGGGTACTGCCTGAGCGACCAGGTCCAGGGCGGTCAGCCTTCGTCGTGAGAGCAGCAGCACCGCCGGACCGGCCAACGCGAAATATGCGAGCAGTCCGCCCCAAAGACCGCCAGCCCTGTAATGCTCGAGCTGGAGCAGGGCCGCCAAGTCAAATGGCGGATGGCGGAGGTCAAAAAGCAGCTTGGCGCCCACGGTCATGCTGAGGAAATAGCAGACGCTCGTCACGATCCACACGCGGCGTCTCAGCCCATGACGCTTTGCGATGCGCCAACTGAGCACAAAGTGCACAATGATGCCGCTGAAATACAGGATTCCATAGGTCGGCACTTGTCCTATCCTGGGCCACATGGTCGTCTCCTGCGTCAATCGCTCCGGGCGGCCTCTGTTCCGCCGCTCATCAGACCTCGAGCGCGGTCCAGGAGGGGGCCCGGGTAGCCCTCTTGTTCTAAAATGCGCAGAGCCGTTCTTGTGTTGGCCGGGCCTGACCGGAGCAGATAATCGAAGGAGATTCCGCCTTTGTGCAGGTGTTCCTGGAAATGATAGTTATCCGCTGAGGCGGTGTTGGCGGCGACCTGAGCCAGAGTCTCCTCGTGCGTGGCAATCAGAAAGAGGTTTCCCGAAGCCGTGAGATGTTCGAGCAGGGCGATGCCGGCGGCGGTCCGTTCCTGGGAGTTGGTGCCGCGGAAGGGCTCGTCGATCAGGCCGAGCACCGGCGTGCGGCTTTCCGAATCCAGCACGAGGCGGCGCAGCCGACGGACCTCGGAGAGGAAATAGCTCTCGTGCTTGGCTAAGTCGTCGCGGATTCTGACGTCGGTGATCAGCCGGACGGGCGACCACGTCATTTCTCGGGCCGCTACGGCGGCGCCGACCTGGGCCAGGAGAACGTTGACGCCGACCATGCGCAGAAACGTGCTCTTGCCCGCCGCATTCGGGCCGGTGATGACCCACGTCCTCGTATCGGGCGTCAGATGGATGCTGTTCGGCGTGACGTCCTGCTCCGGGATAAGGGGATGACGGCCGTCTTCGATGAGAAGGCTCGTTTTGTCCATCGGTTCCGGATAACATGCGATCGGCTGCTCAGCGGAGAAGCAAGCGAGACTGCACAGGGCTTCCAGTTCGGCCATTGCCGACAAGCCGTCGAGGAGGATCTCGCGGTTCGGCACGACGTGCGCCAGCACGGCCTCCGCGATGTGCAGGTCCAGAAAGACGAACGTATTGAGCAAGCCGCGTACGATGCCGTGCAGGCCCGCCCATTCCAGCCAGGCACACAACGAGGGAATGCGGGCGTCGGTCGTGACTCTGCGGAAGTGCTCTCTCAACACGCCCAACTGCCTCTCATCGGGCAGGTCCTCGACGGCGTGCTGCGCAATGGTCAGAAAGCACGTCAGCGTAGACCTCAAGTTCGCCCAGGGCGATACGGCGCTATTGAGCCGGTGGAGCGTGCGGCTGAGCAGGAGCAGGATGAGGCTGTTGACGAGGAACAGCCCGATGATGGCCCGGACCCACTCATACTGCCCTCCGGCCGTCCGCAGAACGGCGTAGACAAAGAGCAGGCCGCTGAACACGGACCATATCCGAATGCCTCGGGATACGGCGGAACGCGGCGGGTGCTCGACGGTCCGGAGAAGCCGGACCAGTTTGCCCAGGTGCTTGGAGCGGCCGCGAAGCAGGGCAATTTCGGCCATCATGGCGAGACGCTGCTCGTTATGGCTGTCGAGCCAGCGAACACCGCGTTGACGGGGCTGGATATGCTCGCGCGACAGGCAGGGCGAGTCCAGCAGATCGCGCAGCCGTCGCTCGCCGAGATCTGTGGACGCGCGGTTGAGCAGGCCGAAGATGCCCACGGGCGGGCCGTAGAGATCGAGGTCGTCGCGCTCCTGGTCGGTAAGCCGCCAGGTGGGGCCGGAGTCGAGGATCTCCGGCAGGACCATGGACGTGTCCGGCGGATCGAGTGGACGTCGCCAGGAGCGAGTTGGCCGATCGCGCGTTGTGCAGGCGTGCGACGACTCCTCGATGACGACGAGAACGCGTTCGGTGAACGCACGCCGGTCCTCCCATTTCAGGTGCCGCAGCACGGCGACGATGAAGATCACCGCGCCCACCACGCCCGCCGATGCCGCCGGCACGACGTCATGGCGCAACAGAACAACCGCAAGGATACCAAGCGCAAAGGCGAGCAGTCTGATCCGCGACCAGTGGATCTCAAGGCGGTGGTACTGCAGGTGCTCGGCCCGCAGCTTGTCCCCATGGGTGCGCAGCCACTCGCGGCAGGACAACCTGCCGGCCGTAGTCCGCCCCACCTCATTTTCGTCATTCGACCGATTCATTTGCCAAAGGGACCCTCCAGAATCGTCGTCGCGCGAAAGCCTCTTCCATTTGTTCTGAAGTTTGACCGCAGGGAGCCGGCGAAGGCGATGCGCGCATCCGCGACATGGATTGCCCCTTGCCTCAACAGCCTATCTCCCGACTGTCGCATTCTTCGGGCCCGGCCACTTACTACGGGGAGCAGTGTTTATTGAACACTTTCATGTTGCTGCATAGCGGA
>CBFDBY010000163.1:0-11996 GCA_965603165.1 uncultured Phycisphaerae bacterium
AGGGCTCGTGTCTGCGGCGGCTCCAGGGCACAAGACAAACCTCCCGACCTTCCCCTTGAACAGCCTCTTCTCTGGGCCATTGACAACCTCCAAGTAGGCTAAGACGGGATGCGCCTCATTTCTCATCCTGATGGTTGACCGTTGCGGCCGGGGACGGTATCGTGGCTGGAGAGCTTTTGGAAGGAGTTTACATGATGGTACGGATGGCAAAGTGGATTCTGGTGGGCGTGTCGATCGCGGTCCTCTCGGCCGGTTGCGAGAGCATGGAGGAGTCCCTGCAGCTCAAGAAACCGTCCGCAAAGTTGGTGGGGGTCCAGTTCAAGGAGGCGGACCTGTTCGGGGCAACGCTCGTGTTCGACGTGCAGATCCTGAACAACTACGCGTTCGACATGCCGCTGCTGAGCTTCAGCTACGCCGTTTCCAGCCGGGGCCAGAGATTTCTGGCCGGCTCCAGGGAGCTGGAGGTCACAATACCCGGCGCGGCAAGCGAAGTGGTGTCGCTGCCCGCCCGGGTGGACTACCTCAGCGCGCTGAAGGTGCTTGGCGGCGTGACGCCCGGTATGACGATCCCCTATGAGGCCGAGTTGGACGTGGTGATCAAGACGCCCCGCCTGGGATCGATGAAGCTGCCCGTGGGAAAGACCGGCCAGCTCGCTCTACCCGCCGTCTCCGGCAAAGAGGAGTGACGCCTCGGCCTTCCGGGTGGCGAGGTAGGCAGATGGCTCAGGGTCGCGGTCGGTGTACCGCCGCGAGCCTTCGCTCGGGATGCCATATGGCGGGCTCAGCCGCTATTCATCGGCGCTCGGTGCGGTCGGATCCGGAGATGCTGGATCATGAGGATCTGTGGGCGGGCTATCGAGCAACTGGCCGTCCACTTCGAGTTCGAGGATCGTGGTGAAGCGTCTTGAGCCGCCGGACGTGCCGATGATACGAATGGCCTCGCCGGTCGTCGGGGCGAAGTGGAAGGTGATGCTCTGGTACATCCGGAAGCGGTCGAGCGCGGGTGACACCTGCAAGTCTGCGGGCTCGATGTACTCGCCGTTCTGCAGAATCTGTACGGTCAGGTCCTCGAAGAAGCCGCCGAGGGGCTCATCCTGTTTGTAGTACGCATTGATCTTGCCCCAGACGACGTCGCCTTCGTGGAACACCACCTTCTCGAATTGGACCGGCTCGGAGAACGCCAGCTCATACCAATCCTGCTCGGGCCGGTCCGTTGGGTCGGGCAGATACGTATAGTACGGCCGCTGGCCGGCGCAGGAATTGTCGCTGACGCCGTCCATGATGGACTCGAGGTTGTGCCGGTCGTGGCTGAGGTTGTATCGAGACACGGAAGCGGCCGGCGTGACGGTCATCCCGGCGGCGAGGGCCTTGCCGACGAGACCGGAAGGCCCGATAGGATCGCTGCTTCCAGCATCAGGGCCGGTGGTTTCGGCCGGCGGGATGGAGTAGGCCCAGCTTAGGGGCTTGCTGATTCGAGTTCCGCCGTTTCGCAGGATGTTCTCCTGCGCCAGCACAAGCATGTACAGCGCGGCCGTCGTGATCGTGTCATATTGCGGCAGGGGCTCGGCAGGGTCGGGCAGGCCCGGCCGGGAGACATTCAGGTAGAGATTGCCGCAGACGGCCGGGTCGGTCAGGTCCGCCGGCAGGCCGCTGAAGCCGTGGATGATGCCGAGCAGGCCGCCGGCCGTCGCCGGGTTGCAGTCGCAATCCCAGCCGGCGAGGACAGCGATCTGCACCGTTTGCTTGAAGTCGCCTTCGCCGTAGAGCAGGGCCATGACCGTCGCGCCGGTGTTGATCGTGGACTCCCACCACCCATAGTAGCGGCCCAGGCTGTCGGCGCCCTGGTACTTGTTATAAAGTTCTCGACGGGTCGTCCGCCAGTCGAGCACGGCGTCGTTGGCGTCCTGGAGGTACCAATCGAGCACGTCCGTAACCACCGCGGTCGTGCGGCTGCTTTGCGGGATCACATCGAGCCCCTTGAGGACCAGCTCGACCACATCGGACTCGAAGAAGGCTTCGGCGTACATGGCCGCGTAGAACTGGGCCGCGTGAACGGCAAAGCCGCCGTTCGTGATGTGCCCGAAACGGCCCGCCAAATCGACGGCGACATGGGGCAACCCCGGCGAGACGGCCCCAAGAACCTCCGTACCGATCTGGGCATCGATGGAGTACCAGTGCTCGTTATAGGTGCGGCTGCCCGTCTCGGGCGGCGTGTGGCCGTCGAGCATCAGGTACCACGCCTGCTTGTTGGCAATGTAAATGCCCTGCGGACTGATGTGTTCGAGCCATTGCTCGGCAATCTCGCACGAATTGCAGTCGAAGCCATAGGTATCGAGGGTGTGCAGGGCGATGTATTCGATATCCGTATCGTCGTCGGCGTCCCAGACCTGCTTGATCTGCCACGGTACGCACGGGTCCGGATTCGGCTCCGCCCCGCCGTAGAGCCCTTCGGTCTCCCGGCCGGCCGCATTGCCGACGAGCTGCCCAAGCCACATCCCGCGCATCCCGTCGAACAGCTCGATGGCGGAGATCGTCCGCTCGGCGCCGGCCGGAACGCCCAGGCAGCAAACAACGAGGACCACCCCCATCAGAAGAAATCGTAAACGATTGCTCTGCAAACACACCCCCGAAAATAGTCTTCCCAACTCCCCTATTTTACCCGATTGTCACGGCGAATCCAAGCGGATTCTGCCGCGGAGGTGTACCTGCTGGACTGCCCCTGGATGGGGCGTGCCTGCAAGCAAGACAAGTCGCATTATTATCGGAGCCTGAAGTCCCGGATTCGACGCAGGGGACAGTACGTGCGGCGGCCCTCCGCCGGGGCGTTTGCCTCAAGCTATGTTCTTTATTTTCCGATACTTATGTTGTAGAAGGAACCGTCACCGACAGACGATGGGATGTTGGGCCGGCCGCTACGGCCGCCTCGCAACATCCCAATCGCGCTAACGGATGCAGCAAGGAGGCTGTTTTTCTTTTGCGCATCCGACGGGCACGGAGTGCGCCCGGATTCGGCGTTGCCCGCGGACGGGAAATCGTTTACGCTCGTTGCCACAGACTCCTTCTCTCAGGTCGTTACACAGGGAAAGCTCGAGGAATATGAAGGCATTGATCACAGGCGGAGCGGGTTTCATCGGTTCTCATCTGGCCCAGCGGCTGCTCAAAGACGGCAACGAAGTGGCGATCATCGACAACCTGAGCACGGGCCGGTTGGAGAATATTGAGGCCTTTCGGCAGGACCCGAAGCTGCAGTTCGTCAAAGGCGATATCCAGGATACCACGCTCGTGCAACTGCTGACTTCGCGCTGCGACGTCGTGTTCCACTTAGCGGCGGCGGTCGGCGTGCAACTGATCGCCGACGAGCCCGTCCACACGATTGAGACGAACATCGCCGGGACGGAGGTCGTTCTGGAGGCCGCGAACAAGTTCGGCCGCCGCATCCTGCTCGCATCGAGCAGTGAGGTCTACGGCAAGAGTGAGAAGATCCCCTTCGGCGAGGACGACGATTTCGTGCTCGGCAGCACGGCCTTTTCCCGCTGGGCTTACGCGTGCAGCAAGGCGATCGACGAGTTTCTCGGGCAGGCCTTCCATCAGCAGTACGGCCTGGGCGTGGTCAGCGCGCGATTCTTCAACACCATCGGCCCGCGGCAGACCGGCCGCTACGGCATGGTCGTGCCGCGATTCGTGCGGTGGGCCCTGCGCGACGAGCCGATCCAGATCTACGGGACGGGCCAGCAGACTCGATGCTTCTGCTACGTCGAGGACCTCGTCGAGGCGGTGCTCGCGCTGATGCAGTGCGAGCAGGCGGCCGGACGGGTCTTCAACATCGGCTCCTCGGAGGAGATCAGCATCGAGGGCCTGGCCGACCGGATCATCGAGATCACCGGCAGCAAGAGCCGCAAGCAGTTCGTGCCGTACGACGTCGCCTACGGCCGGGCTATTGAGGACATGATGCGCCGCGTGCCGAACCTCGAGCGAATCGGCAAGGCCGTCGGCTGGAAGCCCAAGACCAGTCTCGATCGGACCCTGCGCATCATCGTCGAGCACTATCGAAAGCACATGAACAACCCATCGTAACCCGCAACGCCGCATACACGCATGACGCGGACCTCATCCATAGTGACCATGTACGCGGTCGTTCTCCTCGCCGCAGGAGCGCTCTACGGCCTGAGTTGCGCGCCGGGGGCGCTATGGCAGGACAGCGGGCTGATCCAGTATCGCGTGTGGCACAACGATATCGAGGGCTTCCTCGGCCTCGCCATCTCGCACCCGCTGTACTATCTCGTCGCAATCGCCGCGAAGTGTATCCCATTGGGCGAGTTCGGGTATCGGGTGAACTGTGTGTCCGCCGTGGCCGGCGCAGCAGCGATTGCCAACCTGTACCTGCTGGTGCGGCTATGGCTCGGCAAGGACTTCCCGGCCCTGATCGCCGCCGCGACGCTCGCCCTCTCGCACACGTTCTGGCGTCATGCGAGCATCGCCGAGACATATACGCTCTGGACGGCGCTTTTCCTCGCCGAGCTCATCATGCTGCTGCGATATACCAGGACGAAGAACGTCAGGTATCTCTACCTGCTCGGTCTGTTGAACGGTCTGGCGGTCGCCGTGCATATGCTCGGCTCGATCCCATTCGTTTGCTACGTCACATTCATCGGGTTTCTGCTCGCGAGGAAGGCGATCCGTATCAAGCATGTCGCGCTCATCGTCGCATTGTGGGTCCTCGGCGCCATGCCGTTTGAATACCTCATCATCAAGAACATCGCTCACAGCGGCGATATCCTGGGGACGCTGGCTTCGGCGGCCTTCGGCGATCGCTGGCGGGCGGACGTGCTCAATATGAGCCTGTCCTGGAGGATCGTTCGCGAGAACGTCCTGTTCATCCTGCTGAACTTCCCCACGCCAAACGCCCTGCTGTTTGTGGCGGGCCTCTATGGTCTCCACAGGATCGGGCCGACCTCGGCGCTTCGCAACATGGTCCTGGCGCTGCTGGTGCTGTTCTTGGTTTTCGCTTCCCGCTACACCATCTCGGATCGCTACGCGTTCTTCATTCCGTTCTACAGCATGGTCGCCGTGGTGATCGGCCTTGGCGCACATGAGGTTCGCTCGCGCATCGGCGGAACACTGATGCCCTGCGCGATTGCGGCATGCGCATTTGTGCCGGTCGGCGTGTACGCCGTCGCGCCGGCGCTGGCGCAACGTCTGCACGTGCAGATCGGAACGCGCCGGGACATCCCCTACCGCAACGACTACGAGTACTTCCTGCAGCCGTGGAAGACGGCGGATGCGGGCGCCGGCCGTTTTGCGAGAGAGGCGTTGGAAAGCGCCGAGGGCGATGCGATCATCTGCGCGGACACGACGACGATAGGTCCCCTGCTATACGTGCAGGAGGTCAAAGGCGTGCGCCCGGATGTGAAAGTCGTCACCGGAATCGCACGCAGCGCCGCGGCCCCCGCGGTCGATGAACGGACCATCGGAGAATTGCTGGAGACGCACCCGGTGTACGTCGTTTCCAGGAAACCCGGCTACGGCCCGGCGTTTCTTCTGGAGCGTTATGCATTTGTGGAGGCCGGCGTGCTGTGGCGCGTGGTCGAGCCGGGGGCGAAGGGCGGCTGAACCGGCCGTCCGGGAGCGTACATGCGTACCAGGATTGAATCCGGCAACCCTTGTGGATACGACCGCTACGGATTTGCGTGGCAGCACGTGCCGGCAGGCGGAGCAGCGCACCTCGATCTCGGTTGCGGCGACGGCCGGTTCCTGGCAGCGCTGCGGAACAAGGACATTGGACGGCTCGTCGGCGCCGACGCCGGCGAGGAGGCCGTCCGGCGCGCGAGGGATCGGTTGGACAACCTGGAGATCGTGCATGTCCGCCCGGGGGCTTCGCTGCCTTTCGCCGATGGAGAGTTCTCCTCGATCAGCCTGATGGACGTGCTCGAGCACGTGGATCGGCAGGAGGCGTTGCTCGCCGAGCTTCGCCGCGTTTTGCGCGATGACGGCATACTGATTGTCACCGTCCCGAGGCAACACGTGTTCTCGTTTCTGGATATGGGCAATCTGAAGTTTCGATTCCCGCGACTGCATCGCTGGCACTATTGCCGCCGGCACTCGCCGGAGGAATACAAGCGCCGATACGTCACGAATCCGGACGGTTTGATCGGCGACGTGGCCGCAAAGAAGCGATGGCACGAGCACTTCTCCCGTCGCACGCTGGAGGACCTTCTGCATCGCCAGGGCTTTTCCGTGGTTGAGTTCGACGGGGCCGGGCTCTTCATTCGTCTTCTGAAGATCGCCGAGATGCTCTTCGGCCGCATCGCCCTGCTACACCGCGGAATCACGAGGATCATGGCATGGGACGCCCGCCGATTCGAGTCGGCGAATCTGTTCTGCATCGCACAGAAGCGCACCGGCGTCCCGGAAGGACCCGAGTAACAGCACATGGCCAACACGATGACGACCTCCGGACGGCTGATTCGCAACACGTGCTTCAACGTCCTGATCCTGATGAGCAACGCCGTCGTGGCGTTTGTCCTGATCCGGTTCCTGCTGGGCCGGCTCGGCGAGGCTCGCTACGGCGTTTGGATCCTGATCGGCTCGATCTTTCGGTATCGGCCGATCCTCGGGATGGGGCTCAACAGCGCCATCAATCGCAGGATCCCCATGTACTTGGCGAAAGACGACCAGGAGGGCATCCAAAAGGTCATCAGCACGGCGGTGCTGTTTTTTTCAATCGGCGCCATGATGCTCGTGGTCCTGAGCCTGATCCTTCACGTGAAGATCGGGGACTGGTTCGCGATCGAGCCGCAGTTCGTGGGCGCGGCGAGCGTGCTGGTCCTGATTGTGGGTTTGAGCTTTGCCGCTTCGACGCCGCTGCAAGTGCCGACGGCCGTGCTCAGCGGGCTGCAGCGATACGACATCACGAGCGCCGTGACATTCGTGGTCCTTGCCGTGAAGACGACCTTGCTTGTCGTTCTGCTGCTGCGCGGCTACGGCCTGCTGACGCTCGGACTCATCTACGGCCTCGGTGAGGTCGTGGCCCGCGGGGTGCAGGGCCTTTTCGTGCGGCGCCTGCTTCCGAACGTATCCATCTCCTGGCGGAGCGTGGATCGTACGCTGCTGAAGGAGATGCTGTTCTACGGGATGAACACGTTCCTGTACGCCACGGGGGCCATCATCATGGGCCGGGCCAGCGAGACGATCATCGGGATCTTTCTGGGCACGGCCGAGGTGGCCCAGTTCTACGCGGCGGCCGCGGGCGTGTTGCTGCTCTCGCAATTCGTGCAGGCGTTTACCGCGGCGATCAAGCCGGCCGTGAGCGATCTGGATACCCGGGACGATCACTTGCGGGTCCGACAGATTGCTTTCCTGACGCAGAAATACAGTCTGCTGATCATCATCCCGGCCGGCTGCTTTCTCATCGTCATGGGCAAAGAGTTTCTGACCGTCTGGATCGGTGCGAAGTTCGAGGACCCGGCCATCATCCCATCGCTCGCGACCGTGCTGGCGATCCTGACCGCCGGCTACTGCATCCTGTTGAGCCAGCACAGCAACTTCCTGGTCCTGGCCGGTCGCGGCGAGCACCGCGTCTTCGGACTCCTGACGGCCCTGCAGGCGATTCTGTGCGTCTTCGGGGTCATCTTTACGATCACGGTCCTGGGTTGGGGTCTTCGCGGCGTCGCCTGGAGCAATTTCGTGCCGATGGCCCTCGTGGCAGGCCTCATCCTGCCGAGCTATTTCAATCGGAAGATGGGCATCCCGGCGTGGGAGAGCATCGTGCACGTTTGGTGGCCGGCCTTGTTGGGCGTCATTCCGGCCGTTGCACTGCTGGTCGTATGGAAACATCTGTCGCCGCCGGATTCCTGGTTCGGCCTGCTCGCCGTGGTCTCCGGGGTCGGTGCGACAACGCTGCTCGCCGGCTGGCGCCTGAGCCTGAAGAGCGCGGAGCGCCGGCACCTGCTGTCCGCCCTGAGGCAGGGTCGCGGCCGGCCCGCCGGGCCGACGAATGACGCCTCACTCATCCAATGAGAGGTTCCTCTTTCTCACCACGCCTCGCCTAAAGGGCGTGGACGCTTATGGACGATCGATTGCACATCCTGGTAGCCGACTACGTGCCGACCACGAACAAGGGTGAGGAGGCCATCGTTCGCGGGATCGAGGACATGCTCTCGGAGGGCCGGCCCGTCGCATTAGGGCTCTTCGATCATGTTGCGCAGTTAACACAACGAGAGAACATCACCATCTTCCCGAGAGAGTGGATCTTTCGGTTCGAGGGCAATTCCGCCCTGACCGGCCGGCGCCGGATTCTCCTCCAGGCGAAGATCGCGATCGAGCTTCGACTCGGGATGCCCGGGCCGTTGAAGAACCTCACCGCCGCCGGCGCCGCGGAGTATCAGCCGCTTCAGGAATTCTTTCGTCGTGCCGAATACGTGTTGGTGGGGCACGACGGGGTCTTCTGTCTGGAGTCGTGCGGGATTATCCATCTGGCCAAGAGACACGGCAAACGAACGGGCATTCTGGGCGCCAGCACGGGGATTTCCGCCGGCCGGCTCTACAAAGCCGGGCTGTATGGCCGGGCCATGGAGGAAAGCGACTTCTGCGTGTTCCGCGAGAAGTATTCGTGCGAGAGCATGAAGCGGGTCTGTCGCGATCCGAGCAAATTGGTGGTCGCTCCCGATCCGGCCTTTGCGATGCGACCGGCGCCGCCCGAGGCGGCCCGTGAAATCCTCGACCGATGTGAACCGTATCGACGGGCCAGAGCGAGCGGCCGACCGGTTGTCGCCGTGACGGCGCTCGAGAAGGGGCGAGTCTACGGCGGCTTTCGACCCGACTTGCACGGCGAAGCGAAGCAGCAAGCTCACGCCCAGTACCTTGCCACGGTTCTCGACGCACTTATCGAGAGGCATCAGGCGTTCGTGCTGTTTCTGCCGCACTCGCTGGAGAAGGCCGGCAACGACCTCGTGGCCGCCGGGCACGTTATCGAACGGATGAAAACGGGGGCCGACGATTCGGCGGTGCTGGAGCAGGACTGCCCGGCGCGATTGCTCAAGAGCATCATCCGCGAGTGTGACTTCCTGGTCGGCGAGCGAACGCATTCGCTCATCGGCAGTGTCTCCGTGGGAACACCCTTCGTCGCGATGACGAACCGCCAGGACACGCGCACGCACGGCATCATCGGCGATATGTGCGGCTGCGAAGAGCAAATCGTCGATATGGATATCATGGATGACCAAGGCGCATCGCTGAAGACCCTGGGGTTGTTCGAGACCCGCGGCGCTATCCGCAAGTCCCTCGAACGAACGCGCCGCGAGCTATCCGAACGAATGCAGGAGATCGTGCGCATGATCAAAGGACCATCGCAGGGAGCCGCTTGAGCCATGCAGGATAAGTCGACAATCGAGACGGTGGTCAAGCGCAAGCTGTGCACGGGCTGCGGCACGTGCGCGGGAATCTGTCCGCAAGATGCCCTCGATATGATCGTCGATACGAAGAGCAGTTGCTATATCCCGTTGCTCAATCGGGATCGATGCACGCGGTGCGGGCTGTGCTACGAAGTCTGTCCGGGCCACAGTGTTGATTTCGAGGGACTGAACGCGGCCTTGTTCGGCGATATTCCCGAGGACATTGCGCTCGGCCGGTACCTCGGCTGCTACGTCGGCCATGCCACCGACGAAGACGTTCGATACAACAGCGCTTCCGGCGGGCTCGTCAGCTCTCTGCTGGCTTTCGCACTCGAAGAGGGCCTGATTGACGGCGCGCTGGTAACACGGATGCGGAGCGACGACCCACTCAAACCCGAGACGTTCATCGCCCGCACCAGGGCGGACATCCTCTCGGCGGCGGGCTCGAAGTACTGCCCCGCGGCCGCCGGCGCGGCACTGAAGGAAATCCTTCGTTCCGACGGCCGGTTCGCCATTGTGGGGCTTCCGTGCCATATTCAGGGTGTTCGCAAGGCCGAGCAGCACATCGCCAGCCTCAAGGAGCGGATTCGGTATCGAATCAGCATCGCATGCAGCCTGGACTACAGCTTCCGGGGCACGAGGCGATTCCTCGAAAGCATCGGCGTGCCGGTGGACGCCGTGACGCGGCTCCAGTATCGGGGCCGGGGCTGGCCGGGCGGCATGATGATCCGCCTGAAGGATGGCGCCGAGCGAACAATTCCACTGGCCGACTACTACAACGCGCTGAGCCCGTATTCGTTGCGGCGCTGCACGCTGTGCAGTGACATGCTGGGCGAGCTGAGCGACCTGACCTGCGGGGACGCGTGGATTCCCGAGATCATGCGGGCCGACCAGACGGGCAGCTCCTTCGTCGTCTCGCGGACGCCCGAGGGCGAAGAGCTCCTGGAACGGGCGGCATCGAAGGAGGCCGTCGAGTTATCGGGGCTTGGCCTGCCGGAACTGCTCGCTTCCCAAGGGCATGCGCTATTCAAGAAGAGAAAACTGAAGGCCCGGATGCGCCTGTTCAAGCTGGCCGGCCAGAGCGTGCCGAGCTATCAGCAAAGGCTGCTGGACCCGATTCGAGGCGACTACACCCACATGATGAAATTCTATGCGGCGCGATGCGCGCTGTGCGGTGACCACCGGATTCTTGGCGGTCTCTTTCGCGCCGTCCGTTGGCTGAAACGGCTGAGAACCAATCACGCTCGGGCCGCAACAAGTCGATAATCCGTACGATGTACACGACCTATATCCACGAACTTGATGACGAGAGCCTGCTGTACGAGCCGCAGGAGCGGACGTCCGATATCCAGTTCACGCCGGCGATGAATTCCATGCTGCTGGCGGCGTGGCTGGTCATCTGCGCGGTCGGGCTCGGCGTGGTCTTTCTGGCGAAGAACCCGATCGCCGGGGCGGCGGTCATCGCCGTGCCGACCTTCGTCGGCATGGTCATCAAACCGACGTTCGCCCTGTGCATCCTCATGATGGTCCTGCCGACCGGCGCCGGCGTGGGATGGCAGCACGCGCTCAGTCTTGACCGCGGCGTCGGCATGGCGGTCGCGGTCAGCTTCTTTCTCAACGTGCTGCTCACCCGCCCGGGCTTGCGGATTCGGCACAAGGCCCTGTGGGCGGCGGCGGCCCTGAGCCTCTGGATCTTCTTCACCTCGCTGGCCCAGCCGTACCTCGGCATGGAAGTGCGACGCGCGTTCACCCAGTTCCAGCTCGTCATCCTGATCTTGATCGTCTACTGGATCCTCGAAACGAACGACGAGAACACCTTTCGTTGGGCGTTGCGCTCGTACGTCATCGGCACGGTCGGCTCCGTGGTGCTGGCGATCAAGACCGGCGCCGCGATTCGCGCCGTGCAGGAGACGCGCGACGTTCGGTACGCCGCCACACTCGGAAGCGCCATCGACGCCAACATGCTCTCGGCGCTCATCGCTCTGGCGTTTCTCTCGGCGATCTACCTCTTCGCCCGCGACAAGAGTCTGCTCTGGCGCATGATCTATTTTGTGGCCATGCTGTTCCTGCCCGTCATGGTGATTCGCACCGGCTCCCGCGGCGGCCTGGTGGCACTGGCGTTCACGATGCTCTCGCCGCTGCTGTTCGTGCGCCAGGTGCTTCGACGTCCGGCGCTGGCGGCTTTGCTGCTGGTCGCGATCCTCTTCGCCTCCGCATCCGTAGGGTTTCTGATCAAACAGCAGGGCCTGGAGAGCTCGGTCGTGGAGCGTCTCACGGACGTGCATCGCGCGCGAACCGCATTAGAGTTTCGGATGCGAGCCGTCAAACACGCGACCGATGCGGTTCTGAGCTGGCCGGCGGGAGCGGGCTACTATAGCTGGTTCGAGCGAACGGGCAGCCAGATCTGGCCTCACAACGATTTCTTCTTCGCGCTCGGCGTGTACGGGATTCCGGGCGCCATCCTGTTCGCGGCCTTCGTGATTCTGCTGATGCTCACGGTCAAGCGGACGCCCCTGACGCTGGAGAAGCTGTACGCCCGGACCGTGCTGACCTTTCTGCTGGTGATGGGACTCAACATCAAGCAGGTTTCCGCCAAATACTACTGGG
>CBFDBY010000164.1:0-11994 GCA_965603165.1 uncultured Phycisphaerae bacterium
GGGCTTATGAATCCCATGCTCTAACCAGCTGAGCTACGCCGCCAATGTTTCTAAGTCTTTGCAGTGACTGCGTTTGTCGGAAAACTGCTATTGAGCTGTCAATGATCCCGACAAAGCCTCTTCCACAGTTTACGGAAGAAAAACCGGCATGTTGCCGCAATCCGAGGACGCCGTCAAGCAAGAAATCTAACCGAATTCGCTCGCAAGGTCAAGCTGGAACCCTGCAACAAGCCCAGAAACCGACGGATCAGGCATGGCCGGGGGCTGTTGCCTATCGGATTGCCTGCAGAAGTGCAGGGCGGCGGCGGCGAAAAAGAAGATGCCCCCCGGTCTTGGAGACCGGAGGGCATAGGGTGTTCCATTTCAGTGCGTTGCGGCCTGCGAGTCAGGCCGGGCGGCACCGTTGCTCATGGGTTGACATCAATGCGGATGCGGCCCGGTCGCGACCGACTGGCTCTGGCCGAGCTGGATGTCCAGGCTGTTGTCCACCAGCGGGTCGTTGTTCGGCCCGGCGGTAATGCCGGCGTACTGAGCCGCACCGACGAACTGCGATTGCGCGCTCGTCGTCGTCGGCGTCATAACGATCTGGCTCTGGCCGCCGACGAAGCTCTGGGCCGCGTTGGCGCCCCCGACCCCCCACGGCTTGCTCACCACCGTATCCATATCGAGACACAGGCTTTGTGTCTGCCCGGCCGTGCGATAACGCCCGCCGGTGACTTCTTGTCCCTGATAGCCGCCGATCGAGGCGCCCTGCTGGATGCTGCTCGGTCCGCTTACGTTGTTGATGGTGCCGGATTGCACAAATCCGCCGGTCTCCTTCTGGTGACCGTAAGTGCCGCCGTGACGGGTCGAGTACATCTCCTGCTCCTGACCGACGGTGGCGATGTTTCCACCCCGGGCCGTCCCGACGCCGCCGTACCACATCAGCTTATTCGCACCGCCGATGTGGAAGCTTTGCTGCTGTCCGAAAAACGCCCACGTGCTGGTGGCGAACAGCAGGACAATCGCGATTGAGAATACCAATCCCTTCTTCATGTGAGACCTCCTTGTTTCAACCATTTTCCCGATCCTCCTTTACGCGATCATCACCCTCCGGGTACTCGTGGTTCATTGTGCTGGACCCCGTCCCTCCTTTCTCCTCACTGGCAATAGATTCCACTCCATCCGTGTCGACTGTTGGCGATCGCACGGTCAACGTACGGTCACGCAGCCGACTTTTGCGTCATCGAGTCCGGCCATCTCGAGCAGTTCGCGACGGACCTCGATTCCCGGCCCGCGTTTGCTCGGCCGTAGCGCTGTCGGCTCGCCCGGCGCAGCCGGTACACCGCCCGGCGCGGCCGATATGCCGGCCGGCGCGGCCGATACAGGCTTGCCGTTTCTCACGGCAGAGACAGGGATCGGCCGGACGCGGATGCGCTCGTAGAGCGATGCCGGGATCCGTCGGCGCGCCAGGCGCTCCGGATTGTACCGGTAGGCCTCGACGGCCAGGACGGCCTTGCCCTTGCCCTCGGTGATCCCCTTGGCCGCCGCTCCGAACAGCGAGAGCGAGTAATTGGCCTGGCCGTAGCCGGCGGCCGCCGAGGGGAAGGTAGTGTTCTGGCCGACCGTCACGCCCTTCATGCCGCCGGAGACAAGCAGGATGTCCACGTCCCACAACAGCGCCTCGGTGACGGCCGCCTTGTAGGCCTGGTCCCAGTTGCGATCCACATCGCCCTCAATGCTCACCTTGCCGACGTAGGCATAGCCTTCCTCCCGCAGGAGTCGCGTGTCCACGTTGGAGTCGATAAAGACCAGCAGCGGCTTTCCCTCGGGTCGAACGTCCCGGACGATGGAGTTGGCGATCTCGAATCCGCGGCCGTGATGGTACATGTCCGGCGTGCCAAGAACGGCCACGGCCACGGCGTTCAGCACGCCGCCGACCGCTTCCAGCAGGCCTGCGTGCGGCAGGGCCCCCAGGACACTGCGAAGCTCACGCATGTCCTCGCGCTCCTTGGGATCGAATGTCGTCTCGTAGATCGCGTCGTTCGCACTGGGCCCGTTCGCAAAGTAGGCCTTCACTGTGCCCCAGCCCCCGTGATTCCAGTACGGCAGATACGGCGGCAGGCTCGTCAGCGGCGCCGTCCGATTCTCATAGTTCGAGATCGACGTCGTATCGATGTTCACCTGCGAGCTGGAAGAGGAATCGGACTTGCTGTCACTCCAGCCGCCGGTCGACGTCACCGTGGTGTCCTGGGCCTGGCTGACGCCGATGTCGTTGACCACTTCGACCCCAGTCGTCGGGGTGTCCTGTTGCGAACTCGGGCCGCCATTCTCGCCGCGCGCGGCTGCGCCGAGCGCGAGCAGAGGAACCAACACAAGGATTGCCTTTTTCATCATCGTTCTCCTTATCCGAAATTCCCTTTTCTTTTCGGGATCACACCTCCGTGCCACCCTCCGAGGGTATGCCAAGTGTTGTGTCCCCCGTCCTCACATCCTCCTTGTTTCCATCCGCGGCCTGCCGCCGGCCCGCGCTGCGTCTCGCACATGAACCTGCGAACCCGCGAGCGCACAGCGATCGCGCCGCGAAAGGACCGTGAATGGATGAACGAACTTGCCGACAGAAATGTTGTGGCCCCGTACGGCTATCGGCCGGGCCTGAAATGCCCGGATTCCGACCCACCGCTCCGGCGGCCCAGAAGACCCCCCGTTGAGCGCAGCGGGAGTAACAGTCCATCGTACGTGCGCAGCATCCATGCTCGGTTGCCCTGTTATCCCCGCATCGCATGCAACAATGGCAAACGTTGATTCCCCACCAAGATATGCTTATCGGATGGCTGATTCAAGCACAAAATACACCCCCTCGCAGTTTTTCTTCGGTGGCGGGAGAGGGCCTCTTGGCGTGAAATCCCCCCAGCCCCCTCCGCCTCAGCCGGCGGCCCTCGCGGCGTCTTCTCAGCAATAGAACGGCCATCACCGGTGAAATGCACGATCGGGGCGCCGTTTTGCGGGAGCGGCGAATTTCTTCTGTAACCGGCCGGCGGGTTTCCTTCAGGAAGAGATGAACGAAACCAAATTTGGAGATTGGCTCATGAATGCTTCTGGAAACGGACAAGACGCTCTCAACGGCCGCAGGATCGATTTCCTGGACAACCTGAGGGCGTTCATGATCTTCCTGGTGGTCGTCGGTCATGCGGCCGGTGTCTACGAAAGCAGCGGCGCCTGGGCCTCCTTCTGGATCGTCGACGACCCTGCAACCAACAATTTAGCCGGCCTTCTGTTCCTGGTACTGGACATTTTCATGATGCCGACCATCTTCTTCATATCAGGGTTCTTCGCGCCTCTATCGTTGAAGAATAAGAGTGGGTGGGCGTTTCTCAAGTCCAAATCCAAGAGACTCATGATCCCCTGGATCATCGCTGTCTTGACGCTGATCCCGCTATACAAGGTCATATTCCTGTACTCCCGAAACCTGCCGCAAGAACGTTGGACCACCTACTTTCACTGGAGCAACGGGATCTGGAGCCAGAACTGGCTGTGGTTTCTGCCGGTGCTGTTTGTGTTCAACGTCCTCTACCTGCTTCTTTCGAAGGCGAAGATCAGGCTGCCGAAGATTTCACTGAAGGCTGCGGTCTGCGGCGCGCTTCTCGTTGGATTTGCGTATAGCTTCTGCATGGATATCTTCGGCCTTCGGGGCTGGACGAAAATCGGCGTGCTCGACTTTCAGAATGAAAGGCTGCTGATCTATTTCATGGCGTTCCTGCTGGGGGCCCTGTGCTTCAGACTCAAGATCTTCGACGCGAAGCCCGGTAGCACGGTGCTCTATCATGTCATCAACTCAACGGTGTGGATCCCCGTCACCGTCTACATCTTCTTCCTGCTCTATCCGTGGTTCCGCTCGGGCAGCTTCATTGTCTCGCGGATCGTCGACAGATCGATCGTATGGTTCTGCTTTCACCTTTCGCTGCTCTGTCTCATGTACGTGATGATCGAAACCTCCCGCCGTTATCTAAACACACAAGGAAGACTCCGACGTGAGTTGAACGAGAATTCTTACCCTGTCTACATCATCCATGTCATCGTGATGGGCGTAATTGCACTGCTCCTGCTGAACACCGCCATCCCTTCACTCCTGAAGTTTCTGCTGCTGGCCGTCTCGACCTTTGGCGTCAGCAACATAGTCGTGTCTCTGTGCAGGAGACTGTTTGCCGCAACAATGTTGAAGAAAGACATGGAGGACTCCACCATGAAATCAGCAACGATCGCAACGCTTCTTGTCACACTCC
Organism: uncultured Phycisphaerae bacterium; assembly: GCA_965603165.1. GTDB lineage: Bacteria > Planctomycetota > Phycisphaerae > Sedimentisphaerales > Anaerobacaceae > PLanc-01. The sequence goes on from CBFDBY010000164.1 coordinate 4,263, forward strand.
TCGCCGTGGCCGGCTGTGGAAAGCGGGAGGGCTCAGACGCACAGCAAAGGCCTCCGCGTGTGAGCCTCCACACGGCGGCCCATCAGGGCAATCTCGATGCGGTTCGAGGGCACATCGACGCCGGTTCCGACCTGAACGCGAAAGACGCGTATGGGTCCAGCCCCTTGATTGTCGCGGCGACCTTCGGCCGGACGGAGGTCGCCAGGGCGTTGATCGAGGCCGGGGCTGATATGACCATCACGAACAACGAAGGCTCGACCCTGCTTCACATCGCCGCATTTCTCTGCCGCACTGAGATCGTCCGGGCCCTGCTGGACAAAGGCGCTGACAAGGGCATACGGAACAAGGCCGGACGCACTGCACTGGAATCCGTCTCACGGCCTTTCGACGAGGTCAAAATCATCTACGACGGCCTCGGAGCCGCCCTTGAACCGCTGGGATTGAAACTGGACTACGAGCGGATCAAATCGACGCGTCCCCAGATTGCGGAGATGCTGAGGTAGACATCACTTCACGATGTGGTACGATCATACGCAACGCGCTGGCTCTGTATGGGAACGCTGAACAAGATGGGTGGCTGCAAATGGGCCGGACAATCGCAGAGGAGACCGCCTGCACTCAACCGTGTTGGGATGCGTCAGACAAGATCCTGAGGACGCCATGAAAGTAGCCATCATCGGAGCTTCCGGCAAGACGGGGGCGAAGTTGGTCCGAGAATCGCTCCAGCGCGGGTACGAGGTGGTGGCGGTGTGTCGCGATGCATCGGTCGAGAAACTGGATGAGCTCACCGACTGCGGCGAGTTCACGGTGGTGACGGCTCCCGTGGTATCCGACGCCGAGACGCTCACGCAGGCACTTGCCGGCTGCGACGGGGTCGTAGCGGTGCTGATCGCAGTGCGGCGCCTGAAGGCGACCGAGTTGGTGGCGTCGTTAGCCAGGGCAACCGCTGCCAACGGAGTACAGCGGCTGGTGTTCACCGCCGGTGAAGTGACGGCCGTGCGCGAGGAGGGGGAGGCATACACGCTGAGGCAACGGCTCATGCTCGCGGTAGTCCCGCCGATCACGTGGTTCACGCCGTACTCGATGACAGACATGCTGAAGGCATCCGTGCTGGTCCGTCAGCAATCCGATTGGGAGTGGACGATCATACGCGCTCCCACGTTGCGCGAAGTGCCGCCGGTGGGGTACAGGTTCTGTAAGATCTCTGAGGTCACCTCTGCACATGTCCTGTCCCGAGACGATTATGCGGCCTGCCTGCTCGATTCCTTGGGGAACCCCGGACATCATCGGCGTATCCTGGCGGTGGTGCCGGCCGAGGGCTGAGGGCGGCGCGGGGCCGGAGCCAGTTGCGCGCGCATGCCGTGAGTCAAAGAGTGATTCGCTTCTATGATCGACGCGGATCGGCGGTTGATGAATTCTCTGTTGGAACAGACGGTCGTTCACCAGTACTGGAGATGCTCATGGGTAGTAGTGATGGCAACAGTTTCAGACGTGAGATCGGCAGCGAACGCGCTACCATCATGTTGCCACTCAACGTGGTAATGGTGGCCCGCATTCGAGGGGCCCTCGATCGCTCCAAAGTCACTTCGGCACTGGAGAAGCTAAGATCACGTCATCCATTATTGGCTGTCCGCGCGGAAATTGATGACGAAGGAACTGGTTCGTTTGTCAGTGACGGCGTACCGGCCATCTCGATTCGTTTGGAGCCACGACACGACGAACAGCAGTGGATATCTCGTGTCGCGGATGAGATTCGCACGGCCTTCCCGATGGAGACAGGCCCCCTGATTCGTGGTGTCCTCATCCAATCGACGGAAGTCTCCGAACTCATCCTGTGCGCGCATCATGCAATCTGTGACGGCATGTCGCTCGTCTATCTGATCCGAGATGTCCTCGAACAGGTGACGAGGTCCTCCGATGAGATCGAGCCGCTACTGCCACCGATCATCAATCATGCCACGGTGTCTACGCCGCCTTCAATGGGCTTCGTGGCCAAAGCGATAATCAGACTGGTGAACCGCGCATGGCGAAGGAAGAACCTTCGGTTCGATTTCGACATGATGAAGCAGCTCCACCAGCGCTACTGGCAAAAGAACTCCGCTATTCGACTGCTTGCCTGGCAGTTGTCTGAGCCGGAGACCACCCGGTTCATAAGCCGCTGTCGTGAGGAAGGCGTAACCGTCAATTCCGCGATATGGACTGTATTCCTTGCCGTTCAGCATGAGATACAGGGCAGTGATGAACGCTTTCGCAATCATGCCGGGCTGGCTATCAACACGCGCGATAAGCTGAAGGTCCCCGCCGGTGAATCGTTCGGATTCTACGCTTCGTCGCATAAGGTACTGCTGAAAGGCTATCAGGATAAGCCGTTCTGGGATGCTGCACGCACGGTGCACGGGCAACTCAAGCGCAGTATTGATGCCGCGAATCCGTTCCGGATGCTCTTCGCCACGCTGCTTGATCCAACACTCCTCGATTCACTCTATTACAGTAAGTATGGCCTCGCCCAAAACGGCATGTCGCAAAGGCTGCTCAAGAAGATGATGTGGAACGGAGTCAACTTCGGCGCTGCCATCACCAATGTAGGCCGCATCGATATCCCGACAGGCTACGGCGATCTCGAACTTGATGCCGTGTATGGTCCTTTCGTATACTCGGACGTGAACGAGAAGACCGTGGGAGTACTCACCGTGGGCAACCGAATGACCTTTGCGATGAGTCACAACGTGGATGTCGTTGATACCGACACCGCCGCGGAGCTCCGAGACAGGATGGTTGAACTCATCAAGACAGCAACGGAATCGCCTGGCGGAGAGCAGGACGTATGAAAGCGATTGTATACGGGAGATACGGACCGCCGGAAGTCCTCCAGTTCAAGGATATGGATAAACCTGCTCCTAAGGACAACGAAGTGCTGGTACAAGTCCATGGATCATCGGCCAATTCGCTGGGCTGGCATCGCATGAGAGGCAAGCCGTTCCAGGCCCGCCCGATCTTTCAACTTGAGATTCGGCATGACCGTGTTAGGATGGGTGCATGAAAGATCCGGCCGGTCCTCGACAATTTGTCACCACGCACTGGAGTCTGGTGGGGGCGGTGACATCGGATGAGGCGAGCCAGACGCGCGCCCGGGCGGCGCTGGAGGAGCTTTGCCGAGCCTATTGGTATCCGCTGTACGCCTTCGTGCGCGGCCGGGGGTATTCCGCGGTCGATGCGCAGGACCTGACGCAGGCCTTCTTTGCGCGGCTGATCGAAACGAGCGGGTTTGCCTCCGCGGACCGCGAGCGGGGCCGGTTTCGCTCTTACCTGCTCGGCGCGATGAAGCACTTTCTGGCGAATGAGTGGCATCGGAGCCAGACGCAGAAGCGCGGCGGGCAGGTGAAATTCATCGAATTCGATGCGGTCGATCCGGAGGCCCGATACGCCGGAGTTTCGGAGCCGTCGGATAATCCGGAACTCCTCTTCGATCGTGAATGGGCGCTTCAGACCATTTCCGGGGCCCTGCAAACCCTGCGCGATGAAATGGCGAAAACCGGCAAGAGCGAACAGTTTGACGCGCTCAAGGGCAGCCTCACGGGGGAAGACGAGTTGCCCCGAGAGCAGATCGCGGCGCGACTGGGCATGAGCGAAGGCGCGGTCAAAGTTGCCGTACATCGACTGCGGCAGCGCTACCGCAACCTGCTGCGGGCCGCCATCGCCGAGACGGTCAGCAATGAAGCGGACCTCGACGATGAAATGCGCTATCTGATCGCCGTTTTACGGAGGCGGTGAATTTCTTCTGTAACCTCCCGGCGTGTTTCTTTCAGGAAGAAGTGCATGAACGCCAATTTGGAGATTGACTCGTGAACCCTTCCGAAAAAGATAGATGCAAGCGCTGTGGAGCGGTGATTCCGACGACATCGACCGACAGGCTCTGCCCGGCTTGCCTCCTGTCGGGCGCCCTGGGACCGCCGGGCGGTGGGGCCCAGACCGTGTCACTGGCGTCGGGCGAATCCCTGTCGCTGTACGGGCCCACGGAATTCCCCTGCGAATTCGGCGGCTACCGGCTGCTCGGCATGCTCGGCCGCGGCGGCATGGGCACGGTGTACGAAGCCCAACAGCACGCGACAGGTCGCCGCGTCGCGCTGAAGATGCTCGGGCAGCAGCTCGATTCGCCGGAGATGCGGCACCGGTTCCTCCGCGAAGGCCGTCTGGCCGCGGGCGTCAACCATCCGAACAGTCTCTATGTCTTCGGCAGCGAGGAGATCGAGGGCCTCCCGGTGATTACGATGGAGATCGCCGGGGCCGGCACGCTCAAGGACCAACTCAAGCAACGCGGCCCACTGGCGGTGACGGAGGCCGTCGACGCAATCCTCGACGTCATCTCCGGCCTCGAATCCGCCTTCGCCGGCGGCGTGCTGCACCGCGACATCAAGCCCTCCAACTGCTTCGTCAGCCCCGACGGTTCGGTGAAGGTGGGCGACTTCGGCCTTTCCGTCTCCACCCTGGCCAAGACCGACACCTTTGTCACGGCCCACGGCAGGATCATGGGCACCCCGGCCTACGCGTCGCCCGAACAGTTGCGTGGTGACACCCTGGACTTGCGCAGCGATATCTACTCGGTTGGGGCAACGCTTTACACCTTGCTGACCGACCGGGCGCCCTTCGAGGGAGACAACGCGGTGCAGGTCGTGGCGAACGCCGTCAACCAAAAACCGAAACCGCTGACCGAATTGCGTCAAGACGTGCCGCCCGGCCTTGAGCGCGTAGTCACCCGCTGCCTCGCGAAAGAGCCGAACGGGCGCTACCCCGACTACATGGCGCTGCGCAACGCGCTGTTGCCTTTCAGCTCCAAGGAGCCGGAGCCTGCGTCGATGAAGGTCCGTTCGTCCGTCGGCTGGATCGATTACCTCATCGCCTTCTTGCCTGCCTACTTGGTCTTGATGCTCCTGGTCGGCGCCGAGGCCTTGCTCGTTCAGCCTCTTGCCGAACGCACCCTGTATTCGGCGAGATACTACCTTGCGTTGTTCAGCGTCGGTATCCTCTACTTCAGTATCGCCGAGGGGATCTGGGGGGCCGGCCTCGGCAAGCGGCTCAAGGGGTTGCGCGTCGTCCGCACCAACGGCCGGCCGCCCGGCATCGTACGGGCGCTCATCCGGATCCTCATTCCCATCGGCTGCGTTGAAGGTGTCCGCATGCCCCTCATGATGGCCCTGATCTCCGACGCCGACTGGACCGGCTTTCAGACGGCGATGTACGTGATCGCCGCCATCGTCTGCGGCTGGATCCCGGTCTTACTGATCTTGCGAGCGCGCCGTGAAAACGGTTTTGCAACCGTTTGGGACCTCGCCTCCGGGACGAGGGTAGTGGTCAAGCCGAAGGGCACCGTGCGACCGTCGATCGAGCCTGCCGCCAAGCCGCAAATTCCCGCCGAGGGCGCCGGCTCGCGCGGGCCGTACCGGATCATTGAAGAGCTGATCCCCGGCCAATGGATCGTCGCCACCGACCCCGTGCTGCGCCGCCGGGTCTGGTTGCTGCGCCGAACGTCACCGGAGCTGTCGGCCGCACGGCGGAACATCGCCCGTCCCGGCCGCCTGCGCTGGCTGCAGAAGGTTGAGGCCGCCGAGGCCACGTGGGACGCCTTCGAGGCGACGGAAGGCGCGCCGTTCGCCGGCCTGATCGAAGGCGGGAAGCGTGTGCCCTGGTCCAGTCTGCGCCATTGGCTTCACGACCTGGCATCGGAGCTGTGGAACGCGACCGCCGATCGGACCCTGCCGGCCGAGCTGAGCCTCGATCATGTCTGGGTCACCACGCAAGGGCGCGCCCTCCTGCTCGACGAGCCCTGGCCCGGCGTCAAGACCCGCGCCGAACGCATTGACGTTGGAGACCTCGCCGGCCAGCAGCGGTTCCTGAACGCCGTCGCCGCCTGCGCCGAATCCACCAGTCTGCCCCTTCACGCCAGGGGAGTGCTGCAGAATCTCGCCGCCGGCAAGTTCGAAAAGCTCAGCTTCCTCACCGGCATCCTGCGTGGACTCCTGGACAAACCCGCTGAGGTCGGCAGGGGGATTCGAGCCGGATCGATCTTCATGCTGCCGGGCTATATCTGGATCGCCGTCTTCGTCGGACGCTATCATGACAAGGCGTGGAGCGACCATCTGGCCGGGATCCTCATCTTGTCTCCTCTGGTGGTATTAGCGGCCATCGCCCTGATTCAACTGGCGGCACTGGCGTTCCGCAGTAGCCTGGGTCACGCCATTTTCAGATTGGCCGTGATCGACGCCAAAGGTCAGCGCGCCGCCGTACCAACGCTGCTGCGGCGATGGGCGATCGTTTGGCTGCCCCTGTTTCTTCCCATGTTGTTCGTGGCCTTGTTGATCGGAAGGGCCGAGCCTGCCGCCGCTTTCATCTTGGCCCTTGTGATACTTGTCCTATGGATCGCCGCCGCGGCCTACGCCGTCATTCATCCCAACCGCGGCCTGCACGACCGTTTAGCGGGCACCTGGCTCGTCCGCCGCTAACCCTCCCCTCAAGTCCGCAAGGCCCGCAGAGGAAATCAGTTCAACTCACACAAAGGCACGAAGAAGAGCGCTGCAGAATGGGCCTCTTACCTTTGTGGCTTCGTGGCTTGGTGTGAGATAACGCCTTGAAACCGCAGACTCTGTCATTGCGAGCTATGCGCGGCAATCTCCCGATTCACGCCGATACCCGGCCCCAGAGGAATAATCCATCATCCTTCATCAATGCAAAGGCCTATCGCTGTGCCGCCGCACTGCCCAATCGTAAAGCCGCGAGCAGTCCGGCGAGAAAACAAACACTACCCCGCTCTCAAGGAAACGCGTGCGGAATGGAGAAGCCGATATGCCGCTTAACGGACCGCCATTCGTGACAGTCACCTATTCTTATGTTGACGTGGACAGGGCCAGAGCCGTAGAGTGGCATCATGCCGAGATTAGCCAGAGCCGTAGCGGTCGGATGTGCGCATCATATTACTCAGCGGGGCAACAACCGCCAGGACGTGTTCTTCGTCGATGACGACCGGCGTGTCTATCTGGATCTGCTGAAAGAGCACGCGGCCCGATACGCCCTGGAGCTGCACGGGTACTGCCTGATGACGAATCACGTCCATCTCGTCGCGACGCCGCACGGCGAAAACTCGCTCGCCAAAGCCGTCGGACGCACGCACCTTCGCTATACGCAGTACATCAATCGGTTCCACAAACGCTCCGGCCACCTGTGGCAGGGGCGATTCTACTCCTGTGCCCTCGACGGGCGGCACTTCTGGCTGGCTATGAAGTACATCGAGCTCAACCCGGTGCGGGCGCGGCTGGTCCGGCGGGCGTGGCGGTACGACTGGTCCAGTGCGGCGGCACACACGCGTCACAGCACCCGGTCAGATTTGCTCAACCTCACGTGGTGGTACAAGCAGTTCTCTCCAGAGACCTGGCGCAAGGAGTTGAGCGACGGGCTGACCGAGGAGGACGTCGCCCGGATTCGGCTGCGAACCCATACAGGTCGGCCCCTCGGCGGCGACGCCTTCTTGAGCAAACTGGAGACCCTGCTCGGCCGCCGAATCCGACCACGACCCGTGGGACGACCACGAACACGTAATACGAGAGCCTAAACACAATGAAATACAAAGAGAAAATAGGTGACTGTCCCCAGTTTCCCAGTTTCCGTCCCCAGTTTCCCAGTTTCCCCGAGGAGGTATGCGTCCTCTTCGACCAGCGAGGCCCCGTAGCGGCCCTGCGTCAGA
>CBFDBY010000165.1:0-11961 GCA_965603165.1 uncultured Phycisphaerae bacterium
TGCGGCTGGGCAACGAACACCCGCGTACTTTGGCATCCATGCAGTATTTTGCGCAATTCCACATGAAGCAAGGTCATCACGATGAGGCGGGCGATCTGTTACGAGAGGCACTGCCGATCGCGCGCGAGCGGCTTCGGCGGGGGAACCTGCGAACGCCGACCATTGCGCATACTCTGGGCGTATTGTACATCCAACAGGCCCGGTACGAGGACGCCGAGCCGCTGCTGCTGGAGGCCTTCCAAGGCCGCGAGACCAAGCTCGGCCCCGAACACCGCCACACCATCGAGTCGCTGAACGAACTGGTGACCCTCTACGAATCCTGGAACAAGCCCGACGAAGCCGCGAAGTGGCGTGCGAGGTTGCCTCGGCGTGACAATGCGGCTGAATAGAACCGACCGGATCCGGTTGGAAGTGGTCGAGATCCGCCGGCAGCGTCCGGGAGGCGCGCGCATAGAAAGAGCCAGCTTCCTTGCTGGCCCGGCGGGCAAACATGGAGGACTTCGTCAGAAACGATGCCTGCCCGCCTTCGTGTGTGGCTCGGGCACGTGTGTGTGCCGTGTGCTTGAAATCGTGCTGCGAGTCGGACTCGCATTCTCTCGTTGTTGTCGCCCCCCCAATTACTTCGCGAGGGTACAGGCTCCGCCTGAGCCGCAAGGGCTCTGGATGGGGCCTTCACTGCCCGAGATCGGGCAGCCGCCCGCCGGGATCTTCTCCTGGCCTTCACAACCCGAGATCGGGCATGCGCCGGCCGGGGGCTTCTCCTGGCCGCAACAAGCCGGAGTGCCTTCCGGCGTGCCTTCGCAACAGGCCTTCTCCTTGGCGCTACAGGAACCCGCACCCGCCTCGGCGAGGCAATCCCCTGCACAATTCTCGGGATTCGCACAGGTGCCGGTCACTTTGCAGCATTCTTCCGTATCCAGCAAGGGGCAGTCGCCGCACTTGCCTTCGGCGGCCACTTGGGTGGCCTGGTTGGGCTTATCCACGTATCCGGCGACCAGGGCCGTTCCTGCTGCCAGAGCGGCAATCGCCACGGCCGCGACAATCGGACTTTTCCACAGGCTCTTCGTCATCATTGCTCTCCAAAATCCCCCAACTTTCATCAGGCTCGGTTCCGGTAACCGTTACCACCTATCGATTCTGCTCCTACATACCGGCTTTGGCAAGCCCTTGTTCGGGACAAAATGGCCGTTTCGCCGGTCTCGGCACGGCCCATCGCCGGCCTGCGATTCAGCCAAATCGCGTCACGGCCTGTAATCATACCCACGAAGAACAGCCTGGCGTCATTCTATTGGACCATCCGGACGCCCGCCGGTTCCAGGGCATTTTCGGTTTTCCGCCCGATCTAAATCGTTTGACGCCCTTTCGGCCGGCGATTATAGTGCAGAGTTTAAGGATAACTGGGGCGGACGTGTTCTTGGAGCTGCCGATGAACAACAGCAAAATCGTTGCCGAAGGAATTACATTTGACGATGTTCTGCTCATCCCGGGCAAGAGCGATATCGTGCCGAGCCAGGCCGATACGAGCACGAAACTGACGAAGAACGTGCCGATCAATATCCCGATCGTCTCGGCCGCGATGGATACGGTGACGGAGGCCGCTCTGGCCATCGCCCTGGCCCAGGAAGGCGGCGTCGGGATCATCCATAAGAACCTCTCCGTCGAGGCCCAGAAGCGGGAGGTTTCCAAGGTCAAGCGGTCCGAGCATGGCGTCATTCTCGACCCCGTCACGCTCTCGCCCAAACAGCCCGTGCGACGGGCCCAGGAACTGATGACCGAGCAGAACGTCTCCGGCATCCCCATCGTCGAGGGCAAGAAGCTCGTTGGCATTCTCACCCGTCGCGATCTCAAATTCCTCCCCGATTATGACTTGGAGATCCGGTCGGTCATGACGAAGACCAACCTGGTCACGGGGCCGGCGGGCACCAGTCTCGAGCAGGCCAAGGCGATTCTGCAGAAGCACAAGGTCGAAAAGCTGCTACTCGTCAACGGCAGGGGCGAGCTGGCCGGCTTGATCACGATGAGAGATATCGACCGCGTCCAGCAGTACCCGAGGGCCGCCAGGGACAAACGCGGCCGCCTCCGCGTCGGCGCCGCCGTCAGCGTACACGACTACGAGCGAGTCGAAGCTCTCATCGCCGCAGATGCCGACATCATTTGTCTGGATACAGCACACGGCCACTCGCAGAACGTCGTGGACACGGTTAAACAGATTAAGAAGAGCTATAAAATCGACGTTATCGCCGGCAACATCGCGACGGCCGACGCCGCCAAGGAGCTCATCGACGCCGGCGCCGACGCGGTCAAGGTCGGCATCGGCCCCGGTGCGATCTGCACCACGCGAGTCATCTCCGGCGTCGGCGTCCCGCAGATCTCCGCCATCACGGCCTGCGCCGACGCGGCGCATAAGCAGGGCATCCCCGTCATCGCCGACGGCGGCATCCGACAGTCCGGTGACATCACGAAAGCGATCGCCGCCGGCGCATCGTGCGTGATGATCGGCTCGCTCTTCGCGGGCCTCAAGGAAAGCCCCGGCCAGCTCGTCATCTACAAAGGCCGGCAGTTCAAGGAATACCGCGGCATGGGCTCGCTCGGCGCGATGGTCAAAGGCTCCGCCGAGCGCTACGGCCAGAGCAGCAGGACTGAGGTCGGCAAGCTCGTCCCGGAAGGCGTCGAGGGCCGAGTCCCTTATCGCGGCATGCTCGGCGATTTCGTCTACCAGCTCGTCGGCGGCCTGCGAGCCGGCATGGGCTACTGCGGCGCCCGCAGCATCCCCGAGTTGATGGACAAGGGCCGCTTCGTCCGCATCAGCTCCGCCAGCGTCAGCGAGTCCCATCCCCACGATATTCAGATCACTAAAGAAGCGCCGAACTACTCGGCCAGTCTGCCATTTGAGGATTGACAATCCGCGAAGCAGCGTGAGTCGCATGCTCTTTCGCACAATCGAGGTCACATGATTCGAGAGATGATCGCCATCCTGGATTTCGGCAGCCAGTACGGCCAGCTCATCGCACGCCGGGTCCGCGAGCACAACGTCTACTCCCGCATCTGCCCCGCCGGCATCTCCGCCGACGAGCTGTCGAAGATGCCGCTCAAGGGCATCATCCTCTCCGGCGGCCCCGCCAGCGTCTACCAAGGCGGCGCCCCCCGCTGCGACGAAGGCATCTTTGACCTCGGCCTCCCGATTCTCGGCATCTGCTACGGGATGCAGCTCGGCTGCCAGATCCTCGGCGCTGAGATCATCGCCGCCCAAAACCGCGAGTACGGACGGGCCACGCTCGCCATCCGCGACAAGAGCGACCTCTTCGCCAACCTGCCCGACGAAATGCTCGTCTGGGCCAGTCACGGCGACCAGGTCGGCAGCCTCGGCGATGACTTCACCACGCTGGCCCTGACGAAGACCTGCCCCCACGCGGCCGTCCGGCACCGGCGCAAAAAGTTCTTCGGCGTGCAATTCCACCCGGAAGTCAGTCACACGCCCCGAGGCGCCGCGATCCTCAAGAACTTCCTCTACGACATCTGCGGCTGCCGCGGCGACTGGAAGATGAGCGACTTCGTCTCCGAGGCCGTCAAGAGCGTCCGCCAACGCGTCGGCGACGCCCGGGTCATCTGCGGCCTCAGCGGCGGCGTCGATTCCTCCGTCGTCGCCTCCCTGATCCACGAGGCCATCGGCGATCAACTCGTCTGCATCCTCGTCGACAACGGCCTGCTGCGAAAGAACGAACGCGAGAGCATCGTCTCGACCTTCCGCGACCACTTCCGTATCGACCTGCGCGTCGTCGACTGGTCCAAGCAGTTCCTCGCCGCCTTAGCCGGCGTCAACGAACCGCAGGAGAAACGAAAGATCATCGGCGCCGAATTCATCGAGGCCTTCAAGTCCGAAGCGGCGAAAATCCCCCAGGCGAAGTTCCTCGCTCAGGGCACGCTCTATCCCGACGTCATCGAGTCCGGCTCCCCTCCGGTCGAGGGCGTCCCACCCTTGTCTTCGTCGCCCAAGGCAAAAGAGCAAGGGCCAGACCGTGGCGAGGGCGTCCCGCCCTTGTCTTCGTCGTTCAAGGCAAAAGAGCAAGGGCAAGATCGTGGCGAGGGCGTCCCGCCCTTGTCCTCGTCGTTCAAGGCAAAAGAGCAAGGGCAAGATGCCCTCGCCACATACGCACCGGCCGCCAATATCAAGCTGCACCACAACGTCGGCGGCCTGCCCGCCGAGCTGGGCTTCGAGCTCATCGAGCCGCTGCGCGACCTGTTCAAGGACGAGGTTCGCCTGGTCGGCGAGTACCTCGGCCTGCCCGAAGACATCGTCTGGCGTCACCCCTTCCCCGGCCCGGGCCTGGCCGTCCGCATCCTCGGCGAAATCACGCCCGCCCGGCTCGAAGTCCTCCGCCACGCCGACGAGATCCTCATCGACGAGATCAAGGCCGCCGGCCTCTATCGCAAGATCTCGCAGGCCCTGACCGTCCTCGTGCCCGTCTCCACCGTCGGCGTGATGGGCGACGAGCGCAGCTACGAGAACGTCGTCGCCATCCGCGCCGTCGACACGACCGACTTCATGACCGCCGACTTCTCGCACATCCCGCACGATGTCCTCGGCACGATCTCCAGCCGCATCATCAACGAGGTCCGAGGCGTCAACCGAGTCGTCTACGACATCTCCAGCAAACCCCCCGCCACCATCGAGTGGGAATAAAACGTACCAAGGGCATCTTGCCCTTGTTCTCCTCGTAGCGAGGCCGTCCCGGCCTTGTTCTCCTCTTGGCGGCTACTATCCCTCTACCTCTCGGCCTGCGTTGGTCTCGGTTGCAGCCGAAGGCCGCGAGTCTTCACCCAATCACTAATCGCAAATCATCAATGCAAAGCCCCCCCGCCACCATCAAGTAAGAATAGTCTTGCATTAGCATGGATTCCGTGCTATCATGTTATCATGATACGGTCGTTCAAAAGCGCCGGGGCCGAAGACGTGTTCAACGGCAAGAATACGTCGCAGGCTCGACGCACCTGTCCACAGCGTTTGTGGTCTGTGGCCGGGCGAAAACTCGACCAGCTTGATTCTGTAAGCTCCTTGGAGGAGTTGCGGATACCACCCGGCAACCAGTTGGAACCTCTTAAGGGCGAGAGAAAGGGTCAGTACAGTATTCGTATCAACGACCAGTATCGCGTCTGCTTCACCTGGCTGGAGGGCGAGCCGGACGAGGTTGAGATCGTAGACTATCATTGAACGAGGATTATGCATCCAGAGGTGAGCTAAGATGATTCGTATACCCACAGATCGTCCTCCGACCCATCCGGGAGAAATGCTCCTGGAGGAGTTTCTCAAGCCGATGGCGCTGACACAGCGGCAGTTGGCCGATGCCATCCATGTGCCGTATCAGAGGATCAACGAGATCGTTCGCGGCCGCCGGGGAATGACGCCGAGCACCGCCCTGCGATTGGAGAAGTTCCTGGGGATGTCCTCCAGCTTCTGGATGGACCTCCAATTGCGCTGGGACTTGTATCACGCACACGAGCAAGACAAGAAGGAGCTCGAATCGATCGAACCCTACGCCGCGGCACCGTCACATTGACGCGCAATTGAGGCGCGTAGGGCGCGTCTGCACACCTTCTCAAGAGATCATCCGCAGATTGAACAGATCTCACAGATCAGAACGGAAGTAATCTGCGCCAATCGGCGAAATCTGCGGATCAATTCTTCTCACCAACCGCGAAATCCTGCCACCGCGCAGGCGGGGGACCCGAACCACGCGAAACAAATCCGCAATCCGCAATCGTAAATCATCAATTCAGAAGGCCTATTATCTGTCCCATATCCACTTTTTTCGTTGATTTGCCCGATAGGCCGTGCTATGATTGTTGCCGTAAGTACGGGAGACCCCGAATGTTGCGAATTCGTGAGACCGATGGTCCGAGCCGAGCCCCTGCGGCCCAAGGCCTTGCTCTGCCAAGAGCCAGCCAGGCTCTGACGTTTATACAAGCTTCATGATCACTCTTCGCAAGAAAGAAATGGAGGTAACGCATGGGACTAAGCCAAGCCGACAGGAAACCAAGGGCGATTTCTCTGGCTCAAGCGTACGAACATATTGTCCGGTGGTATTCGGAGAACCTTACCTTGCTGAAAGAGCGAGCGGCAAACGGAGAGTACGCGAGCAAATCAGAAGCACTGATCAAGGCACTTCCGCCTGCGTCTGGACTGACAGATCTCGAGATTCGCGCAGTTCTTGGCGAGGTCATCTACGGCAATCTAGAATGGGCGTACCACGAGACAGATGGGCAGTACAAGATGGCCGCATATGCTCACGGCGCCCTCGAAGCGGCGGGCCTAGACTGGTCCCTAAGCGAGGCCGAAAGGCAGGAGCTCAAGGGCAGCAAGCTATGGCCGTACCTCATAATAAACAAAGAGTAGACTACAAACACTCGCGGAGCTACGCGTGCGCGTCTGGCCAGAGTCGTGGCAAGTCATGGGAAGAGTTCACTTCAGTGCAGCACTACACAAAAATTCTGGTTTGGGAAAACAATAGGCGGCTGAGCAAGCTCCTCGAATTCCGCAATCTCGTCGTCGACTACTTCCACAATAGCCATCCTGAGTGGATGGCAGATAGCAGAATCGAAGAAAGAGCGGCGCGAGTGGCGAGGGTCAAGATCAATAGAGTCATGGGTGAGACACACGACATAATTCTTCATTCGGGCATAGACCCAACACTTGTTTGGACTCCGCCGCCTGCACGCGGAGGTTATGTAATGAATGTCGATCTAATTCAGAACATCTTCAATCTCTGTCAATTCCGAATAGGCCCTGAAGGGGCATTGGATTTCGTAGATAGAGCCATTGGAGTATATGAATCCAACCACAGATCGTCACTTATCAGAACCTTCAATCCTCTTTTCTACGTAGGGTTAGTATTTGATGCAATTTCGGAGTTGCCGTTTATTGCTATAGGGAGGCTCGGCTTTGACCGTCAGAAAGTAGAATCCTCGGCAATAGGCAGGCTGATTAAGGGGGCCCTCTACCTGATCACGGTTATAGCTGCACTCCTTACTATATTGCAGCTTTTAGATTTCTTGGAGCCAGTTAGGCAATTCATGCATCAATTACTCGACTCCAACAATGCGAGTCAATCGTCGACAATCAATTGAGAGGGTCTATTGCCATCCCTTCTCACTTCGCACCCTTTCGCATGGCTTAACGATTGACCTAGCCTGCAATTCGCTGCGTTTGGCGTGACAATCTGCGCGGCGGACAGATGATGTAAGGATGTGCGTGGCATCTCTAATTCAACCTTGGCCACTTCTGCAAAATTCTAAGAAGTGCATCGCGCCCGATTTCAAATGCATTCCTTACACATGCAGCAGACCACCCCAAAGAACTGAGCACTTTCCCTCTGATCTCAGATGTCACGACAAACTCAGCGTTCCGTTCGATACGCATGGTTGTGCTGTAAGCGTCTTTCGCCACAGATATCCCCCAGAACCTAGCGTTTCCCAGTATATTGGGGTGAGTCACATCACAAAGAAAGCTGTAGAGATCGGGAATATGCTTGGCGTTTGGATTCCTGCCCATCTTCTCTATGTATGTGAGAATGTTGGTCTGTTTAGGATTACTATCGAGCGCGCCCCACCGCGTCCCATAGAGCATTCTATTGACAAGCTCCTCCAAGTCCTCACTGGCGATGACGGCGTCCTCGGAGATCGACCGTCCCACCATGTCACAGACAGTCTTGTGAATGATGTTGAGGTTCCAGAGCGAGTAGCAGGCTAGCTCGATCATAGCCCTTGCGCACAGCGCCGGTGGTAGTATCTTCTTCTGATTCAAGAGCGATGTTGCGTCATAGGCAAGCTCACTTGTTCTCCAGACGACAAGTATGATGTACGCCTCTATGCTTCTGGCCATGTCCTGCCAGTATATCGCGTTCAGTTGATCAGGAGTCGGGCGATCAAGACTCCTCAACCTGCGCTCGAATCCATCCTCATCCATAGCACGCCATCCATATTCAGCTGGCAACTCTGCAGCCAATGTGAAGAAATAGGACAGCATTTCTTCCGCCTGTTGGATGAATGGATCATCGCTTTCTGAAGCGTATTCTCTCAGCCACGCGTCGAACTCAACCATGGTCAGACCCCATTCCACTGCAAGCCCATAAGCTCCTGCCGCCTGAGTGTACCACAAAAGTGCAAAGAAAGCGATTGGGAGAACTAATAGAGCCAGGCAAGGCGGTGGGCAGACCTTGAACAGGGTCAGCCCTCAAAATAGCAATTAGGTGAAAGAGAGGCCGCAAGCAATCGGAACCAAGGGAGCCAGGGGGGCAGACCCTATTTATCAAGAAGGTGCCGACCGTTGCGGTCGTGAGTTTTATGCGGCGGTTTTGAGGGTGACGTGAATGCCGGCCCTGGTGGCCAGAGTGATGAGCATTTCCAGGCTGAACTTTCCCCATTTGCCTGTCATCAGATCGGAGACGCCAGACAATACGGAAAGCCACGAATTATGCTACTTCTTTTCCGAAACACAGGGAAAATTCACAAATAAGTCAATAAGCACCTTCACCTGTTCTTCAGGCATCTCAATTTCAGATTCCTTGAGGAAGCGGATGAGATGACGGAGGCAGTACTGCTGGTCGATCTCCTCGAAGGCATCTGTGATATCACCTTTGAGGTCCGCATGCACATCCATCATCATAGCCGGAGTTTCACAGCCATAATCGATCTTCTTGAGGTCCATGTGGCGTTCATTGCGGTTTGCATAGGTTTTGAAGCGGATTATCCTGTTCGGGATGTCAAAGACGATGCTCCATCGTGTGTATGGTGGAGACGAGACATCATTGAGGATCTCAAAGGCATAAGCGGCAGGAGGGATCGTGCTGTCTGGATCGAAGGTTGACAACTTTTCCTGGACACGGGCCGTGCGTGATTTTGGCCGATTGATGTCTCTGGGGCTCCTCTCTCTCCATTCAGAAACGCACGCGGAATATACCGTGTTGGCAAGGGCTTTGATGGGAAGGGATTCTCGTCTATGAACGACCATCTCGCCATCAAGAAATTCGATGACCGCAGCATCCCCGCCGGCGTCACAGACGAGATAATGGTCCACCGTATCCTTGATTCGGACAATCTTATCGGTGGCGGTCAATTCGTCCACGGTGGCACAGGTGTCAAGGATATACTGCATCCAAAGCGGGGAGGCGAGAGGGGGCCGCTCGTCAGGTTCTGGATTCTTTGTCTCCCCCAGGGCCATGGTGCTCATGACCAGACCTTTCTCATTCATACCGGCCCAGGCGAGCTGGTATCCGGCTGTATTGAAGGTCACACTGCCGTATTTTGACACCCATTGCGCGATCTCACCGGTCGTTCCCGGCTCCCATCCCGTCTTCTTCACGTTCTTCTTGTTGACATACAGCAGTCCCGGCCAGATGTCGTTGTCATAATTCGAACCGAAAAGGAGCGTTTTGTTCGCCTTGAGCACAAAGGAGGTGCAGGCAAAGGAAATCTGTGAAACGAGAAGCACAACCGCTAGAAGAGTGAAGTAAGATGTCCGCTTATTCAATTCCTCCTCCCATTTCCGCTTTTAATGAATAATATTGTCAATCTGGGATTTCCCATTCACACGCTCAAAAAACATGATACGCGTCGTAGTCGTCCTCGTTGAAGAACGTCTCTTGCCGCCGATTGCCCCGCTGCGTGACATGATGGGCAGAGCCGACTGCAACTGTTCGCGCTAACCTTGGCATAACGCCAATCTAGACACCATCGCTCCCTCTGTCAAGCTAAGAATAGGTGACTGTCCTGCTCTGGGGGAATTCAGAAAGCCGGCGTGCCGGGTGCGCACTTTTCCCGCGCCAGCCATGCGGCGTTTCGAAGCGCTTACCATATGCCTCAGGTTCCAGCGCCCGATGGATGAGCTGGTGTGCGGAGCACGTGCTCCCAGCTTGTCACTTCTCGCTTATCACTTGTCACCTTCGTCGCTTTTCGGCGGGAAGTTGAGCCAGGCGTGCTCGCCGTATTGTCTTAGAGCTTCGCGGTCGCGGGCCTTTGTTTAGCACCAGCCCATGTCGTCGCGGGGGGCGAGGCGTCTCATGAAGAGGCTCTTGTCGGCCGCTTCGTCGTTCGTGATCTTCATGTTCTTCGCATCCCAGAGCAACGTCCGGCCAGGATGCAGCAGAGCGATGTCGCCCAGGACGATGATCTCCGATAAGGGGCCCGCATACTCGAAAGGCGACATCGCGGTGTCTTCGCCCTTACAGGCCAACGTCCAGTTGTCGAAGTGCGTCCTGCCCTTGCAGCGAAACGCCACCTCGGGCGGCCGGGGCGTCTCCTTCATCGCGCTCTCGGGAATGATCCGCCCGCCCTGACTGTGGCTGCCGGCCATGATCGACGCGTTCTCGCCCACCATGACGGAGCCGCTGGTGATTTCGCGGCGTTCGGGCTCGAGGTGTTTCGGACGCGGGAACTCGATGTCTTCGCCGAGGTAGTATTTCAATGTCACCGGGGGCAGGTCGCCGCGGGCGCCGAATTCCCAGGTAATGACGCCGGAGCGGGGCAGCGAGCCGGGATAGGCCGGCGTGTTGACCTCCGCCCGCACGCTCAGCGGGATGCGCAGGTCCAGCGCGTAGTACGCCGGATCGAATATGTGCGCCGCCATGTCGCCCACCGCGCCGCTGAAGTGGCTGTACCGGATCCATTCGCGGTTCATGTAGCTCGTGCTGAACGGGATCTTCTCGGCACGGTTCAGATACAGGTCCCAGTCCAGCGTATCGGGCACGACGCTGCCCTGCACGATCGGCTTGTCGATCCAGTAGTTCTTCCGCGAATACGCAACCACCTCGCGGATCGGGCCGACCGATTGCGCCAGGCCCCAGTCCCGGAGCATGGCCGAGCTTCGGCCGGAGTGGCCCTGGTGGCCCATCTGCGTCACGACCTTCGGCTGCTTCTTCGCTTCTTCCACTAACATGCGCACTTCGTTGACGGTGTGGCAGAGCGGCTTCTGGCAATAGACGTGCTTGCCGCGCCGGATGGCGTACGTCGAGATCGTGTAGTGGTTATGCTCCGGCGTCGCCACGAGGACGGCGTCGATCTCCTTGCCGATCTTGTCGAACATGACGCGGTAGTCCGTCCAAAGCTTGATGCCGTGGAGGCTCTTGCGTTTGGCAATCTGTCTTTTGTGCCAGGCCTCATCGACGTCGCACAGGGCGATGACGTTGTCGGTCCCGGCTAAGTACTCGGAATTGCCCGAGCCCTGCATCCCCACGCCGATGCAGGCGATGTTGAGCTTGCTGTTGGGCGATGGGCCGGCTTTGAGGATGTTGAACGGCGCCACGCCGACGGCCGATGCGGCTAACGTACTCTTGAGGAAATCACGGCGTCGGATCGATCTCATGACTTCTACCTCCACCTTCGATGGGACCTGAAAACATGTTGTTGTCGTCGTATCTGCATTGCACAGACGCCACCCTACCACAAAAGCCCCCGCGCTGCAACCATCTTCCCCGCCCAACCCACGTCGCGCCGCCGGAGGGTTTCCTTGTAGCGGCGACGGAAGGTGCGCTCGAAGAAAGCGAACTCAAACGAGCGCCGGACTGGGCGGGGGAAGTCCTGGGTAGACTCTGAAATGCGCGAGAACCTCCAATTCTCAAGATTCGCCTTGGGAATAGAATCGAGTTGGAGGCAGTGGTCTACTTGGGCTTGTATCCGGTTAGGCGAACTGCGGAGCCGGTGTAAACGACTTGGAAGGTGCCTGCGGTGGTTTCCAGGATGGACTCGGCATTGGCGAAGCTGCCCTGGCAGGCTCCGGCGGTGATGACCTCAAAGACATCGTCCTCGCTGGGGACGAAGCCATTCAGCTCAACGTGGAGGTTGCCGCCCAGGAAGGCATTGCCGTCGACCTGCACGACCTGATGTCGGTCGGCGGCGTGAATGCGTATCTGCAGATCGCCCTGGTTCAGATGAAGGTCTCCGGCAATGTGGAGAGCTCCCGTGCCGGCGGGA
>CBFDBY010000166.1:0-11565 GCA_965603165.1 uncultured Phycisphaerae bacterium
TCCGCCGCGGCGGTGACCTTCAGTGTGGTGCCGCGTCACGTTTTGGGCGGCCCGGGGCACATCCCGCCGAGCGAGAAGATCAACGTCGCCTATATCGGCGCAGGGACCCAGGGGATTCGCCAGCTTCTGGCCGCCCTGCCGAAGGAGGACCTGAAGATCGTCTCCGTGTGCGACCCGAACACCGACAGCACGGACTACGTGGCGTGGGGGCCGAACGAGATTCGCAACAAAGTGCGCGAGTTTCTCAAGAAGCCCGGGTGGGGCGAAGGCGTCGCAGGCTGCCGGTGCGGACGCGAGGTGGGACGGGAGATCATCGAGAGCTACTACGGGATGAGCACGCCGGCGGGGCAATATCGCGGCTGCTCCACCTACCTTGATTTCCGCGAGCTGCTCGACAAAGAGAAAGACGTCGACGCCTTGTACGTCATGACGCCCGAACACCTGCACGCCACGATCACAGTGGCCGCGATGAACAAGGGCAAGCACGTGATTACGCATAAGACGCTCGCCAATGTGCTCTACGAGGCGAGGCTCGCCCGGGACACGGCCAAGAGGACCGGACTGGCCACGCAGATGTTCTGCGCCGCCGGCAATCGGTCGACGGCGACGATCTGCGAATGGGTCCGGGACGGCGCGATCGGGGACGTGCGCGAGGTGCACAACTGGTCGTCGCGTCCGTTCTGGCCGCAGGGGATGATTGATTATCCGAAGGAGCGCCCACCCGTGCCGGACGGGCTGGACTGGGACCTCTGGCTCGGCCCAGTCCCGCATCGCGCCTATCATCCGACCTATACGCATGCCGTCTTCCGCGGGTGGTACGACTTCGGCAGCGGGGCCCTCGGCGACATGGGCAACTACAGCTTCTTCCAGATCTGGAAGATTCTCAAGCTCGGCACGCCCACGAGCGTCGAGGCCGGCCGCAGCCAGTATTGGGAGATCATCGATCACCTGTGGAAGAAGCAGGAGAACAAGGTCTCCTTCCCGCGTGCCTCGACGATCCGGTTCGAGTTCCCGGCGCGCGAGGGCATGCCGCCGGTGGCGCTGCACTGGTACGACGGCGGGATTCGCCCGCCCGTGCCGGCCGAGCTGGAAGAGGACGGCCGGGATATGCCCGACGAAGGGCTTCTATTCGTCGGCGACAAGGGCAAGATCCTGTGCGGCTTCAGCGGCGCCGATCCGCAACTGATCCCCGAGCGAAAGATGCGGGCCTACAAGAAGCCGCCGGAGACCTTGCCGCGCCCCATCGAAGAGCTCGACCAGTGGATTCACGCCTGCCGGGGAACGCAACCGTCCGACGCCAGCTTCGAGAACGTCTATCCCTTCGCCGAGACGGTCTGCCTGGGCACGGTCGCGCTGCGCGTGAACAAGAAGCTGCACTGGGACTCGGCCAACATGCAGTTCACGAACTCGCCGGAAGCCAACAAGCTGCTGCGGCGTGAATACCGCAAAGGCTGGGAGCTGTAGCTGCCTGCCGCATCCCGGCCGGCGAATCTCAGGTTCGAGGGCAAGCCATTGAACAGTCAAACGAATGCACGTGGAGCTGGCGCGAGCCGGCGGGAATTCATGAAAGCCCTGGGCGCGGGCGCGGCGGCGTGCCTCGCCGGCCGTGCGCGCGCGGCGGACAGCAGCTCGGCGATTGTCGTGGACCCGGAGCCGCGATTCGCCCTCTCGCCCTATCTGTACATGCAGTTCATGGAGCCGCTGGGCACGACGGATGGCTCCGTCGCCGCCGCCTGGGACTTCGCGCGGGATGATTGGCGCCAGGACGTCATTGACGTGACGAAGAAACTGTCCCCGACGCTGCTTCGCTGGGGCGGCTGCTTCATCTCCTATTACCGGTGGAAAGAAGGCGTCGGGCCTCGTTCCGAGCGCAAGCCGATGATCAACCTGCTCTGGGGCGGGATGGAAAGCAATCAGGTCGGTACGCACGAATTCCTGGATTTCTGTCACCGGGTGGGGGCCGATCCGCTGCTGTGCGTGAACTTCGAATCGGATGGAAGAAAGCGATGGCAGCGCGACCCGAAGGGCGACGTTCGCTCCGCCGGGCCGGAGGAGGCGGCCGAGTGGGTCCGCTACTGCAATGCCGCCGACTGCGCGCAGCGACGGGAGCATGGCCGGGCCGAGCCGTACTCTGTCCGGCTCTGGCAGATCGGCAACGAGACTTCCTACGACCGCAATGGATTCGACTGCGAGACCGCCGCGCAGCGCACCGTCGCCTTCGCCCGCGCCATGCGCAAGGAAGATCCAGGCATTCAACTCATCGGCTGGGGCGATAGCGGCTGGGCGCCGCGCATGCTCCACGTCGCGGGCGAGCACCTCCAGTACATCGCTTTCCACCATATGTTCAATCCGGATCGGGACGTGCCGAATTCGCCGCTGCGCGGGATCGAGTATCGCAAGGACCCGGCCCGGACCTGGGAGCGGCTCATGGCGGCGCACGCTGTCCACGACGCGCGAATCCGATGGATGCGCGAGCAGGCAGCGGGCTACGATGTGCCGCTGGCCCTGACCGAGTGCCACTTCGCCCTGCCGGGCCGCAACCGTTGCGAGGTGCTCTCGACCTGGGCGGCGGGGGTCGCCAATGCGCGAATGCTCAACGTCCACGAACGGCACGGCGACAAACTGAAGATCGCTACGCTCGCCGACTTCTGCGGCACACGCTGGCAGGTCAACGCGATCATGATTCCGGTGCCCGGCGGCAGGTCGTTCATGATGCCCGTGGCGTTGGTGATGAGCCTGTACCGGCGCCACACGGGCGAGCAGGCGGTGCGTGTGGCCGCGGCGCCGGAGGGCCTTGATGTCACCGCCAGCCGCAGCGGTGATCGCGTGTACCTGCACGTCGTCAACACCCGCCGGGAGCGCTGCATCGCCGCCGACATGAGGATCGACGGCATGCGCATCCGCTCCGGCAAGGTCTTCGAGCTGGCCGCGGACCCCGAGTTCGAGATCATTCAGACCGAGGCCGAGAGGATTGTCCCCGTGCAAAAGGAACTGCCGCCCGACGCGACCTGGTCCTTCCCGGCGGCTTCCGTCTCGGCCGTGGAACTGGAGGCAGCCACGCCTGTGTAGCCGTCTCTCGCATTCGAGGCTCGTCGGCCCGCCCACGGTCTCACGCTGTGCCGTTGCGCGGCGTGCGGTCAGGATACGGTGGCAGGGCCTGCGCCGGTCAAGAAAAGCTGCGTCCGCGGCCACTGCCTGTCATGTCGAGCGCAGCGAAGCGCAGTCGAGACATCTGGTCGCGAACACGGCGTACCTCCGCTGCGCGGCCAGATTCCTCCACTGCGGCCTTCGGCCTCCGGTCGGAATGACACCGGCCCAGGGCAAACCCGAACCCACCGCCGTATACCGGCCGCACTCGTTGTGCGCGTCGAGGTGAAATCGACTTGTCTGTTCGCGCCCGGCGCGTACAATGGTCTTGTCGGCTTTCCGGCGGCGTGGAAGAAGACAGGAAGGCTCGGCTCGTGACACAGGACGCACCAGAGAGATTCGAGTAGCCTATGGACACACAGACGCAGCAACTCATGCGCAAGGTTCCTTCGGTGGATGCGCTTCTGAGGGCCCCGGAGCTGGAGCCGCTCGCGGCCGAATACGGGCGTGGGCTGGTCGCCGACTCGATCCGCGCGGCGGCCGAGGAGGTCCGGCAGCATCTTCTGGCCGAGCCCCCGGCCGAGATCGAGGAAGAGACGATTCGCGAGCGCATCATGAAAGGGGCAAAACAGCGGCTCGACGCCGTGATCAAGCCGCACTACCGCCGGGCCGTCAACGCCGCCGGCATCATTCTGCACACCGGCCTCGGCCGCGCCGTGCTGCCCGCCAAGGCGCTCGAGCAAATCCAGGCGACGCTCCGGGGCTACTCGCTGCTCCAGGTGGACCGGGCCACCGGCAAACGCTCCCGCCGCGACGAGCGCATCGAGTGGCTCCTGCAGCAGTTGACCGGCGCCGAGGCGGCCACCGTCGTGAACAACAATGCCGCCGCAACCGCCATCGTGCTCAACACCGTGGCCAAGGGCAAAGAGGTGATCGTCTCGCGGGGCCAGCTCGTCGAGATCGGTGGCTCGTTCCGCCTGCCGGATGTCATGGCCTTCAGCGGCGCCAGGCTGGTCGAGGTCGGCACGACCAACAAGACTCATGCGCGGGACTACGAAAACGCGATCACGGAGAACACCACGGCCATCCTTCGCGTGCACCCGAGTAACTATAAGATCGAGGGCTTTTCCTCCGAGGTGCCGCTCGACGCGCTCGTGGAGATCGCGCAGAAGCATCACCTTGTGATGATCGACGACGTGGGGGCCGGCGCGCTGGTCGATTTCTCCCAGTTCGGATTCGAGCCCGAGCCGACGCTGCCCGACTCCATCCACCAGGGCGCCGACATCGTGACATCGAGCGCCGACAAGCTGATCGGCGCTTCGCAAGGCGGCATCATCCTCGGCCGAAAGACGCTAATCGACGCGGTGCGAAAGAATCAGTTCGCGAGGATCGTGCGCGTGGGCAAGCTCACACTCGCGACCCTCGAAGCGACACTGAAGCTGTTCCTCGACGAGAGCGTTGCGCTCCGCGAAGTGCCCACGCTGCAAATGCTGCGGCGCAGCGCCGAAGAAATCCGCAGGCGCGCCGAGAAGCTGGCGGCGGAGATACGAGACAGAAGCAGCGGTGCGAAAGTGACTACCGAAAGCGGCTTCTCGCAGATGGGCAGCGGGTCGTTGCCCACGCAAAACCTGGCGACGACGCTCGTGGCGATCGCGCCGGCTGCGATGAGCGCGGATTCCCTGGCCAGACACCTCCGGCTCCATGAGACGCCGGTCTTCGCCCGAATCCAGAACGATCGGGTCCTGATCGATCCGCGCACTTTGCAGGACGGCGACGATGCAATCATCGTCGAAGCCGTCGCGGCCGCCCTCGCGACGAATGAATAGCGTCCGGAAGAAGGCACAAGAGAGGTCCCATTCGTCCTATGGACGTCCAACAGCGAAATATCACGCTCGGCACCGCCGGTCACATCGACCACGGCAAGACGGCCCTGATCAAGCTCCTGACCGGCTGCGAGACGGACCGGCTCAAGATCGAGAAGGAACGCGGCATGTCGATCGAGCTGGGCTTCGCCCCGTGCGTGCTGTCCGGGACCGAGGTCGGCATCGTCGACGTCCCGGGCCATGAGAACTTCATCAAGACCATGGTCGCCGGCGCCAGCGGCATCGACGGGGGCATCCTCGTCGTGGCAGCCGACGACGGCGTGATGCCGCAGACCCGCGAGCATCTGGACATTCTCACGCTGCTCGGCGTGCGGCACGGCCTCGTGGCCCTGACGAAGATCGACGTCGTCACGCCGGAACGCGCCCAGACCGCCGCGCAGGAAGTGCGAAGCTTCGTCACCGGCACGTTTCTCCAGGACTGCCCGATCCTGCCCGTCTCCAGCATTACCGGCCAGGGATTTGAAGAGTTCTACGACGCCCTGAAGGAACTGATCGCGGCCATTACGCCGAAGAAAGCGGACGGCGTCTTCCGCGCGCCCGTGGAGCGGGCGTTCTCCGCCAAAGGCTACGGGACCATCGTCGCCGGGATCCCGACTTCCGGCTCCGTGGACGTGGGCGATGAGGTCGTGCTGCTGCCGCAGGGGACGAAGGGGCGCGTCCGCTCGGTTCAAGTCTACGGCCGCGAGAGTGCGCGGGCCATGGCCGGGCAGTGTGCCGCTCTGAATATCCCGCAGTGGGAACAGAAGGCCATCGGGCGGGGGAACGTCGTCACCGTCGCCGATTACTTCGCCCCGCACCAGTGGTACCTGTGCGAGCTGAAGCTGCTCGATCTGGAAAAGGGCGGCCTGAAGAACGGGGCCCGCGTGAAGTTCCACACCGGCACCTCCGAAGCGACGGCCGCCGTTTACCTGTTTCAGGAAGTAAGTCTCAAGCCGGGCCAGCAGTGCCTCATTCAGGTCTACCTGAATGATCCGATTGTCGCGGGCCCGCGCGACCATTTCATCCTGCGCTCGCTGTCTCCCGTGCGCACGCTCGGCGGCGGCAGGATCGTCGAGGCTATCGACAAGCGCCTGAAGCGCACCCACCCCGAAGTCCTCGCGGATATCGCCGACCGCGCCAAGGCCGTCGGGACACCGAAGGACTTCGTCGAGTATTGTGTGCGCTGTGCTGAATCTTTCGCCGCCGATGACAGGCCGCTTTCGCTCCGCAGCAAGATCCCGCCGAAAGAGCTCGCCCCCCTGCTGGCGGAAATGACCGCTGAAGGTCGCATCCTACCCATCAGCGGAAAATCGTACGTTCACGTTGACACCGCGCAGCGGCTGCAACAGCGATTGCTCGGCGCCGTCCGCGACTTCCACCGTCGACGGCCGGAGAGCCCCGGCGTCGGCCGCGAACAACTCTTGAATGACTCGGCGATTCGCAAGGACCTGTTCGATGCCCTGATCGACCGAATGCGTTCCGACGGCAAGCTCGTCGAAAGGAAAGGCTGCCTGGCCCTGCCGGAGCATCGCGAGCAGTTCAACGACGCCGAGGCGAAACTGCTGCACGACGTGGAATCCGCGTTCAAGAGTCAGTTGTTCCATCCGCCCGGCCCCGATGAGCTGGCCCGTGGGTTGCGCGCCGCGCCGGCGCAGGTCCAGAGGGCTTTGCGAATTCTGATCGAACAACAGCGGCTCGTCCGCGTCGATCAGGACCTGCTCTTTCACGCCGATGCGGTCGCCACCGCCCGCGAGCGACTCGTCTCGCATATTCGCGAGAACGGCGGCCTGGAAAGCGTCAAGTTCAAGTACGTCCTCGACACGACGAGAAAATACGCGATCCCGCTGCTCGACTATTTCGACAAGATCGGCGTGACCCGCCGCGTCGGCTACACGCGCCATCTCAGGTGAACGCAGCACCCCGCCGGCTCCATTTGCGGCCGGAGTGCCGGAATCGCCTTCCCTATCCCGGCCTCAGATGGTACAATCATGTTATCCTTAATCAAGCTCTTGTGACTTGAGAGGACTGTTGATGCGTTACGGCAAAATCGCTGCGACCATCCTGGCCGTGTTCGGCGGCACGGTCGCGATGCTGATGATTTTGCGCCCCGGCTGAGGCAACCCCATCGGGGCCCTTGCAGGGCCCGTGCTATTGTTATGTCCGCCTCTGGCCCTGGGGTTCAGCATAGCGGGCCTCTTCTGCGACGACTGCAAACTCTGTGCGATTGTAACGCTGCTCATTTCCGGCGCCATCTTGCTGTTGTTCCTGTTCTCCTGCGGCATCCTCTCCTTGTGAGACCGCCTCCGCTATTAGAGCGGCGGCCTCAATCCGTCGATTCCTCTCAGATTGCGCGAGTGCCATCATTGTCGGAACTGCCTCCGGAACCCTTCGTCAGCCCTCCAGACAGACGAAAAAGCTACCACCAGCCTATCAGCTCAGGCGGAGATAGTCAACAGAATCGGTCCCAAACACAAGCCTTTCCACTTGCCTGACGACCGCGCTGCTGGTACAATGCCGCACGGAACGCCGAAGGTGACAGCGTTGGAGGCCCGGAGAAAGTCGGGAAAGCATAGCGGGCACCGACAGTCGTTCCAGACCTGCATCGGCGCGACAGTAGTGGGTACATACGGTCTTAAAAAGGAGTGAAGTATGGAGATCAAGACCCACCGGAGTCTGGGGGTAGTGTTAGGGAGTTGGCTCGCTGTATTGGCGCTTCTAATAGCTGGTTGCCAGGGGGAGCGATATTACGCAGCGGAGAACTTCGCGAATGTGAGGGAGGTCCAGGCCAAAGAACACTGCGACCGGGCCGAACTGTACGCCATACGCTCTGAGTACGAGCCGGCCATAGAGGCATTCAACGAAGCGATAGAGGCAGAACCCAATTACGCGAGGGCTCATTATGGCTTAGGAACCCTCTATGCGGAGCTCAAACGCTATGATGAAGCAATCGACGCGCTGCAACAGGCGATCCGGCTTAAGCCGGACTATGCCGAGGCATACCACAACCTCGGGGCGGCCTGCGCCAATTCCGGCAGGCCTGACGAGGGAGTGGCCGCCTTCAAGCAAGCCATAGAGCTCAAACCCGATTATGCGGAGGCCTACGAGAACCTTGGAACGGCTTACTTGAGCTCGGAACGATTCGGCGACGCCATCGAAGCGTTCGAACAAGCCATACGAATTGACCCCGGGCTGGCAGGCAGTGTCAATCCGAACTTGGCTGGGGCATACAACAACCTCGGTGCCGAGTTGCACAAGCTCAGACGTCATGACAAGGCGATAGAAGCCTACAGGCAAGCCATACGAAACGATCCGGACTACGCGCCGGCCTATGGGAACCTTGGGCAAGCCTGCCTGATACGCGGCCGTTACACGGAAGCGTTAGAGGCCTACGAACAGGCCATAAGCCGCCGGCCGAATGAGGCGCATCTCTATCGCGGCATCGGCCAGGCCTATCGAGGACTCAAACTCTACGGCAAGTCCGAAGAAGCGATCCAGAAATCGATACGCCTCCGTCCCAATAACAAAGGCGCGTACATCGAACTCGGACGGACGTATGTGCAATGGGAACGCTACGACGATGCCGAACAGACGTTCAAGAAACTGCTTCGACTCTATCCGGACGATAGAGCGGCCTACGTAGAACTTGGTAGAACATACATGGCTGCGAATCGTGAAGAAGAGGCCGAGCAGACATTCGCAGAGTTGATTGAAATCGATCCGAATAATGCGAGCACCTACACGTCCATCGGATCGATCTATAACCAATATTATTATCGCCCTGAAAAAGCCGTAGAGATGTTTGGATGCGCCATCAGGCTCAAGCCCGACTACGGCCCCGCATATATCTTTCTCGGAGCCGCGCTCACCGACCTGGAGCGCTACCCGGAAGCGGTGGAAGTGCTGGAGAAGGCCATCCGTCTTGACCCTAACGATAGTTGGGCTTACATCAACCTCGCCGTCACGCTTGGCAATATGGGGCAGCACGACAGAGCGGTAGAGACCCTCAAGAAGGCCCTGCTGATAGACCCCGACAATCCGACGATCCACAACAACCTGGGCATCGAGTACTTGTCCATTGGCGATAGGGCATCAGCGCTCGCGGAACACGAGGCACTCAAGAAGTTGGACCCGGAGCGGGCCGATCGACTTCGCAGCCGCATCGAGGCGGGCCCCCGGGCTATCCAGGAGGACTGAAAAGGGCATTTCGACCGGCAAGCGAGTAGCACGCGGAAGAGCGAGGCCGGCGTCCTCTGCAGCCAGAACGGTTGGTCGGAGACAATTACGCGGCCGGGCTTGTGCGGGGTGGGCGATTTGATACGATGAGGATCATGAACCGTGAGATCGCGAATTCCGGATTGACGGTCACCTCCACCCCACGAAGAGAAAGGATAGTATGATGCACTCGTCCATGAACAGAAGAGAGCTCCTGCAGCTTGCCGCCGCAGGAGGCGCTGCGTATCTCGGCGTGCGACCCGTTTTCGCGCTCGGCGCAGGGACAACAAATAGCAAGCTCGTAAGCCCCGGGTGCAGGAAGTCAAAGGTCAAGGTCGCTAAGGTCTACTTGGGCGTCCCGAGGAGCCATTACCCCAATCCCGACCTCGACTTGCGGAAAGAGGTGCAGCTCTACGAAGCCGAGTTTGCCAAGATGAAGGACGAGTTGGCCGACGTGGAGTTTGTGGTGGACGAGATGGTCAGTTCCGTGGATCAACTCGGCAAATGGAAGGAGGACCTGAAGGACGTGGACGGCATCCTGGCCATCCACTTGAGCCTCTGGACCATGCCGATTCTCCAGGAACTCCTGCGGCTCGGCCACCCTACGATGGTCTTCTCCGCCCCCTATTCCGGGCACGAATGGCACACCCTCACTGGCCTGTACAAGCGCAAAGAGGGCAGAAACCTGGAATGCCTGCTGACCAGTGACCGCCGCCAATTAGCCGCGGCGATACGACCGTTCCGGGCAATTCACCATCTCAGGACCGCGAAGATCCTGAACCTCAGCACGCACTCGCCGGGCGAGTACGCGGAACAGATCCGCCAGGCATTCGGGACCGAGATCAAAGCGGTTGAACTGCAACGAGTGCTCAACCTGTACAATGCAGTCAGCAACCGCGACGCGGAGGCGGAAGCCAGGTCCTGGATCGACGGGGCCGTAGAGGTCGTGGAGCCGTCGCGAACGGAGATCGTCAAGTCCTGCCGGCTTGCACTGGCCTTTGAGCGGCTGCTGGACGAGGAAGAGGCGACCGTGATGACCGCTGACTGCTACGGCAGCATGTGGGAGCCGCTGTGCCGCGCTCATGCCTACCCTTGTATCGGCTTCGCCAAGCTGAACAACATGGGGCTCGGCGGCATTTGTCAATCGGACCTGCCCTGCGCGATGACGCACATCCTGTTCCAGGGGCTCTCCGGCCGGCCCGGCTTCGTGTGCAACCCGGGCTTCGACTATTCGACCAACAGCGCGATCATGATTCACTGCCTCGGCACGCCGAAGATGGACGGCCCGTCCGGGCCGGCCGCCCCTTACAAGCTGCGAAGCGTGATGGAGCGCCGCGAGGGCGCCGTTCCGCAGGTCATGATGCGCATCGGCGAGAAGGTGACACAAGCCGTGCTGCCGGACACATCGAGACTGCTCTACTTCACCGGCCGCATCGTCGATACGCCCGAGACGGACCGGGGCTGTCGCAGCAAAATCACCGTCGCGGTCGATGGCAGCGCCGAGCGGCTCTGGAAGAACTGGTCCGACGGAATCCACCGCGTCACCTGCTACGGCGACCTCACGAAGGACTTCGAACGTTTCTGCGGGTTCAAGCAGATCGACATGATCAACGAAGCCATATAACCGAGCCGAAGCAGGATCAGCATGTCCTAAATTGGGGTCGCGTCTTAACGGGCTGTTGCCCAAATAGTGATTGGCAATCAAGACCACCGGCAGAGCCGGTGGTATGAGGAAGGTCGCTAAAAGGGGCCGTTACGTTGGTCAAACATCAGACGGCCCTGCTCATGGCGTTTCTCCTGCTCTTCTTGCTCTGCGATGTAACGCCGAATACTCTCCTCATCAAAACCCACGGTGCTCACCCAATACCCGCGGGACCAGAAACTGCGCCCAAACAGCGTCCCACGAACCTTCGAGTAATCGCAGTGAATGCGAATCGCACTCTTGCCTTTGAGGTACCCGACCGTCATCGCGATACTGTACCGTGGCAGCACACTGAGCAGCATGTGAACGTGATCCGCCATCGCACGCCCCTGAAGCAACTCGATTGCCTCTTGACGACACAACCGACGAAACACCTCGCCGATCTGATGGCGGAGCTTTCCATACATGACTTTCCTGCGATACTTTGGCACGATGACCACATGGTACTTACACTCCCACTTCACGTGGGCCTGATTTTGCCAATCTTTCATGATAGTTCTCTTCTGCCCTTCGGGGCCTTCCTCAAGGAGAACTATCTTACAAAGAACGCTCGAAACGGCAGAGCCCTTTGAATTCTGACCGGCAAAGCCGGTGGATTACGGATCTAATCAGGTGAGGCGCTTTCGCTGTGACCCCATGACGATCTCCTTTCGCGCGGCGGCGCAGACACACGATGTATCGTTCCCCCGCGCTTGCACTCCA
>CBFDBY010000167.1:0-11556 GCA_965603165.1 uncultured Phycisphaerae bacterium
TTCATACTCGATCCGTTGCGGCCTGGCCATCGACGCATCCTACCACCACCCCACGTCTCAAGCAAGCCTTAATTTCTATTTTGAGGGCTGACCCTTTCCCTTGCCTGACCCTTTCCCTTGCCGAGTCCGCCATTGATGCCGCGGTCGAGAATGCCGTGGGCATTGCCGACGAGGCTACCCGGGCTCCCGGAGCAGAGTACGAGGCGATCGACGCGGCGAGAGCATGCTTTAACGGACGCGCCGCCGACATCTGCAGTCATGCACAGAGCGAGGGATGGCCAACATGCGCTGCGTGTCAAGGGTTGTAAAGATGACTGCCAAGTGATAGTATGGCAGTTTGGTTGACAATGAAGATACAGGCTATTGGGAGGTTGTCGACATGAGAAGGTATATTCGCTATGCAATGATGTGTGTCGCCGTGAGTTGTTTGTATTCTGACGCGCTGAGATCGACGGCGGCGGCAGCGAGGGAGGGCGAACTGACGAACATTATGTTAGCACCAGCTAAGATCCGGTTCTATGAGCTTCGTCTGCGCGAGAAGGGATACGACCCGGCCAACCTTGAATCGATCAAGGCGGCGGCGGCAGATCCCAAGTGGGCGAGTGCTCGCTGGAACGCCATTGGGCTGCTGGGCGCGCGAATGGGTAAGGAAGCTATGCCGATGTTCCGGCAGGCGTTGGATGACCCCCATCAAACGGTCCGCTGTTATGCGGCCACGCTCCTGGGCATATCCGGTGATAAGGGGGGCCTTGTCCGCATGCGGAGAGACTTGGCCGATTTGACACCTGTCAAGAGCGTCGCTGCGATTGACGAGGCGACGGACTTAAATGACAGGCAAAAGCGGGACGCCAAACGCCAGAGGATTCTACAACTGGATGATGCCCTTGCGGCCGCGGAGGTCCTGGCGGAATTGGGCGACCACAGCGGTTATGACCTGGCGCTCAAGGTTGTCAAGGGGGATGGGCACCCTGGTCAGCGCGATCGTGCGGTGGCGATTCTGTACTACATTAGCAGGACCGATTTGGCTGTGTTGCGCGCCGAGAATCTCGACCCGGATGGCGTCCTGCTGGCATTAGCCCAGACAGAACAAGCGCCAAGCGTCATTGCGGTGATCCACCGCTATGCCAACGTCTACCGGCGGCCCGAGGTAGGAATCAGAATCATGGAGACCCTGGCAAAATCCCCGCATGTCACGGAGAAGCAACGCGCGGATATAGAGAGAAGCTTGAAATACCGCAAGCAAGACCTCGAGAAGCCCAGACAACCGGACCCGACCCAGAAGAAGAAGTAGACAGAACAACGGTGAAGGCGATCAGCATCAGAGGGTAGCTCGTCGCGATGGGCGCATCTATGCCCTCGGATACAGATTGTATTCAGGCGTTCCGCACACTTAATCTTTGACTTATGTGGGAGGAAATATACCATGTCCATTCAGAGGCAAAGGGGTCAGGCTTTGGATTTAGGGGTTGACACGTGATAGCGGATGGCGCAATCTGTAATCATGCCGCGTAAGCCGAGAATTGAATATGCCGGAGCGGTCTACCACGTTCTGAATCGTGGGAACTACCGCAACGATCTGTTCGCAGTGGAGAACGCCGGCGCGTCGTTCGAAAAGACCCTCTTTGAGACCTGTTCCCGTTACGGTTGGCGCTTGCATGCGTACGTTCTCATGTCGAACCACTATCACCTGGCCGTGGAAACCCGCCAGGCGAACCTGGCGGTCGGCATGCAGTGGCTGCAGAGCACGTTCGCCAACCGCTTCAATCGAATCGTGCGCGATCGCGGCCATGTGTTTCAAGGACGCTACCAGGCCTTGCTCATCGAGCGCGGGGAATCGTTGCTGCGCGTGGTCAATTACATCCATCTGAATCCGGTTCGGGCGGGAATGGAGACGCTCGAGCGATTGCGAGACTATCGCCTGAGCAGCTTTCCGAAGTACTTCACGAGGAACCGGGCCTCGTGCCTTGATAACACGGAATGGTTGGCTCTCGCCGGAGAACTCAAGCCGACGCTTGCGGGCATGCGTTGTTATCATCGGTATCTGGCTTTCGCGGCAGAGGCCGATGCGAAAAGACGCTCCGAGCTGTACAGGCAACTGTGTCGGGGATGGTATATTGGCACGCGGGAAGGCAAGAGTACGCTGGTAAAGGAGGTGGCGAAGGGACAACATGTCACTACTCGGCCGAACGAACCGCGTGGCTTTGCCGAGGAACAGGGCGATTTATGCCTGCGGCGAGGTTTGTCGCGTCTTGGCAAGACCGAAAGGGACTTGACCCGCGACCGTAAGCTGGCACCGTGGAAGGTGGTGTTGGCAAGCTGGATCAAGCTGCAATGTGGCGTAAGTAATCGTTGGCTCAGCGAGCATATGGCCATGGGCAATATTTACAGCATCAGCAAGGCGGTGACCGCTGAGACCAGGAAAGACAACCGAAGAACAAGGCTGTGGAAAAGGTTGGGGACCCCTAAATCCAAAGCCTGACCCCTTTCCCTCCGCAAGACCGAAAGGGACTTGACCCGCGACCGTAAGCTGGCACCGTGGAAGGTGGTGTTGGCAAGCTGGATCAAGCTGCAATGTGGCGTAAGTAATCGTTGGCTCAGCGAGCATATGGCCATGGGCAATATTTACAGCATCAGCAAGGCGGTGACCGCTGAGACCAGGAAAGACAACCGAAGAACAAGGCTGTGGAAAAGGTTGGGGACCCCTAAATCCAAAGCCTGACCCCTTTCCCTACCACGGCGCCATTGAGGAGCTGATATGCGACTTCTCGCCGTCACCGCAATTAGAGGCTCGGATTCCTCTTCTGAACGGCAGAGGCGCCCGGGGGCACCGGTAGGATCATGTCGCTCCGCTACAGGGATACCGAAGCATCGCCAAGGGTCGCGCGGCACCAAAAATCAGTGAAAATTTGCTTGCCTTTCTGTTTATGTGGGTGTATAGTACGGTTTAGGATATAGGGACAGCCGAGGTGCCTTGTACAGCGAGGCAGGGCACTGTTGATACTCGAACCGGCATATCGGCTTTGGGATGGCGGTTTGGGATGCGCGGACGGTGAGATAGGATTCTGCCCCGGTTTGTGGTCTGTCGGCGTGTCCGAGCGCATGTTGCGAGGCCATGCGTTATTCAACTGGATGGGAGAGGTGGATGTAGGAGGTGCTATGGCACGGCGAGAAAAACCAGATACGTTTCGGTCAGGGGAATTTCGTATAGCATGCGTGTGTGTCCTGCTTGCGCTCCTTGTCGTGGCAGGTGCGGTGCCCTTACGCGCGACGGAGGTCAGCCACCAGCAGGTAGTCTACGTGGATGTCGCCGCCAGTGGCAGGAACGACGGTTCCTGCTGGGCCAACGCATACCGATTTCTGCAGGACGCCTTAGCGGATGCGAACGATTCGGAGGCGCCCGTCGAAATCCGCGTCGCCCTGGGTGTCTACAGGCCCGACACGAGTTCGGCGTGTCCCGAGGGCACGGGCGATCAGACAGCGACCTTCTACCTGATCGATGACGTGGCGATCAAGGGAGGTTTTGCCGGGGTGGGTGCGACCGACCCGAATGCCAGGGACATCGCCCTGTATGAGACTATCCTCAGCGGCGACCTGGCGGGCGATGATGCTCCCGTGCTCGATCCATGCGACCTGCTGACGGAGCCGACGCGTGCCGAGAACAGCTACACCGTCGTAACGGGCGGAGCCTGCTCCCGCTCTGCCATACTTGACGGATTCACCATCACTTCCGGACAGGCGACGGGACTCCTGCCGTTTGCGGGCGGGGGACTGTCGCTATTCTCGTCGATTGATGGTGCGCCCTGCTGCCCTTCTATAAGGAATTGCACATTCACTGGCAACTCTTCTGACAGCGCCGGAGCAATTCGTGTTGTAGGTGCAAGCCCTGAACTGGTCAACTGCGAGATTCGACGGAATGCAGCCATAACGGGAGGTGCTATCGTCACGAAGTCGTCCCGAATCGGTACGTCCGAGCCATGCGAGTTTATCATCAGGCGGTGCATGCTTGAAGAGAACTACGCGAGCACAAATGGTGGTGCGATATACATTAGTGGTAATGCGCCATGTACAGTAGAGGACTGCACGTTCATCGAGAACTCCGCCAGGAGCGGTGGCGCCGTATATATCGCCCTCTCTAAAGAACCACCGAACATCGCAAACTGTCGTTTTATCCGCAACGCGGCCGCTGGGGCAGGCGGCGCTGTCTATTTCAAATGCGAAAACGGTTTTGACATGGCCTCCTGCACGCTCTTCGGCAACATGGCCCAGACTGGGAACGCTATCGCGTGCTTGGAGCTGCTCTTCGCAGCAGCACCTGCGCCGTCAGCGACCATCACAAACACGATCCTTTGGGATGGCGGCGAGGAGATTGGTATTGGTGAACACGTACAGATGAACGTCACATACAGCGACATCCAGAGTGGCTGGCCGGGTGAGGGGAATATCGATGTTGACCCCCTTTTCGCCGACCCCGACGACAGCGACCATCACCTGAAGTCCCAGACCGGCCGCTTGGACCCCGCCAGTATGACCTGGGTCCAGGACGATGTGACGAGCCACTGCATCGATGCGGGCGATCCAAATAGTCCTATCGGGCTGGAGCCCTTCCCAAATGGCGGTCGGGTCAACATGGGCGCGTACGGCGGGACCGCCGAGGCGAGCAAATCCTATTTCGGCGAACCGGTCTGCGAGACCATCATTGCGGGCGACATCAACGGGGACTGCAAAGTTGACCTCCGTGATCTGGCCATATTGACCAGCCACTGGCTTGAGGACAGAACCGGCAAATAGCTGCCTGTTTACACATAGACTGAGAGAATATCAAACACCAGGCCATTGGGCGGCAAGGGATTGTTCAAGGACGGATGGCAAGGATGCTGCAAATCTCGGGCGTCGTCGTCTTGGCTCTTGCATGCGCCATGTTCGGGCTATCAGTCCGCCCGTGGACCGAGTTGGGTCCAGAGATCCAGAGAATTCAAGATTCTCCCACTGCTGTCGAGACGTTCAGAGAGACGAACGACCGCGCGGCCGACCCTCTCTCCGAGAGTGCGCCAGTTGTTCTCCAGGCCGAGGCTTTTGCCGCCTATTTGGACCCACCGGAAGGCCCCGACAAGGCATCGGCCACAGTGCTGACAGCAAGCTCGGCACCGTCTGCACCGCCAATTCGGCCTGCGGCTCCTTCGGTGAAGTTCAGGTTGCATGGGACGAGCTATTATCCGAACCAGCCGGGCAGATCGATGGCGTTGATTGCCGAGGTCGGTTCCCCAGAGGGCAGCGAGCGATGGGTGAAGGAAGGGGCTCAGTTGGGGCATTTCGTCATTCACGAGATCCGCCGGGGCGCTATCGTCTACCGCGACGGCGAGAACCTGCGCGAGATGGCGGTGGAACGCAGCGCGAGCCCGCCCAGCCTCGTCCGGGACCTCCGCCCCGGCTCCCTTAAGGTCAGTGCCGCTATGGATGGCGGGAGCCCGATTCTGCCGGCTCCCTCCGGCCCCAACGGCGTCGAGACCACCGGCGGGAACTGAAAGGAATTGATCGCGCGCGGAGACGCAGAGGCGCTGAGTGCAGTAGGAACAGGAAATCAGACGAATATTCGTACCATCGGTGTCATTCGTGGTTGTCCTGCTCTTCTCTGCGTCTCCGCGCGAACTATTGTGATTCTGTGCGCGGGCAGGAGAAGACGTGGAGACTGTCATGGAGCGAGTACAACATTGCCACAGGAAGTGGTCGAGTTGGGTCGGACTGCTCATTTTGCCGATGGTCGCACAATCGCGGGACTCGTCTTCTGATTTGCCTGCGTGGGATCGGTGGATGACATGTCTGTCGGGGGCCGGTATAATGGCCCGCCACAGAGGGCTGAAATATGGTCGCAACGCCGGAACAGAAAGAGCAGATCATGCAAGACCTGGCTGATTGCCTGAGCCGGGAGAGGGAGGTCCGCAAGGTGGTCATCTTCGGCTCCTTTCTAACGAGCGCGGCCCCCAACGACCTGGACGTGGCGATCTTTCAAGACAGCGACGAGCCTTACCTGCCCCTGGCGCTGAAGTATCGGCGTCTGTTGAGGCGGATCGCGGACCAGATTCCCATCGACGTGATTCCGGTCCGGCCGAGCGCGGCCGAAGGCTCATTTCTGGCAGAGATCGAAAGGGGGCAGGTCGTCTATGAGCGATGAGGCCAAGGCCTGGCTGCGATACGCGAGAGAGAATTTGCAGGTCGCCGACATGGCGCTGCAGGCGGGCTTGCTGAATCCCTGCTTGCAGAACGCACAACAGACCGTCGAAAAAGCCCTTAAGGCGATACGGGTGCAACGGAACATGTCCATGAGGCGAACGCACAGTATTCGTGACCTAAGCCGCGATGTGGCGGCAGTCGGGCTCCAGACGGGTCTGACAGAGGAGGACTGCGAGCTGTTGGACTCCATCTACGTCAGTTCCAAATACCCTCTGGACTCCGTACTGCCTGATGCGCCACCTGATGTGGGCATCTGCCGGCGGTGTGTGGAGCTGGCAAGGCGGGTCCTGGCCGTGGCGGAGAATGTTGCATAGGGATGAAGAACCGGTTCGAACGACTCAGTTGCATTCTGCACTACATCGGTCATCTGCTCGAGGTCCTGGGCGTCGTTCTGCTATTGCCGTTGGCAATGGTGCTGGTGTACTGGGGTCGCTACGGCGACGGGTGGGCCACGGCGACGGCCTTTATCGTGCCCGGTGCGGCGTCGGTCCTGACGGGGCTCGTGCTGAGGCGGGTCTTTCGCTCGGAGTCGCTCGATACGATCAGCTCCATGCTGCTGTGCGTGGTCGGCTGGGTGGCCTGCTCGGCGTTTGGGGCGCTGCCGTTCATGATGATCCTGCGCTGCGGCTATCTCGACGCGTACTTCGAGGCCATGAGCGGGTTCACGACGACCGGCTTCACGATCTTCACCGGCCTGGACGGCATGCCACGGAGTCTCCTGTTTTGGCGCAACCTGATGCAGTGGTTCGGCGGGCTCGGCATCCTGTCGTTCTTCCTGATCGTTACGTTCCGGGCCAGCAGCGCGCACCACATCTTCGGGGCCGAGAGCAGCAAGATCTCCGCGACGCGGCCGGCCCCCGGCCTGTTCAACACGCTCAAGATCATCTGGGGCATCTACATCGGCTTCACCATCGCGGCCGTCGCGATTCTGGCCCTCGAGAAGATGCCGGTGTTCGATGCCATCTGTCACGGCCTGACGACGATCGCGACCGGCGGCTTCTCGCCGCATGATGCGAGCATCGACTTCTATCGGCAGACCGGCCACCCGAACTACCGGCTCATCGAATACACCCTGATCTTCCTGATGATGGTCGGCGGGATCAACTTCCTCGTCCATTACCGGATCCTGACGGGCGACTTCAAGGCCCTCTGGGATCACATCGAGATTCGCTATTGGTGGCGTCTGATCGCGCTGTTCACCGCCGTGGTCGCGGTCGACTGTCTCTGGAAGGTCGGCGTCTTCACGCGGGAAACCGCCCTTTCGTTCGGAGAGATCGAGCGGGCCTTCCGCTACAGTCTATTCCAGGTGATGGCCATGCTGACGACGACCGGCTTTTCCACAATGGACATCGGGGGCGAGTTCTTCGGGGCCACGTCCCGGCAGCTCTTTCTCGTGATGATGGTGATCGGCGGCTGCGTCGGCTCGACCTCCGGCGGCTTCAAGGTCCTGCGGATCGCCATGCTCAACCGGCTTATGCTCAACGAGCTGTTCAAGGCGAAAGTCTCGCCCAGGGCCTCGACAGGACTCGTGATAGACCGCAGAATGGTCCCGGACGCCGAGATCCATCGAGCGGCCGGTCTGTTCTTTGCGTGGCTCGCCCTGGTGATGATCGGGGGCGGCATCACGGCCCTGTTCTCCGGCCAGGGGGCGCTCGGGTCGCTGTCCGGGATGTTCTCGGCGGTGAGCAACATCGGTCCGTCGTACATCTCCGTACAAGGCATGATCGAACTGCCCACGGTCGTCAAGATCACGTACATGATCGGCATGTTGGCCGGCAGGTTGGAGATCCTGCCGGTGCTGCTGTTGTTCTCGCCGAGGGTATGGCGCTGATGGGCAAGAAGCACGAAATCCGAACCGGAAATAGCAAGGGCCTCTAACACAATGAAGGGTGTACAGACCAAGTTGTCACCCCCGCGCAGACGGGGGTCCAGAAAAGTCGCGACGCAGGTGGATTCCCGCCTTCGCGGGAATGACATGTCGCCGGGTTCGGATGCGACATCATAAGCTAGAATCCAGTTCTGCAGCAATCACAGGAGGCAGACAAGATGTATATCGTGGTGGCCGGGGGCGGCACGGTGGGCGGCAGAGTGGTCCGCAGCCTGCTCCAGAAGAAACACGACGTCGTATTGATCGACACGAACCGGGAGATCTGCAACAAGCTGTACGCCGAGACTGGGGTCGTCGCCGTTTGCGGCAGGGCCACCGACATCGACGTCCTGAAGGAGGCGGGTCTCAAGAAGGCGGATATCATGGTGATTGCCACGCCGTTCGATGCGGACAACCTGGCCAGTGCGATCCTGGCGCGGAGCCTGGAGGTGCCGCGGATCATCGTGCGGATGCGGGACCCGGACTACGAGGATGCCTACAAGGTCACCGGCGTGACGAAGGTCGTCCGTATGACGGACCTGATGGTGAATCAGATGATGATGGAGATCGAGAACCCGCGGATCCGGCCGATCACCGCCATCGGTGGAGGCCGGGCCAATATCTTCATGGTCGTCGTGCCCAAAGGCGCCCGGCTCGCCGGCAAGAGCATCCGGGAGATCGCCTCGATGGAGGCCTTTCCCGCCCAGTGCGTCTTCATCGCCGTCTATTCCGAGGAGCGGGGCCAGTTCAATATCCCCCGCGGCGAGCAGGTGATCCACGAAGGCGATGAGCTGTTCCTGATCGCCTCCGCCGAGAATATCAAGAAGGTGGACGAATTCGTCTCTTCGATCAAGGCCGAGTAGTCCGGGCGGTTCGTACGCCGCGCGGATTCCCGATCACCGAGAAGAGTGATTTTTTGAAGAAAAGTCCTGATGGCGCGTCTTTGGAGACAGAAGCTGAATTCGCAGCCCGATCCGAACGACGGGCCAGTTCAGGAGAAAACGGAATTGAGCGGTGTATGCCAGGAAGACATGATCGCCTTGTGCGACTCGCGCCGGAGTCCGCGGGAGGCCTTTGAAGCCATCGCCCGGCGGCACATGAAGGATGCCTACTTCATTGCCCTGGGCCTGGTCGGCAACCAGGAGGATGCATTGGAGCTCTCGCAAGAGGCCTTTTATCGGGCCTACAAGCACTACGACCAGCTCGTTTCCAAAGGCAAGTTTTTCCCCTGGTTTTACCAGATCCTTCGGAACCTGTGCTTCAGTCATTTGCGGAAGCGGCGAATCCGGCGGGCCGATTCGCTGGACGACGAGGATGCCGGCCGTCCTGAGCCCCAGATGCCCGATTCCTTCGATCCCGGGATGATCGCCGAGAGAAATGAAGCCAAAGATCGGGTCTGGAACGCGATCAGCCGGCTCGATGAGAAGCATCGGGAAGTAATTATCCTTCGGCATTTTCAGAATATGTCCTATGAGGAGATGTCCAAAGTGCTTTTTTGTAACAAGGGGACGGTGACAAGCCGTCTGTTCTACGCTCGCCAACGACTGAAAGAAATACTGGACCATCAGAGCGGTTCTCCCAGCGCGGAAACTGGTATGTGGGGGCGCCAGGAAGGAGGTCAGACACAATGACCTGCCAGGATCACAAAGATCTCATGATGGCTTATTTGGATGATGAGCTGAACCAAGAGCAACGACGAACCTTCGAGGAGCACTTAGCCTCGTGTCCCGACTGTACGCGGGAGTTGAAAGAGTTCCGCAAGCTCAAACAGATGACCGATTGCGTGGCCTTCGTCGAACCGGAGGACCGCATCTGGGACCAATACTGGAACAACGTCTACAACCGGGTCGAACGCTGCACCGGATGGGTGCTGTTCTCCGTGGCCGCGATTGCCCTGTTCGTCTACGGCGGCTTCAAGCTCATTGAGAGCGTCATCCAGGATCCCACCGTCGGGCTCCTGATGAAGATCGGCCTGCTTGCCCTGTTGGGCGGGCTGGTGATATTGTTTGTCTCCGTGTTGCGGGAGAGGGTATACTTCTGGACCAAAGACCGTTACAAAGACGTCAGGAGATAACGCCATGCTGCTGTCAACGACGGATACGATACCGGGAAAGAAGGTCGTCAAACATATTGGCTTGGTCCGCGGCAATACAATCCGGGCCCGGCACATCGGGAGAGACATCCTGGCGATCCTGCGCAACATCGTGGGTGGGGAGATCAGCGACTACACAAAGCTGATGGGCGAATCGCGTGAGCAGTCGATCGATCGGATGGTGGAGGAGGCGAAGAAGCTGGGGGCCAATGCGATCGTCGCGATTCGCTTCTCGACTTCCGAGGTTATGAACAGTGCCGCCGAGATTCTCGTGTACGGTACGGCGGTCGTGGTCGAATAGAAAGGAAATGCGATGGACTTTCTGAGAGATTTCGCCCAACCGGAAGTGATTTGGTTCCTCATCGGCCTGGTGCTTCTGTTTGCCGAGATGATGATCCCGGGCCTCATCATCGCGTTCTTCGCGTTCGGGGCGTGGGTCGTCGCGACGGTGAGCCTGTTCAGAGCGCTGAGTCTGAACGAGCAATTGGCCCTGTTCATCGCGAGCTCGGTCCTGTCGCTGGTGGTGGCCCGGAGCTGGCTCAGAGGCCTGTTCAGCGGATACGTCAGCTCGAGGCAGGAGCCGAATGAGAACCTGAATGATTTCGTCGGCCAGCGTGTGGTGGTCACTGAGACGATCACGCCGAAGCTGCCCGGCAAGGTGGAATTCCACGGGGCCTCCTGGCAAGCCGCGGCGGATGAAGAAATCGCCGAAGGCAGCGTCGTCGAGATCGAGGAAAAGGATAATCTTACGCTCAAGGTGAAACTCGTATAGGACGGACCCTGTGTGCCCAATGGAGTCACTGGAACCCAACAATCGCAGACAATACTTGCAGTGAGAGGAGAACTCCCATGTTAGCACAAACCATCATCAGCCCGCTGACCATCATCCTGATCGGCGTACTCATCTTTGCGTTCATCGTCTTTGTCCGGACGGTCCGCATCGTGCCGCAGAAACAGGCGTACATTATCGAGCGGCTTGGCAAGTACTCGACGACCCTCGAGGCGGGCTTCCACATCCTCATGCCGTTCGTGGACCGGGTCGCCTACAAGCACACGCTCAAGGAACAGGCCCTCGACGTGCCGCCGCAGCAGTGCATCACGAAGGACAATATCGCCGTGGAGGTCGACGGCATTCTGTACATGCAGGTCGTGGACGCCAAGAAGGCCTCCTACGGGATCGACAACTATCGATTCGCCTCCAGCCAGCTCGCGCAGACCACGATGCGAAGCGTCATGGGCAAGCTGGACCTGGACAAGACGTTCGAGGAGCGCGAGAAGATCAACACGGTCATCGTGGAAGCCGTCGATAAGGCGTCCGATCCGTGGGGCGTCAAAGTCACCCGCTACGAGGTCAAGAACATCCTGCCGC
>CBFDBY010000168.1:0-11162 GCA_965603165.1 uncultured Phycisphaerae bacterium
GAGTCATCCAGGCTGGCATATGTGCCCAAATCGAAATCATCGGCGTCTGCCGCCGGATGGTCGGCAAACTTCTCGAAGTCCGCGGTCGTCGTGCCCAGAACCAGATTGCCGGCGTCGACCCCATTGATCGACAGGACTGTACCGTCGTCACCTGTGACCTCAATGCTATCGACCCCCGCGACTGTGATAGCTGGCGGCAGGATACTGGAGCCGAGCAGCTCGATATCATCGACGTAGAAAATCCCTGCCGCGCCTGGGCCGTCAACGCCGATGCTGAATTCAGCGACGTTCTGCAAATTGGCGCCGGTCGAGGCGAGTTCGACACCCCACTGGGTCCACTCAGGCTTACTTAGTGCTGCGGGATCATCCTCGAAAGGCACCTTCCTGCCGTTGATTTTGACGTAGGGTTGCCCGCCCGTGTTGCTGGTATCGCCGAAGAAGTACAGGACCAGGGTCTGCACGCCGGCGCGGGTCCAATCCCGGGGGTCATCAATGGGCCGGCTTACCTCGGAGTATGCCGCGCCCGTGTTGTCGTAGGTGAAGGGCATGGACTGCCTGCCGCCGTAGATGATGGTCTGTTCGGCAAACGGCGCTTCGCCATAACCCACTTGCGAGCCGCCCTTTTGCGGGTCCTCCAGCCCATCGATCCAGGTCTGCCAGATCGTCTCACCGGCCTCAATATCATCCGTGTAGCTCTCAAAGTCGTCCACCACCAAGGACGCCAGAGTGGAAAACTCCCAGACCTCGCCTTGCCAGAGGCTGGGTATCCCGGCCTCGTTGGCTTCATCGACCTTCCAGTAATAGGTCTTCTCCAATCGCAGATCAAGGCCCGTGGTGTCGAAGCTGTTTTCGCTAACCACTTCGACCGGGGCCGTCCCATTGATGACGGCATCTTGATCGTCGCTGATGAAGACATGATGCGTGTCAGCTTCGCGTCCGACCCGCCAAGTCAGCACGACTGCGGGATTCACATCGACCGCACCGGAAGCAGGCTGGGGCT
Source organism: uncultured Phycisphaerae bacterium (assembly GCA_965603165.1). GTDB lineage: Bacteria > Planctomycetota > Phycisphaerae > Sedimentisphaerales > Anaerobacaceae > PLanc-01. The sequence goes on from CBFDBY010000168.1 coordinate 1,001, forward strand.
CGCGTGCCTGGACGGGGATCGAGAAGAAACGGACCTCGCTCAGCCCCGCTTGAGGAAGCCCACCCCAACTGCTCCGAGCCGTGATCCGAACGAACTTCGCCGCGACGCCGCCAAAATCAACCGTTGTGTTATGAGCGTATCCTTCTGTCCCCGGTGCCTGTGCAAATTCCGAGACCCCCTCCAGCGCCGTCCAGTCGTTCCCATCGAGCGAATACTCTACGATCACTTCTTTGATCCCAAAACCGAGACCGGGTATCGACTCCACGAATTGATTGGAATTCCAGACCCACATCTCATACAGCTTGTAGATCCTGTCGAATGCGTATTGGATCGAAGCACCGTCGGGCTCGGTGTTGCTGAGCCACATGGCACTTCCGGCCGTCGAATGCAGGTCGTCGCTGAGCCCGGAACCGTCAACCGTTTTCTCAGGACCCATATCGGGCGTGCCCGAACTCGAGGCCGTAGCCACAACATCCACGATCGGATAGGCGACAGGCTCCGTCTCGAAGCTCCAGACCCGCCCCTTGAAGATCGTGGCGTCCGGCGGAGCGTTGACCTCATCGACGCGCCAGTAGTAGGTTTGGCTGAAGTCCAGCCGGCCGGGATCGTACATATTGGCGTCCTGATCCGGGCTGGCCAGCACATCCAGCGGGTTGTCCTGGCTGGCCTCGTTGACGTCCTGGAATGAAGTCCCGAAGTACACGTCGTGGGTCCGAGCGAACTGTCCCGGTGTCCAGCTCAACACGACGTCGCGAGGCACGTCCGTCGCTCCGTCCGCCGGCAGGGGAGAATCCGCCATTTCAGTCGACGCTGCGTCGCCAGCCATCGCCACTTGAACCTCTTCCTCTGAGAGGACCGTATCGTAGATGCGGACGTCGTCCAGCATCCCCTCATAGTGCTCGCCTCCACCGGAAGCCCGGTAGCCCAGCAGGAAGGTACCGCCGGCCCAGTCGTTGACGGCCTGATTGTCCATCGTACTGTCCAATGTACCGTTGACATAGATTTCCTGACGGCCGGTGCCAGGAGGGGCCAAGTCGGCCGTCATGGCGACATGCGTCCACTCGCCTTCCGGAGGCGGCGCCGTGCTTGCTGCATAGGTCCCCCCCGTTCGATAGAGGTTGTTGCCGATAAGGCCCGAATTTTCGTTGAGGATCGCTTCCCACCCGTCATTGGCAGAGATGACTCTTTTCCAGCCACCTGTTGCAACGTAGCCCGCGTCCGGATTCATCCAGAATGCAAGCGTCATGCTCTTGATGTTGGCCGTCGAGAAGTTGGCGATCTCCACCGTGGCCGAGCCGTTGAAGTATAAGGCATTGCCATAGACTCCCTCGACGCTGGTGGCGCCCTTGATCGTGCCGTCGTTGCCTCCTATGGAGTCAACGGCCACCGTAGCTCCGATGGCTGTGTCCTCATCGAGTCTCCAGTGGTGGACCAAATCAGCCCGAGCCGCGACGGCCGAGACCGCGACGGCACACAGTAGCACGCCCATCACTTTCTTTCCCATGGTGATTGACCTTTCACAAACAGCAACTACACTTGCCTCGTTGATGACGCCAATTGATATGACATGCGACCTGACAGGCAGACAAGCCGCCGGTCAGAATGAGATTCGTCGTATGTGCAACGCAGACCGTCACGGTCGCGCCCATATCCACCTCTTGACTGTCGCGGAGAGGACCGATTCGCCACAACACCGATTTCATCGACTTCAGCGCAAGCGGGCTTGAGACCGTCAAAGCGGGCACTTGAAAGAGTGTCGGGGCGCGGAATCGCGACAAGCTTGGGCCGAGCCACCGGCGGCCGACAAGAGTCCATCCTGCGGCCACGCAAGCCGCCCCAAACGCTACCAATGTGACTCCTACCTCCGGTCCCCCGGTCGGCATCACACACCTCCAGGCTCGTCTACAACAGGGCACACCTATTTCTTATGCCCCATAATACTACTGGGACTCGACCGGAACAACCCCATTACGTGCAGAGACATTACCCAAAACGCGCAAGGTCCGTTGTGATACTTGCCTAAACCTCAGTCCTTGGCTATTCTCAACAAACCATGTAGGACCGGCGGCTTCCGTACGGCCGTCGACGAAGTCGCAACTGGAAGGAGTAGATATGAGATTCGGGACCGCTCGCACCTCGGTTTTCGTTTGTGGCGTTCTGTTGTTGGGATTATTGTGCCGGCAACTGTGGGCCGAGGACATCGGCGGCGAGTTGAAGACATGGCACAGGGTCACGCTGACGTTCGATGGGCCCAAAACCAGTGAAGCAGCCGATCCGAATCCCTTTCTGTACTACCGGGTAAACGTGAGGTTCGTCCACGATAAGACGGGGCGTTCTTACGTGGTTCCGGGGCATTTCGCCGCCGACGGGAATGCGGCGAACACCTCGGCCGACGCCGGCAACAAATGGCGGGTCCATTTCGCCCCGGACGAACAAGGCCTCTGGAAATACACGGTCTCTTTTCGCCAGGGACAGAACGTGGCCGTCAGCGAAGAGACCGAGGCGGGAAAGCCGTGGGAGCCCCTTGATGGGTCCTCCGGCTCATTCACCATAACGGCCACCGACAAGACGGGGCGTGACTTCCGTGGCAAGGGGATGCTGCGCTACGTCGGCAAGCACCATCTCCAGTTCGCCGAGACCGGCGAGTTCTTTCTCAAGTGTGGCGCGGATGCACCGGAGAACTTCCTGGCCTACGCCGACTTCGATGGCGACTTCAAGGCCGATGGCCACAAAGACAACTTGATCAAGACCTGGGAGCCTCACATCAAGGACTGGAAACCGGGCGACCCCACCTGGCAGAATGGCAAAGGCAAAGGGATCATCGGCGCAATCAACTACCTGGCCTCCGAAGGGATGAACGTCTTTTCATTCATCCCGATGAATATCGGCGGCGACGACCGAAACGTCTTTCCCTACACGACCTACGACGAGCGATGGCGAATGGACGTTTCGCGGCTCGCCCAGTGGGAAATCGTCTTCGAGCACGCCGACGAGATCGGCATGTACCTGCACTTCAAAACGCTGGAAACCGAGAATGAACTGCTGCTGGACAACGGTGATCTGGGGCCGCAACGCAAGCTCTATTACCGCGAATTGATCGCTCGCTTCAGCCACCATCTGGCGCTGAACTGGAACCTCGGCGAGGAGATTAACGACGCTTCCCACGAACAGAAGGTTGCCTGGGCCGACTATTTCTGGACACACGACCCATACCAGCATCACATCGTGATCCATAATATGGGAGATCCGCACTACGACCTGTTGGGTGATGCTTCGGCATTGACCGGCTTTTCTCTGCAAACCAGCAAGCCCGACTTCAGCCAGGTCCACGGGCGGACCCGTGACTACATTGATCGCTCCGTGGCCGCGGGCAAGCCCTGGGTGGTCGCCTGCGATGAGCCGGGTGACGCCAGCCACGCTCTGATCACCGACGAAGAAGACCCAACCCACGACGACGCCCGCAAGAATGCTCTGTGGGGCAACATCATGGCAGGCGGCGCCGGTGTCGAGTGGTACTTTGGCTATCAGCACCCCCACAGCGATCTGACCTGCCAGGATTACCGCAGCCGCAAGAAGATGTGGACCCAATGCCGATACGCACTCGAATTCTTCGCCAAGTACGACATCCCGTTCTGGGACATGAAGTGTGAGGACGAGCTGACCACCAGCCAGGACGATTACGTCTTGTGCAAACCCGGCGAGGTCTATCTGGTCTACCTCAAACGCGGCGGCAAGGTAACGATCGATGTCGGCTCGGGCAGATTCGCCTACGGCTGGTTCAATCCCCGCACCGGTGAGGGCCTCAACGGTCTGCTCGGCAGCGGCTCAACTGAAGAGAAGACCGAACTGGTCGCCCCCGATGACAATGATTGGCTGCTGGTGATTCGAGGCAAAGGTAGACTGACGCTGGCTTCCGAGACGACGCCGGCAGCGCCCACTCCGGAAGGGGCTGTTATCCTCAGGGCCACCGAGCACTTCAGGACCGTTGAGGGAGGCGACTTCGTGCCCGGCTATGTCGTTGCCCAGCACGACGCCCTTGCAGTGAATGCAAGCCGCTATAAAGACAAGTATGCCGCTGCTTCCACGACCTTCGGCGGTCCTTCGGGGCGATACGACATCACACTCAATACCATGACCGAGACCGACGGTGAATCCACGTACAGGCTCGTCGTTGACGGGAAGCTCATCGGCGAGTTCACCAATCCGCAGACGGCCCAAGACTACCAACCTGCCGCCCACACTTGGTCGGGCGTACCGCTCACCGACGGCGCGACGATTCAGGTCGAGTTCAACTCGGCGTCGAATGGGAAGAAGCCCGAAGGTAACGGCTTTGGCTATGCCCGGGGACGGTGGACGTCTTTAGTCCTCGTTCCAGCCGGCATGTCGTCGATTCAGGGGGCGGGCCAGGCACGTGCCGGCGTGAGCGACCGGCGCGAGGCGGCGGGAGAGCCCTCGGCTTTCGACAGAGCCAAGGCCGTAGTGTTCGAGGAAGTCGGTGGAATGGTGGCCGTCGAGGCCGAACATTTCGCCGCTCAGATCCACGATGACGTTCGCAGGTGGTACATCACAGGCAAGACACAGACTCCCGGCATCACCCCCGATGGCGATGACAGCCATGCCGATACTGCCAGCAACGGCGCATACGTCGAGGTTCTGCCCGACACACGGCGGAGTGACAAGGACAAGCTCATCCGAGGCCAGAATTTCTCCAATGAAGCCGGCAAGATGGCCATTCTTGTCTACCCGGTGCATTTTAACACAACCGGTCGCTACTACGTCTGGGTCCGGGCTTACTCGACCGGCAGCGAGGATAACGGTCTGCACGTCGGTGTCAACGGCACCTGGCCGGATTCGGGACAGCGTCTACAATGGTGCGAAGGCAAGCAATCCTGGCGATGGGAATCGAAGCAACGGACGGCCCAACAGCACTGCGGCGAACCATACAAGATATTTCTCGACATCGAACAGCCTGGCCTGCACTCTATCGAATTCTCCATGAGAGAAGATGGATTTGAATTCGACAAATGGCTTATGACGAAGGATCGTGATTTCGGACGGCCCGCCAATGCCGGCCCAGCGGAACGTCGCTTCCAGCAAGAAAGTAGTTAGTGATCGTGCGCCAAGAACCTTCAGGTATGTTGCCGAGGCCGCCGGACTGCGTGGCAACTGCCGGATCGGATCGCAAATGCGGGTGCCGTTTGTGTCCATCGTTTGAGGAGAAATATGAAGACCTATAGAATCGCCGCCGTGCCGGGCGATGGGATTGGGCCCGAGATTGTGCCGGCAGGCGTCAAAGTCATGGAAAAGGCGGCCGGCGAGTTCGGATTCAGACTGGAGTACGAACAGTTCCCGTATGGGGCCGGCCACTACAAGCAGACGGGGGCGTTCATGCCGGAAAACGCACTTGACCTGCTGCGCGGATTCGACGCCATCTACTTCGGAGCGGTGGGATTGCCTGACGTCGACGATACGCTGCCGGCAAAGCTGTTTACCTTCAAGGTGCGGACCGGCTTCGATCAGTACGTCAACTATCGGCCCGCCAGACTCCTGCCGGGCATCCGGGGGCCGCTGTGCAACAAAGGGCCCGCAGATATCGACTTGGCGGTCATTCGCGAGAACACGGAAGGAGAGTTTGTTCAGTCCGGCGGTTTCGTGCGCCGACAGTTCCCTGAAGGCATGGCAACCGATACGAGCGTCTTCACGCACAAGGGCATCGAACGGATCGCCCATTATGCGTTCCGTCTGGCTCGCACTCGCCGCAAGCACGTTACGAATGTGACAAAGTCGAACACGTTAATTCACAGTCTCGCTTATTGGGATCAAATCATCGAGCAGGTGCGGCCTTCCTATCCTGACGTTGCCTATCAGAAGATGTACGTTGACAATGCCTCTGCAAATTTCGTGCTTCATCCGGAGAAATTCGACGTCGTTCTGACCACCAATTTCATAGGCGATATCCTCAGCGATCTTGCCGGCGCCATCATGGGAAGCTTGGGCCTTGGCCCCAGCGGCAACATCAATCCAGAGAGGACGTATCCGTCCATGTTTGAGCCGATTCACGGCTCGGCCCCGGATATCGCGGGCACCGGAAAGGCCAACCCGATCGGCTCTATCTGGTCGGGGGCGATCATGCTCGAACATCTCGGCGAGAAGAAAGCGGCGCAGAGTATTGTTCGTGCGATTGAGGTGACGGTAGCGCAAGGAGTGCTTCCGGCCGATTTGGGCGGTTCGGCATCGACGATGGATATTGCCGACGGCGTCATCGATAATCTCCAGCCTATCGGATGACATGATGCGAAGAATCATCGACTTGACACTGCCTCTCAGACAAGGCGACCGAGGCGTTCAAATCCAGCCGACTCGCCGGCTTGAACGCGACGGTTGGAACGCCAGTACGCTGAGCCTGTATTCACATTGCGGCACGCACATGGATGCGCCCGTCCATTTCGGAGTCGGAAGACAGACGATCGATAAGCTGCCCGTTGAGAAGCTCATGGGGCCGGCGTGGGTGGTGGATGTACGCCCAATCTTGCCGCGCGCATCGATCGGTGTCGAACATATGCGCAGCATCGCAGATCGCTTCCAGGCCGGACAAAGCATTTTGGTGTGTACGGGATGGAGCGACTACTACGGTCAAGGCCGATACCGGGAAGAATTGCCGCGAATCAGTCTTGAGTTAGCCGAGTGGTGCGTTGAGAGACACGTGCAAATGCTGGGCGTGGAACCGCCGTCGGTCGCGGACGTCAACAACATGGAGGAGCTGACGGTGGTCCACAGAACCCTCTTTGCAGGCGGCGTCATTGTCGTTGAAGGTCTGGCCAATCTGGCATCGCTGAAGGCGACCCAAGTGACATTCATCGCGCTTCCCCTCAGGATTTCCGAGGGTGATGGCTCACCGACAAGAGCCTTGGCGATTGAAGAATATTAGGCCGTGGGCACGGACTGTGTCATATGTCGATGCTGAGACGGGGTGATACTGCCGAGCAGGAGTCCGCAAGATTGCCCGCGGGTCCATAGATAGACGGTCTGTGAAGGGAACTGAGTCATGACGAATGACTATTTTCATCGCGTCGCCGCCCTGACGCCGACGAAGATGTGGATCAACAATGTCACGCCGCAAGAGGCGGAGTGGGCTATTGCCGCGGGGGCGATGGGCTGCACGCAGAATCCCTCCTATACGTGGAAGATGCTGAATCATGAGGAGGGCAGAGACCAGGCTCTGGCCCTGTTGGATGAGACTCTGACCGAGAGTGACGACGACAACGAGGTCGAGTGCATACTCCAGCGCAAGCTGGTCAAGGGTATCGCCGACAAGTTCATGGCCGTTTACGAGAAGACTAACGGCGCGCATGGATACGTCAGTATCCAGGGGGATCCCATTCACGAGGAAGACCCCCAGGTGATTATCGACGAGGGACGCAAAAATCGGGCCATGAGCCCGAACATCATGATCAAAATTCCCGCCACCGAGGCGGGCCTTGAGGCCATGGGCGTTTTGATCGAAGAGAACACGCCTCTCAACGCTACGGAGATCATGGGCTTGAGCCAAGTCATCGATGTGTGCGAGATGTATAAGAAAATCACGGCAAGAACGAAGACTAAGCCGGTCATGTACTTTTCCCTGATCACCGGCATCTATGACGAATGGCTGCACAAGGAGGTGGCCAAGCAGGGGATTGAGATCTCCCCCGATATCCTCTACCAGGCCGGCATGGTCATTGCCACAAAGGTCTATCGCTTCGTCCACGACAGAGGCTATCCGCTCGGCTTCATCGGTGGGGGCGTGCGTGGGCTCCAGCACTTTACGGAAATGGTGGGCGGCGACGTATGCATTACCATGAACTGGCTGGGGCACGCGGACAAGCTCCTGGAACTGAACCAGCCCGTGGTGTCCCGACTCTTCAATCCTGTCCAGGAACACGTCCTCGATGAGCTGCTGGCCAAGGTGCCTGCTTTCCGACAGGCCTACATGGAGGACGGGCTGGAAGTCAAAGACTACGAAGAGTACGGACCCGTCAGGTATTTCCGGGACATGTTCATCAGTTCCTGGAAGAACACCGTGAACCTTATCAAGGAGCGACGCGCAGCATCCGTCAAGTAGGATTATGCTATGGAACAGTCGCGTGGAAAGATGACGCACCAGCGTTTCGTTCTGATTTCCATTCTCTTCTTCCACAGCGTCAACACGTACATGGATCGTGCGTGCATTGCCTCGGCGGTGGACCACATCAAGAGAGACCTGTCGCTGTCTGCGGAGCTCATGGGGCTGGTGTTAGGTATCTTTGCGGTTGGGTACGCGCTGTTTCAAGTGCCTTCCGGCTGGATCGCCGACCGCCTGGGCCCGCGCAAAGCGCTGACGATCGTCGTCTCGGTCTGGAGCGTCTTCACCGCTCTTACCGGAGCCGCTCGCAATGCGGTGCAAATGCTCATCTTGCGGTTTCTCTTCGGCGTCGGTGAGGCCGGGGCCTTTCCCGGAGCGGCCCAGGCTTTCTTCCGCTGGCTTCCCGTGAAAGACCGAGGTTTGGCGCACGGCATCAACTTCTCAGGCAGCCGCCTGGGGGCCGCCTTCTCGCTCTTTCTGATGCCGTGGCTGATCGTGCAGATAGGTTGGCGCTGGACCTTTGCTGTCAACGGATTGGTCGGCGTCGTCTGGGCGACCGTCTGGCTGCTGTGGTTTCGCGACGACCCCAAAGACAATCGTCGATTGAACCAGGCAGAGTTAGACTACATCGAGACCGGCCGTACAGATGACTTTGCGACAACGGTGAGGGCTTCCTTTGCCGAGGTGTTCACCTCGCTGAATATGTCGCTGGCCATGGTGCAGTACTTTGCCAGCAACGTGACCTTCTTCATCAGTCTGACCTGGCTGCCCTCCTATCTGAAGAACCAGTGGCCGGAAGATCCAAAGGCCATCTATTTCTCCGCTACGCCGCTCATATTTGCCGCCTTTGCGAACTGGGTCGCAGGGACCATGGTGACGCAGTTGTACAAACGAGGCCATCATGTGAACTCACGCCGCATTACGGCGATTGCCGGCTTTGCCCTGGGCGTGGCCGGGCTCCTTCTGGCCACTCGCACGGATAATCTGTATTGGTTCGTCTTCTGCTTCAGCCTCGCAACGTTCGGCGTGGACATGACGCTCAGCCCGAGCTGGGCCTTCTGCAACGATATCGGCGGCCACCATTCCGGCGCGGTCTCAGGCTCTATGAACATGGTGGGCAATATCGGAGCGGCGTTGAGCGCGATCGCCTTTCCCCTCCTGCTGAACGAAAAGACGGGCAGCGCAAACACCTTCTTCTGTGTAGCGGCAGGCCTGAACTCTGTGGCCATCGTCACGTGGTGCTTCATGAACCCACGCAGAGTCTCGGATCGGAAACTCTCGCCGGCGGCCATCCGAAGGCGGTTCATTGCCATGCTGACGTCGCTGGTTGTGCTAACGCTTACGGCCATAGGCCTGAAGATCTATCTCGATCAAAGAAAGCCAAAACCCGAAACGAAGCAGATGGAGCCCAACGCCGTGCATGACGCCGATCAGGGCGATGCGGACGCGGTCGAATGACAGGCTGGGCATTAGAAGGGTGTCTGGAGGTGTACGAATGACGCAGTTGAGAGGCGTCTGTGTCGGTGCGGGGTACTTCAGCCATTTTCAATACGAGGCGTGGGGGCGGATTCCCGAGGTGACGATCACCGCGATGTGCAATCGCAATGCCGAGCGGGCCAGAGCGATCATGGACAAGTTCGGCATCGCCAACCACTATGCCGACTACCGCGCGATGCTCGAGAAGGAGAAGCCCGACTTCGTCGACATCATCACGCCCCCGCCGACGCACTTGGAGATGTGCAAGGTGGCGGCCGATCTTGGCATCCACGTCGTCTGTCAGAAGCCGCTCGCACCGACCTTCGACGAGGCCCGGCAGATCGTAGACTACACCGGCCGGGCGGGCATCCGCTTCATGGTCCATGAGAATTGGCGCTTTCAGCCGTGGTATCGTGAGATCAAGAAACTGCTCGACAGCGGCATGGTTGGCGACAGGATCCATTCATTGTATTTCCGCTCTCGCATGGGTGACGGGTGGGGCGAAGATGCGTATATCCCTCGCCAGCCTTACTTCCGAGACTACCCGAGATTTCTTGTTTACGAAAACGGCATCCACTTCATCGA
>CBFDBY010000169.1:0-11086 GCA_965603165.1 uncultured Phycisphaerae bacterium
CCGCAGAGCCGCATCTTATGGACGTTGACGCTCTGTCGTTCCACGTCGATAACGCCCATGAAGATCTTCGTCTCCATGCCTAACAGCGCCCCGATCATGGCGGTGGCCAGGCCGTGCTGGCCGGCCCCGGTCTCCGCGATGAGCTTGGTCTTGCCCATGTGCTTCGCGAGCAGGCCCTGTCCGAGGGTGTTGTTGACCTTGTGGGCGCCGCCGTGCAGGAGGTCCTCGCGTTTGAGGTAGACCTTGAAGCCGACGTGTTCGCTGAATCGTTGAGCGTGATACAGCGGGCTTGGCCTGCCGGCGTAGTGCTTGTATAGCTCGTCAAGCTCGGCGACGAACTCCTCATCCTCGCGAAAGCGATAAAAGGCTTCCTCAAGCTCTTCGAGGGCCGGAATCAGTACTTCCGGCACGTAGTAGCCGCCGTAATCACCAAATCTGCCTTTTTGTTTCATATCCTGCTATCCTGTATAAGTGGTCTCATCGCGGATCCGTAATCCGCAATCTGCAATCGAGTCAGGCTCTCAGATGTCGGATGTTGTCGAACAGGGCCTTCATCTTCTTGTGATCTTTCTTGCCGGGCTCGGTCTCCACGCCGCTGCACACGTCGATCCCGTAAACGCCGAGTTCGACGGCGGCCGCGGCGTTGTCCGGGTTGATCCCGCCGGCCAGAAAGACGCGCCGGCCGATATGCCCGACGATATTCCAGTCGAAGGTCCGGCCCGTGCCGCCGTAACACTCGGACGAATAGGCGTCCAGGAGGATCGCATCCGTGAAGAAACTGTCCACCTGTTGAAGGTCGTCGGCGCCTCTGATCCGCAGCGCCTTCATCGTCTTGACACTGTCGTAGGCCAGCCAGCGACAGAACTCCGTGTTCTCATCGCCGTGCAACTGGACCCAGTCCAACTGGCATTGATTGGTGATTTCCCGGACCTCGTCGAGCGAGTTGTTCACGAAGACGCCGGCCACGTCGACGAAAGCGGGCAGCCGATGGATAATCTCGGCGGCGCGGTCCGGCGACACGTAACGCGGGCTGGGCGCATAGAAGTTGAACCCGAGCAGGTCCGCGCCCATCTCCATCGCCGCAGCGGCATCCTCGTAGCTCGTAATCCCGCAGATCTTCACTTTTGTGATCAGCATCTTCTCAACTCAAAGAACGGGAAACTCATATCGCGTTGGAAACTTCGATGAGTTTCTCCAGACAATGTAACGCCTTTCCTTCATCGATGGAAGCTTCGGCCAGCCCAATGGCCTGCTCGAAGTCGTCCGCGATCTCGGCGACGATGATCGCGGCGGCGGCATTGAGGACGACGATGTCCCGCCGTGGTCCCTTGTCTTTGCCTGCCAGGATGTCGCGGATCACCGCGGCGTTGGCGATCGCGTCGCCGCTGCCGAGGGCGTCGATCGAGGCGTTGGCGATCCCGTAGTCGACAGGGTCCAGTTCGCTCCGGGTGATGTTGCCCTCACGTAATTCAAGAATGGTCGTTTTCCCGAGGATACTGATTTCGTCCATGCCCTGACCGTGAACGACCATGGCCCGCTTGGCGCCCAGGATCTTCAGGACCTCGGCGATTCTCTCGAGCAGTTGCGCGTCGGCCACGCCCATGACCTGGGCCTGGACGCAGGCGGGATTGGCCAGTGGGCCGAGGATGTTGAAGGCCGTTCGGAAGTCCAGACTCTTTCGAATCGGTTGCACGAACCGCATGGCCGGATGAAACTTCGGCGCAAACATGAAACCGATATGCGTCTCTTCGATGCACGCGGCCACACCATCCGGGCCCGGATCGATGTTGACACCCAGCTCGTCGAGCACGTCGGCCGAGCCGCACTTGCTGGTGATGCCCCGGTTGCCGTGCTTGGCGACGTACGCACCGGCGCCCGCGGCCACGAGGGCAGCCGTCGTGGAGATGTTGAACGTCTTGACGGTCGCGCCGCCGGTGCCGCAGGTGTCGATGAGGTGGTCGAGATCGACGTGCACCGGCACCGCGTGGTCGCGCAGCGATTGCGCCAGCCCGGCGATTTCGGCCGAGGCGGCCCGCTTCATCCGCATCATGGCCAGAAACGCCGCGATTTGGACCTCGCTCACTTCGCCCTCGAAGATAGTGTCCTGCAGGGCCTTCGCCTGCTCGAACGTGAGGTCCTTGCCGTTGAGAATGATCTCCAGGTACTCCTTTATGCTTGCCATTTCTTAGCTCCCAACCGTTTGTTTTCGATTGACTGCGATTTGGAGAACGTTCTGGATGATCTTGCCGCCCGCGGGCGTCAGGATGCTTTCCGGATGAAACTGCACGCCAAAGATGGGCAGCTCTCTGTGCTGGACGCCCATCACGATGCCCTCGAATTCGGCGGTTTGCTCCAGGCAGTCGGGGAGTGTGTGGGCGGCGAGGCTGTGATATCGTCCGGCCTGAAGCGGGTTCTCGATTGCCTGGAAGAGGCCCTTGCCGTTGTGGTTGATCCGCGACGGCTTGCCGTGCATCGGCTCCGGGGCGTGGCCGATGACTCCGCCGAAGTACTGCACGATCACCTGGTGTCCCAGGCAGACGCCGAAGATCGGCAACTTGTTCTTGAATGCGCCTATCGCCTGCAGCGAGACGCCCGCCGTGTCCGGATTGCCCGGTCCCGGCGAAATGACCAGCAGGTCCGGGTCGAACTGCGCCGCCACGGCCTTCAGCTCCTCGATCGGGGTGTCCGCGCGGTACACTCTCGTTTCGCAGTGGCGTTTCGCGAAATCATCCACGAGGTTGTAGGTGAAGGAATCGAAATTATCGACGAACAACACCTTCTTATTTGCAGGTTGCATCGCAGTTCCCTTCATGCCATAGCGTCATGGCGTCCATCGTCATTGCCGCGAAGGCGCAGATCCAGTCGCCTGTCGCGCCGGCGCCATGTTCGAGATAAGCTTTCCGGCCTATTCATCACGTTGATTCCGTTTCGGCGGTCATCGGTTGCGGATGGCTCTCAGGCACGATCCGGCCTTATGTTCGGTTTCCTCGAATTCGGTTTTCGGAACGCTGTCGTGCACGATGCCGGCGCCGACGCGGATATAGGCCGTGCGGTCCCGCACTTGCAGGCTCCGGATGGTGATGCAGCTATCGAACTGCCCATCCACGGTCAGGTACATCACGGCCCCGCCGTAATAACCGCGCTTGTTCTTCTCGAGCTGGCGGATGATTTTCATCGCTTCGATCTTCGGGGCGCCGGTCAGCGTGCCCATATTCATTGTGGCCAAGTACGCGCTCAACGCGTCGAGGTCCGGCCGGAGCGTTCCTTTGACGTTGCTCACGAGATGCTGAACGGATTCGTACTTCTCGACCGTGAGCAGTTCGTTGACGACCCGACTGCCCGGATTCGCGACGCGAGCGATATCGTTGCGGGCCAGGTCCACGAGCATCATGTGCTCGGCCAACTCCTTGCGATCGAGCTTGAGTTCTGCTTCGTAGCGAAAGTCGGTGTCCGTATCGATCTGTCCGTCGATGCGGCCGCGCGGCTTCGTGCCGGCGATGGGCCGGATTTCGACGTGCCGCGGCCCGGTCCCGCTGACCCGTAGGTTCAGCTCCGGGCTGGAGCCCATCAGCACGGTGTTCGGCGTGTTCATGTAGAACATGTAGGGCGACGGGTTCAAGTCCCGCAGCCGCTTGTACACATCGAGCGGCTCATCCGGGCACGGCTCCGTCAACGTCCGGCTCAGGACCACCTGGAAGATGTCGCCGTCGAGGATGTGCTGCTTGGCCTTCCGAACCATTTCCTCGTACTCGGCTTGGACGGTGTCCGTCGAGGCCTCCGGCAGAGGCGCCTCATGTCTGCGCCCTTTCGGCGGATCGAAACGGGCCATGTTGAAATAGTAATCGAAGCTGCTCTGCGCCTCGGCGATGACCGCTTCGCGGTCGCCGTTAGTAATCATGCAGTTGACGACGATGTAGCCTTGATTGTGTTCGTGGTCCATGAGGAAAATGTTGTCGGCAAAATACAGTTCGTAGTCGGGGTTGCCCAGCAGGTCCTGCTCGCTGGCGGGGAGCCTCTCGAACTGGTCCACGAAATCGTAGCTGAGCGCGCCGAGCAGGCCGCAGGTGATGCGGAAGGGCTTGCTTGCCAGGCGAAAGGCGAATGCGACGGCTCGCAGCACGTCCATCTGGTTCGTGGCGCGCAGCCGGCTCTGCTCATCCATCGTCTCTTCGCATCGCCGAATGCGTCCGGCAATCACCTCCGGACCGAAGTCAACGCTTTCACAGAACTCGAAGCGCTCCGGATTGGCGGCCAGGTAGCCCAACATGCGTTTTCCGGGCTTGGTCAGGGCCTTGATGGTGAACTCCGAGCCGGTCCCCGTCAGGTAGAGGGCGGGACGGGCGGTGCCGAAGCTCAGCGCCCCGGTCCCGGTCAGATACTCGCGGGATTCCAGCAGGCAGCAGTTCCTGGCCCGGCCGTAATCGCTCAGCTTCGCCAGGAAATCGAGCGGGTCGCCCATGTCGATCCGCTTGACGATCGGGACGATCTGGCCCGGCTCAGCGCTCTGCAGAATTTGTCGATAATCTTCCATGGCCTCACTCTCGGATTCTCAGGTCTATCGGTCCACGGCTGCAAACACCCATAAAAAAAGCAGCCTGCCGTTTCCGACAGGCTGCACGATATATTCGATCTACTTCAGGAACTACTTAAGGCAACATCATCGCTCGCCCGCCGGAATTATCCCGCAGGCCACCAATACCCAAAAAAGTCGAAGTTGTTGCCCATGCCGTAGTTCATATCAGCCTATTAAATCGGTCGGACTCGACTTTGTCAACAGAAAAATCCTGAGAATTTCCCCCCGGCATATGCCGGCTACCATTGCGCCTCGGCATAGGGTCCGATAGGGCCTTCGGGTTTGGGCTTCGGCCGCGATCTGAGGATCGCCTCGGCGATGGCGATATCGCTCTTTCGCGTGATCTTGATATTCGAGGAATCCGATTCCACGATGGCCACCTTGTGGCCGAACGCCTCGACGAGGAAGGCGTCGTCGGTGATCGCGGCCTTATCGACGTTCTCGATATTCGCGTAAGCCTCTTTGAGCAAGGTCGTTGCGAAGATCTGTGGGGTTTGGGCTTCGAACAGATCCGTGCGGTCCACGGTCCGGACGATGGTGTCGTTTTCGACCTGTTTGATGGTCGCGGTCACAGAGGCGGCGGGGATGGCTGCGCCGGTCTCGGCGGCCTTGGCGATCACATTCGTGATGAGCCGCTCGGTCGCGCAGCATCGACATGCATCGTGGACGGCGACCAGATCGATATCGTCTTTCACGAGTTCGAGCGCCTTGCCGACGGTGTCGAACCGCCCGGCGCCGCCGAAGAACAGTTGGACGCCGAAGAACGATAGTTTCGCACCCCATTTGACCTTGACGATTTCCTCATCTTCCTGGGGGATGCCCAGCAGGACCTGCTTGACCTCGTCACGATCGGCGAACAGCTCCACGCTCCGGACGGCGACCGCCCGGCCGCTGACGTCGGTGAATTGCTTCTTTCTCTTGCCGCCGAACCGGCTTCCCGGCCCGGCCGCACAGATGATTGCCGCCACGCTCTTTGCCACCTGCTTCTCCTTGTCCTTAATACTCGATCCCCTGTCTGGCCGGCACACCTATGTCGAATGGATGCTTGATCTTCTTCATCTCCGTGACCAGATCCGCCAGGGCGATCAGCTCCGGCGTCGCGCCCCGACCGGTCAGGACGACTTCGACAGCCGGATCCCTCTGTTCGATCAGACGTTTGACGTCTGCAAACTCGGCCAGCCCCTCCGCCAGGCAGAACACGATCTCATCGAGGATAAGCACATCATAGAATCTCTTCTCGGCCGTTTCGATGAGTCGCGCGAGGACGTCCTTGATGGCCGCCTTCGTCCGGATGACATCCTGCTCGCTGTCCAGCGATCTCGCCATATCCCACGGCTGGTCCAATGCCTCGACGCGAATGCGCACGGCCCCGAGCTCCAGGGCAAACCGCTCGCCCACGTCCAGCGACGACGGCTTGAGGAACTGATAGATCAGCACCTTGTTCCCCTGGCCCGCCGCCCGCAAAGCCAGCCCGAACGCCGCCGTGGTCTTGCCCTTGCCGTCACCGGTATAGATCTGGACGAATCCCTTCTCAAGCATGGCCCCATCATAAGCATCGCCCCCCAAGCGGCAACCCAAAAACCCCTCCGACTGTACGGGAGCAGGTCTATCCACTCGAGAGATCGTGCGACTGTAGATTGCCTCGCTCCGCTCGCAATGACCTGCAACGGCTCGTCAACGTCATTGCGAGGATCGCAGCAAGCCTGCCCCCACGAAGGCGGGGGAAGCAATCTCTCCGCCAGATAGTCGCGGAACTTGCGAAATGCAGTACCGGGCTCGCTTGATATCCCAGCCCGGATCTTGTCCACGGATTGCGAAACCACCTCGGCCCTGCTGATTTGCGTTTCTCCGCCGGGCCAGAGCACTCTTGTGACCCGCGGGCGGTGTGCCCCTGCCGATTCTCGCACGCCATCTGCGAAAGGTATGTCGTGCGTGCGCCGTAACTCCTTTCTTGAAAAGGGGATAGGGCTTTTTCGCCCGGGGCTGCTCCCCACCTCGTGGCAGCCGCTACCTCGCGGCAAGGTAGCCGGCTGGCTTCCTTCGCCCCCCAGACAAAAAAACGCATAATTACGTAAAAAATACTTGACATGATGTAAGGTATACATTACATTTAGTGCTGTGTGCTTTACATGTTTGTCCGCCTTTGAAAGGAACAGAACATGAACCGTGCACAGAAGATCGCCTGGTCTTATCTTCTTTCCCTATCGCTGGGCTTCCTGGCGAGCGTCGCGTACATCATCGTCCTCTATCCGAAACTTGGCATGCCGGGGGCGCTCCGCGGCTTTGGTTGCATCGGCCTTGGCGGTCTTGGCGCGCTGTCCCATCTCGTTTTCAGAAAGGACGGTCGAGAGGTGCCGTTCGACGAGCGGGACAGGCTCTTCCACCAAAGGGCTTGGTTTGCCGGCTATTGTGCGTCGTATCTGTTCTTCGTGGTGATCGGCATGGCGACGTGGTTCATGCACGGCCCTGACGGCGCGATCTCGGTCAACGTCTTGCCGCTGACCATCATTGGCGGAATGATGGCCCTGACACTGGCCCATTCCGTAGTCATTCTGGAGCAGTATGGCTGGACAAGCAAAGGAGAAGAACCATGAACGCAGCACAGAAGAGGTGTTGGGCCATCGTGATTGGAATGTCACTGGCATTGGTCCTTTGTGTCCTGGCTCTCATCGTGCACCGTCTTGGGGGCGGCTCGCCGAAACCGCTGCTCGTTGTGGCGGCCATCGCTCAGGGAACCGGCGTGGTCGTCTGCTTTCGTGTCAAGCCGGACAAGGGGGCCGTCACATCCGATGAGCGGGACAAGCAGATCGAGAAGAACGCCTATCTCGCCGGCTTCGGCGCCGTATACCTGTTCGTCATCGTGGCATCGTTCGCACCGATTGCCATCTTCGGCGAGAAGGGATCACTGCCCGTGACATGGTGTCCGGGCCTGCTGGTCGGGGCCGCCCTGTGCCAGGCCTACGCCATGTCCGTCGCGACTCTGGTCCAGTATGGCCGCACGGGCAAAGGGGCGAATCATGAATAGGGGACAAAAGATTGCATGGTCTCAGTTGACCGTTGTTGGCGTATTTGCGGTTGCGAGCGTTATTCTTACGGCGTTCTTTGGCCGAAAATATGGGTACGAACTCCAAGAGGCATGGTGGATTGGTTCAGGGTACGCGACGCCATTGCTTGTCTTGACGATACTTGCACCTGTTCTCATTCGGAAAAGCAAGGGGTAAATTGATGTTGATGAGCGGGACATGATGATCGACCACCGGGCAATGTTGGCGGCATTTGGCACAACATATGTCTTTTTCATCGGCGTCTGCTGCACGGCTTGGGTAGCAGCCGGGTTCGACAAGCTGATGCCAGCGTATTGGCTGATGAGGATTGTCCTCGGTGCATGGATAACTTCTGTTGTGGCCCATGCTCTTGCAACCGTTGTTTGTTACGGCCGGGGAGGGTAGCCATGGCAGACAATGAGATCAACAATCGGATTCGCCGGCTGCGGTTCGACCATGGCGAGATGACCCAGCAGCAGCTTGCGGACGAGGTCGGCGTCACGCGCCAGACGATCATCGCCATCGAGGCCGGCAAATACGCCCCCTCGCTGCCCCTCGCCTTCCGCCTGGCACGCGCCTTCAACACCACCGTCGAAGACGTGTTCCAATACCAGGATGGCGACCGTACTGCCTCCGACCAGTCCAACGAATCGCATCGGGACAAGTGAGCCGGTCAGGATCTCTGGCGCCAGATCTGGCACGGGGCATTCGCGCGGAACACACAGACAACCGGCCTGCTTTCGGACGGTTGGCTCCCGGGAGATCTTTCCATTGTATATACCATACCGTATACCGTGTTCACCTTTGCTCATGGCCTGTATGATACCGAACAGCCTAACTCAGCACATCTGAGTCCGGATGTGTCATGGGACACTTGCTGTGTTGCGATAAAGGACTGGGACTATCTCAGCACTCTCACGGCCTGCCATCCTCCAACCAATGCAAAGCCATAATTGCAAAGTCGGAAAGATTAACTTTACAGTCGCCGTTTATGTCGCCGACAACAGTCGTTTCACAGATGGGCTCACCACAGTATGATTTGCTGGCCTCAGTGGTGCCGCCGTATGCCCCCATATTGACAATGCCGCCGTTAGGAAATGGCTCGTAGCCGATAGGGTTCATTGGATCGCCTGCATCGATACAGGGACTCGTCATATCATCTTTCATCCATCGTCCCTCGCCTCTATCCCATCTGCCCGCCTGGGATTTCAAATGATAATCCCCGTTCTCCGCGTCAGCGAATGAAGGATTGGCACCGATATTGCCAATACCGTCCCAATCACCCATCCAGCCTTGAACACAACTGTAACTGATAACTGGTACTGGGCCATCACTGTCAATCTGCGCCCACTCATCAGTGCCGCCTTCGGCGCTATTTTCCCATAGTATACAATTGCTTACTGTTGCACTACTGTTTTCATCGCTGTATATACCGCCGCCCCGAAGGATCGACGAATTCCCGCAGAAAGTACAGTTGATAACGGTGGGATTTCCGCCATCTCTGTTGCTCATTCCGCCACCCTCCCAGTCCTGTGCTGAGTTGTTACTGAAAGTGCAATTGATCACCGTTGCGCTGCTTGTATGATTACGCATTCCGCCACCCCAGTGTGCGGAGTTTCCGTTGAACGTACAGTTTGTCACCGTTAATGAGCTGGTGCAATCGCGGTTAGTCATTCCCCCGCCCAAATTGGCCGCCCAGTTGCTGATGAAAGTGCAGTTCATTACGTTTGCATTGCTGTACGAGTTATGCATACCTCCGCCGAATTCGGCTGAATTATCCACTAACACACAATTGCTGATTGTAGGAGAAGAGTTCTCGCAGTAAATTCCCCCGCCGCGCGTTTGATAACCCTGCGTGATGGTAAAGCCGGCGAGAACAGAATCTGCCTCTTCGTTGTTGTGAAAGTTGAAGCCGCGGTGCGGTTCGGATTCACTACCCTGACATACAATAATTGTCGAAGCCACCACATCAGGATCATTCGGATCAACGCTGCGGACGGTAATTGCTTTGCCCTTGAAGTCAAGATCGCGATTTCCATCGCCCATATATACGCCGGGATCGATGATAACCGTATCGCCATCTTCTGCCGTGTCAATCATGTCCTGAATAGTCTGATCAATTACATATAATGTAATCGAGACGATCTGCGGATTGTTTGTCGCACACGGGTCGGAGATTGTAAGTTCGCAAGTGTTGATTCCCAGAGGAAGTTCTATGATGCTTAGGGTAACCTCATTAATATCATCTTGTCCTGTTGAAATACCGCTGCTGGGGTTAACCTGGAGCCAGTCACACGTTTCGTCGATTACCCAATTGAGTATCCCTGAGCCGCCGTTGGAAATGGAGAAGATTTGCGGGTCCGGATTGGGTCCGCCGGAATCGGCATAAAACTCAAACTCGTCGTTGATTAGCTGTATAGCAGGTTTGTTTTCGAGCAGCAGGCTAATGAAAGCTGGTGGATCGATAATTCTGGACCCATCTGGATTCACATAGGCTGTCTGAAAAAGTGAATCTACCATTTGTTCTTTGGTACATTCAGGTTGAATCTGCCAGCCCATCGCCAAAACTCCGGCACAATACGGAACGGCCCAGCTCAATCCACCTCGGCACATGTAATGGTAGCTGAAATCACCTTCGAAGGATTCCTCCGCCATGGTCCGAGATACAGGAAAGTAAATTCCTTCAGAGCTGCCTGATGGTGGATATCCTGGTACAGCGGCTGTAAACTTAGCGACATTTTCCGGGTCATTTGGGTCATACCAGCCTCGATTAGTAAATCCACGTCCATCTGTGCAATCGATTATGAGAATTCCTGCTGCTTCAGCCCGGCTACATGCCTCATCCCACATTACATTATTGTATATAAATGGTGAGTTCGTTCCAGAAGGTGTTGCAGAAACAGATACAACACGAATTTTCTCGGAAACAGGGAGCGCCTCATTTTGTGCAATAATCCAATCCAGGCCGTCCGCATAATAAGCTGCATCTCGAAGCCATGATGGAGCTGCCGCGTAATAAACCCTCGCGCCCGGTGCCGTCCCACAATTAGTCCCGACCAGCAGACTCGTTACAGATGGGCCGTGCATGCTGCTTTCATGGCCCCCACAGCCAGTATCATAATATGCAACGATTTTTCCCGCAAATTCAGGATGGTCCAGATACATAGGCTGATCGATAATGGCAACGTTGACTCCTGCTCCGGTAATCCCTTGTTGGTGTAGTGCACGAATGCCCAAACCCGGATTCATGGCACTTGTGAGTATCTGACTCGGATCACATCCTGGGGGCATCTTATCGGGTGGCGGCCAGATTGTGTCGAGGTTGAACCACAAGGTAGCTGGAAGATTCGGCCTGTCTGACAGGTCAAGCCGCCTCATGTCTTTACCACGGACATCATCGTACGGTTCAACTGATCTTACTACGGGGAGCAGTGTTTATTGAACACTTTCATGTTGCTGCATAGCGGAC
>CBFDBY010000170.1:0-11004 GCA_965603165.1 uncultured Phycisphaerae bacterium
TCCGTGCCCTTGACGTAGAGGCGCAGCGCGTCGCAGCGGCGCGCGAGCCGCGTCGAACTGAGCGCGAACGACCCACACGGCGGCGCCCTCAGCTCCCGGCTCCCACCGAAACGTCGGCGCAACAATCTCCGGCGGAAACAGCGTCTCGTCCTCCGGGTAAACGATTTCCAGGCGGGCGACATCCTGATGCTCTGTATAGGCGGCCAGCACATCCTCGGCCCGTAGCGGCCGCCCAAAAACCCGGATGATGATTGGGACGGCGACGACCACGGTCGCCACGGCGGTAAGTGCGAATGCAATTCTCTTGTGCATGCGACCTGCCCAATTCCTACCCTTGCCGTTGCGCGTCGATCAACAGGCGACACCCACAGTCTACCAAATGGCATGGGCGTCGTCCATACACGCCGCCGAGGAATGCATTACCGCGGTGCGGAGGTGGGGAGGGGCTCCGGCTTGATCCTCGCGAAGACGATCACGAGGACGACGCCGAAGACGGCCAGGCCCGTGCTCAGGAGCTGCGAGATCGTCAGGCCACCGAGCTCGAACGGGTTGTCGTCGCGCAACAGCTCCATGCAAAAGCGCATGATCCCGTAGAGAATGAACATGACGCTGAAGGTCGAGCCGGGCTTCGTGAGAAAGCCGAATCGCCCGGACTTCTCGGCACGATTCGAGCGCCGCCAGATCAGGTACAGGACCCCGGCCAGGATCGCGGCCGCCACCGAAGAATACAACTGCGTCGGATGAACCGGCCGACACCGGTACGGCCCGTGTTTGGCCAGTTCTCTCTGCTCGGGCGTGAGACGGCTCAAGGGTTTGAGATCGGCATAATAGTCGCCCTGCTCGTCGGTGTAGCCGAAGTACTCCTCGGGCAATGGTAGGTGCGGTTGCGGCCGTCCGCGGTCGGGATCGGGCCGGACCTGACTACGATAGGCGAACGAGCCGTAGGGGAAACGGACGCCCCAGGGCAGCTCCGTGGGCTTGCCGTAGCAGCAGCCGTTCAGGAAGCATCCGATCCGGCCGAACACCAGCGCGACCATCAGCCCAATCGCGAGCGCGTCGAGATAATGGCGAATCGGCAGCTTGTGATACCAGATGTAGAACAGGATCACCGCGATGGCTAACAGGACGCCGCCGATCAGTTCGAGGCCCCCCTTCCAGATCGCCACGAAGCTCAGCGGATCGCCGCGAAACTGGTCGAAGTAATGGATCACGAAGAACGCCCGCGCGCCCACCACACCGGCGATCAGCGAGTACAGCGCCGCGTTGGTGATGTGCTGCGGGTCCCGCGTGAAATGCCGGCTCAGGTGGCGAATGACGGCAATCGCCGAAAGGAATCCGACCACCATCATCAGGCCGTAGCTCTTGACCGTTAGATGAATGATCGGAATCTCAAACAGCTCGGGATGCATCAGGCGGCCTTGCTCCCCCCGAGGACGCAGCCACAGACGACGACTGGGTGGCAGGATTCGGACATGGCGACCCGGCTATATGATTGGCCACATCGGTTCACGGCTGCTTCACGATCCCGTTGTTCTCATCGAGGACGACCACCTTGGGCGCGAGCAGGGCCGCCTCTTCCGGCGTGCAAAGGGCGAAGCTGAAGATGATGACGATATCCTTCGGTTGGACCAACTGGGCGGCCGCCCCGAGGATCGCGACCTTGCCCGAGCCCGGCTCGGCGGGAACGATGTAGGTTTCCAGCCGGTTGCCGTTGTTCAGATCGGCCACAAAGACCGACTCATACGGCACCATCCCCGCGGCCCGCATAAGATTCTCATCGACCCCGATACTGCCGGGGTAGTGCAATTTGGCGTCCGTTACACGGGCCCGGTGCAGCTTGCTCTTGAGTACTTTGATCAACATATCAGTCTTCTACCACCTTGCTTACGATACGGCTCGCATTCAATCTCGGCGTCATTATAGCCTATCTCGCGGTCGTGTCCACCAGGATGTTGTCGATCAGCCGGGTCGAGCCCAGCCGCCCCGCCACGGCCAACAGGACCTTGCCCCGGACCCGCCCGATCTCTTCCAGGCTCTCGGCGTCGACCAGGCTCACATATTCGACCTGCAGGGCCGGAACGCCCCGCAGAACGGCACGCATCTCATCGATGATCCGTGCGGCATCCGTCTGGCCGGCATGGATCGACTCGCCGCCCTTCTGAAGGGCCCGATAAATCACGGTCGCCTCCTGCCTCTCCTGCGGACCGAGATACTGATTCCTACTACTGACGGCCAGTCCGTCCGGTTCGCGCACGGTCGGGCAAACCACGATCTCCAGCGGCATATTCAAATCGGCGACCATCCGCCGGATCACGGCCGCCTGCTGACCGTCCTTCTGGCCGAAGAAGGCGACATCGGGCAGAACGGCATTGAAGAGCTTCGCGCAGACCGTCGTCACGCCGCGGAAATGCCCGGGGCGGCTGCGGCCGCAAAGTGGCTCCGTCAGCTTCTCCACCGTTACCCACGTCAGGGTCCCGCCCTGGTACATCTCGGCCGCGCTCGGCGCAAAGACGGCATGGGCGCCGTGCCGCTCGCAGATCGCCACGTCGCTCTCGAACGGGCGGGGATACTCGTCGAAATCCTCGCCCGGCCCGAACTGCGTCGGATTGACGAAGACGCTCACCACCACGCGGTCGCACTGCGCGGCGGCTGCCTCGATCAGCGAGACGTGCCCAACGTGGAGCGCCCCCATCGTGGGCACGAGCCCCACCGTCTTGCCCGCGGCACGGGCCTGCTTCACCCAGGCCCTGATATCAGCGATCGTTGTCGCGACGTACATCTGTGCACACCTCCCGCATGTCCCTGTCCGATCTACTGTCCCACGCCACGTACGCTTTGACCTGGCGGACCACGTGCTCGAGAACCGCCTCGTCGTAGCCGCTGAGCGTGGACACGGGGATGCGGATCACCGGGCACGCCTTCCAGCCGGTGAAGAGACGCCGGTACTGGTTGTCCAATGCCTCAAGAAACTCCATCGTAATCCGCTGCTCGTATGGACGGTTGCGCTGATGGATTCGCTCCAGGCACCCGCCGGGCGAATCCTCCAAATAGACCACCAACGCCGGCGTCGTGACTCGCTGCACGAATGGTTCGTAGATGCCCTCGTAAAGCCGAAGCTGCTCAGCATCGAGCAGGAGCCTCGCGTAGATCGGCTCTTTCTCGAAGACGTAGTCCGTCACGAACACCCGCCCCGGCCGCAGCACATCGCGGCCGATCTGTTCGCCGCGGCCCACCAGGAAATACAGTTGGGAATCCAACGCCAGGTCGTGCTTGCCGGCGTAGACCTCCGGCAGGAAGGGGTTCGTGTCGTAGGGCTCGAGGAGAAGCCGGCCCCCCAGCAGATCGGCCAGCTTTCGCGCGAGGGTCGTCTTGCCGGCCCCGATGACCCCGGCGACACTGACGAGCTGAGGCGTATCCGGGCGAATGATGAAATCGCCGCCGCCGAGACGTCGCGCAAGCTCGCCGACGGATTCGCCGAGCAACGGATGGACGATCTCCGGATCGAGTTGGCAGAGCCCATCGAGAACAAACGTGCGAAGATGCATCTGCGGATGCGGCAGGACCAGATCGTTTGTGTCGATGACGCGACTCCCGAACAACAGCAAATCGAGATCGATGCTCCGGGGCTCCCACTTGCCGTGCGGGCCCCGTCCGAGAGCGGCCTCCGTCGCCTTGAGCACCCGCAGCAGCTCTTTGGGCGTCAGAGCCGTCCGAACCTCGGCGACGCCGTTGAGATACTTCGGCTGCGCCATCTCCCCCAGCGGCGAGGTCTCCTTGAGGTCACTGACGCGTGTCACCTCCACGCGCCCGCTGTCACCAAGCCGCGCGACCGCCTCACGGATGGAGCGTTCCCGATCCCCCAGGTTACTGCCCAATCCGATATATGCCGTGACGCGGTCCCCCACGATCGTCTCCCAAGATGCATATCATCCGCACGCCAGATCCTTCGCTGTCGCTCAAGATGACAGAGCAAAGCGAGCAGGCCATCACAGCTTCGCGAACCGATCCAGGGCTTCGCGAACGTTGTTCGGCAGGCCGAAGGCGGTCAGACGTACGTATCCCTCGCCGGCAGGTCCGAATCCGGCGCCCGGCGTGCACACCAGATGCGGCTCGTTGAGCAGCCTGTCGAAGAACTCCCACGACCCCACACCCTCCGGCGTCTTAACCCACAGGTACGGGGCGTTCACGCCGCCGCAGACTCTGTAGCCCAGCTTCGTCAGCGCATCGCGAATCAGGCTCGCATTGGTCATGTAGACGTCGATCGTCTGCTGGATCTGCTTCTTTCCCTGCGGCGTGTAGATCGCCGCGGCCCCGGCCTGCGTGACATACGAGACGCCGTTGAATTTCGTGCAATGCCGCCGTCGCCAGATGGGGTTGACCTCCACCGCCTTGCCGGCTTTCGTATACGCCTTGAGCTGCTTGGGCACGACGCTATACGCGCAGCGGACGCCCGTGAAGCCCGCCGTCTTCGACCAGCTCCGGAACTCGATCGCCACCTCCCGAGCCCCTTCGACCTCGTAGATCGAATGGGGGATGGCCGGGTCGGTGATGAAGGCTTCATAAGCCGCATCGAAGAAAATCACGATCTTGTTCTTCCGCGCGTATTCGACCCACCGGGCCAAGTCGTCCTTCGTCGCCACCGCGCCCGTCGGGTTGTTCGGGAAGCACAGGTACGCCATATCGACCGCTTCTTTCGGCGGCTCGGGCACGAAGTGATTCTCCGCCGTCGCAGGCATGTAGACGATGCCGCCGTAGTGGCCTTGCTCGCTCGCCGGGCCCGTGCGGCCGGCCATCACGTTCGTATCCACGTAGACCGGGTAGACCGGATCGGCCACGGCCACGACGTTCTCGACGCCGAAAACCTCCTGCATGTTGCCGGTATCGGTCTTGGCTCCGTCGCTAATGAAGACCTCGTCGAGCTCGACACTCACGCCGCGAGCGTTGAAATCGTTCTCGACAATCGCCTGCCGCAGGAACTCATAGCCGACCCCGCCATCGTCGTACCCGCGAAACGTCTCGGAGCGGCCCATCTCGTCCACGGCCCGGTGCATCGCCTCGACCACCGCCGGCGCCAACGGCTGCGTCACGTCGCCGATCCCCATACTGATGACCTTCGCATCCGGGTTCGCCTGCTTGAACGCCCGCACCCGCCGCCCGATCTCCGGAAACAAATACCCGGCCTTGAGCTTCAGAAAGTTCTCGTTGATCCCACTCATAATTCCCTAATCCTTCGTCCTTTCAATCGCCGGCTCACCGCAAATAATCACACAGATTGTGATCAGTGCTTGCGTCTTGTCCGAATAAGCCCGGTGCCATGCCTACGCTTGCGTAAGCATGTCTACGCAAGCGTAGACATCCTATGAATTGGAGCCAAGCGGGCATTCTACGGCCCAACATCCATATCGTCAAGATTGGCCTTGAGATCGGGATTCTGGCGGGGTATATTGCTGCGGGTCGGGCCGGATCGGCCTCGCTGGCGCGGGAGAGATCGGCGGCCGCGACCAGGAGAACCTACCGGAATCTTGAATCTGGGTGAAGGGGCAAACACATGGCGAATGAGAATGACACAAGACATCCAATGCGAACGACGTGCTGTCCGTGCGGCGGGCATGGGCCTTCCGCAGGCGGGATCAGCCGCCGGGGCTTTCTGCAGGGCGTCAGCGGGGCCACGGCGTTCAGTGCGGCCCTGAGCGGACTGACGTGGTCGAGCGTGGCGGCGGCCGCCGAGGACGGTCCGGCCGGACCCGAGCGACGGCCACTCGTCGTCAGACCGATCCTGACCTATGCCACACCCACCCCGCGACACCAGACAAGCTGGCGATCCTGGGGCGGCATCCAGACCGCCGAGCACGCCGAGCAGGAACTCGCCCGCATCCGCCGCGAGCTGAACGAGATCGAGCGGCGGGCGGACTTCCCCGTCGAGTTTCTCCAGCCGGTCGGCGTGCAGAACGGCGCGGAGCTCGCGAAAGTCACCGATATCGAGCAGGCGGACGTCACCATCGTCTACGCGGCAAACGGAGGCATGGACCTCTTCGACACGATCGGCAAACGCAGCAAGAACACCCTCTTCTTCTGCCGGCACAAGTCCGGGCCGGTCTACCTCTGGTACGAGATCATCAGCCCCCGCTACCTGCGGCAGCACACGGACGCGCTGAAGGTCCAGAACGTCGACGACAGCGACGTGATCGTGGACAGCCAGGACGAGATCATGTGGCGGCTGCGGGCCCTGGGCGGCCTGAAGAACACGCTGGGCACGCGCATCCTCTGCGTCGGCGGCGCCGGCGCCTGGGCCCAGCCGGCGAACGTCGTGCCCAACCTCGTGCGCGAGATCTGGAAGTTCGACATGCAGACGGTCCCCTACGACGAGCTGGGCAAGCTCATCAAAGAGGCTCGGGCCGACAGCGCCGCCGTGGCCCGGTCGAAGGATCTCGCGAAAGCGTATATGACGGCCCAGGGCGTGAAGCTCGAAACGAAGCCCGAGTTCGTCGAGAACGCCTTCCTGCTGGCGGAGGTCTTCCGCGGCCTGATGAAGAAGGCGGACTGCCAGGCGATCACGATCAACGGCTGCATGGGAACGATCATGCCGTTGGCGGAGACCTCGGCCTGCCTGACGCTGACGCTGCTGAACGACTCGCGCTATATGGCGTTCTGCGAATCGGACTTCGTGGTGATCCCCTCCGGCGTGCTGTTGGCCAACATCTCGGGCAGGCCCGTCTTCCTGAACGATCCGACCTACCCGCACGACGGCGTGATCACGCTGGCCCACTGCACCGCCCCGCGCAAGATGAACGGCAAGGACCTCGAGCCCGTCCGCATCCTAACGCACTTCGAGTCCGATTACGGGGCGGCCCCGAAAGTCGAGATGGGCAAGGGCCAGGTCGTCACGAACATCATCCCGGACTTCAAGATCGAGCGCTGGGTCGGCCTGCGGGGCGAGATCATCGACGCCCCGTTCATGGATATCTGCCGCTCGCAGATCGACATCCGGTTCGCCTGCGACAGTCTGCTCCTGGCCGAGCGCATGCCCGGCTTCCACTGGATGACCAGCTACGGCGATTACATGCGCGAGGTGGGCTTGGCCTGCAAGAAGCTCAGTGTCAAGTGGGAAGACCTGACGGCCGGTAGCGCCAGTTATCTCGTGTGAGACCGGCGTCCAACCCGACGCCGCCACACAATTCGGAGCATGTAGGGTGGGTTCTCAACCCACGCGTCGGATACGTGTCGATGCAGTAACCGCGTGGGTCAAGGACCCACCCTACGAACCACGTATCGCCGATCACAGGAGGAAATGGAATGAAGGCACGCCATCTCATACCGGCACTGCTGATTGTTCTGTCGGCGGCCGCAACACAGGCATGGGCACTGACCGTTTATGTTTCGCCTGAGGGCAAGGATGCATGGTCCGGCCGGCTCGCGCAACCGAACGCAAATCGAAGCGACGGCCCCGTCGCCACGCTCGGACGCGCCCGGGACATTCTGCGAGAGAAACGAACCGCGAAAGACAAGTCGCGCGTGATCGTCGCGGACGGCCGGTACGAGCTGTCGGCAGCGTTCGCATTGCAGCCCCGGGACAGCGGCGTCACGTACGAGGCGGCGCCGGGAGCCCGGCCGGTCTTCTCCGGCGGCCGCATCATTCGCGGATTCCAGCGCGCCGACGACGGCCTGTGGCACACGCGCATTCCCGACGTGGCCGCCGGCAAATGGTACTTCGAGCAGTTGTTCGTCAACGGCCGGCGCGCCGTCCGAGCGCGGACGCCGAACGAGTTCTACTTGTACATGGGCGAGACAAGCGAAGCGCCGATCGAGGGCGAGCAAGGCCAGTTCCTGCGCACCACGAATGTCTCGGCCGAAGCCGTCGCCCCGCTGCGCGGGCTCAGCGACGCCGAGATCCAGGACGTCGTGCTGGTGGCCTACCACAAGTGGTGCATCTCCCGGCGGTACCTCACGAACGTCAACTTCGACGCCGGCCAGCTCATCACCACAGGCGAGAAGCTCAAGACCTATTCCGGCTGGCCCGCCGGCACGCGATTCCACTTAGAGAACGTCAAGGCGGCCCTCGATCAACCCGGCGAGTGGTTCCTCGGCCGCGACGGGACGCTGTACTACAAGCCGCGTCCGGGCGAGGACATGTCCAAAGCCGAGGTCGTCGCACCGGCAACGGCGAAGCTCGTAGCCTTCGAGGGCCAACCTGAGGCCGGCAAATTCGTCGAGGACGTGACGTTCAAGGGCCTGACCTTCGAGCACCAGTGGTGCGTGCTTCCGAAGACGGGCTATGCACCATACCAGGCCGCCTTTGCCACCGACGCCGCGGTTATGCTCGATGGGGCGCGCAATGTCACGATCCAGGATTGCGAAGTCGCCCGCACCGGCGAACATGCCGTGTGGTTCCGCCAGGGATGCCGGAATTGCCGGATCGAGCGATCGCTGCTGCACGATCTCGGGGCCGGCGGCGTGCGCATCGGCGAGGGCCAGATCCGGCCGGACGAAGCCTCGCGCACGAGCCACATCACCGTCGATAACAACATCATCCGCCACGGCGGCCGCATCTACATGGAAGGCGTCGGCGTCTGGATCGGCCACAGCGCCGACAATGCCGTGACGCATAACGAGATCGCCGATTTCTTCTACACCGGCCTGTCCGTCGGCTGGCGATGGGGCTACTCCGACAGCCTCGCCAAACGAAACACGCTCCGCTTCAACCACGTCCACCACCTCGGCTGGGCCGTCCTCAGCGACATGGGCGGCGTCTACACGCTCGGGCCCTCCGAGGGCACGGCCGTCAGCGACAACATCTTCCACGACATCTACGCCTATTCCTACGGCGGCTGGGGCCTCTACACCGACGAAGGCAGCACCGCCATCGTCATGGAGAACAACCTCGTCTACAACACCAAGACCGGCAGCTTCCACCAGCACTACGGCAAAGAGAACATCATTCGCAACAACATCATGGCGTACAGCAAGCTCCATCAGATCCAGGCCACGCGCGTGGAGGAGCATCTGTCGTTCACATTCGAGCGGAACATCGTCTATTGGGACAACGGCCCGCTGCTGTCGGGGCGGTGGAGAGAGATCAACCTCGTGATGGACAACAATTGCTTCTGGCGAACCGACGGACAGGAGTTCGATTTCGCGGGCCTCTCGCTCGAACAGTGGCGTGCAGAGGAAGGCCACGACCAGCACTCGATCGTCGCCGATCCGGGCTTCGTCGATCCGAAGAATCACGACTTCCGTCTGAGACCGGACTCGCCGGCCCTGAAGGTCGGCTTCAAGCCGTTTGACTACACGAAGGCCGGCGTTTACGGCGACCCCGCGTGGGTCGCCAAAGCGAACGAAGTGAAGTACCCGCCGCTGGTCTGGCCCCCGCAGGGCCCGAGCGGCGCGCAGTGACCGCGTGGGGTCAAGGATACACTCTATCACCGATAGTGTAGGGTGGGTTCTCAACCCACGCGGCGGATGCGTTGCGATGCGGAAACCGCGTGGGTCAAGGACCCACCCTACGAGCTATGAGTCCGCGATAACAGGAGGACACGAAATGAAGGCACGGCCTCTCATGCCGGCACTGCTGGTCGTTCTGTCGGCAATCGCAACACAGGCCTGGGCGTTGACCGTCTACGTCTCGCCCGAGGGCAACGATGCCTGGTCCGGCCGACTCGCGCAACCGAACGCGGATCGGAGCAACGGCCCGGTCGCCACGCTCGAACGGGCCCGGGACATCTTGCGGCAGCTCGGCCCGCGGGGCGCCGTCGATAGCCGTCGAGTGATCGTGGCGGACGGCTACTATCCGTTGACGAAGCCATTCGTGCTGGACGCCCGCGACAGCGATGTCTGCTATGAAGGCGCACCGCAAAGCCGGCCGGTCTTCTCCGGCGGCCGCGCCATCCGCGGCTTCGCGCCTGGCGAGGGCGGTCTCTGGCGAGTGCACATCCCCCAGGTGGCCGACGGGTCGTGGTATTTCGAGCAGTTGTTCATCAACGGCCGACGTGCGGTGCGCGCCCGAACGCCGAACAAGTTCTATCATTACATGGTCGACGTGCAGGAACGGACGCTCGAACAGGGCCCCGGGCAGCGACCGGCGCGGGCTCGGCAGACCGTGACCGTCCGAACCGAAGACATAGCGGCCCTTCTCGAACTACCGCAGGCTCAACTGCACGACGTGCAGATGGTCATCTATCACAAATGGGACAACACCACCCGCTTTATTGAAGACGTCAATGAGCGAGATTGCACGATCACTACCACCGGCGAGGGTCGCAAGCCGTGGAACTCCTGGGGAAAGGGCGACCGCTTCCATCTGGAGAACTTCGCATCGGCGCTCGACGCACCGGGCGAATGGTTCCTGTCACGCGACGGCTGGCTCTTCTACATGCCGCGCGAAGGCGAGGACATGCGGGCCGCCGAAGTCGTGGCCCCCGTCGTGGAGAAGTTCCTTCTGTTCCAAGGCGATGTCGAACAGGGGAAGTATGTCGAGAATGTCACGATCAGGGGCCTGACGTTCCTTCACGCGGAGTATCCGATGCCGCCCGGCGGATTCGAGGCCAGTCAGGCGGCCTCGCCGATCGACGCGGTGGTGATGGCCGACGGGGCCCGCAACGTGACGATCGAAGACTGCGAATTCGGGCACTTCGGCCGCTACGGAGTTTGGTTCCGCCGGGGCTGCCGGAACTGCATCCTGCGCAAATGCTACGTGCACGACTTCGGCGCCGGCGGCGTCCGCATCGGCGAGTCGCGCACGCCGGGCAGCGAGAGCGAGCAGACCGGGCGCATCACCGTGGACAACAACATTCTCCGCCACGGCGGCCGCATCTTTCCATGCGCCGTCGGCGTCTGGATCGGCCACAGCGCCGACAACGCCGTGACGCACAACGAGATCGCCGACATGTTCTACACCGGCATTTCCGCCGGCTGGGTCTGGGGCTATTCCGGCAGCATCGCCAAACGCAACACCATCCGCTTCAACCACGTCCACCACCTCGGCTGGGCCGTCCTCAGCGACATGGGCGG
>CBFDBY010000171.1:0-10617 GCA_965603165.1 uncultured Phycisphaerae bacterium
GGGCACCGGACTGGTTGTCCGATAACCCTTGCCGTGAAAGACCCACCGCGTGGCCCTACGGCGCGTCCTCTCTTTGTGCGTGGCACGGGTGGGCTGGGCGAGATCTATGACGTCTGCCGGTGGGCCAGTAATTCAACCGAGTGGGCTTGCCACAGCCCGCCATTCTCGCTTAGACTTCGTCCGGCTACCTGGCTCGCGGCCGTGGGCGGAATTGCTCTCGCGGTGCCCTCAAATTGCCCTCAAAACGCGTCACGAGACAGTAAGAAATCGTGTGAGTACAACAAAGAACCGAGAGAATGTAAATCCTTGTCATTTGAGGAGTTGAACTGTAAACATAGTCCCTGTACGATCTTGCAGAAAGAGGGCAGATCGAATCCCGCCCTCTCCGTTACGTCAGACAGGCTTCCTGTACGTCCTCGAGCCCCTTGGACGATTCAGCGTCAAGGCGAGCCAACGGACATGAACATTCTTGGAGGTCCCTTTTCTTGGCTTCGGTGTCTCTCTCTGTGCCATGACCTGCCAACCGGTGGCATCTCGCAGTCGCGAGTGAGTTCTTGCTTGAGAAAGGTATTCGTGATGGGACTTGGGAAACAGACGACAGTCTGTGCAGCGATCGTGGTGTTCCTTCTGGCGGCGCAGGCGGCGGGACAATCCGCCGCCGGGAACGCGTACCCGGCAGTGACCGCGCCGCCCGATTCGTTCTTTGAGAAGGTCCG
Source organism: uncultured Phycisphaerae bacterium (assembly GCA_965603165.1). GTDB lineage: Bacteria > Planctomycetota > Phycisphaerae > Sedimentisphaerales > Anaerobacaceae > PLanc-01. The sequence continues at coordinate 717 of CBFDBY010000171.1, forward strand.
CGAGAGGGACCGGGAGGCGGCTCGAGAATTCTACACGAAGCATATGGACGTCAAAGGCCTGCCGGTCGCGGCCCCCGCCGAAGTGGCGGATCGGGCCCTACAACGCACGTACGACATCGTCACCCACATGCTCGCCGGCCGGTCGGACGTGCTCGAAGCCATGGTCGAGCGAGGCATGTACCTGGTCATCATCGGCAAGGACCAGGTCTACACCGATCTTCCCGAGAACCGGAACGCTCGAAACCCGGACTACCTCAACGAACGGGTCAGGGGCACCGGCGGCCTGCCAACCAGTTTCGGAGAGGAGAACCTGCTGAGTCTGCCGATCGACCGCTATGACGACGAGAGCATCGGCGTACACGAGTTCTGCCACACCATCGACAGCACGCTGCGACGGATAGACCCGACCTGGCGGGATCGCAAGAATGCGGTTTACCGCAACGCGCTCGACAAGGGCCTCTTCAAGGACACCTACGCCGGCTCCAATTCGGCAGAATACTGGTGCGAAATCGTCCAGGCCTATTTCGACTGCAACCGCATCAACAACTGGAACCACGGGCCCATCGGCCGGCGCGAGCAGCTCAAGCTCTACGACCCGGAGGGCTACGAGATGGTCCGCAGTGTCTTCAACCTGAGCCCCGAGCAGGACTGGCGGTACACCTGGCTGCGACCGCTGCCCAACGTCGAGGCCCCGCCGGCCAAGTTCGAGATCGATCCGTACTACACGAAATTCACCTGGGCGCGCGAGTTCACCGTGCTCGGCCGGAACGCCAGTGACGAGGCCCTGCTCAAAGCGAACGACACAATCCGCAAGATGTTCGCGTACCGTCACGATATCCTGAAGGCCCTGATCGCCGACGGCGTGAAACTGGTCGTCCTGGGCCCCGATGAGAAGCTGTCCGACCTGCCGGAATGCAGGGATTTGCCCGCTGGAAAACTGGATCACACAGCTCGCTTCCTGGACTATTCACCCGAGATCAAGCTTCTCGTGGTCGACCAGGATAACGTCCTGGCCGATCCTGCCGATCCCTACGCCACCGGCTGTCAGGTCATTCGCGTTTTCGCCAAGGCCCTCTATCACCTGACGGCGACACGACCGGTCGATCCGAACTGGGACAGCCGAGGTCGGGACGTTCAGCAGTACGAGCTTCGCGTCCAGCGGCTGGACATCCGGTTCGGCCGGCAGCTCAAGGAACTCTACGACCGTGCGATGAACGAGGGGTTGTGGAAAGGCACGGCCGCTGTCCACGATCCTGTGGAGTACTGGGCTGAGGGCGTGCTCGCCTATTTCGATGCCGCCGGTACGGGAGCGCCGCCCAACGACGCGGACCACCCGATCGCCACGCGCGAGGCCCTCAGAGAATACGACCCCGGCCTGTTCGCCCTCGTGAACGAGACGATGGCCTATCAGGGCAAGGTGGATTGGCGCTACCGGTAGGGGCGCAACTCGAAACGAAGCTGGAAGGGTGAGTCAAACCGCCGGAGACAAATGGTTGGCACTTGTGGAGCGTTGAGGTAGACCATGCGAACGACATCCCCCACTCGGTTGGCAAGCATCGCCTGGCCGTTCATCGTCCTGGTTGTCTGGATCGGGCCCGACGAAACCAGCGTTGCGGACGCGCCCACGGTTGTCACGCCGGTCCAGGAGAAGCGGACTCCGGACAAATCGCAGATCTCTCCCCAGCGCCGAGCGCGGAGCCGACGACCGGTGGAAGGGGTGTACAAGGACAGAATCGCGCCCCACTGGTTTGCCGACAACGCGCGTTTCTGGTATCGCAACGACCTGAGCGGCGGCGCCAGAGAGTTCGTCCTTGTCAATGCCGAGGAAGGGACACGCGCGAGGGCGTTCGATCACGCCAGGCTGAGCAAGGCGCTGTCCGAGGCGGCGGGTGTCGAGTACGAAGCCAATCGGCTACCCTTCGACAGCATCGAGTTCACAGATGATTTGCAGAGGGTTCGCTTCACCGTCGAGCAGACGACCTGGGCGTGTGACCTGGCGTCCTACGTATGCTCGGAGGCGCAGGCCATGGCTCCGCGACCCGATACGGATGAACCGGAGCGGCCGCGCGGTCGCGGCCGACGTCCGGATCGGTCGCCCGACTCGCCCGATGGCCGGTGGACAGCCGTTGTCAAAGATCATAACGTGTTCCTCCGCGACAAGAACAGCGAACAAGAGATCCAACTCAGCACGGATGGCGAAGAGGGCAACGCCTATGGCATGCTTTCGTGGGCGCCTGACTCGCAGACCCTGGTGGCCTTTCGAATCGAGCCCGGTGACAACAAGGAGGTATACCTGATCGAGTCGGCGCCGGCCGAAGGCGGGCGAGCCAAGTTGCACACGCGGCCTTATGCCCTGCCCGGCGATGCGTTCGCGCGGTACGAGCTGAATCTCTTCGACATCGGCAACCGCAAGCAGACCAGGCCTGAGGTGGACAGGCTGGAGCTGGATTGGCAGAGGCCGCGGCTGCGATGGGCCAAGGACGGAAGTCACTTCGCGTATGAGAAGGCAGACCGGGGTCATCAGCGTTTCCGCGTGATCGAGATCGATTCCCACACGGGCCGGGCCCGGAACCTCATCGACGAAAAGAGCGAGACCTTCATCTGGACGGCTCACACGGAAAACCTGCGGCTGGACAGAGTCAATTGGCTGGACCAGACCGACGAGATCATCTATGCCTCCGAACGCGACGGCTGGCGGCATCTCTATCTCATCGACACGGAAAACGCGCGAATCAAGAATCAGATCACCAAAGGCAACTGGGTCGTGCGCGGCATCGACCTCATCGATGAGGACGCCCGCCAGATCTGGTTTCACGCCTCCGGCATGAATCCCGACGAGGACCCATACTTCATCCACTACTGCCGCATCAATTTCGATGGCTCGAACCTGGTGCCCTTGACCGAGGGTAACGGCACGCACTCGATACAGTATTCCCCGGACCGCCGGTATCTGATCGATACGTACAGCCGTGTGGATATGGCGCCGGTGCACGTCTTGCGGCGGGTCTCAGACGGCAAGCGAATCTGTCCCCTGGAGACGGCCGACATCAGCGAACTGCTGGCGGCGGGCTGGCAGGCCCCGGAAGTCTTCGTCGCCAAAGGCCGGGACGGCGCCACCGACATCTGGGGGATCATCTGCCGGCCGCGCGATTTCGATCCGAGCCGGAAATACCCGGTGATCGAGCAGATCTATGCGGGGCCGCAGAGCGCCTATGTCCCCAAACGCTTCAGCCCGTACAGCCGTTTCTCATCGCTGACCGATCTGGGCTTTATCGTCGTGCAGATGGACGGGATGGGCACGGCCCACCGGTCCAAGGCATTCCACGACGTGTGCTGGCACAATCTCAAGGATGCCGGCTTCCCCGATCGGATCCTCTGGCATCAGGCCGCGGCCGCGGAGTATCCCTGCTACGATATCAGCCGGGTGGGCGTCTACGGCAATTCCGCCGGTGGTCAGAACGCCGCCGGGGCCGTGCTGTTCCATCCGGAATTCTACCAGGTCGCGGTCGCCTCGTGCGGCTGCCACGACAACCGCATGGACAAGGCCTCCTGGAACGAGCAATGGATGGGCTATCCGGTCGGGCCACAATATGCCGAATGCTCCAACATCGAGAACGCCCACCGGCTGCGCGGCAAGCTGTTCCTGATCGTCGGCGGGATGGACAACAACGTTCCGCCGGAATCCACGATGCGATTCGTGGACGCGTTGATTGAAGCCGAAAAGGACTTCGACCTCCTGGTCATCCCCAGCGGCGGTCACGGCATGGGGGGCGCCTACGGTCAACGACGGATGCAGGACTTCTTCGTACGCCATCTGCTCGATAAGGAGCCGCCCAATCGCAACGCACAGGACACGGACTGAAGAGAGCCCTCGCCTCGGTCGCCTCCAAGGGATGATCGTGGCCGTGCGCAAAATGGTTACAATGGAACGCGATATTTCCTTGTGCGATTCGCGGGCCGGATGAGAAAATCATCGGTCACCGTGATTGGATAGCTCGATCGCGAATTTCCCGCTCGCTCGGTTGTGGGGTGCTTCAACACCGGACGGAACGCAACATGCTGATGGCACATGACTTGGAGAAATGACGATGAAGGGAATGGTTTTCGCGACCGTGGTGTTTCTCCCGGCGGTTTATTGCTCCGTGTTTGGGCAGAGTCGCAGTCCGACGGTGGCTGCTTTCGAGGACAAGGTTCTCCAGGCCCGGCCGCTGGACCTGAGTAGCGTCCGGCTGCTGGGCGGTCCGCTCAAGCACGCCCAGGATCTGGACGCGAAATACCTGCTGGAGCTCGAGCCCGACCGTATGCTGGCCTACTACCGCGAGCGAGCCGGCCTGAAGCCGAAGGCGGAACCCTACGGCGGCTGGGACGGTGGCGGGAGGAACCTCACGGGTCACATAGCCGGCCACTATCTCTCGGCCGTCAGCCTGATGTGGGCCGCGACCGGCGATGCGCGTTTCAAGGAACGGGCCGACGCCATCGTCGCAGGGTTCAAAGAGGTCCAGGACAAGCACGGTGACGGGTACCTCAGCGCCCTGGAGGGCGGCCGGGAATGCTGGAAGGCCGTGGCCCAGGGCAACATTCGCTCAGGAGGCTTCGACCTGAACGGTCTTTGGGCGCCGTGGTACGTCTTGCACAAGACCTTCGCCGGTCTCCGCGACGCCTATCGCTACACAGGCAATCGCACGGCGCTGGACATCGAGATCAAGTTTGCGGCGTGGGCCGAGCGAATCCTCAACGAGCTCACGGACGTTCAGACGCAACGCATGCTGAACACCGAGTTCGGGGGAATGAACGAGGTCCTGGCCGATCTGTATGCCGATACAGGGGACCCGCGCTGGCTGAACCTTTCCTACCACTTCGAGCACCGCTCCTTCATCGAGCCGCTCCAGCGGCATCAGGACATCCTGCCGGGCAAGCACGGCAACACACAGGTGCCCAAGCTCATCGGCTCTGCCGACCGGTTCGCCTACGCAGGCCACGCGAGTGACATCATGGCCGCGAGCTTCTTCTGGGATCGCGTCGTGCAGCATCACAGCTTCGCCACCGGCGGCCACGGCAAGGACGAGTACTTCGGCCCGCCCGACCGGTTAAGCGATCGTGTGGACGGCCGCACTGCCGAGACGTGCAACGTCTACAACATGCTGAAGCTCACCCGGCGGCTCTTCGCCCTGCGCCCCGACGCCCATTACGCCGATTTCCACGAACGGGCTCTCTTCAACCACATCCTGGCCTCCATCGATCCCGCCGACGGGCGGACCTGCTACATGGTGCCGGTCGGCCGGGGCGTGCGACACGAGTACGCCAACATGTTGCACAGTTTCACCTGTTGCGTGGGATCGGGTATGGAGAGTCACGCTCTGCATGGCGATGGGATCTACTATGAATCGGGCGACAAGCTGTGGGTGAACCTGTATGCACCCTCGACGGCGGACTGGGCAAGCGCGGGCGTAAAGCTGCTCGTCGAAACCGCCTTTCCGGAGGCCGAGACGGCGACGATCAAGCTGACGTGCGAATCGCCCAGGGCGTTCACCCTTGCGCTGCGCCGTCCCTATTGGGTCGGCGAAGGTTTCTCGGTGAAGGTCAACGGCGAGGCGGTATCCGAAGACGTAATCGATCCGTTTCGCGATGTCCCCGAATCGGGGCGCCGCGTCGCCAATCGGATGTCGCAACAGGCCGGCTCCTATGTCGATCTGCAGCGCACCTGGAAGACGGGGGACACGGTGGAGTTGACTTTGCCGAAGACCTTGCGTCTGGAACCCTTGGCCGACAATCCGCGGCGGGCCGCGATTCTATGGGGCCCGTTGGTCTTGGCGGGCGACCTGGGTCCCGAGCCGGAACGAGGCAGAGGACGCGACCGCTATGAGCGGGTCGAGGTCCCCGTATTCGTGGCGGCCGAGCAGCCCGTGACGGACTGGCTCAAGCCCGTGGCGGGTGAGCCGGGCAGGTTCCGCACCGTCGATGTCGGCCGCATCCCGGACGCCACGGACCGCCCGAGCGAAGTCGATTTCGTCCCCTTCTACCGGCTGCACCGGCGCACTTATGCCGTGTATTGGGACCTGTTCACCCAGTCCGAGTGGCAGCAAGAGAAGGCGGAATACGCCGCCGAACAGCAGCGACAGCGCAAGCTCGAACTGGCCACGGTGGCCTATGCCCAGCCCGGAGAGATGCAGCCGGAGCGCGACTACAACTATCAAGGCGCCGACGACGCCCGGCCCACACGCGTGCAGGGACGGCCCGGACGCCTCGCTCGAACCTGGTTCTCCTTCGACCTGCCGGTCGAGCCAGACCATCCCATGGCCCTGATCGTGACCTATTACAGCGCCGAGTGGCGGCGCGGGCCCGCTCGCTTCGAGATCCTCGTGGACGGCCGGCGGATCGCCGAGCAGGAGGTTGAACGCAGCGAGCCGGCGCGCTTCTATGATGTCGAATGCCCCGTGGCGGCCGACCTCGTTCAGGGCAAGGAGAAAGTCACGGTGCGATTCCAGGCCGTCGGAGACGACTCCGTGGCGGGCGTGTTCGGCATTCGCATGATCCGGGCCGACGCGGACCGCTAAGATGCGAAAGACAAGAACGGAACGATACATACATCATGAGCAAAGGAGACCTCCGGTGAAATCGATGCTTCCATTTCGTCTCATCGTGGTGCTACTGGCTGCGGCGATCCTCGGACCGATTGGCCCGGCTTACGCCCAGCAGGGCTCGGGCGCCTCGGATCTGAATCTCGCGGCCGTCGCGCAACCGTCCAGCTCCTACGTCTCCGGCGATACCTCGCTGACGGCACTGAACGACGAGCACGATCCGCGCAGCTCACGTGACAGAAGCCGCGGGTCGTACGGCAACTGGAACCGCGTGGGCACGCAGTGGGTGCAGTACGACTGGAGTCAGCCGATCAGCACGAGCAAGATCGACGTGTACTGGTGGGACGATAACCGCGGGGTGCGCCTGCCCAAGGCCTGCCGGCTGCTGTACTGGGACGGCGACCGGTTCGTCCCGGTGGGCAATCCGTCCGGTCTGGGAGTGAAGGGAAGTCAATACAACACGACGACCTTCGACGAAGTCCGCGCCGCCAGGCTCAGGCTCGAAGTCGATTCCAACGAGCCCTATTCGACCGGCATCCTGGAATGGAAGGTCTACGACTCGGGCAAGTCGCCCGATTTTCCGCCGATGGTCGAGGCGGGCGTCGATCGTGTGGTGATCGCCGGGGGCAAGACCTATCTAAGTGGAGCGATCAAGACCTTGGCCGGCAAGGGAACGGCGCCCGTGCTGACGTGGCGCAAGAAATCCGGCCCCGGCGCGGTCACCTTCGAGAACGCCGGCGCAGCGGTGACGACCGCCACCTTCTCTGCGACCGGCGAGTACGTCCTCGAATTGACGGCCCGCAAAGGTCCGCTGAGCGCCGCATCGACCTTGAGGGTCACAGTCGCTTCGCCGCCGCCATCGCCTCACCTGGATCTGATCGATACAAAGCACTACACCATCGACAGTCCTCTTTGGAACAGTAGAGCCAAGGCGTTGATCGTGAACTGGATTCCGCATTGCATCGCCAAGATTTCCGATCCGAACCTGCGGGAAGGCGGCATTAACAACTTCATCGACGCGGCCAACAAACTGGCCGGCAAGCCCCACGAACGCCACCGGGGCTACGTCTTCTCCAATGCCTGGGTGTACAACACGATTGAGTCGATCTGCGTCGCCCTGATGATCGATCCGCAGGGGGATGCGGAGATCATCAAGGCCCAGAAGGCGATGAAAGCGACATTAGAGGACTGGATTCCGAAGATTCTGGCCGCCCAGGAGCCCGATGGCTACCTTCAGACGGTCTTCACGCTCAGCGATCGCGAGCGCTGGTCGCCGAGGCATCGGGGCGATCACGAAGGATACGTCGCCGGCTACTTTCTCGAGGCCGGCATCGCCCACTATATTCTCACCCAGGGGAAGGACCTGCGCCTCTACAACGCAGCCAAGAAGCTTGCCGATTGCTGGGACGCCAATATCGGCCCCGCTCCCAAGAAGGAATGGTACGACGGACACCAGGCCATGGAAATCGCCCTGGTGCGCTTCGGCCGATTCGTCAATGCTACCGACGGCAAGGGCAAGGGCGACAAGTACATCCAATTAGCGAAGTTCCTGTTGGACTGTCGCAAGAACGGCTCGGAATACGATCAGAGCCACGTGCCGGTAATCCAGCAGTATGAGGCGGTCGGCCACGCGGTCCGCGCCTCCTATTCTTATGCGGGCATGGCCGACGTCGCCATGGAGACCGGCGATATTGATTATCAGAGCGCCGTCATGTCACTCTGGGACAACATCGTCAAAAGAAAGTACTACGTCACCGGCGGGATCGGCAGTGGTGAGACTTCCGAAGGATTCGGGCCCGACTACTCGCTGCGCCACAATGCCTATTGCGAGTCCTGCTCGAGCTGCGGCGAGATCTTCTTCCAGCACAAGCTGAACATGACCTACCACGACGCCAAGTACGCGGACCTCTATGAAGAAACGCTGTATAACGCGCTGTTGGGCTCCGTCGATCTGGAAGGCAAGAACTTCTACTATCAGAATCCCCTGGACACGCGTGGGCCGCGCTATGACTGGCACGTCTGTCCGTGCTGCGTGGGCAATATCCCCCGGACCCTCCTGATGCTGCCGACGTGGACCTACGCCAAAGATGCCGACAGCCTCTACGTCAACCTGTTCGTCGGCAGCACGGTGACAGTCGAGGACGTAGCCGGCACGGATGTCGAGATGGTTCAGGACACGGATTATCCCTGGAGCGGCGCTGTCGCCATCACCGTCAATCCCGCGACGCCCAAGAGATTCAGCATCAAAGTCCGGATGCCGAACCGCAGCGTGAGCGAACTCTATACGAGCACGCCGCCGGCCGATGGGATCACATCGATTTCGGTCAACGGTTCGAGCGTCACGCCGCGCGTCGAGAAGGGATATGCCGTGATCTCACGGTCGTGGAAAGCGGGCGATAGAATCAATCTGGTGCTGCCGATGAAGGTTCAGAGAGTCAAGGGCAGCGACAAGATCGAAGCGACGGCCGGCCGCGTGGCCTTGCGGTACGGCCCGCTGAGCTACAACGTCGAGCAGGTCGACCAGGACATCTCCAAGGTGCTCGGTCCGGCATCCGCCCTGACCGCCGAATGGAAAGAAGATCTGCTCGGCGGCGTGATGATCCTCAAAGGGACCTGGGCCGACGGCTCCGAGCTGACGGCCATCCCGAACTACGCCCGAGCCAACCGCGACGTCGGCAGGACCGATCCCGGCGCCCGCCGGCGACGTTCGGCGAGTTCTGTCGTCTGGATAAAGGACCAATAGACGCCGGCCCGCTCCCTTCGATCGTAAGGGCAAAGGCGGGCGCAATGCAAGAGGCCGTCTTCATGGACAACCTATTCTTGACGAGCGATAACGCACCCCAACTATGTACACGAGGAGAATGGTAGTGAGAAAGACCTTTCTAGTGGCCACAACAATAGCAGCGGCACTTTGCAGCGGTATCCATGCAGCCGACCTTGTAGCCGCGCACGCATCAATCCAGGAGCTTGAGGAGCAATTTCGTGAACTGCCGACGGAGTGCCGTCGGCTCACCGGCCCGCTCTTCTGGCTGCACGGCGACGAGAGCGAACAGCGGCTGCGCGACTACGTGGCGAAGGTGGCCGAGGGAGGTAACGGCAGCTTCACCGCCGAGTCGCGCCCGCACAGCGACTGGCTGGGCGAGGGCTGGTATCGCGACCTGTCGATCTGCCTGGAGGCGGCCAAGCGGCACAACCTGCAGATGTGGATCTTCGATGAGAAGTGGTGGCCGAGCGGAGAGGCCGGGGGCCTGGTCCCGGAGAAGTATGCGAGCAAGCGCATGACGGCGTCGGCCACTGATGTCACGGGACCCGCCCGTTTCGAG
>CBFDBY010000172.1:0-10556 GCA_965603165.1 uncultured Phycisphaerae bacterium
GAGGGCAGCCTGGCCGAGCCGAGCTGCTCGGTCCTGGCGTGCCATCAGCGAGCCGCCACGGGCCCGGGCGATACGGTCGTGGTTATGGGGGCCGGACCGATTGGCTGTTTGCATGTGGTAGTCGCACAGGCGAGAGGGGCCTGCGTCGTCGTCTCCGAGCCGAGCGCGACCCGACGCAAGCTCGCGGAGCGATTCGAGCCCCGCGCGATCATCGACCCGAGCAGAGAGAACCTGGCGTCATGCGTGCGCGAGCTGACGAACGGCGTCGGCGCGGATATGGTCATCTGCGCCAATCCTGTGGCGCAGACGCAGACACAGGCCGTGGAGATCGTGCGCAAGCGCGGGAAAGTGATTCTCTTTGGCGGCCTGCCCAAAGCCAACCCCATGGTGACGCTGGACAGCAATCGGATCCATTACGGAGAGATCGAAGTCGTCGGTGCGTTCTCCTATCACCCCACGATGCACAAGCTGGCGCTGGACCTGATCTACCGCAAGGTCATACGGGCGAACCTGGTGGTGACCCATACGTTTGGCTTGGCTGAGATCGACAAGGCATTCGAGGCCGCCGTCGCGGGTGAGGCGCTCAAGGTAGTAGTCACGACGTAGAGAACACGTGGCGTGCGCCGCACGCAGCGGATACAGCGAAGGAGTAATGCAGTGATCGGTTTGAACGAGGAATTGGCGGCCCGCGAGGCGTCGGGCCGGCCCGTCAGAATCGGTATGATCGGCGCGGGCCAGATGGGCGTCGACGTCGTCGCCGAAGTCCACATGATGAAAGGGATCGACGTTGTCGTCGTCGCCGATATCGACAAGGCCAGGGCCCGGGAGGCATACCGCGTCGGAATGCTGGAAGGCGAGGTCGTCGAAGCGGATTCCGCCGAGGAGGCGGATACGGCTGTCGCCGCGGGCAAGCGGGTCTTCACCGATGACTACCGGGTCGTCACAGATATGAAGCAGGTGGACGTGATGCTCGAAGCGACGGGTGTGCCGGAGGTGGGGGCCAAGGCGGCCTTGCGCTCCGCGCGGACGGGCCAACAGCTTGCGATGATGAACGTGGAGACGGATGTCACCGTTGGCCCGCTGCTGCGGTGGTATGCCGAGCGGAAGGGTGTCCTGTACGCTCTGGCTGCAGGCGATGAGCCGGCGGCCTGCAAGGAGTTGTATGACTTCGCCGATTCGCTGGGCTTCACGATCGTCGCGGCGGGCAAGGGCAAGAACAATCCGCTCGATCGTCATGCGGCGCCGACGGATGAGAAGTGGGCCAACGAGGCCCGCCGGCGCGGCCTCAGTCCCAACATGCTCATCGAGTTTGTGGACGGCAGCAAGACGATGATCGAGATGGCGGCGGTTTCCAACGCCACCGGGCTCGTTCCGGACGTGCGCGGCATGCACGGCCCGCAGACCACTCGGGACAAGCTCCAGGAGACGTTTGCCCTGAGAGAGCACGGCGGCGTTTTGGGCCGCTCCGGCGTCGTTGACTACGGGATCGGCGGCATTCACCCCGGCGTGTTCCTCGTGGTCACGACCGAGCACCCACGGCTGCGCCAGGCCCTGGTTTATCGGGATATGGGCAACGGCCCGTACTACACGCTTTTTCGCCCGTATCATCTGTGCAGCATCGAGGTGCCGCTGACCTGCGCGATGCTGGTCATTCGCAAGAAGTCGAACATGGTTCCTCTGCGCCGATTGGTCTCTGAGGTCTTTGCAGTGGCCAAGCGGTCGTTGAAGCCGGGCGATGTCTTGGACGCGATCGGCGGCTCAACGTTCTACAGTCTGATTGACACGTATGAGGCCGCTCAGAAAGAGAAGCTGCTGCCCGTCGGATTGGCCAAGGGCGCCAAAGTAATCCGCGCCGTCTCGCAGGACCGGCCGATCACCTGCGAGGATGTCGAGCTTCATGAGCCCTCAACGATCCTCGACCTGCGGCGACTGCAGGATGCCCGGATGACCGGTCGCATCAACGAAGAGACATTGGCGGCGTCGATGGATGCGATGGGCGTCGAATAGCCGGATATGCATGTGAAGACATCTGTCAAAGGAGGTGCACGATGGCACAGGGGACATTAGCCGTGATCGTCGGAAATCGCGATTTCTTCCCGGATCGGCTTGTGATCGAGGGCCGCAAGGATATTCTCGCGCTTCTTAAGGAGATGGACGTGGAGCCTGTCATCCTGTCGGAGGGCGATACGAACCTCGGCGGGGTGGAGACGTGGCAGGACGCGAAGAAGTGCGCGGAACTGTTCAAGGCCAACGGACACAAGATCGATGGCATCCTGGTGGTTCTGCCGAACTTCGGAGATGAGAGGGGGATCGCCGAGACGATCAAGCTCTCCGGCCTGGAGGTCCCGATCCTGGTGCAGGCGTATCCGGACGACCTGAACAGTTTCACCGTCGAGCGTCGCCGGGACGCGTGGTGCGGCAAGATCTCGGTCTGCAACAATCTGCGGCAGTACGGCTATCCTTTCTCGCTCACCGCGGATCACACGGTGCATCCCGAAAGCGAGGAATTCCGGGCCGACCTGGAGCGGTTCATGGGCGTCTGCCGGGTGGTCAAGGGCCTGCGCAACGCACGGCTGGGGGCCATCGGCGCCCGCCCCAATGCGTTCAATACGGTCCGTTACAGCGAGAAGCTGCTCCAGGCTTGCGGTATTGGCGTCAGCACGATTGATTTGTCGGAGCTGTTCGGGGCGGCGAACAGACTGTCCGACGGGGATCCGAAGGTCAAGCAGCGCGTGGATCTGATACGCGGCTACATCAGAACCGAAGGCACGTCGCGCGACGTGCTCGCCAAGATGGCCAAACTGGGGATTGTGATTGATGATTGGATGGCCGCCAACGATCTTGATGCTACGGCGATTCAGTGCTGGACCTCGATCCAGCAGAACTACGGGATCAACGCCTGCACGCTGATGAGCATGATGAGTGAGCGGCTCATGCCGAGCGCCTGTGAAGTGGACATTACAGGCGTCGCCTCGATGTACGCTCTGCAGTTGGCCTCGGGGACACCCAGCGCCCTCGTGGACTGGAACAACAACTACGGCGACGACCCGGACAGATGCGTCCTCTTCCACTGCGGTAACTGGGCCAGGAGCTTCTTTCAAGAGGACGACTTCACGATGACCGCGGCGGAGATCCTCGGCACGACACTCGGCGCGGAGAACACCTGCGGCGCGGTGACCGGTCGTGTTCCGCCGGGGCCGTTCACGTTTGCCCGGATCTCGACCGACGACGTGAACGGCGAAATTCTGGCGTATGTGGGCGACGGCATGCTCACGGACGATCCGCTCGATACGTTCGGCAGCCGGGCCGTCGTGGAAATTCCGGACCTGCAGACGCTCATGCAGTACATTTGCAGAAACGGCTTCGAGCATCACGTGGCCATCAACAAAGGTCACACCGCGGCGATTCTGGCCGAAGCCTTTGAAACATACTTCGGATTCGATGTGTACTACCATGAGACCTACTGGTGAGATAGATAGATCGAGCACGCGTGTTGTCATGCTGGGTCAAACGGAATGCAGCAAAGCACCCGGCCGGCGGATCCCTTGTTTCCGTCCTGCTCCAGGGAGACTTGCACAATGTCGCTGATCGGCTTGGACGTAGGGACCACGGGCTGCAAGGTCATCGTCTTCGATGAGACGGGCCGGATTTTGTCACAGGCCTCGAGAGAGTACTCGATTCTCACGCCTCAACCGGCGTGGGCCGAACAGGATGCCGAGCAAGTTTGGAGGCTGGCCTGGGAGGCCCTGAAGGAGGCGGTTCGGGAGAATCCGGGAAGGCCGCCCCGGGCCATGGCGCTTTCGGTTCAAGGCGAAGCGGTCATCGCTGTAGACAATGAAGGCCGTGCGCTCCACCACGCTATCCTCGGCATGGATACACGCACGGCCGACGAGAACAAGTGGTTGACTGAGCAGTTCGGCGCCGAGACGCTCTTCCGCCGGACCGGCATGCCCGTTCATACCATCAATACGCTGCCCAAGCTGCTATGGCTCAGGCGCCACGAGCCGTCGCTCTGGAGCTTGGCGCATCAGTTTCTCCTGTACGAGGATTTCTTCCTTCGTCGGCTCAGCGGACGGGCGACCATCAGTCACTGCCTGGCCTCGCGGACGCAGATGTACGATCTCGCGGCCGGCGATTGGGCGGGGGACATTCTCGATACGTGCGGCATCGATCCGGCTCGTCTGGCGCCTCTGGCGCCGACCGATGGCGGGGAGGTGGGCACGCTTCGCAAGGACCTTGCCGCTGAGCTTGGACTGAGAGGCGACGTTGTTCTCGCCGCCGGCGGTCACGACCAGGCCTGTGCGGCCCTCGGCAGCGGAGTCATCCACGACGGTCTGGCCATGGTTTCCACCGGGACGGCCGAGGTTGTCGAGGTGGCCATGAACAGTCCCTCGCTTGGCGATGCCCTACGCGCCGGCGGCATCTCGGTCTATCGGCACGTTGTGCCGGGCCTGTACCTTGCCATGACGCTCAATCATAGCGGGGGCCTGCTGCTCCGCTGGTTCCGCGACACCTTCGGCACGTGGGAGCTTGAGCAGGCCCGGCGGACCGGCGGCGACGCCTACGACCTGATCCTTGCCGACGCAGCGAAGGGGCCCACGAGTCTCATGGTCCTGCCGCACTTCGCAGGCAGCGGTACGCCTACTCTCGATACATCCTCGAAGGGCGCCATTCTTGGTTTGACCTTCGCCGCAGATCTCGCTACGGTCGCGAAGGCGATTCTGGAGGGGCTTACGTTCGAGCTAAGAGTAAATCTCGATCTCCTGCGTGCTTCAGGTGTCGCCATCCGCGAGTTGCACGCCGTCGGAGGCGGAGCGCGAAGTCCGTTGTGGCTGCAGCTCAAGGCGGACATCGGCCGGGTGCCGCTGCGTGTCCCGCAGGTGACCGAGGCGGCTTGCCTCGGCGCCGCGCTGCTGGCCGGCGCAGCCTGTGGCGTCTATCGCGACTTGGAGGCGGCTGTCGGCCAAGCCGTTCGCCTGGGCCATGAAGTCAAGCCCGATCCACGAAGCGTGTCGGCGTACGATAAGCGTTTCGACGTCTACAGCCAGTTATATCCCGTCCTCAAGCCGCTCCACGCGCAATTGTAGCCCCGGACGTTTCGACTTTCACGGTCTGATAAGAAATCAGGAGAGTCCTTGTGTGGCACGGACTCTGTCATCCTGGGGCGAAGCCAGAGGATCGCGCCGTCGGGTCGGGAGATCTCTCCCGTTAGCAGCCCATCTTTTCGCCGGCTCGGTCGAATTGTGCTTATTCGGCGCCGCCAGGTTGCCGATAGATCGATGAGGTCCGGTTACGGTTCGGAGCCATGTCTCGGGACGTCCGAGAATGAAACGGGGTCCCGCATTGGAAGGTGAGTGACTATGAGCGACGATCGAGCGATTCGTTCGATGGGTGTGAATCACGCACAACGTGATACACGATCGAGTAGGCAGCTGCGGGCGATTTTCTGCGCGGCGGTTGTGCTGCTACTGTGCTTTTCGGCGTCTTTCAGTCCGGCGCAGACGCCGATGGAACTGACTCGCTGGCGGGAGTTCTCCTACGCCAAACAGACGAACGAGGTGGGCGGCAGGATGGCCGCTCTCGAGGGCGTCCACCGCACGGGCATTGTCGTTCTCGGCGACGGCGAGTTCGCCAGATTGTGGAGCTCGATTATCCACACGAGCACTGCGGAAGGTAAGGAGTTCTACCAGGGTTTCGCCATGTACGATTTCAACGACGGCTCCAGCATTCTGGCGAAAGTGGAGGTCTCCGGCGAACCTCGCAGCCGGCAGATGGGAAGCATCGTCTTTCTTTCCGGCACGAAGCGCTTCAAGGGCATCACCGGCCGCGGCACCATCTACTCCTGGATCCCCGCCAAGTGGGACCTGTACGCCGAGATCGAAGCCAGTTACTCCGTCTCCGAGTAGTAATCCATCTGCGCCCTAACACAGGGCACCCACAGGTGCATTTTCCCCCCGTCATTCCTGATGGTGACGAGGCCGCCCATACCGTTCACGCCGTTGGTATGGTACAATCCGTCATGTTTCGCAATGCGGTCGCGGTTCAGCCAGAAGGAGACATCATCATGAAGATGCGTATGCTTGTGGGGCCGGCGCTGCTACTGGTGGCCGGCTGTAGTTCATGGGTATCCACAGAAGAGGCCGGCCGGGAAGAGCAGACCGCCAGGGTGCTGCGGATACGACAAGCGGCGGATTTCGTCGTCAATGGCAAGGGCGACGCGGGCGTCTGGAAGGCCGTCGCCTGGGAGCCGCTTCACCCGCGCATCGCCGACGGACATCCATATGAGACGCGCGTCAAGATGCTCTACTCGCCGACCGGATTGTACGTGCTCATGGAGGCCGAGGATCGCACGATCACGGCCACGATGAACGAGGACTTTCTCGACCTGTGGAAGGAGGATGTGTTTGAGTTCTTCCTGTGGCCCGATGAGCGGTATCCGGTCTATTTCGAGTATGAGATTTCCCCTCTGGGTTATGAATTACCGATTCTGATCCCCAATTTCGGGGGCGAATTTCTCGGCTGGCGGCCCTGGCACTACGAGCGACCGCGCAAAACGCAGAAGGCCACAACTGTTGTGGGAGGCGCCAAGCAATCGGGCGCTTGCGTCACGGGTTGGAAGGCCGAGGTGTTTGTCCCGTATGAACTGCTGAAGCCCCTCCAGAATGTACCCCCGCAGTCCGGAACGCGATGGCGCGCCAACTTCTACCGTATGGACTACGACGACGGCAAGAGCACAAGCTGGGACTGGGCCCGGGTCGGACGCAGCTTCCACGAGTTTGAGAAGTTCGGAACCCTCGTCTTTGAGTAGGGCGGGGAGTCAGGATTGCCCTCGGGCCGCCGACACGGCTTCAATCCAGTCGGCCGAAGCGGGACCAATCGCGTGCGGGCCAGTAGATGTAATCCGCCCGGCCTACGATGACGGCGTACGGGATCGGCCCGAACTGCCGGCTGTCCAGTGACTCGTGCCGGTTGTCGCCCAGGACGAAGCAGTGATGCTCAGGGATCGTGATGTCTTCGAAATCAGCCCGATCCTGCGGCTTGTCAGCCTGCAGGAAGATTCGATACGTCATGCTTTCATTGGACTCGTGATAGATCTCGCCTTGCGGCGTCTTGGCTGAAGGCCGCTGCGGCGCCTCGGTGCTTATCCGCTCGCGCGACAATCTGTTGCCGTTGACGTACAGGTCACCGTTTCGCATCGAGACGGTGTCGCCTCCAAGGGCGACGACTCTCTTCATGTAGTGGCTTCGCCAGTTGCCGGTCGGCGGATGAAAGACGACGATATCGCCGCGCTGTGGGGCGGCTTTGTGGTAGGCCGTCTTGTCCACGAGGATTCGGTCGTTGAACCCGATCGTGGGATGCATGGAGGCAGCGGGCACCCTGAATGCCTCGAAGAGACTGCTTCGGATGTGCAGGCTGTAGCCGATCGTGCTGCCTAAAGTCAGCAGGCCGAACAGTGCGTATACGACGGCGCTGTTGTAGGCTTTCAATTGGTAATCCGGCTTCGTCTTTGCGGCAACCAGGTATGCATCCATCGCAGCGGCAAGGGTGAGGCCCAGAAGGACGATGGCTCCCAGCAGCCCAAACGGTACGGTGGGGACAGGACCGCGGTACGCGAGGAATAAGATCGTCACTGGAATCGCCAGGCTGAACGCGAGGCAATACACCAACCCTCGGACGAGCCTGCCGGCGTACACCTGTCCCAGGCCCACCACAATGAAGGACAGAAGCGCCGCCAGCCAGGGATATCTCTTGCCGCTATCGGGGATAGTCATCTCATTCATCGGTTTTCCTTTCCATCTCAGGCACGCAGGATCAGGTCCAGCGTCATGACGATTCGGACCAGGCCGATCAACACGCCCAGGATCACGATGGCGGCTCTGGCCCAGGGGCGGGCGGCCATCTGTCTGAGCCGAGAGGTTGAGGTCGCGGCCGACGTCCTTCGGGCGATTTCGCGTCTGGCCACGCGCCTCATTACTTGCTCGGAGAACCCCCGGCTGACTTCGACCTTTTCCTTGTGTCCCTTCCATGTATTGAAGAGATCCTGGCGATTCATGGCACATCTCCAAATCGCTTGAGCGCGTTCATCAGCTTGTCCTTCGCGCGGTTGATTCTCGATTTCACCGTTCCCACTCTGACGCCTTCGATTTGTGCGATCTGTTGATACGACAGACGCTCGAATTCGGCTAACACGAAAGCAGTCCGCTGTTCAACGGGCAGAGCCAGCAATTGTTCATCCAAAGCGACAAGGAACTCGTTTCGGACGGCCGCTTCATCCGGACCGGCCGGGTCAGCGCTCTCAGGCGGGTCGGCGAGGCAGACCGGTCGTTTCTTCTTGGCGGCGTTGACGGCCTTGTTCCGGGCAATGGTCAAGAGCCACGTGGCGAAGTGACTCCTGGCCGGATCGAAGGCCGCAAGATTCACGTATGCCGACAGAAAGACCTCCTGGGCCAGGTCTTCGCAGGTGTGGCTGTCCCCTGTGGTATTCCTGATCATGCGGATGACCGGCCCGGCGTACCGCTCGACCAGCAGCCGGAACGATTCGGCGTCGCCGTTCAGAACGCGTTGGATGATAGCCAGTTCTTCTGCCATTCCATCAACAGTATGAGAGTTCTTCCGCTCCTGTTATACAACCAGCTCTACGGAAAGTTCCACGGAATCCGAAAGACTTGACACTGTGAACCCGGCCAGCGTAGAATCATGCTATCTTCTATTCGGATGGAAGACAATCTGAGCCACCGCGTGGCTCTGTCTTTATCGCTTCTTGCAGGAAACTGGAGGTCAATGATGAGTATGAGCCTTGTGCGTTTGGGAAACAAGCAGCGGCAATTCTTAGCGTTCACGGTTTTCACATTCCTGCTGTTTGCTCTGCCTGTTTCTACGAGTGCCGAGGACGAGCAGAGCATCGCGGCGTTGCGCCGGATGGGCAAGGCGTTTGCCTCTATTGCGTCAAAGGCCTCTCCCGCCGTGGTGGGGATCAGGGCCACAAAGGCCGCCAGAGGCGATTTCCAGCCGCGTGATCGTTCGTCCAGGGATCCGTACAGCCCGTTTGATGAGGACCTCTTTGATTATTTCTTCCGGCGTCGGTCCCCTCGCCGGTACGAGCGGGAGGCGCCGAGGCAGGTGGCCCAGGGCTCCGGCTTCGTCGTGACTGCGGATGGCTACATCCTCACGAACAACCATCTCGTTGGCGAGACGGAGGACGTCAGCGTTCAACTGAATGATGGGCGGAAGCTGAAAGCCAAGGTCATCGGCACGGACCCGGAGACGGATGTCGCGGTCATCAAGGTCGAGGCGGAGAATCTGCCGTACGTCGAGTTAGCCAACTCGGATATGCTTGAGGTGGGCGAGTGGGTCATCGCCATCGGCAACCCGTTCGGCTTGAGCCATACCGTCACCGCCGGGATCGTCAGTGCTAAGGGACGCAGTCAGATCGGCGTCGCGGATTACGAGGATTTCATCCAGACGGACGCCGCCATCAACTTCGGGAATTCGGGCGGTCCTTTGCTGAATCTTGACGGCAAGGCCGTGGGGATCAACACCGCCATTATCGGGCCGGGCGGCAACGTAGGCATCGGTCTGGCCATCCCGATCAACATGGCCAGAGCCGTCTACGAGCAGCTCAAGGAAAACGGCAAGGTTGTGCGAGGTTTCCTGGGCGTCGGAATCAGCGATCTTGAGGCCGGTATGGGCGAGTTCTTCGGGTTTAAGGATGGCAAAGGGGTCCTTGTGACCAGTGTCATGGAAGATTCGGCGGCTCAGAAGGCGGGCATCGAGCGGGATGATGTTATCGTGGAGTTCGAGGGCGAGCCGGTCGTGACGGCCAACGAGTTGATCAACCGTGTCGCCGTCCATAAACCCGGCAGCGAAGTGGAGCTTGTCGTTTTGAGGGAGGGTAAGCGGAATACCGTCCAGGTGGTCCTGGGCAAACGGCCGCAAGATGGAACGGAGGCTGCGGGCGGCAGAGCCAGGCCGCAGGAGCAATTGGGTCTGTCGGTGCAGACACTGACCGACGAATTGGCGGAGCGCCTGGGTTACGAGAACGTATCGGGCGTTGTTGTGACCGAGGTTGGCGCCGGCTCGCCGGCTGACGAATACGGGATCGAGCCGGGCATGGTAATTACGGAAGTGAATCGGGAGTCGGTACGGAACGTGCGGCAATTTAACGAGGCGCTTGCAAAAGCGAGCGAGAAAGGCAAGGCCTTGCTGCGGATCCGAAGCGAGGAGGGGACCAGCATCGTTCTCGTTCCCCTTGCCGGAGAATAAGCGCAGTCGCTTTCATCGAAGCCCCGGCCCCGCCCTGAGCGGGGCCTTTGTATGCGCCGCGCGGGACTCTGTCGAAGGCCATCATGCAACGGCCGGGCAAGAGTTACATACAGCCGGGGTTTCTGCATCTGTCTTTGCGGCTACGCCTGATTTCCATTGCCTGGCACTGCGTGCGTGCGTATACTCTGCCCCGGCATGTTTCAGAGAATATTATCTTTTTACACGCGATACTTCGCCGTCTGGGTGGTGATCTTCGGGGTCGTGGCCTATTTCTGGCCGAAGCCGTTCGTATT
>CBFDBY010000173.1:0-9894 GCA_965603165.1 uncultured Phycisphaerae bacterium
AAGGAGCGGCTCGGCTCCACAGGGCGAATGACAGGAGGCCCGCCACGATATCTGGGCACACACCGGAGGCAAGGCGTTCGCGAATAGGTTCGACACGCCTTTGGCGGGCCTCTATAATGGCCCCAATGGATCGTGACCCCGCCAACAAAGGACTGTTCGACGCCCAGGAGAAAGCGAGCCTGCGCTCCGCCGCTCCCTTGGCGGCGCGGATGCGGCCGCGGACCCTCGAAGAGTTTGTCGGACAGCGCCATTTCCTCGGGCCCGGGAAACTGCTCACCCGAATGCTCCAGGCCGACCGGCTCACCAGCCTGATCTTCTGCGGGCCTCCCGGTGCGGGCAAGACCTCGCTGGCGACGATCGTTGCCAATCAGACGCGGGCGAAGTTTCACTATCTCAGCGCCCCGGCCGCCAGTGTCAAGGACATCCGCGACGTCATCGCAGCGGCCAAAGACCGGCTCGTGGCAGGCGCCGGCAGGACCGTCCTGTTCATCGACGAGATCCATCGCTTCAATCGCGCCCAGCAGGACGTTCTGCTCGACGATGTCGAGGCCGGCATCCTCACCCTCATCGGGGCCACTACCGAGAATCCCTATTTCTCCGTGACGGGGCCTCTCATCTCGCGCAGCACCGTGTTCCGGTTCGAGCCTCTGGAACGCGACGAGATCCTGGTCCTGCTCCGCAGAGCCCTGAGCGATTCCGAGCAAGGTCTGGGCCGGTACGGCGTCGAGGCCGACGAGGCCGCCTTGGGCTTCCTGGCGGACATGTCCGACGGGGATGCCCGCAAGGCCCTGACCGCGCTGGAGGTGGGCGTGCTCTCCCAGGTGAGCCAGACGGGCGGCGAGGGCATAAAATTTCATCTGGAGATTGCGAAAGAGTCGATACAACAGAAGGCGGTTCTGTACGATGGAACGGGGGATACGCACTACGACCTCGCCAGCGCCTTGCAGAAGAGCATGCGAGGTTCGGATCCCGACGCGACGGTCTACTGGCTCGCCCGGATGTTGGCCGGCGGCGAGGATCTCCGTTTCATTGCGAGGCGCATCGCGGTTTGTGCGGCCGAGGATGTCGGCAACGCCGATCCCATGGCGACCGTGTTAGCCGCGGCGGCCTTGCAGATCTCGGAGTTCGTGGGCCTCCCGGAAGCGCGGTTGGCCCTGGCTCAGGCGGCGATCTATATCGCCTGTGCGCCGAAGTCCAACGCCAGTGCCGTGGCCATTTGGAACGCCGCCGCGGACGTCAAGCGTGAGCCGATCAGGCCGGTGCCGGCGCACCTGAAGGATGCGCATTATCCGGCGGCCAGGAAGGCTGGATTTGGGGTGGGCTACAAATACCCCCACGATTTTGAGGGGGGATTCGTGCCCCAGGAGTATTTGTCCGGATCGCCCAAGACGTACTATATCCCGAAAGACGCCGGGGTTGAGAAAAATGTCATGTGTCATTTACAGCGGCTCAAAACCTTGATAGATAAGGGCAAAACGTCTCAAGATGCAAAGGCCGATGGGAATCAGGAACCAGTCCATGGAGAAGGTTGAATTGCGCGGTCAACTGCGCAACTGCCTGCTGGGCATATCGCCCGAGCAGCGCAAGGAAAAGAGCCGAAAGGCGTGCAGTAATCTGGTCGCGACGGAGGCATTTCAAAACGCATCCATCATCATGCTGTATCTGTCGCTGCCGCACGAATTGGATACGTCCGACGCGATCCTCCACGCCTGGCAGCGGGACAAGACCGTGGTCGTCCCAAAGATCTCCTGGCAGCAGCGTCACATGATCCCCGTCCGAATCAACTCGCTGGAGACCGGGCTCTCCACCGGCGCGATGGGACTGCGCAATCCGACGGCCAGCGTGCCGATCCCATTTGGCGAGATCGATTTGGTCGTGGCGCCCGGACTGGGTTTTGACCGCGGGGGCAATCGCCTGGGTCGGGGCGGATCGTT
This sequence comes from uncultured Phycisphaerae bacterium, assembly GCA_965603165.1. GTDB lineage: Bacteria > Planctomycetota > Phycisphaerae > Sedimentisphaerales > Anaerobacaceae > PLanc-01. The sequence continues at coordinate 1,935 of CBFDBY010000173.1, forward strand.
TTACGACCGATTCTTCGCCAACAAGGAGGTCGTCGCATCCCGTTGTGGTCTGGTCTTTGCCGAGCAGGTCGTCGATTCCATCCCGACCACGGAGAGCGACGAGCCTGTCCATTTTCTGGTGACCGACGAGGAAGTGATCTACTGCGACGAGCAGAAAGGAGCATAGGATGGCTCGTTTGTTCTCACGTTTTCCGAATGTCCGAACCGGCCTGAGAAGAGGCGGCGGCGTGTACCTGGTTCTGGGCGTGGTCGTATTTGGCGTTATCGCTTTCCTGGTGTTTCGCCAGCACTCTTCCGTCCCTCAGGAGGCTGCGGCCGGTTCTCCGTCGCGCGACGCCCAGCCCGCAGGCAGTGCGGGCGAACCGGCGTCCCAACTGGCCGCCGAGACGGCGGCTCATGCTGATCTCGGATCCTTGACATCGAATGCAGAGTCAGCATCCGTGCCGACGCCAGTGACGGAACTGCCGGTGCCGGCGCCGAATCCGGGGAACGCCCAGGTGGATGCGGCCATCGCAGAGGTTTTGACGCTGATGCGCTCTCGGCCCACCGAGGTCATTGAGGCTCGAGACCGCCTCAACAAGCTGTTGCCGATGCCGATGACGCCGCCGCAGCGGCAGACCATCCAAAGCGAGATGGCGAAGCTGGCGAACGATTGGCTGTTCGGGCCCGCCGCCTTCCCAAGCGATACGCTGTGCGACACGTACACGGTCAAGTCCGGCGATCTCCTGGAGATCATCGGCCGGCGGCATAAGGTCCCCTATGAGACCCTGATGAAGATCAACAACATTCCGCGACCCCAGTTGCTGCAGGCGGGGCGTGCCATCAAGGTCATCAACGGGCCGTTCCACGCGAAGGTCTGCCGCTCCACGTTCACGCTCGATCTCTACCTTCAGGACACCTACGTCCGCAGCTTCAAAGTCGGACTGGGCAAGCCCGGCTATGAAACCCCCACCGGCGTGTGGCGAGTCCGGGAGAACGGCAAACTCGTCAAGCCCAAGTGGACCGATCCGGACAGTGGGCGGGTCTACAAGGCCACCGATCCGGATTATCCGCTCGGCTCGCGCTGGATCGCCCTCGACGGCGTCTCCGGGGACGCCAAGGGCCGGACCGGCTTCGCCATCCACGGCACCAAGGACCCCGAGCAGATTGGCACGGCCGGCTCCCGCGGCTGCATCCGCATGTACAACGGCGACGCCATCCTCGTATACAACCTGCTGTTTCCTCTCTACTCGCAGGTTGAGGTCTTCGATTGAGCGAAGGTCTCAGGCGGATTCCTTACGGGCCTGCTGGCGGGCCATGTGCAGGGCCACCTTGCCCTCGACCACCTCGCGCGTGATCACGTACTTCGCCGGCTTGGGCTCTTCCGGCAACTGATACATCAGGTCCACCATGAGCTCCTCCGTGATCGCCCGCAGGGCCCGCGCGCCGGTGTCCCGCGTGAGCGCTTTGCGCGCCAGCGCCCTCAGCCCGTCCTCCGTGAACTCCAGCTCCGCGTCCTCCATCTGGAAGAACCGCTCGTACTGTCTGCACAAGGCGTTCTTGGGCTTGGTTAGGATATCGACGAGCGCATCGGTATCGAGCGCCCCGAGCGTCGTGATGACGGGCAGGCGCCCCACCATTTCCGGAATCATCCCGTATTCGATGATGTCCTCCGGCACGGCCTGTCGCAGGATGTCCGTCAGTTCCGCCTTCTCATCGGCCTGGGCGGAGAGTTCCGAGTCGAAGCCGATCATCTTGCGGCCCAGCCGCTTGCGGATGATGTTGTCCAGCCCGACGAACGTCCCCCCGCAGATGAACAGGATGTTCGTCGTATCCATCTGGATATACGATTGCTCCGGGTGTTTGCGCCCGCCCTGGGGCGGGATGTTCGCGATGGTGCCTTCGAGCATCTTCAGCAGCGCCTGCTGCACGCCTTCGCCCGAAACGTCGCGCGTGATCGAGACGTTCTGCGAGGTCTTGCCCGTCTTGTCGATCTCGTCGATGTAGACGATCCCTCGCTGCGCCGCCTCGATGTCGAAATCGGCCGCTTGCAGGAGCCGCAGGAGGAAGTTCTCCACGTCCTCGCCCACGTACCCCGCCTCGGTGACGGTGGTGGCGTCGCAGATGGCGAACGGCACCTCGAGCTTGCGGGCCAGCGTTCGGGCCAGCAGGGTCTTGCCGCTCCCGGTCGGCCCGATGAGCAGGACGTTCGACTTGTCCAGCTCGACGTCGCTGTCCCCGATATCGCTGTGGAGCAGCCGTTTATAGTGGTTGTGCACCGCCACCGAGAGGTAGCGCTTGGCGTGCTCCTGCCCGATCACGTATTGGTCCAGATACTCTTTGATCTCACGCGGCTTCGGCGTCTCCTTGTCGCTGATCCGGCGCGTCCCCACCTGCCGGCGGTTTTGCTTGATGATGTTGTGGCACAGCTCCACGCATTCCGGGCAGATAAAGACGTTGTCCGGGCCTTCGATCAGCGTATCCGCCTGCGTCCCCGACCGCCCGCAGAAGCTGCAGATGGCCTTCGTTCTTCGGCTGTTCGACTGTTTGGTCATCGCGATTCTCTTCTTCTAAACCCCATACATCCACCGGTTACGAGCCTGATTGTAGTCTGCCCGCCACGATCCGGCAAGTGGTTTCACGACCTTTGTTTTCGCCCGCGTGCGGTCACAGCAGGACCCCGTCAGCCCTCGCCACACCCACGGCACTGTCCGCCGCGAGCCCGCTGCCTCACGCGAATTGGCTTTGTTTGGCGCCGCCCGCTCAGCTTCGCATACCCCGTTTCTCGCACGCCGGTTCGTCCGGGGCCCTCCGGATTGGCTTTGTTTGGCGCGAGGGCTCTTCGTCGGCGGAATGTTGGAATGATGGAGTATCGGAATAGTGGGGGCTTTCGACCGGCGGGGCGGCCGGTACGCGCGGCGTGTTCGACGCCAGGCCGGCGGGCGTTTGGGCGTCGTCGTCGAGTTCGCGGAGGAGCCGCTGCTGCCGCAGCTCGGCCACGGCTTTGTACAGGCTCTGCTCGATCCGCCGTTCGTACATCATCAGCCGATCCAGCACGCGGTCGTTGGAAAAGCCGTGCAGCACCACCCGCCCAAGGGCGAGGTCGTCCTCGCTCCTACCGCACTGGTCCGGCTTGGGATGCAGCGACCGCGTCAACTTCGCGATTGGCCCGGCCGTCTCCTTGAGGTACAGCGCGTCGAAGGCCTCGTTCTGGAGCCGTTCCGCCCGCCGGAGCCGCCACGACAGACTGACCACGCGCTCGGCCAACATCGACTCCACCAGCCCGACGGGCGCCAACTCCCCGACCATCCGATCCCGATAGAACTCATACTCGCCCGGGTCCTCGCCCACAATGACGGCCTGCTTCGCCAACAGCCCATGCTTGACCGCGTTCTGCGACACGACGGCCTTGCCCTCCGGCGTCCGCGGCCCCGTCGACTTCTGTGCGTTCGACCGATTGGCGATGACTTGTGCTTCACTGGCCATGACAATGCCCTCCAAATGTACTATTTACTATTTACGATTGACAATTCACCATTGTTCATCTATCATTCACGATATCACTATACGTTCACTGATTACCATACAGGCGTTTTTATTCTTCGTCAAGACACAATTGTCGCCGGGCGGCGATTTTTTTCGGCCACGGAGGGAATGCGATAAACCTGTATCTGAAAAGGGTTTACATGGTTCTCGTAGGGTGGACTATGCCCACCATCTTCTCGTGCGAACCGCGAGAAAGAGAATGTCCTGCCACAGAGGGCACCGAGGACACAGAGCAGATGGAACCGCAGATGGACGTAGATGAACGCCGATGAACACTTCTCCGACACGGATTTGCGCGGATTCACGCGGATTTCAACAATAATCAATCATCACTCATCCATCATCAATCCAAGGGCCCGGATTTACGCGGACGGACACGGATTAGGATCATCAATCGTAAATCATCGATCATCAATATAGGGGCCTGGATTCACGCGCCTTTCGGCAATGATCCATGATCAATGCAAAGGCCGGAATTCCCGGATTCGTCCTTGACGTAGCTACATTACGTATATACACTATAAGCATGCAGTTCGTATGGGATGAACGCAAGAACAGGAACAACATACGAAAGCATGGGATCGACTTTCGGGACGTCGTCGACATGTTTAGCCATCCCATGCTCGTGCAGTCGGATACTCGGCGGGACTACGGGGAGGACCGGTGGATTGCAGTCGGCCTGCTCAGGAGCATCGTGGCCGTGGTCGTCTACGTCGAGTGGCAGGATGAAGAAACGATTCGCATCATTTCCGCCAGAAAGGCGACAAGCTATGAGAGCAAAGAATTCTATCGGAGAATCCCGCACTGACTGGGAGTTGCTGAAGACGATGCCGGACGCGGAAATCGACGCGTCGGACACCCCGGAGCTGGAGAAGGACTTCTTCCGCAAGGCCAGAGTGCGCCTGCCTAAGGGCAAGCAGTCCGTGTCGCTTCGTTTGGATCGCGACGTTCTGGACTGGTTCAAACGCCAGGGAAAGGGCTACCAGACAAGGATCAACGCCGTACTGCGGGCCTACATCCGAGCACGTACGGGCTAAGCCGCCCCGACGCGCGAACCACGCCAAGAAGGCGAAACCGCAGATGGACGCGGATGAACGCGGATTTCCAACGGACAACTGTTCTTCCGACACGGATTTACGCGGAGTTACACGGATTGCGGCAATAATCAATTATCACTCATCCATCATCAATCCAAGGGCCCGGATTTACGCCGATTCACACGGATTCAGAGCATCAATAATTCATCATCGATCATCAATGCAGAGGGCTTATTACTTGTTCCTTGTCACTTTTTTCACTTTTCCGCTTGCTATCCCCGCACGCGTGCATCTACAATATTATGGTGAGGTGCTTCCGAGACGAACCGGCGCCGAACGAGTGTCGTGGCCTGGAGCGGACGCGTCTGGTAGGGCCGTGGTGTGGAGAGGTCGAAATCAGTAGGATGGCCGCGGGAGCTCGCAGGACCCAGAGGAAAGCCAGACAGAATGAGGGCAAAATAGGTGGCTGTCCGCCATCCCTTGACGCGGAACGTAGAGCATCATTTGACAGCCTTGTCGCTGTCCTTGAGGCACGAGTTGGTGGCTCGAGTGGTAGGCTGGGCTCATCTGCGAGCGAACAGGTGTCTGGAGTCTTGAATGTCAACTAGCATGAAGCGCAACGCGTTTCACTCCCCGATGGAGAAATACGTTCAGTACAACTTCCAGCGTCCGGACTTCATCGATGCGATGTTAACAGTTCTTCAAGATCAGAGAGGCAATCATCCGCATGTTGTTGCGCTGTCAGGTGGGGGCGGAATCGGTAGGCGTTATCTTCTTGAGGCCACTGCGTATCTTGCAGAAACACAGGGGACGAAGGTCCGCGTCGCTGCAATCGACTTGGATGGGTACGCAGATGAAGGAACCTCTCTTGAAGATTATGTAAATCACTCGCTCGCCAAGTACGCTGAGCGTGACAAATCAAGACTCTGGGAAGCAATCAAGGGAACCCAACTTGAACTGAAGACGAAAGCAGGATTCGGGATTTGCGCATTCGTTTCATTGGCCATGAGTCTCAAAGTTCCCTGGAGCAAGCTCTGGAAGAGCAAGAACGGTCTTGCAGGACCGAGCAGGCCCGGCTACGAACTGCTGGACCGCCTCATCGAGTACCTTACTCAGAACGCCAGGCTCGTCGTGCACGTAACCGACAATGACCTCCTGGCTGACACGTGGCGGAGATGGCTTCTTGCGTCGCTCGGCAGACACAGCAATCTAATACTGGGATTCTCGTGTGATTCAATCCACCACTTTGAAGAGAGTTGGCCCGACTGCAAATTCTTGCATTTGGCGCTTGGCTTTCATGACCGCAGGACATTTCGGTCGGTTGTCAACAGGCGATTCGCGCCAAACACATTTCCAGATGCATTCTATGGCGTCCTCTGGCGATACAGTCACGGCCACCCAGCAGATATGGCAAGGGCCTTCAAGGACCTCACGGACAATGGGCTCATAGCCTGGGACGGTAGTGCTTGGCAACTTGCCGACGGCACGCTTGAATCAGAGAGCTTTGCTACGGTCTTCGCATCCACGTTTTACGAGCCGTTCGATGCGCTTAGAGGCGAACTTTCAAGTGACATGGTGGCACAATTGGAGACATTCATGCGGCCGGCGGCGATGTGCGGCGCCTATGTCCCCTCGAATCTGATAATGAAGTTCATGGGGCTCACTATAGAGGAGAGAGATGCCCTTGGCGACCTAATTGATGAGCGACTCATCGAGAACACCGCCTCCCCAGTTTTCGAAGACCTCGAAGCGAGACATCCATCTTTCAGACAAGTAAGCCTATATCGTTGGAAGAACAGGACGCTTCGCAAGGTCTTCTTGCAGCAGTTACGTATCCCAGAACAGGAGAAGTTGGCCGCAAAGCTTATCGCCTATCTCAAAGACAATTTGCCTGTTACTTCGCGTGGCATTGCCAAGCTCTTTCTGGAACTGTCTCGCTTTTTACCGAGACAGCAAGATGTTAAAGTGTATCACAACTACCTTGCGTGGTGGATTGGGGTAGAAGAGGCTGAACTGTTGTCCGAAGAGCTTTCTCGCGATGTCAAGATCGGCAGACTCGATCCGCAAATCCTGTGGGATGTCGTAACCGCTACGGAGGACAGGTGGCCTGCCTACAGGCGACTTGCCGTTCTTGAGGCCTTTTCAAAACAGCCGGGCGGAGTACCCTACAACTTTCACGACCGGTTCTACGCCGTTAAGGCCAGACTACTCGATCTGTTGGCTCGGTATTCCGAGGCGGAGGAGATATACAGAAGGCTCCTCACAAGGAGAGAGCAGTCGCTGGGACCTGACCATCCCGATGTGGCTACCAGCCTGAACAATCTGGCACTCGTCCTGCACCGACAGGGCAAGTACGATGAGGCGGAACCACTGTACAGAAGAGCGTTGGCCATCGGCGAGAACGTGCTGGGGCCCAATCATCCCCACGTGGCTGCCCGCCTGACCAATCTAGCATTGGTCCTGCACGAACGGGGCAAGTACGATGAGGCGGAGCCACTTTCGAGAAGAGCGTTGGCTATCGGCGAGAACGTGTGGGGGCCCAATCATCCCCACGTGGCTACCAGCCTGAACAATCTGGCAATGGTCCTGCACGACCAGGGCAAGTGCGATGAGGCGGAGTCACTGTATGGAAGAGCATTGGCCATCCGGGAGAAGGTGCTGGGGCCCGATCATCCCGACCTGGCTACCGGCCTGAACAATCTGGCAATGGTCCTGCGCGACCAGGGCAAGTACGATGAGGCGGAGCCACTTTCGAGAAGAGCGTTGGCCATCGGCGAGAAGGTGCTGGGGTCCGATCATGACCACGTGGCTGCCAGCCTGAGCACTCTGGCAGAAGTCCTGCGCGACCAGGGCAAGTACGATGAGGCGGAGCCACTTTCGAGAAGAGCGTTGGCCATCGGCGAGAAGGTGCTGGGGTCCGATCATGACCACGTGGCTGCCAGCCTGAGCACTCTGGCAGAAGTCCTGCGCGACCAGGGCAAGTACGATGAGGCGGAGCCACTTTCGAGAAGAGCGTTGGCCATCGGCGAGAAGGTGCTGGGGTCCGATCATGACCACGTGGCTGCCAGCCTGAGCACTCTGGCAGAAGTCCTGCGCGACCAGGGCAAGTACGATGAGGCGGAGCCACTTCACAGAAGAGCGTTGGCCATCCGCGAGAAGGTGCTGAGGCCCGATCATCCCGATGTGGCTACCAGCCTGAACAATCTCGCCTTGGTCCTGCGCGACCAGGGCAAGTATGATGAGGCGGAGCCACTTCACAGAAGAGCATTGGCCATCTGTGAGAAGGTGCTGGGGCCCGAGCATCCGAGAACTCAGCAGGTCCGCCAGGCCTTGGAAGACGCGCATTACTACGGGGAGCAGTGTTTATTGAACACTTTCATGTTGCTGCATAGCGGACA
>CBFDBY010000174.1:0-9787 GCA_965603165.1 uncultured Phycisphaerae bacterium
TGCCGTCAAAGACGCCTGTGAAGGGCAGCGACGAGTGGCCGATAGGAAGGATCTCTGCCGCGTCGATGCCGGCAAGGTCAATATCGGCCATGAGTGCGAAATCACTGGCCAGATCGGGCGCGTAGTAGGCAATATCGCGGAACTGCTCCGCCGTCCAGATCTGGTGCGGGTCGTTGGGCTCGCCTGTCCCGCCGCCATAGCGCTGGGCCGGCACCGTGAGCGGCTCGCCCGGCAGGTTCTCCCAGGCCAGCCGCGGATAGTCCATCCCCTGGTCGAGGGTCCACTGCTCGGGAACGCCCCAGCCTCGGAAGGTCGCGGCTTGCATCAGCTCGAGCGTCGTTCTGCCCTGCCCCGTCCCGTCGCGGAGATGAGGACTCGCCTCAGTATTCCAGTAGCTCAGGTACGGCGTACTGCCGTCCGACGCTCCGACCAGGCCGCCCGCGTTCTCCGCCGCGGTAACTTGGCCCGTCGCATAGCAGTATTCGATGCTGCTGCCACCCGTGCCCACGAGGCCGCCGACTTCGCTGTCGCCGGACACATCGGCCGACGAGTAGCAACTGCTGATGCCCTCGCCGCTATTATGGCGGCCGGCAATGCCGCCGACCTGGGTCTCGCCGGAGACGGTCCCTTCGGTGAAGCTGGCGATGATCTGCCCGCGATTCGTGCCGACCAGACCGCCCACATAAACACGCCCCGAAACGACGCCGCTCACGGAGCACTCCTGTATGCTGCCATTGTCGAGGGTTCCGGCCAACCCGCCGACTTCATAGACGCCCTGGACGTTTACACCCGTCAGGTGAAGGGCATATATCGCCGGGTCCCGGAAGACCGGACGAGTGGTAAATGGAAAAGTCGGACGCAGCATATCCACGTAGCCGAAGAGGCCGGCGTTCTGGCTGTTCTCGCAGATCAAGGTGAAATTGGCGATCGTGTGGTGATTTCCGTCGAATATCCCCGTGAACGGAGCGTCCTTCGTGCCGATGGCGTAAACGAGATTGGGATCGATGTCTTTCAGGTCGATGTCGGCTTGCAGAACGAAGTGCTCGTCATATTCGCTGCGGCTGTAGGCGATAGATACGAGATGCTCGGCCGTGGCGATCCGATAGGGATCGTTCGGCTCGCCGGCGCCGCCGCCGTAGCGGTTGGGTGCATCGACGATGAGCGTCCCAGGCGTGCCCTCCCACAGCAGACGCGGATAGTCCTGGCCGTCATCGAGAACCCACTGCCCCTCCTGGCCCCAGCCGCGAAACGTTTGCCGATCCATCATCTGGCCGGTGGTCTTGGGCCTGCCGCCGTCGCTGGTGGCCATGCCGCTGGCCTGGACGTCCCAGTAGCTCAGGTATATCGCACCGCCATTCTCACCAACCAGTCCCCCGATCCGGCCCTCCGACTGGCCGGACATGCTGACGGCATACGAGAGATCGACCCCGCCGTGATTGCGACCGACGAGTCCGCCGGACGCGCGCAGACCCGTCTCGTCGCACGCTGATGCGAAAACGATCCGGCTCATGGCGTAGCTCGACGAGATCGTCCCGCTGTTCCAACCGGCCAGCCCGCCAAGTACGCTGTTGCCGGTGATCGTCGCGGTGGATTTGCAGCCGATGATAAGACCGTGATTGTCGCCGACCAGGCCTCCGGCGATCCCCGATGGGCCGACGAGGCCTTCCACGTGGCAATAGGACACCGTGCCGCTGCTTACGCCGGCAAGGAGCCCGACGAGCGAGCCGCCGGTGACATGGGCCCCTTCGATCCGAAGATTTGTGACGACGCCTCTGTACCCGATCGACCCGAACAGACCGACTTGGGCGTCGTCCGAAGCATCGATCACGAAGTTCCGGATCGCGTGCCCGCCGCCGTCAAACGTGCCGCCGAAAGGATCAGAGACGATCGTGACGTACTTCGTCTCGCCCCTATAGCTGATCTTGTACGAGGGCCGTGCGATCACCGAGGCGTCGAACACCGTACCACCCGGCAGGTTCGGATCGAGGTCGATGTCCGCGATCAGCACAAAGTGCTTGTCGAACAGGTCCCCGTCAGAACCGAACGCGATGAGCTGCTCCGCCGTCGCGATCTGGTAGGGATCGTTCGGCTCGCCCGTGCCGCCGGCAAACTCGACGCCGCCTGCCCTTGCGCGGTATCCCAGAATCAGAATGACCGCCAAGACGCCGTGCACGATTCGATGATTCCTTGCAGATACCATGTTTGTCTCCCTTCAGTTCTCAGATGATTCTATGATGACAACTACTCGTTACATTCAACCCCCTCCCACCGCAATCGTGGGTAATCCTGCCCTTCGCAGATCATCCACACGTTCTCAAAATCCCAACCGGCAAAGCTGGCCTCCTGTCTCATCTTTTCATCTGTGAGCGGTATTCCAATGCCGTTATCCGGGCCATTGCCCGAGGGCGGACTGAGGAAATAGTAGTCTGGCACAGGGGGCGGAGTATCCGGGCCAGGACGAGTTGGGCGGGTTGCCGACTCACAGTGTCCGGCCAGACCTCCGGTATTCTCGAGATTCTCTCCGCTGACGCGTACGGCGGCATAGCATCGGCTGATTGACAGGTAATTGTCCCCTACGAGGCCGCCGACGTATCCAGTACCCGAGACATCGCCTGTTGCATAACAATCGACAATTGCATAGGCGTTCATACCCGCCAGGCCGCCGTGGGCGGGCATGAGTGTTTCATCCGGTTCCACGTCTGACGGCTCAGGACGCCGCCCCCGGCCGGTAGCGCCGGCGAAACACTCGGCAATGACGCCGCGGTTCTCGCCGACCAGACCGCCGAGATTCAGCGTGGCTTCGCTGCCGACGACCACGCCGGTGACGCCGGCGTTCATGATCGTGCCTTCGTTCACGCCGGCGAGTATACCCAGAGACGCGGCATCGGGATCGGCAACAACCATGTTCGCCAGGCGCAGGCCGTAGACGAATCCCTCGCGCGAGATTCTATTGAAGAAGCCGCCACGGTAGGTCTTCAGATTGGAGATCTTGCGGTCGTCGCCGAAGAACGCGCCCGCCAAAACCTGTTCCGTGTCGAGGGGCAGGACTTCCCAACCAGCCATGTCGATGTCTCGGATCAGAACGAAGTTTGGAAACTCGTTCATGATCCCAGCGAGGCACTCGACCTGTCCGGGCGTTTCGATCTCGACGATTGGAGGGGGGTACGAGGAACGCCAGCCAAGTGAAATGGACACCTGCGATGGGGTGTATCGCCCCTGGCTGAGCACCACGTCGATCGTGCTGCCGGGAGGCGCGAGTCCTACGGGCGAGGTCAGAATCGCGGCCTCCTTGGGAATCGTCGAATGATAATCGTACCGGAATTCCCCCACGACGAAGCCGGCCAGTTCCAGTTCGGCTCTGGCCCAATCGAGAGGCAAGGCGCTGATGTCGGGGATTGGGCGAAGTCCGTCGAGATCGGCCTGCCAGCTCAAGATCGGGTAGTTGGCGTCCGGCATGAACCCGCGGTCCACGGATCCGTCGGATGGCGAGCCGGCGAAATCCCAGCCGAGAAAGCTCTCCTGCCGCCGCATTTCGCCATCGCTCAGCGGCCATCCCGTGCGCGGGGGCGAGGGCGGGACAGGCCGAGGCCGGCGCACAATCCCGTCTGGATCATGATCTCCGGGCCCGGCCGCAAAATAGCTGTTGAAAACCAGATCACAGCGCCCATCGACAATATCACGCTTTCCATCGGCGTCCTTGACGGCCCCGGCTGAGTAGCATTCGACGATCGACCCCGTCCCCCCGCTCGCCAAGCCGCCGGCTGAGATCGGGTCGGTGACGTCCACGGCGGCGTAACTGTACGCAATCCGCCCCATGTTAACCCCGGCCAACCCGCCGACAGCCGGCGCCTGCTCGCCGGCGATGGTTCCCGTGGCGTAGCAGCCCGTAATGACTCCGTCGTTGCGTCCGGCCAGGGTCCCGGTACCCAGGGTCTTGGGGCCTGCCGTAATGGTAACGCTCTCTAACCCAAGATAACTGATGCGTCCGTTCGCGCCGACGGCGCCGAAGACTCCGATGTTTTCGGCGCCTGCGGCGGTCATAGAGACATTGCGCAGGACGTGACCATTGCCATGAAAGAAGCCATTGTATGGCTCCCATTCGGCCCAGCCGATGGGGTATAGACGGACCCCTGCAAGGTCGAGGTCCGCCTCCAGCACGAAATGCTTGTCCCATAGCGCCGGTACGAGGCCGAGCAAGGCGAACTGCTCGGCGGTGCCGACCCAATGCGGATCAGCGGCCGCTCCGGTCCCGTCGAAGCGATCGGACACGCCGGCTTCTATCGGCTGCCCGTTCGTCTGCTCCCAGGCCAGCCGGGGATAGTCTTTGCCGTCCTCGATCACCCAGTTGGAGTCCTGGTCCCAGCCATGAGCGGCAAAGACGGCGCCCTCCATCATCAGGGACGTTGTCAGGCCGATGCCGGCGCCACTGACGCCAAGACCCGAAACGTCAATATCCCAGAAGTTACTCCACCCCGATCCGCTCGCCCGACCGACGGATAGGCCGACAAACCCGCCGACGTCCCTTTGCCCCGATACGGCACCCGCAGAATAACATTGGGCAATCCCCCCCGAGTAGCGCACATAGACTGAGCCCGGGCGCGTGGGTCTCATATTGGGGGTACTGCTGTTGCAGCCCACCAATCCGCCCACCGCCTCCTCTCCTGATACGGTGACGGTGGAATAGCAGCTTTGGATGATGCCGAGGTTCTCGCCACAGAGCCCGCCGACCTTCGAGCCGCCGGAGACCGAACCGCTGACGTAGCAGGCCTCCACGTTTCCCGAGTTGATTCCGACAAGGCCGCCAACGCCGCTGCTGTCTTCATCGGCGTAAATCGCCACCTTTTCAATGCCGAGATGGCGGACGCAGCCGCCGGGTCCGATGCGACCGAAGAGCCCCAATGGACCCGCCTCCAGCCCCCGGGCGTCAATCGTGAGGTTGCGCACCTTGAAGCCCTGGCCGTCGAAGCTGCCCGTGAAGCCGAGATCGTTTGCGTCCGTCCCCTCCTCATCCGGAGCAATCACGGCCTGCTGGAACGTCCGCCCGCCGGTGAGGCCCGGGTCAAGGTCGATATCGTTGACGAGGACGAAGTGCTTGTCCAGGAGGTTCGCGTCGGAGCCGATGGACGCGAGCTGTTCCGCCGTCACGATCTGGTAAGGGTCGTTCGGCTCTCCCGTACCGCCGGCGAACTCCACGCCGAGTGCCATCCCCGCGCAGCCGCAGATGACCACGCCGCACACCATCCATCTCACAATGTCATGTCCAAGACGGTTCATGGCTGTTCCCTCCACGGAAAGCTATTGGCTTCCTGTTATCAGCTCGTCGCCGCAATCGACATTCTCCCACTGCAGGCGCGGATAATCCTGCCCCTCGCAGATCATCCAGACATTCTCGAAATCCCAGTCGGTAAAGCTGGCTTGCTGTCTCATCTGGGCATCCGAAAGAACAAATCCCAGGCCGTTGTCGGGACCGCCACCATCGGCCTGGGCCAAGAAGTATGAGTTCACGATGGTGCCGCCCAGATCCTCCCCCACAAGCCCGCCGGTCCATATGGATGGGGGATGTGGCACTGATGTCGCCGCATGACAGTTGGCGATCTCGCCACGATTGGTGCCAACCAATCCTCCCCGGAGGCTGTGTCCGTCAGCATAACTGTCTGTGATACTCCCGTCGTTCTGCCCGACAAGCACGGCACAGTGAGCGATGCTTCCACCGACAAATGCAGAGGCATGACATTGGACGATGCTCCCAATGTTATGTCCGGCAATCCCGCCCCAGTAGTATTTTCCACTGCGCTCGAACCATCCCGCTGCGGCCCAGGAGACAAAGCAGCCTGCGATTTCCCCGGGATCTTCGTTAACAGCGACCAATCCACCGACGTATCCGTTGGTGACATCACCCCGGACCGCGCTGTCCACGCTGGCTGAACAGGCACTTACCCTTCCATAGTTGTGAACGGCCAAGACACCTATCAGTCCCGGCGTGCGTTCGGTGGCCACGACATGCACGCTGTACACATCAAGGTTCGTTACCGTGGCATCCGCGTGCAGAATGCCGAACAGGCCGATGTCTTCCTGGCTGGTGAGCGTGAAATTCGACAGTGTGTGCCCATCTCCGTCGAGGTGTCCCCAGAAGATCGGGATCATCGGCCGCGAGAAAGATTGGCCCTGCAGGTTGATATCCGTTGCCAAGCGGTAATAGGCCCCCAGGTCATGGCAGACAGCCGGCAGTTGCGCGGCGCTTTCGATCAGATATGGATCCTCCGCCGTGCCGCTGCCGCTGAAGATTAGTCCCTGAACAGTTCTCAGGATCGGGTAGCCGCCGTCCTCGGGCATATCCCAGATGTCCGATGTCCCATCCATGCTGGATCCCTCGAAATCCCAGCCGATGAAGCTCTCCCGTTGACGCATCTGGAGATCGGTCAATGCCCTGCTGAGACCTTCATCACTGCCGCCTCCGTCGAGCAGATGCAGATGGTAGCAGCTCACTGCGAGTCCTCCCCAACTTGAATCAGCGATCAAGCCTGCGCCCGTGGCGTAGCAACGGGAGATGCTCCCGGTGTTGCTGGCTGCCAGCCCCCCGGCGAGGTCAGCCGATACACCGCCCAACGCATAGCAGTCTGAGATCTCACCGAAGTTGCTGCCCACCAGACCACCTGCAGCCCCTTCGCCAAAGACATCGCCAGTGGCGTAGCAACGGGAGATGACTCCTCGATTCCAGCCCACGAGCCCACCGGCATCGGACTCTCCAAGCACGTCTGACGTGGCGTAACAGGCGCTGACTGTTCCCCGGTTATCGCGTATAAGCCCGCCGGTGTTGCCCAAGCCACCTGTCACATGCGAGTAGAGTACTACCCCTGAATTCACTCCCACCAAGCCGCTTTCTCCGTTCGCATCATTCGTAACAGAGCAGCCAATCACATAGCCTGCGTTCTCCTCTACGAGGCCAATGCCACAGGATGTTCCCTCAATGGAGCAGTTGACCACGAATCCCTCGTTCTTGCGCGCCAGGACAGGAGAATCGTCTTGCGCCACGACGCCTTCGAGCGACAGATTCCGCACGACGGCACTGGGGCCCAACGTCGCTGGCGTCGGACCGCCTCCCCTCTCGTGAGATACGATCTGGACGTTGAGAATCCTATGCCCGCGTCCGTCCAGGCTGCCGCTCGACAGGTTCAGCAGAGTGCCACCGATAGCGTTGCCCGCCAGAGCCGGATCGAGATCGATGTCGGCCACGAGTACAAAGTGTTTATCCGGTAGATCTCTGCTTTGTCGCATCGCCAGGAACTGCTCGGCGGTGGCGATCTGGTAAGGGTCGTTCGGCTCGCCGGTTCCGCCGGCGAATGGGACGCCCCCGACGCCGAAACAGGTCGCTGCTGTCCACAGGATAATGCTGACACCGAGACTCACGTTCGCATGACTCTTGAATGACGCCATGTCTTTTCCCTCCCGAATCTAGATAACCGAATAATGGCCGGTCGAGGCGCATGTGCGCCTTCAACCACTCATCCAGTGATGCTCAGCCGGGTCGCGCGTGCCGCAAGGCACCTGTCCGGCCGGTGCGCGCGATGCACGTCCGGCCCAGGCAACGGCGAAATCAGGATGGATCGAGAACCGCTCTTCTCCCAGCACACAAACCCGGCTGTCTCGCGAGGGCGGAACCCTTATGAATGAAATGGCCTATGATGTATGATAGCAAACCGTGATATAATAGTGCTTCTTTGGCTCCGCCTTCGCCAATCACTATTATCACAATACATACCTATTATAGCACCGAAATCTGAATTGCAAGAGAAAATTGCGGAAAAATCGCCTGTGGCGCCTGAGATTCCGCCCGGCAAGGCTGGCCGCAGCTTTCTCGCGGAAGGGCTTGAGGAGGACTTCGGCCGTGGATAGAATGGCCGTTCAGGCGCAGCATGGGCCGACGTTTGTCTCGTGCCGCCTCGATTGAAGAAGTGCGCGGAAGAGCGAATGTTATGGAGGTTTGCCATGAGCACCAAAGACATTCACCTGGGGCTTGTTGCAGTTGCGGTTCTGCTCGTGGGCAGCGTGGCTGCGTTCGGGGCCGACCCGAATGAAGAGGGCTTCGTGCCGCTGTTTCCGAAGGACGGCGTGCCGGCCGGATGGCTGGTCCGGTCGTGGAGCGACGTGAGCAAGCCGGTCGACCCGAACGTCAAATGGCTCGTCAAGGACGGGATCCTCCACGGTAGCGAGCCGCGCGGGACGTGGCTGATCAGCAAGAAGCAGTACTGCGACTTCATCCTGAAGTTCGACTTCAAACTCGGCCCCACTGGCAACAGCGGCTGCGCGCTGCGGGTCCCCCTCTTCGGTGACCCGGCCTTCGACGGGATGGAGCTGCAGATGGCGGACTACCGGTACAATCCCCAGGCCAAGGATTCGGAGTTGGCCGGCGGAATCTATCGGGCGATCGCGCCTCGCAAGCAGGTCTACAAGCCAACGGAGTGGAATTCGTACGTGGTCACGCTCCGGGGCCCGCACCTGCACGTCATCCTCAACGGCGAAGTGATTCACGATCTGAACCTGGACGAGCAGGAGCAGGTCGTGCTGCGGCACAACGGCCAGCCGTGCCCGAAGGTCAAGGATCGGCCGCGAGTCGGCCACATCGGGTTCCAGGAGCTCAGCCGCGGCGGCGACCACGTCATGATCCGCAACGCTCGGATCAAGGTGCTCGCCGAACCCAGGGATGCGAAGGCCGGCAGCCAGCAGGACAAGCCCAAGGAAGACTAACGCATCGCCGCCACGAATGGTGGTCTCGATTCGCAGATCGTGATTCCGGCGAGCTACCGTGCTGCTTCGGGTTCGACCTGAATCGTGTGGCGGACGGGAACGAAGGCGTCGCGAATGGCAGCGGCCAGCGGAGCCCGGACCTTTTCGGTCAGGGCAGCCGTCATGTCCATGTCCGTTCGCCCTTCCGGTCCATGAAAGAGGTCCTTGATCTGACGCGTTTCATATGCCTGCTTCTTGCCGACCGCCTCATCGACCAGCTTGAAGGCGTCGCTAAAGGGGTTGACCTCGAAATCGGCGGCTAAGTTGACGCCGGCGGCGAGTTGGGCGGCCGTGTAGGTCTTTGACGTCTCTCCCCAGGTGACGCGATAGCGTCCGGCTGAGGCATTGCGAACGACGAGCGTGAAGCGATTCAGCTCCTCGTTGAACGGAACGAGGCTCATGCCCGAACGGATGCTCGAGTCCTGATCGATGGGCCCGGTAGCGCAGAACGGATAGCGGCGACTTTCGACCTCGATCCGGCCTGGACCGGTCGAAAGGACACGGTGTCCCGCCGAGACAGACGACTCGCCGCCGCCCAGATCCACGGCGACCGTGCCGATATTGCCGTCGAGTCCCATCGCATCGAGGAAGGCGTAGGCCATCACGAGCTGGCCCGCCCAGCCGGGATGGACGCCGTCCTTGCCCGAGATCATGTAGTCGTCCCCATACCGGCGCTTCCCTTCAAATCCGGCGATCAGCATGGGACAGAAAACGTCGGCAAAAGCCACTTGCTCGTCGCGCGCGAGCTCGACGTCGATGTTGCGAAACTCCAGCAGGCTGTGGTTCAGGTCGTCAATCGTGCCGCTGGCCCGCTTCACCCAGGCCGGCATCTTGCCCACGGTCCCCGCCGAGCCCTGAATGACCCTCGCCCCGGACTGTTTGAACGCGCGGAGGATCTCGCGCGAGGCGTCGCGGTAGATCCGGCCGTGTTCTTCCTTATAGGATTGGTAGTTACTACGGGGAGCAGTGTTTATTGAACACTTTCATGTTGCTGCATAGCGGA
>CBFDBY010000175.1:0-9561 GCA_965603165.1 uncultured Phycisphaerae bacterium
GTTCATACGATTACGCCGACCCTAGGTTCAATAAATTATGCTCCAATTAGTAAGAGCATTGAGGACGTGCTTGCCGCCGCCGGCAAGGCGCAGGAATCGCTCGGCACGCGGATCATCGTGACGAACCCCAGCCCGATTCAGTGGGGCGGGCCGGAGAATAAGAGCGACGAGCAGCTTGAGACCCAGGCCCAGGCGATGAACGGGCTCGGCGAGAGACTGAAGCGGATGGGCCTGATCCTCGCCTATCACAATCATGATATCGAGCTGCGCAACGCCGCCCGCGAGTTTCATCACATGATGGTGGGTACGGACCCGGAGAACGTCACTCTGTGCCTCGACGCACACTGGGTTTACCGTGGCGCGGGCAATTCGCAGGTGGCGCTGTTCGATGTCGTAAGGCTCTACGGCCGGCGGATCACGGAGCTGCATCTTCGTCAGTCCCAAGACGGCGTCTGGACGGAGGCCTTCGGGCCGGGCGATATCGACTACGAGCGGCTCGCCGGCTATTTGCTGGAGATTGGCGTCAAGCCGCTGCTGGTCCTCGAGCAGGCGGTCGAAGCCGGCTCGCCGAACACGATGCAAACGGTCGAGGCTTTCAGACGGAGCACACAGTATGTCCGACGAGTGTTTGCCGACTTCGCCTGATTGGCAACTGACTCACACTGGCCAAGCGGCCAATTCGAGATAGCAGGAAGCAGAGGTCAAATGTCAAAACCAACGACTTGGTCATTGGCCGAGACTATATTCGATGCGGCCGAGGCGCGCCGGTCCGCTGTCCACAGATCCGTCCGTGTTGCTCGTTCCGGCAATAGGCCTCGCGTGGCCGCAGCGAGACGATCAGGGTTCCGCCGGCGTGAGCCCTTCCTGAATCGCATACTTGGTCAGCAGGGCAACGCTGTCAATATCGAGCTTGTTCATAATCCGCAGCCGATGGGCCTCCACCGTCTTGGGACTGATGTACAACTGCATCGCAATCCGCTTCGTGCTGTTGCCTTCGGCCATGAGCTGCAGAACCTCGCGCTCGCGCTGTGTGAGCACGGAGAACGCGCTGCCTTTCTCCCCCGGCGCGTCGTGCATGCAATTCTCCACGACGACGCGGCTGATCGTGGGACTGATATACGTCTGCCCCTCGGCAATCAGGCGAATGGTGTGGATCAGCTCGTCGAACTCGCAGTCCTTGAGCAGGTACCCCGAGGCGCCGGCGCGGAACATCTCGCGCACGTACCGCTTGGCCGAGTGCATCGACAGCGCGATCACCCGCGTCCCCGGTGAGTCGCGCAAGATGGCGCGCGTCGCCTCGATCCCGTTCAGGTTGGGCATGCTCACGTCCATGAGAATGATATTAGGATTCAACTCTCGCGCCAGTTCCACGGCGGAGTGCCCGTCACCCGCCTGGCCGACCACCTCCATGTCCTCCTGCTGCTGAATGGACCGGCTGAGTCCGTGACGCACGATGGCATGGTCGTCCGCGATCAGTACCCTTATGTTCATGATTTCCCACTCCTCTACTTCTCCTTATCCCTGTCCTTGTCCGTGTCGATACGATGCAGCGGCGCCAGTAAGGTGACTTTCGTCCCTTCGCCGGGCTGGGATTCGATGGAAAAGACGCCACCGACGTAGGTCAGCCGCTCACGGATGCTGAACAAGCCGAACCCCTTTCGCCGACCGAAGTCATGCCCCAGCCGCGAGACATCGAATCCCTTCCCATCATCTTGCATAATCATACGGATGCTCGTGTCGACCTAGTCGATACGAATGAATACGTTCGAAGCCTCCGCGTGCTTGGTAATATTCGTTAGCAACTCGCGCGCCGCCCGGAACAGCAGCGCCTTGATCTGCTCGGTGAGCGGCTTGTCCTCCTCGGTTGCCTCGAAGTGACACTCAAACGCTCCCCGCTCGGCGAACTGCTCGGCCAGCTCCTCAACGGCCGCCTCCAGACCGAACGTGTGCAGCGTCGTGGGGCTCAACTCGAACGTCAGGCTCCGCGTCTCACGGATTGCCTCGTCGATCTGCTGCTTCACATATTCGAGAGTGCTCTTGACGTGATCCGATGCGTTCTTCTGCACCACGCCCAACTCGCGCTTGGAGAACGACAGCGATTGCCCAATGGAGTCGTGCAGCATCACGGCGAGCCGGTGCCGCTCGCGTTCCTCCGTCAGCAGCAGTTCCTCCGTCAACGTGGCCAAGCGGCGTTGGTCCTCGCGGATCTTCTTCTCCTGCTCCTTGCGAACGGTGATGTCCCGAATGGCCAGGAGAATCATCTCGGTCTCCTGCGCCTCACGGTAGATCCGCCGGGCATTGAGCTGCATCGTCCGACGCCCGATATGCTCGAAGTTCTGCTCGACCTCGAAGTGCTCGAAGCTCGTACTCTGGGGCAGAATGTCCTCGAGAAGTTTTCGGAGTTCCGGGATGTCCCATTGTCCGCCGTCGATATCGTACACGTAGTGTCCTTCGGTCTCGGCCGGCGGGACCCGGAAGGTCTGATAGAACGTCTGGTTGGCCGAAAGCACCTTGAGGTCCCGGTCGAGCACGAGCAGTGACTCCTGAATCGTGTCCGTGATACTCTCGGCGAATCGCCTGGCCTCGACGGATTCGTGCTCGGCGCGCTTCTGCTGGGTGATATCGCGGTCGATGACGAGGATTCCGACGGGCCGACCGGTCGCGTCGCGCTGGAGGACCCAGCGGCTGGAGACGATGATTGTCTCACCGGTCTGCGTGGTGTGGGTGAGTTCACCATTCCAGCGGCCCTGGCTCAGGAGCTGGGCGGTGATCTCGATCAGGCTGAGCGGATACCCGGTCTTCAGGAATTCGTGACTGATCTTTCCGATGGCCTCGTGGCGCGTCCAACCGAAGGTCTGCTCGGCCCCATGATTCCAGAACACGATGCGCCCATCCATGTCGTTGACGACGATGCTATCGTGGGCCAGATCGAGCAGTTCCGCCTGCTGCTGTAACTGCCGGGCGCTGTCCTGCAACCGGGCCTCCGCCTCCTTGCGCCGCGTAATGTCGCGCATGACGATCTGGGTGGCGGGCTTGTTCTCGAAGGTGATCGGCATCCCGGCCATTTCGACATCCAGCGGCGTGCCGTCGAGACAGATGATTTTCTGTTCCGTCAGCGTCAGCGGCTTTCTCCGCCGGCGAAGGCGCCGGAACTGTTGCTGGGCGCGCCGGCGGTAGTCCGGGTGTACAAAATCGAGAATGGGCTGCCCAAGAAGCTCTTTGGCCGTTTCGGCCCCAAGCATCGTGACCGCCATCGAGTTGACAAACTGAATCCCACCATCCCGCTCGACCCCAATCGCGTCAGGCGACAGTTCCACCAAAGTTCGGTAGCGCTCCTCGCTTTCCCGAAGGCGGTTCTCCCATCGCTTGCGCTCGCGGATATCGATTCCGATCCCAAGATAGGCCCCGTCGGAGAGCCGAACGTTGGCCCATGAGCTCGTGACTTTGCCACCCTGCTTTCGCTGCACGAAGAAGTCGCGCCATCCGGGCTTGGCCGCGAGCATGCAATCCCATGCCTCCCGGCGGTACGCCGGGTCGGGGAAGCGCAGCTCCATCGGGTCGTGCTCCTGGAGATCTTCCAACGAGTAACCGAGGACCCGTGTGAACTCGTCATTGACCATGCGCACGCGACCCTCGGTGTC
This sequence comes from uncultured Phycisphaerae bacterium, assembly GCA_965603165.1. Classification (GTDB taxonomy): domain Bacteria; phylum Planctomycetota; class Phycisphaerae; order Sedimentisphaerales; family Anaerobacaceae; genus PLanc-01. The sequence continues at coordinate 3,642 of CBFDBY010000175.1, forward strand.
GTAGAAGCACAGCATCACCGGGATGTTGTCGATGATCATCTGCAGCATCTCGTTTTGACGCATCAATTGTTGCTGTGCTTCCTGCTTCTCGGCGACTTCCTTATGGAGGGTCGTGACCGCCTTGTCGAGCTCGAGGGTCCGCTCACGGACGCGCCGTTCCAGACGGTCGTGGGCCTCACGCAGGGCCTGCTCGGCCTGCCGGGTCTGCGTGACATCCTGAAGGACGGCAACGGCCCCCGTGATCTCGCCCTGCGCACTTCGGAGGGGGCTCGTGTTGACGAGCAGATAGCGTTCGCGGCCGCCCGACCATCGGACCAGAAGATCGACTTCGGAATACACCTCACCATCGAGCGCGGAGCGGACGATCGGTAGTTGACGCAGATCGTAGACTCGACCGTCGGGATAGCAGACCTCAACCTTTTCGTTCGCGCCAATTGGCTCCCCGATCGGCACGGGCCGGCCGGACAGGGACTGAGCGGCCGGATTCGCATACGTGATCCGCGTCTGGTTATCGACGACAACGATCCCGACCAGCGCGGCTTCGAGGATCGTCCCGAGCTTCGATCGCTCGCTTTCCAACTGGTCGAGTAACTCGAGCTTCTCCGTCAGGTCCAGCATCGAGCCGGTCACGCGCACCGGCTTGCCCTGCCTGTCACGGAGCACATAGGCACTCGCCATGACCCAGGCGTAGGACCCGTCCTTGCGTCTGAAACGATACCGGGCCGTCCACCGGTCGTCGTCGCTGTGAAGAACCTTGTGGAGCGTCGAGAACGCCATTTCTCGATCCTCCGGATGGATGCGCTCGCGCCACCACTCGGGCGAAGCGATTGCTTCATCCGAATCGTAGCCGAAAGCCGTTGCATAGGCGTCATTATGCCAGAGCACATCCGTGCGCACGTCCCAGTCCCAGATCCCGTCGTTGGTGGCTTGGCCGACCAGCTCGAGTCGTCGCAGGGTCCGCATCCGGTCTTCCTGAGCCATCCTTTCCTGCGTTTCGTCGTGGATGACAGCCAGGTAACCGATGGGGTCCCCCGCATCGTTCCTCACCACTCTGAGGCTGATTCTGACGATGAGCTCCTCGCCGGTCCTTGTTGTCTGCGTCTGAAGACCCTGCCACGACCCGCTCTGCTCCAGTTCGTTGTGAACCGCCTTGTCCGTCTCCCCGCCGGGCCATTGCCAGAGGCACAGTTCATCAACTTTCTGTCCGACGGCCTCATCCACGGGGATCTCGTAAAGCTGCTCGGCGGCCTGGTTCCAGTACGTGACGCGACCCTCGTTGTCGATGGCAATGACCGCGTCGGTGATGTCCTTGAGGATGTGGGCCTGGAAAGCGATCTGCTCCTCGGCGACCCGCTCGGCGGTGATATCCCGGGCGAAAACGAAGAGCCGGTCGCCGCCGAGGCTCTGGATCGTGATGTCGCAGTCCATGCGGCTGCCGTCCTTACGGCGATGCCGCATCCGGAACTTGTCCCAGCCGTGTTCGAGCGCCTCTTGCATGTGCGCCATCAATGCCTGCTGCTGCTCGGGTTCCCAGATGTCGCGCACGTTCATGCCGAGCAGCTCCTCGCGGCTGCGTCCGAGCATGCGGCAGCACGTGTCGTTCACCTCGACGTACCGGCCCTCCGTGTCGATGATGCAGAACCCATCCTGCAGGCTGCGAATGACCGCGCTGTACTTCTCCTCGGCCTGCACGCGGTCGGTGACGTCGCGTACGGTCACGATGACCGTATTGACTGTCTGCTGTTCGTCGAACTCCGGCTCAATCGCCGCACTGTAGTGCCGCAGGTGCTGCGCTACGCTGCCATCGAAATCGACCTTGCCGGCCTGGCCCGTGTTGAAGACCGTGGTGATCGTCTCCGTCCATCGGCCGCGCGTGTCGTCGGGCACACCCATCTGCTCGAAGGTCCGGCCGACCAATTCGTCCGTGGGAATCCCCACCGCATCCTCGATGGCCTGATTCACGTACAGAACGCGCATATCCCGGTCGATGCGGGCGATAATATCCGGGGCATTCTCGGCCAGCGTGCGGAACCGCCGCTCGGACTCCTTCAGCCGTTGCTCCGTCCGGGCCAGGGCGGTGATGTTGGTCATGGCCGTACGGCACTGGATGACCTTGCCCGCCCCGTTCTTCACGGGCCGGCTGCGCAGCCGGACCGTCAGGAGGGCCTTGTCCTGAGGTCTCAGTTCGACTTCGCACCGCTGCGACTGCCCGGTCTTGAAGACGGCCTGGTAGTGATTGCGGAACGTATCCGTGCTGCACGGGGAGACATGGATGGCAAACGGCGTACCGCACAGCCTGCCCCGTTCGGTTTGAAGCATGCTCGCTGCGGTCAGGTTGGCCTGCTCAATCGTGCCGTCCGCGTTGAAGATGAGGTATCCGATCGGGGCGAAATCAAACAGTTCCGTGTACTTGCTCCGCGATTCCTCGAGATCGGTCTGGACCCGACGCAGCTCCCTATTCTGCATCTTCAGTTCTTCCTGGTGGACACGCAACTCGTGCACCATGGCCGCCACATCGATCTCGGACATCCGGTCTATGGAGACGGACTCGAACGGCGGCCTGCGCTCCGCCTCCCGGCGCGGGTCGTTGAATTCATCCGGCGAGTTTCCCTGGTTATCCCTGGCCATGTCCCCTGCAAGCCGAATTCGCCGCGGGTCGTCTCCGATCCTGCCTGTACTTCTCTTGGGCTTGACTCTTCTGTCCCTATCTCCTGCCATGCTTTGGCCTCCGAGCCAAAGGCCCGTCCATCCTCTCCAGAATGAACCGGGTTCCCATGTTACTGATGCAGTGATAGGTATACAAGAGCGAATGTGGCGAATGAGGGTTTTGCTTATGTCAAATGAGGGATCTCCTTACATGGGACGCCGGGGCGGGCACCGGAGTCTCCGATCTGCTGGGTCGCTCGCCGAAACTGACGGGAAAAAACCTGGAGCAGAAGTCCCGGGAGAGAACCTCCCCATCCTGCGCCTACTTCAGGTAGGCCTTCAGGAGATACTCCTGGAGCATTCTCTGGGTGTTGAAGAACGATCCGTTCAACGCCAGAGCGCAGAGCATAATGCGCATGTACCGCGCGCGGTCCCTGTAGAACATGGGGATCACGACGTCTTGCAGTTTGGCGTACAGCGCCGCCGCATCCTTTGCCGATGTGTCCTTGCGGCCCTTGCGCGCCTTGCCGCCGTCTCGAATGGCCCAGCCGGTCAGGTTCTCGACGCAGCCCTCGATCCACCAGCCGTCCAGCATACTCAAGGAAGGAACGGCATTCAGAGCGGCCTTCATCCCACTCGTCCCCGACGCCTCGTGGGGCGGCTGCGGCGTGTTGAGCCACACGTCCACGCCCGGGATCATGACCTTGGCCACGTCCATATCGTAGTTGGGTAGATAGACTAGGCGCACATCCGGCTCGAGCCGCTCTCGGGCCTCGAAGACTTGCCCGATCAGTCTCTTGCCCGCTGCGTCCTGTGGATGCGCCTTGCCGGCAAAGACGATTTGGAACGGCCCGGCGCTGGGCGCAATTTCCTTGAGCCGGTCCAGGTCCCGGAGGATCAGATCGGCCCGCTTGTAGGCGGTCGCCCGGCGGCCAAAACCAATCGTAAAGACTTCCGGATCGAGCTTCACCTTCTGGTGCTTGGCAACATAGCGAATCAACTTCGCCTTGCACTTCGTGTGTGCCTGCCAGACCTCTTCGACCGGAACGCTCAGAGCGTATCGAATACTGAAGTTGTCCGTGCGCCAAGCCGGCGTGTACCGGTCCAGCAGTCTTTGAAATGGCCCGGACACCCACGTGGCGGCATGGACACCGTTGGTGATGGCGTCGATCTGATACGAGGCGAACATCTCGCGCGATACCCTCCCGTGCTGCTCGGATACGCCGTTGACGTAGCGACTGAAGTTCAGCGCCAGATACGTCATGTTCAACGTGTCGCGATCGCCGGCCAGTTCCCCCCGGAGATCCCATATCTTATGCCTTCCGAGGACCTTGCGTACCATGCTCATTGGAAACTTGTCGTGTCCGGCCGCCACCGGCGTATGCATCGTGAAGACGCACTTTCTCCGAACACTCTCGATATGCTCCGGCTTGATCTTCCTGCCGCCGGCGCGGCTCAACTCCTCATCGACCAACTGAAGGATCAGAAAGGCGGCGTGTCCTTCATTCATATGGAAGCGGTCGATGTGTTCGTACCCGAGCGCTCGCAACATCCGCGCGCCGCCCACGCCCAGCACGTATTCCTGGCAGAGCCGGTAGCGTTCATCCCCACCGTACAAATGGTGGCTCAGCTTGCGGTCTCTGGCATCGTTTCCCCTCATGTCGGTATCCAGAAAGAGCACCGGAACGGTGAACCCGGTTGCCCCCACCACGTCGTACTGCCAGGCACGGACCTTCAGTTCCCTCTTGTCCATGACCACCGTAACACGGGCCTTGAGTTGCCTGAGGTGATCGCTCACGTCCCATGCATCCGACTTCTCGATCTGATTTCCGGCGGCGTCCAGCGCCTGGTGGAAATACCCCTTGCGAGGCAGCAGAGTGACGCCAACCATGGGCACTTCCATGTCCGCCGCCGTACGGACAGTGTCGCCAGCGAGGATACCCAATCCCCCACTGTAGGTCGGTATATCAGACTGAAGGCCGATCTCCATGGAGAAATAGGCGATGGATGTTTTGTGATGGGCCGTCCCACGCTGTTGATTCATCATGCGCAAAGTTCCTGCATAGTTCACTGGTCCCGAATCTGTGCCCTCGCCGCCGGTGACGAGCCGTTGGGTGAAGAGATTCGCCAGAACTGGTCTACACTCCTGCACGTCCCCCCGGAAGACCGGCAATCCGGCGGGCACCGATACCCAAATGGCGTCTTCCTTACCGTGTTTCCTCCTTCGCGTCAAGTGGGCACGCCGGCATGGGATCGATTATGGCTGCGGGATTGGAACCGCGGTGTTTGGCTTGTGCTTGTTCACGCCCGGCGGTCTATGGTATCTGGAACGTCTCGGCCCGATGGCCTTCAATCAGAGCTCTGCAGAGGTGAGTCCTTCCTGAATGGCATACTTGGTGAGTTGGGCGACGTTGTCGATCTGGAGTTTGTTCATCACCCGCAGTCGATGCGCCTCGACCGTCTTGGGGCTGATGTGAAGCCGCAGAGCGATCTGCTTGGTCGTTCGGCCCTCGGCGAGGAGCTGCAGCACCTCCCGTTCCCGTTGCGTGAGCAGAGAAAAGGCCGTTGCCTCGGTTTTCCGCTCCTTGTGAATGAGATCTTCGACGACGACGCTGCTGACGGATGGGCTGACGTAGGTTTTGCCCTCGGCCACCGCACGAACGGCTCGCGCCAGTTCATCGAAGTCGCAGTCCTTGAGGAGATACCCGGAAGCCCCGGCTCGGAACATTTCGGTCACATAGCGTTTCGCCGAGTGCATGGACAGGGCGATCACCCTCACGCCGGGCGCCTCCCGCTGGATCTCTCGCGTCGCTTCGATACCGTTCAGCTCCGGCATGCTGATATCCATCACCACAACATCCGGCAGAAGCTCTCTTGCCAGTTCCACGGTGGAGTGCCCGTCGCTGGCCTGGCCGACAACCTCCATGTCGTCCTCCTGCTGCACGGCCCGACCTAAGCCATGACGCACGATGGCGTGATCATCGGCAAGTACGATTCGAATGCTCATCACGTCGTCCCTCGTTCGACTCATCGCGTCCTTGTGTTGGGCGGGCAACACTCAAAGCGACCGTCGATTTCCTGCCGTGCACGTTCTATCATAACCCGCTCTGCACGTTGTGTCAACCGAACGCGGCTTGGAAATGCCGATTTTCTCAACGCGTCAAGGAAGCCGGCCGGGCCTCAACTGTTTCCCCCATTACCCCCCGACGGCACGGATTCGGAGTCAGGTACCTCCAGCAAAGCTGGAGGCTTGGAATGTGAACCGCTCAAAGCG
>CBFDBY010000176.1:0-9234 GCA_965603165.1 uncultured Phycisphaerae bacterium
GCTCAATTGGATAGAGCGTTGGCCTCCGGAGCCAAAGGTTAGAGGTTCGAATCCTCTCGGGGATAATGAGGAAGTCGCGAGAAGACAGGCACTTATGACACCAAACCGGACAGATTCTATCCCCACAGATCAAGAGCCTGTTTCCGGCCTGTCTTCTCACCAAGAAGTCGACCTGGCCCCAAGAAGGGGCATTCAGCGGTGGCCGGAGCTTGCACCCGAGCTGCGCCCGGCCATCGCGAAGACGGCAGGGGTGTAAAGGTGCGGCCATGGAGTCCAAGAGGCAATCATTCCCCGGGATTCTTGATGAGGTCCGTGACTGCCGGCTTTATGGCTTCTGCTTTGCCGGGCTCACCGGCCTTCTTGTCCGCAATGGAAAGCATTTCCTGGGCGACAGCCAGTTTGCCGGAGGTGGGATCTCTACCCTTGACCGTAGTCACCAAGACTTGCACGAGACGGTCAAGAATCTGTCTGACCGCCTCCGCCGAATACCCACCGAGTAGCGCGATCCCACTCGGCCCCAGCTTAGGAATTAGCTCGCTGCCTTTAAACAGCCCAGCGCCAAAGTTCGCAAGTACGACGCCTGCCACCACGCCAACGACGAATCGAATCAGGTAAACAAAGAAGTAGTTCGGCTCGAAGGTTCGGGCACGAATGTAATGCTGCATGGTAAACAAACCGCTGATCGCCGCTCCCAAAACGGCTGCGCAAAGATAACCGGTCTGGGTGGCCATGGCCTGCGCAACCATAACGGCCCCTTCGTCCGGATCATTTGGGTCGGATTGAGCAGGGGCGTTGGGCTCGTTAGCCTGAGAATTTGGGTCTATGGCCACCGAAGCTGCCAATTGCCTCGTTTGGCAAATGTAGCAGGCCAAGCCAAGGACCGCCACCGCAAGAAAGATCAGGAAGAGTGCCTCGGTTGCCACTCTCCAGAAGTCCCCCTTACGCCGCTTTCCCCAGAAATCCGTAGCCGCGAGAGACCGTGGGGTTGCCGGCACGATCAAGGCACAAAGCTGTTCATGCAATCTCAAGACCGTTTCAAGCGTGCCGGCGGCAGCGGCCCCGCTCTTGGAATGAAACTCTTGAACCGCCTTAGAGACCGCTATCCCGTTGCTGCGGCAATAGGCCAACATGCGCCTGATATCATCGACGTAGCTCCCATAGAACGTGCTCTTGGCCGAGAATTCTTCCAGGAACTTGTCGAGTTCCTCTTGCCCGGCAGCTTTGGGTTCGGCGTGTTCGACGAGGGGACTTCATTCTCTTGCTTTCCCATCAGACTCTCCCTTTTAGATGGCGTACCTCTTCCGGCTTGCAGTGTCTCTTCCGCAAGCCAACAGCACTACCTTAGCGGTGGGTGAGGTTCAATCACAAGGTGCGTCTCAATACCGTTGTCTCACCCTAACCGCCCTTCATGTCCCCCCCCGATCCGGCAGTCTGTCAATTGGGGAAAGTACGCATTTTTTGGGTAGCAGCCAGATTTCAAACGGAGAATGGCGCGATCAAATAACTTGGTATTCGGTCCTCAGGAGGTGGCGGCCGATGCGCGGCGGAGGGCGGCCAGCAGGGCGGGGTCGGTCCCGTCGCAACGGGCGAGGCGGCAGACGATCAGGCAGACAGCGACTGCCATTCCGCCGAGGAATCCGCCGACGTGCTCCATGTAGGCGGCGGGGAAGCCGCCGACGATGCCGGCGATGAGCGTGGCCAGGAACCATGCGATGATGAGCCAGGGCCCGAAACGCCCAAACTGTCGATAACAGATAACGACATGCATTCCGAGCACGCCCATGACGGCGCCGCTGGCCCCGATAACCGGGCGGCCGTCAAAGGCGAGGTGCACGAGTCCTGCCGCGACTCCGGTTGCGACATAGGCGAGCACGTAGGTCGGGTGGCCCAGCCTGGGGCATACGTAGTACCCGACGATCCACAAGGTAATGAGATTGCCGACCAGATGCACGGTGGTCATGTGGAGCCACATATGCCCGAGCAGGCCGGGGACTGACCAGCCTTCCAGAACCAGACCCTTGAGATACTGAGCGCCGGGATCCAGCAGCATCTGAACCGCAAAAGCGCATGTCGTCAGCAGGATGACGACGTAATTGCCCCACGGTGTTCCCGTCGAACGAGTCCCTGTCAGCGGGCGAACATGTGCAAGCATAAGCCTCCTGCCGTATCAAGCAGTCCTTTTCCATGCATCCGAGCTAGGGGCAGTATAGACCATATGGCCGACATGTCAAGAGAAAAGTCCGATAGTATACTAAAATCAGGCGCCTGACGCGCGTGTGTCGAGCCAGGATCGGCCCATGGGCAAGGCAGGAGACGTCTCGGGAGAACGCGGGCATTCGCAGGTTAAGCCGGGCACGCTGTTTGTCGATAAGGAAACGGCTGTTTATGTGACTTCGCCCGGGGCCTTGACACCCTGTCTCTCGGACAGCCTGTGCGATGCGGGCAACAGTGGAACCTTTCAATAGGTGGATGCGGGTATGGCTGAAAGGCCGCAGACGACAAAGGTCGTTCTGATCGTCATGCTGGGAATCATCCTGGTCGTTGTTCTGCTCATTCAGTTCGGTGGCTTGCCGGGCGGATCGAAGAAGGACGGGCCGGGGGCTGCAGCGGGGCAAGGCGACCAGACGGATGGATCGGCCGCACCCAACACACCGGCCCCAGCCGCCACGATCGCGATGCAGTGGAAACGGCCCGACCCGGTCGGTCCGATCCTGCGCGATCCCACGCAAATGGACCTGTCCCAGTCGCCGAGCCCCGAGCCCGATGAGGGCCCCGACACACTTCCGCCTGCCGAGCACGAGTACGCCGTGCGCGGCATCATCTACAGCACGGAGCAGCCCTCCTCCATCATCATCGACGGGCGCATCCTGCACGAGGGAGACACGATCCATGACGCCACGGTGGTCAGGATCACCAAAGACTACGCCGAGCTGAGCCGCGGCGACAAGACGTGGACGATCAGACCTGGCGAATCCAATAGTGAGCCGGAATGACTTTGCCGACGAAATCGAACGTAGTGACCGCTTGTAGGAGATTGTGAAGATGAATCCGACAGCCTGGCGAAACAGGGTTCTCTCGCTTGGATTGGTGGTGTGCCTGGCCGCGACGGCGATCGCGCAGACCCCGCTGCCGAGTGGTATGCAGCCGCCGGAACAACCGACGGCGAGCCCGGAACTCCAGCGAAGAATGAAGACCAAGATCAGCGTGGATTTCCGTGAGGCGCCCATCGAGGATGTGATCAAGAGTCTGGCCGAGCAGGCGGACATCGACATCGTCAAAGGTCCCGCCGTGACGGGCACCGTCACCGCCACGCTCACGGACGTATCGCTGGATGAGGCGATGGAGAGCATCTTCTCCGTCCACGGCTTCGGGTATACGACCAGCGAATCCATCGTGCGGATCATCCCGAAGGGCGAGCTGGCGCAGTATATCCTCAAGTATCGGACCAAGATGTATCGGATCGACTACGCCGACATCGAGGAGCTCAACACGCTGGTTGCGGGAATGTTGACCGCGCAGGGCAAGATCGCAATGAGCAAGACGACGGGGCACCTGTGCGTGACGGACACAGAGGACCGGATCGAAATGATCGATGCGTTCATTGAAGAGATGGATCGCGAGACCCCGCAGATTCTCGTGGAGGCGAGGATCTACGACGTATCCTGTTCGGACTACCTGGACCTGGGTTTTGACTGGTTTGCCGGGACGTTCACGCTGTTTGACACGACAACAGGCCTGCCCGTTGTGGGAGAGATGAAACCCTACGGGAACGGAGCCTTTAGTTCGGGCATCGCCCAGGCGCCCAAGGGAAATTTCGGGTTGGAGCTCGGTATCCTCACCGAGAACATGGATATCGATGTCATGTTCAAGGCCGTCAAGGACAAGATCAAGTCGCGGCTGCTGGCGAACCCGAAGATCCTGGTCCTCAACGACGAGGAGGCGACCATCAAGATCGTTGAAGAGATCCCGTACCAGGAGTTGACGCAGACCTCCGGCGGGGGCAACATCGGCACGACGAAGTTCAAGGACGTCGGCGTCGAGCTGGTGGTGACGCCGCACGTCACTCGCGATGGCAAAATCCGGTTGATGCTGAACCCGATGTTCAGCGTCCAGACGGGCTCCGTCCCCATCTTCATCCCGACCGGCGCTACGCAGACAATCAGCAGCGCCCAGCCCATCGTGAACAAGCGGGAAGCCGCGACTCAGGCCCTCATCAAAGACGGCGAGACCGTCGTGATCGGCGGCCTGCGCAAAAAAGACATCGTCCGCGAGCTGTCGAAAGTGCCGCTGGTTTCCGACATCCCGATCCTTGGGGAGCTGTTCAAGTTCCGAGGCGAGAAGACCGTCAACAGCGAGTTGATCGTGTTCATCACGCCTCGGCTCATCGTGAGACCTGAGCTCTCCGCAGGCGACAGCAGGAAGCTGGAGGCGACCGAGACCGAGCTATGCGAGCCCGAAGGGCCCGAGCTCACGGGCGATTGCTGCGAGGAAGAGTAGCGGCCCGGCCGAAACGTCGATTCTCCTTGCACAACCACGGTGGCAGCATCGAGGCGACAGACCTTGAGGCTGCCACCGCTGTTTTTCACGAGGGTGACGGATGCGGCCGGCCGGTCAGTTGCCGGCTTTCCGATAGAGGATGGAGCACTCCATATCGCAGTCCAGCCCGGCCTCCTGGCCCGTCGGGACACGGACGGTGAACTGATCGACAAAGATGATCGGCTGGTGTCGCTCCAACTCGTTGATGAATCGCACGAGCTGCGCGAAACCGCACCGGAATGATAGAACGACATTGCGCTGGGCGATTCGCTTGAGTTCCTCACCACCGATGTTCGTGGCAGTTCCGACGGTGCGCCCGGAGAAATCCGCCAGATCGTGCCCCTCCGCAAGGTCTCGAATCAAGAAGTCCAGCCGGTTCAGGTCGTTCGTGTCGAAGACGAATTCCCGATATTGTCGCTCGCGCTCTTCCCGCTCCATCCGGATGCGCTGCTGCTGGCGCTCCGATCGCGCGTTCCGGAGAAAGGTAACTCGCTCGACCTTGTCGGCGACGCGTCGCCGGCCATCGACGAGCGCCCGCCCACAGGGGGCCACGACGGCAAAATGAAAGATCGCCAGCGCGGCCAGGCCAATCACCCAGGCGATTAGAAACCGGACAACGAATTTGGCGTTTCTGGACAACGTTGCGGCCCTCTATGGCTCGAGTCGGCACTCAATCACGTAGTACTGGAAGTTCCGGCCTTCAATCAGTTGCTGCTGTTGCGAGACGATGCTTAAGCTGTCCGGCCCGGGCACCAGAGGCATCTGCTGCCGCAGATCGCGGATGAACTGCTCGACCGCCGTCGCCCCCGAAGGCGAGACAACGCCCATCATGATCGAATAGCGGTACGAGACCTTTCGGTCCTTGCCTCTTTGCTCCTCGCGCTTGGCGAGCACATCGTTGACGGTGATCGCCTCCGAGGCGCTGCCGCTCAGCGCGACGAGAACGGGCGACCACGCGGTGTGACAGAGCAGGGCCTTGGAGACCTCGGCCAGGTCCGCATCGATCTCCTTGCGGCGTTTCTCGTTCGTCTCGAGCATCGTCGCAACATCGGCCAGTTGCGCCAGATCCTGCGTATAGACCTTGAGCGACTGTTCCTGCGCCGCCAGCGCGTTGCTATCCTCGACATAGCGGATCGCGTCCAGTGCGACCGCGACGACGAGCAGGCAGAACGCCACCGTCACCGCCGCAATCTGCACCGGGCGGGGCCCCACCGGGATCTCCGTGCCTTTCAACAGGTCAATGGTGAACATCGCGCAGCGACCTCATCGCTAAACCCAACGCAACGGCAAACGCCAGCCCGTACGCGGACGCATCGTGCTTTTGCACCGCCCGCACGCAGGGCAGCATCGGCAGCGGGTCCCACAGCTTGACCTCGCCCGCCGGAAGCTTTAGCAGAATATCGGTGATCGCTTTGGCCCGCGTCATCCCGCCGCACAGAAACACCTGGTCCACTGCCGGGGCCGACGGTTGTGTGCCGTAATAGCGAACCGTTTCCATCACACGGTCGACCAGCGTCGCGCAGGCCTCTTTGAGACCCGCCTGAAAACCTTTCATGGCGAAACGGGATTCGTCCGTTCGCCCCAGTGCCCCAACGATCGTCGGCCTCTCCACGCCCGTGGCCTGGCAAACGTGATGGACGATGTGCTCGCCTGCATAGGCGATGTCGCGCACGAAGGGCAGCCCGTCGCCCGAGACAATCGCCACGTTCGTATACGAGCTTCCCACGTTTAGAACCATCGCCGTCTGGCCCTCCTCGCGAACCTTACAGGCCTCGAGGCAGTTGAGCAGGGCCAGCCCGTCGACGTCGACCATGGCGCAGTGTGTCCGGCCACGTTCGCAGAGCTCGCGGATCTTCTGAATGACGTCGTTCTTGGCGGCCGCGAGAATGCCTGTGATCTTCTCCGGGACGGGCGTCTCTTTCTTGAGAATCCGTGCGGCCCTTCTTGCCGGCAGGCCCCGCAGCAGTTGGTGCGCCACCGTACTCTCGTCCAATTCGAACGGGCAGACCTGGTCCGCTTCGAGCTCGACGGCGGAGGCCAGTTGCTTGAGGGGCAGGGGGGGAAACTCGAACGTGCGGACGGCCACGTCCGGCCCCTCCAAGCCGCACACAACGTCCGTATCCGGCTCGCGGAGCGTATGGAGAGTGCGCCAAATGGCCAGGGAAATGTTCTCATCGGTAGGGGGACCGCCACGCTCCGGCCGCTCGATGACGGCTCTCGCCAAGCCGGTGACGGTGAGCCGGCTGCCCTTGCGCCGAACGCGCGCTGCCTTGACCGCCGTCGTGCCGATATCCAAGCCGATGAGCTGAGGCGCTCGCAATGACAATCCGAACAAGAGGTCGTCCTTTCCCGTCGGGCCATCCTGCGTCATGCGCGACGCATCGTGCGCCGGCCTACGCGACCCGCACAACGCCGTCCGCACGACGATCCTGTCAATTCTCCCACCAGCGGCCAATCACGAAGACAGCCGCCGGGTCGTCAATATTAACGTACAGTAGCCGCGTGTCAAAGTAGAAATTCCCCGAGTTCTTCAGGTACAGGTCGTGCGCGGTCACGGCGCCGTAGAAGTCGCCGCTATTGTAGATGTCCACCTGGGCGTCGGGCGCATAGACGGCGGCGTCCAGCCGGCTCATCGCCTTCAGGTCGATATCCGTGCAGGTGGGCAGCCCGTAGATCTTCAGTAGCTCGGCGTCGTACGTCTGGTTGCTGAAGCCGACGGAGTTCTTGTCTTCCAGGCTGGTCCCAAGGTACAAGGTCAGGCTTCCGCTGTCGGCGATGACCACTTCCGACGCCTGGTTGAGGATCATCGGCCCGATCACGTAGAGCGTCACATGACCGGTGATTTGCAGCGTCGCGCCCTGGCCGATGTTGATGAAGGGATACATGCCCGAATCGCTCTCGCCGGTCAGCACCTTCATCCCGTTGGTTCCCAGGTCGATGGCCGGTTTGGCGGGCAGGCCTTCAGGAGCCTGCACATCCGGAAACAGCAGCGTCTCGGTCGCGGCATAGCATTCGCCCTCGATGACGGTCGAGTTCTTCGTGTCGATCACCACGTTCGGGTCGCTGCCGGGCCCGCAGACGACGTCGCCCGGAACGGTCACGAAGGCCTTGAAGACCATGTCGTTGCGGAGGATGCTGTTGCTGCGGACTTCCATGCCCAGGTCGGCGTACGGGCCGACGACGCCGAGCGTCGCGCCGAGCAGGACCTCCACGTGCTCCTCGACGCCGATCCCCTCCCAGTAGGAGCCAACGAGCAGCCCCGCATGGGTCGTCCGCGTGGCGGGTCCGCTGGTCCCCGTCGCATCGATCTGGTAGCCCGTGCTCGAAGTGCCGCTGATGGTATAGCTGTAGTCGGAATTCGCGCCGACCAGGTTCACGTTCGAGGCCGTGGGAATGGTCGAGTCGTCCCAGTTCAACTCGTCGACGATCTTCTTCTGCATCTTAAAGATGGCCTCGGCCATACCCGCATCGGCGGCGCTCCGCGCCGTGATCGACTGCACGTTCCGCGCCGCTAACATGCGCGAGTGGTAGCCGAGATGGATCATGGCCAGCCCCAGGATACTGACGATGGCCCCGATGGTGGTAACCAGCACCAGCGTCACCCCTCGATTTCTCGATCTCTTTCGCCTCTTCATCGCCTTACCCCTTCCTTTCCACGAACAGCCTTAACCGCGGAGGACTCAGAGAAAGATAATTCAAGAATATTAACCGCAGAGGTCGCAGAGGTTCGCAGAGGGACAAACAGAGAAGCGAAAGAAACGATGGAAAAGGTCCTCTTCTTCGGCTTTCCCATTCTTATTCTACCTCTGTGTTCTCTGCGGTTCAACCTTCTTTCCCTATGGTTCATTTCCATCGCGGAGGTTGTTTACCATTCGCTTGATACCGTTTGCCAGACGAGCCACGTTGAAGTTAATCAACAATCTGAGCCTCTTATCGCTCAGCTTAAGATAAGAGAGAAGTTGTGCCTCGTGGACGGCCGTAATCCGCTCCACAGCCTTCAGTTCCACAACGACCTGCTCCTCAACCAGGAGATCCAACCGATAGCCCAAGTCGATTCTAACCCCATCATACACGACAGGCAGAGCAAGCTGCTGCTCCACCTTCAGACCGCGTTTCTCAAGTTCATGTTTCAGGCACGCTTCATACGCGTTCTCCAACAATCCGGGTCCGAGCACGGAATGAACCTTGATAGCCGCATCGACCCCCTGCCCACTTATCTCGTTCGGATGTCGCCCTCTCATCTTACCTCTGCGTTCTCTGCGTCCTCTGCGGTTAAGTCTTCTTGCCTTTCCGATTGCGTCATTCGTTGTGTCGCATGGCGGTTACCATGACGGGCAGGTCGAGTTTGCCGTCGTTCAAGAGCAGCGTCATGGAGATACACGGCCCGGACTGGAGAAAATAGCAGCTCGTCACATTATGGGCGAGCACCTGGGTCGACGGGACACTGCTCGTGTGGTCGAACGTCCCCGGAACGATCCCGCCGCGCTCGACCATCAGGTTGCCGCCCTCGCTGAGGTAGAACAGGGCGTAGCAATCCAGGTCCGGCGCCGTGAGGCTGCTGTAGTAGTACACCTCGATGGACGTGCTGAGCGTGCCGAAGGGAATGCACTTGCGGACGGAGGCCTCGCGCACCGTGTGCTCGAACACTCGCCGAGCCACGTAGGCCTCCTGCACGAGCTGGCCGTGCACCCGCTCGTA
>CBFDBY010000177.1:0-9123 GCA_965603165.1 uncultured Phycisphaerae bacterium
ATGGGAACTCACATTCTCATTCCATAGTCCGGCGCGTACACCTCGTTTCCTGCGGGCACAACCGCCGATGGACTATGCCGCTATGTCAAAAGCCTGGGGCGTAGCCGACCTTGCCCCAGCAGGCTTTTTGCGTGTTGTAAAGGTCCTCGAGGCCTGCGTCAGTCGAGGGGGTGATGTCCGAGCTGTGTCCGCGCTGCCGATCTCTTCCGGCCTTGATGGTGTCGGCGCCTCTCCATTTCCAGTATTCGGCGTGGCCATCGGCCATGGCGAGGGTCGTGCCGTCGCCGTGCCGCACCGGCGGATCGTCCCACCAGCGCGCTGCCGTGTAGTGCATCGCGAAGCTGTCCGGCGTGACCCAGCCCTCATCGATAAAGACCATCCGATAGGACGGCCCCGGCTGGTTGATCTCGCTCCTCTTCTTGAGCCATAGCACTGTCCCATTCACGCGGGTGCCTATGGATACAACGTGGTTGGCCCCGCTACTGACGCCGGTACGGCCGTTGTTGGCGTTCAGCCCGTTGACCCCGTCCATGGCGGCGTACGTGACCAGCTCACCTTTCGTGCCCGTCGGACAAGCGAAGAGTTTGAGCTCTGAGACGTACGGCCAGAGGGCGGCCTCGTCCCGGTTCGCGATCCGCGCTTTTTGAGTCGGCACGGGGAGCTGTCCGCCGGCCCCGTAGTCGTCCGCCCAGCACCGGCCAACCCAGGCTCTCTCCACGATATCGGGGTTCGAACCATCGCTTGTGCTGCTGCCATTCCTCAAGTAGTGGAACCCGGCGGCGCCGTTGACGATCCTGTCGTCGTTCTCATCACAGTACATGATCCAGGCCAGACTGAGCTGCTTGAGGTTGCCCATACAGACGGCCCGCTGGCCCTGCTCTCGGGCCCTCTGCAGCGCCGGCATCAGGATCGCCATCAGGACCGCGATGACGGCAATCACCACCAGAAGCTCGATCAGCGTAAAGCCCCTTCTATGTTCTCTCATGACACAACTCCTACTGTAGTCGCTACTACCCGATGGCTGGCAAATCGCAGCCACACACCCGATGCTCGTCATCGCGGCCGTACGCCGACCGCGCTCAATAGTCCTTGTATCTCCTCATCCACTGCGGCCAATCCTCCGGCGCCACGCCGCCTGCCTTCGTCCATGTGTTGGTGACAACGTAGCTCTTGTTCCATTTGAGCGTCCAGAGTTCCTTCAGCCCGACGCTGCGGACCGACCAGTCGCAGAAAATGGAGTTTACGAAGCCGTCATGCCGATCCACACAGACGCGAATCATCTCATTTTGGCCGGGCTGATCCGGCGGTCCTTCCGGAGTCGGAGCCGGTTGGTCCGTATGTCGGGGCCAGGCATCCACCCACCACATGCCGGTGAACAGCGGAACGTTCCACGCCCCGGAGACATTTGGCGTCTTCCAATGGTCGGATACGGGAGAGCGACCCCACACACTTGTCCAATCCGACGGGGGATTGCACATCCAGCCGTTCGGACCATAACTGCCTCGGTAGTCGGTGCCGGGAACCTCCCAAGCCTGGTCGCCCCACCCGCCTATGCCCTGATTCAGATCCGGACGGACGACCCGCGTAGCCTGCGGGCAGAACCGGATCTTCTCTTCGACGGTGTACAGTTCCGACATCTCCTCGAACCACCAGCGTCCGCTGCCGCCGCCCTCACCGCTGAGCCAATAGCCGTCATTGTCGTCGCAGTACATCTTCCAGATCAGCGACCATTGCCGCAGGTTCGCGAGGCAGGCCACCTTTCTGGCCTGTTTCTTCACCCGCTGCAAAGCCGGCATCAGGATCGCCATTAGCAGGGCGATGATGGCAATGACCACCAACAGCTCAATCAGGGTGAAGCCCCTTCGTTTACGCATTACGCATCTCCTCAGCAGCTACTCTTCCTCGTGCCAATCCAGCAAGCATTTCACCTCATTTCGTACGCGGCAGAGGCAATCAGGATCGTCTGATCCAAGCATCCAAAGCCGACTCTGCCGTGGACGGACTTGTTCTCTTCGGACGACCCGACACAAGCAAAGATGCGCCCCGGATACGTTCTGTTCCCTGGAGTCATCCCGGCCGCATCCACGCCTTGCCCGGTTTTTCTGGAAACACAACCCTTTGTGCCGCCAGCGCTTACGTTCGTACTCCTCTCGGAGGGGTTCCTCGGGAGCGGGCCCCTACCACCGAACCAATCGATTGTACCACGCCCCCGCAGGGCTGTCAAGAATTTTGGCGGGCAATTATAGGACGGCTCGGCCTGCCATCCTACCGCGGCCACCCAATCCATAAGACCGGCACAAGCCTGGCTTTACGCAGATTCACAGGCGAAGTGCGGTCGCGTACCCAGAAAAAAGCAGTCCCGTGGCCCGGTCGCCCGGCTGCCCCGCTACAAGACGCCTTTTTTGAGGATGATGTTGGCGTAGAGGGCCTTTTCGCTGGTGGCGACGACGGCGTAGGCGTTCTTCGCCCGCTCGTAGAAGCGGAACCGCTCAAGGTAGTCGAGATCGACGTGTTGCTGTCCGCTGTCCTTGAGTATCTCCTCGTATTGCTCCCAGATCGTCGGCTCGGTCGGGTCGCCGGGCACGATCTGCATCACAGCCACGGGGCGGTCCACGTAGGTATCCAGGGGAAAGAACTTGAGCATGGCCTCCAGCAGTTCCGGGACGCCGTGGCCGTCACAGCGGATGAGCCGCTGGGCAGTCGAAGCGGCCGGGAAATTCCCATCGGCCAACACGATATCGTCGCCGTGACCCATCTCCATCAAGGTCTTCATCAGGTCCGGCGAGAGGATCGGGGGGATGTTCTTGAGCATGGCTTGGAGCCTTTCCTTAGAGAAGAGAATAGGACCTATGTTCTTTTAGTCTGTGTGGAAGACTTCTTCGATCGGCTTCCACTGCTCGCCTTCCGGCGTGCCGGGCAGGCGGACCTGGAGCGGATCGGTATACGTCCACCACGTCTTGGTTACCTCGTCGGCGATACGCTCCATATCGCCCTTGAAATCGTCGCCGACGTATTCGAAGTAGCTGAACAGCAGGTGCTCGCCGGGCTTGATCTGGCCGAGGTAGATCGAGTAGTTGCGGATGTTGGCCCTCTCGATGGCCGCCAGGACGCCGGGCCAGACCGCCGCGTGCATTTGCGTGTAGGCGAGGATGTTTTTGGCCGGCATGCCGATAATGCCGCCGTGACGCGACTTCACGTCGCCGGGCTTGTACGCCGGGCCGTCGTGGTGGAACACCTCTTCCCAGGCCGACCACCACTCGCCTTCCTGCTTCGTCGGCAGCGGCTTCTGCAGCGGATCCGTATGCTCCCACCACTCCTGCGTGGTCTTGTCCTGCTTCATCTTGGCCATGTCGGCCTCGAAGTCCTTGCCCGTGTACTCATAACAGGCGAAGAGGTAGTGTTCGCCCGCGTCGACTTCGCCGAGGTAGATCGAGTAGTTGTGGATATTGGCCTGGTCGATCATCTTGAGCACGCCCGGCCAGGTATCCGCGTGCAGCCGCTTGTACTCCGGGATGTTCTCGCTCGGGATCCCGATCACCTGCCCGTGACGCTGCGGGGCGGTCTTCGCGGCGAGCGGGCACTTCGAGGAACGCGGGCACATCGAGCAGCAGCCTCCCACGACGAACGCCGCTGTCACCATGAGAACCGCAAGACTCACAGTCCATCTGCCTTTCATGAAAGAGCCTCCTGAATCGCAAGTGCCTTCTCTATTCATTGCCCGGATGCTTCACCTCTATGAAAATACGCCCCGGCGATTGTCACCGCAAACGGACCGAAGACCGTAGGGTGGGCCATGCCCACCATTCACCAACGCCGGGCGCAATCGGGCGCTATGCGAATATCACATACAGAGCGATCATAACGACAAACAGCACACCGGCGAGCAATTTGTAGTTGAGCAATCCTTTCCACCCGGGATCGCGCAGCGCCTCCCATGGGTGTTTCCAAACGAGCTTCTCGCTCTGGGCTGTATGCTGGTGCGGCCAGATCAGCGAAGCCGCGACCAGCACGGCCGAGCAGATCACAAACAGGTAGAACGCCGCCATCATGAACTGCACGTGCCAGTGCGTATACTCCTTGTACCAGTCCAGCAGGAAGACGGTCAGGCCGAGGCATGAGCCGATGGCCAGGGTCGCCAGAGCGGCGCGACTGGAGGCCCGGCGCCAGAAGACGCCCCAAATGAACACCGCGGTAATCGGCGGCGCGATATAGCAGATCATCGTGTTGGCGCCCTGGTAGATGCTCTCGAACCGCGCGATGAGCGGCGACCAGAAGATGGCGATGAGCATCGCGACGAACGTTGCAATGCGGCCGATGACGACGAGCTTGCGGTCCGGTGTCTCCGGCCGCCAGCGCCGGTAGAGATCGTAGCTGAACAGCGTCGCGATCGAGTTCAGCGCGCCGGAGACCGTGCTCATCAGCGCCGCCAGCAGGGCGGCCGCCATGAGCCCGGTCAGCCCGGTCGGCAGCAGATGCGTGATCATGAACGCATAGACATCCTTGGAGTCGTCCAGCGGCGGCAGCTTGCCCTGATTGATCAGCGCCAGCGCGATCGTTCCCGGGAGGAAGAAGATGAAGACGGGCAGAATCTTGATGAAGCCGGCGAACAGAGGCCCGACGCGCGCGTGGTTCTCGTCCTTGGCGCCCAGCACGCGCTGGACAATGGTCTGATCGGCACACCAGTACCATAGTCCGATGACGGGGTATCCCAGGAACACCGAGTACCAGGGCAGGTTCGCGGGGTCGTCGGCTGAGCGCAGGATCGTGAGCTTGACGGGATCGACGTTGGCCTCGATCCCCGACCAGCCCCCGGCCTTGACGTACGCGACCGCCGTGATCGTGATGGCGCCGACCAGCAGGACGATCGTCTGGAGTGATTCGGTCAGGACGACGGCGAGCAGGCCGCCGATGATCGTATACAGGCCGGTGAGGACCGCCGCCGCGACGATGCTGTACATGATCGGGATGCCGAAAAGCCCTTTCAGCACCAGGGCGCCTGTGTAGAGCGTGAAACCGATGTGAATGACGATGGCCGAAACGATGGATAGCGCGGCCAACCAGTCCCGACAGGCCCGGCTGTACCGCTGCTCGAGGAAGTCGGGCAGCGTCGCCACGCGAGACCGGAAGTAAAACGGGGCAAAGAACAGCGACAGCGTAATGAGCAGGAAGGGCGCCATCCACTCGAAATTGCCGTGAGCCAGGCCGTTCATGTAGCCTTCCTGGGCCTGACTGACGAGGTGGATGGTCGAGATGTTCGTCGAGAACAGCGCCAAGCCGATGACGGGCCAGGTCAGCGTGCCGCCGGCCAGGAAGTAGCTTCGGCCCACTTCCCCCTTTCGCCGGCGCAGGCCGACCCAGCAGCCGATGCCCACGATCGCCACGAGGTAGACGATGATAACGGATAGATCAATCGGTCCGACGGCCATCTTGCCTGCGGCGAGAACGCTTGCCGTCATACAAATACCCCTCTATTCTTGCCGAGACCCCCAAGCCAATTGCCGATGCAGTATATCCGGGCACGCGCGGATTGCAACCCCGGATGGCGGATTGACTCAGGATTCTCCCTCCCGGCGGCCGGGCGGGTGTTGACACGGCGGGGCGGGCCGTGTAAGATGGCGGCTGTTGCGTGTTGGGGCACGTCGCCACAATAGAAACGTTCCTTTCCGGCAGGGTGAATCATCGATCAGGTTGAGCGACGTGGCCGGAGTTTGGGTTCGGGACACAGGATGCACGGTGGGCTCCTGGCTCACGCGTTCGGGTCCGGGTGAAAGTGAAGATCGCAGTCTGTATACCTGCTCGTTACGCGTCTACGAGATTCCCCGGGAAGGTTCTCGCTAAAGATACGGGCAAGTTCCTCATCCAGCACGCGTGGGAGCAGGCCCGCAAGGCGAAGCTGCCCGAGCGGGTGGTCATCGCGGCCGACGACGAAAAGATCGTCGAGGCCGCCCGGACGTTCGGGGCCGAGTGCGTGCTGACCTCGACCGAACATAACAGCGGGACGGATAGAATCGCCGAGGCCCTCGGGCGCAGTGACGCGGAAATTATCATCAACGTCCAGGGCGACGAGCCGCAGATCGATCCGAACCACATCGACTTCCTCGCCCGCCTGCTGCTGGACAGCCCCGAGGCCCCGATGGCTACGCTGGCCGCCGCCTTCGCCGGCCGCGAGCAGGTCCTTGACCCGAACGTGGTCAAAGTGATCCTGGACGCCCACGGCCGGGCGATCTACTTCTCTCGCTCCGTGATTCCCTATGACCGCGAGCATGCGGGCGCAGGCGATGTGGGCCACTATCTGCGTCATATCGGGATCTACGCCTATCGCCGGGAGTTCCTGCTGACGATCACCTCGCTGCCGCAGACGCCGCTGGAGAAGCTCGAAAAGCTCGAGCAGCTCCGCGCCCTCGAAAACGGCCACACGATTCTCGTCGGCAAGGTCGAGCACACCGCCGAAGGAATCGACACCCCCGCCCAATACGCCACGTTTGTCCGAAAATGCAGCAAGCAGAAACTGGAGAGACAGGCATGATTGTTTCCCATCTGCGTCTGAAGAACTGGAAGAACTTTCGGAGTGTAGATGTAGCCTTGAAGAACAGGGTTTTCCTCGCCGGCCCCAATGCTTGTGGCAAATCCAATCTTCTTGATGCACTCAGATTCTTGAGAGACATCACCAAGAGGGGGGGCGGGCTACAACAGGCCGTCCAGGATAGAGGCGGCATTTCGAAGATTCGCTGCCTGGCCGCCAGAAAAGAACCGGACATAGAGATTGAGGTTCAGTTGTCTGAAAACACCTCCAACAGACCTTCGTGGACATACAGCATTGGGGTCAAACAACAGCCCAGAGGCTCGAGACTTCCTTATCTCGTGTATGAACGTATATGGGAAGGTCAGAAGCAGGTACTCAATCGCCCCGACGATTTTGACAGAAAAGACGATCTGCGCCTTACGCAGACACACCTGGAGCAGATAAGTGCCAATGAGAACTTCAGGAGCGTAGCGAAGTTCTTTGACTCGGTGCTGTATCTGCACCTGGTTCCACAGCTTGTGCGAAGTCCCAAAGCGTTTACGGGGCCCGGCATTCCCGGCGATCCGTTCGGTCGCAATTTCCTTGAGCGAGTCGCGAGAACCCAGCAACGGACAAGACGGGCGCGGCTGCGAAAAATCGAGCTCGCGCTGGTAAAGGCCGTACCTCAACTTAAGCATCTCACTGATGTCAAGGATGAGACTGGCGTACCGCATCTTGAGGCTATCTACGAACACTGGCGACCGCAGGGTGCAAAGCAGCGTGAAGATCAGTTCTCAGATGGCACTTTGCGGCTAATTGCCTTGTTGTGGTCGCTTCTGGAAAGTGAATCCCTGCTACTTTTGGAAGAACCAGAGTTATCACTGAATGCGGCAATCGTCAGAACCCTGCCCAAGATCATCCATCGCGCTCAAAGCAAGCAGAAGCGGCAGGTCATCATCAGCACACACAGCGCGGACATATTGTCTGACGAGGGTATCGGTGGTGAGGAAATCCTTGTGCTCACGCCGACAGCGGAGGGGACGGAAGTCCAGGTTGCCTCGACTATTACTGAGGTCAAAGACCTCCTTGAAAGTGGGTTCTCCGCTGCCGAAGCGGTGATCCCGCGAACTGAGCCAAAGACCTACCATCAGGGGCTGCTGTTTGATGTCTGATATCGCGATCAATCTGGTCTTTGAGGATAGTCTAAGCGAGTCTGTCCTGTCCAAGCTCCTGGCCCACTCGCATCGGAATTACGTTGTTGGGTATCGTTACAACGCCGGTGGATTCGGATGGATCAAAAAGAAAATCCATGGATTCAACCACGCTGCCAAGGGAATGCCCTATCTTGTCTTGACGGATCTGGACCGGCACGAGTGCCCGCCGATTCTGATCGAAGAATGGCTGACCACGACGAAACACCCGAACTTGCTCTTTCGAATCGCCGTCAGAGAAGTCGAGGCATGGTTGTTAGGATGTCGTGAGTCGTTTGCGGGATTCCTTGGAGTGCCAGCCAGCCGGATCCCTGCCAATGTGGAACAAATACCGAATCCGAAAGAGTTCGTGGTGAACTTGGCCAGGCGATCCAGGAAAAAGAAAGTCCGCGTTGACATTGCACCGGCGCCCGCCAGCACGGCCAAGGTGGGACCGGACTATAACGGAAGACTCGTGTATTTCGTGGACAACCTCTGGAACCCCGCTGTGGCGAAGGCGAACTCTCCGAGTCTGCAAAAGGCCATTGAGGCCCTCGAAGTCTTTCAACCCGTGTAGTGTTTGCCTCTGTTGTCGCGGGTGTCACTTAATGGAGTTGAATCTGTGTCATGAGGAAACAGGCAGATGGCTGATAGCAAAGAGCTGTTGACGAAGATCAGTGACGTTTCGACGGAGAGCGAGTTCTTCTCGCCGATGCCGGCGAACTATAAGAGGGGCAAGACCCGGTACGTGTTCGTGATGGGCACGGTGATGAGCGGGCTGGGCAAGGGGATTTTCTCGTCCTGCCTCGCCAAGCTGCTGCAGGATAAGGGCCTGAAGGTCGCGCCGATCAAGCTCGAAGGCTATCTCAACGTCGATTCGGGCACGCTGAATCCCTTCCGGCACGGCGAGGTCTTCGTCCTCGACGACGGCATGGAAACCGACATGGACCTCGGCACGTACGAGCGGATCCTCAATCAGGACCTGAGCCGGGCCAACTTCGCCACGAGCGGGCAGATCTTCACTTCCGTGCTCAACAAAGAGCGACACGGCGACTATCTCGGCCGGGATGTACAGATGATCCCGCACGTGACCGGGGAGGTCAAGCTCCGGCTGCGGCAGCTCGCCGCCGACAGCAAGGCCGACGTCGTCTTCGTCGAGATCGGCGGCACCGTCGGCGACCTGGAGAACGCCTACTACATCGAAGCCATGCGCGAGCTGGCCTACGAGGAGGGGCCGGGCAGCAGTTGTTTCGTGGCGCTGACGTACATCCTCGAGCCGGCCACCCTGGGCGAGCAGAAATCCAAGGCCGCCCAGCTCGGTATCAAGCAGATCATGCAGCTCGGGATTCAGCCGGATATCATCGCCTGCCGGGCCACCAACCCCGTCAACGAAAAGGCCCGCCAGAAGATCAGCATCTACAGCAACGTCCC
>CBFDBY010000178.1:0-9088 GCA_965603165.1 uncultured Phycisphaerae bacterium
TTGCATCAGGGCTTCATTGTAGATCCGCTTGTAGCCGAAGCGGTCGAGCACGTTCTCGGGCGGGACGATGCCGAACTCGCGGACCAGTTCCACGAGCGCCTCCATCTGTACGAGGGTCTGCACGCCGGTGGATTGGTCGATGTATTCAAGGACACGACGACGCACCGTCTCGCGCAAGCACTCATCGGCGCTCTCATGGCCGTCGCCGAGAATCGCTTTGACCATAACCGGGGCCATGATCTGCTCCCAGCCTTGACGCAGGGTGCTGATCGTCCCATCGTTGTCGAAGACGGCGTGTTTGATCTGACCGAACCGGATGGATTCGGCGCACAACTCGATCTCGGTCTTCGCATGATAGCGGGCCTTGCGATGGTCCTCGGCAAGCTCCGGCTGATAGATGTAGTCCGGATCAGCCGCCACGATCAGAATTTCCGGCCCGCAGGCAGTGCCGGTCTGAAAGAGCTTCTGTACGGTCACCGCGGCCGCAAAGTTGGCGAACTCGGCCGCCTCGACCGGTGGTACGCCGGCACCGAGACACAGCGCCAGCGCACTGGTCACGGTGTCACCGGCCCCGACCGGATCGAGCTTCTTGAGCAGTTGGATACCCGGTATCTCGTAGAGGCCGGTGTCATCAGCGACGAGAAGGCCGCGCGGGCCGCGCGTCAGGAAGACCGGCCTGTGATATTGCTGATAGAGATCCTGCGCGTATCCGCGCACATCCGCGAGCGGCAGGACCTCCTCGCGTCCGACTTCCACGCCGTTGAGCCGGGCCGCCTCGCGGTCGTTCGTCTTGCGGTACACATGCTTGAACTTGTCGCCGTAATGGCGCGAATCGAGCAGGACGACCCTGTTGGGATGCTCGCTGAAGAGCTCGTTGGCCTGATTGATGAAATCCTCGTTCGTGATGCTGCCGGGCACTTGCTGGTTGACGATGATCGCGTCGGCGGTCTGCAGCGCGTGGCGGATGCCGTCAAGCAGAGCTTCATCGGTGGCCACGTCGCGCCGGTTGAAGAACCCGAAGTCGATGCGAGGCTCCTCGACCTCGTCCAGGTACGCCTTGCCGAACGTCACCGTGTCGAATTGCTCATCCTGAATCACTAAGTGCATCGTATTGACGCCGAGTGCGTCGAACTGGCGACGCAGCTCTCGCCCGAATATGTCGTCCCCGACCACGCCGATCACCTGGATCGCCTTCGGCTTCAGGGCCGCCAAATTGGCGACCACGTTGGAGGCTCCGCCGAGCGAGTAGTAGTGCCTCCGGACCGCCCGTGCTTGCAGGCCCGTCTCCTCGGAGACCTCCGAGCCCTTCGGGTCCAGCATCCAGTACGCGTCCAGGCAGAAATCCCCATAGACGGCGACCGTCACATTCTCAATCCATCCCAGAATCTCTTTGATGCGCTGCTGGTTCATGCCGGGTCCCGTGGTTCACTGTGCCTCGATGACGCGCTTGTAGAGCAATGGAAACGTTTGCCTTTGATCGCCGCGGATATAGAATCCCCTGCCGCCGAAGGCCTGCGGAATGCGGGTCACGACGCTCTTCTGGTCGCGGAAATAGTAACCCTGAGCGGTCTCGTCGGTCATCTGCCGGGGCTCGTGCTTGCGCAAATCGAAGTCCACGGTGACGATGTCACGCGGAACGCTGCCGACGTTGGCGGCCATCGAGACGGCCTTGAGCAGCACCTCCGGTCCGGTGACCGCGCTGCCGACGTTCAGGACGACCCCGCCTTTCGTGAGTTTCGCAACCTCATTCGTGTAGATCAAAAAGTCGCGCCCGGAGCAGCCGCCCTTCGCCTGGCCGTCGAAGCTCGGGTGCTGGTCGATCACGTCCGTCCCGATGCCCGCGTGCACCGTGAAAGGAATCCCGCGCCGGTAGCAAGCGGCCAGCACGCTCACTTCGGGATGCTGAAACCTCGAAGCCGATTCCTCTCTGGCCACGAGCGCGAGAACCGAGCGACGGAAGTCTTCGTCGCAGATCAATCGGCCAAGGACTTCACCGAATCCGAGCTTCTGCTGATTGCCGACGGACAGGGCCATGTTCATGTACGCGAACTCGTACGCCATCCCGAACCGGCCCTGGTCGAGGGCCGCGGGGACGTTCTCGCTCGTCTCGCCGATGAGAGCCAGCTCGAAATCATGGATACTGGTCGCGGCGTTGCCCGCTACGAGCGTCACGCAGCCGCGTTCCACGAGATCGACCAGCAGCGGACCGAGGCCGTTCTTGATCAGGTGCGCGCCGGTGAACAGAATGACCGGCTTGCCCGCTTGCCGTGCCGCGGCAATCGCCTCGGCTACGCCCTGGATATCCTTCTGCACCTCTTGCGGCAACTCAAGAACCAGCGCATCCACATCCTTTGGGAAGACAAGGTCGCTCAGTTTGACCTTGTTGCTCCGCGTGCTTAGCGGATACGTCTCGATCCGGGTCGGATCGAATGCCTTATATCTGCCTTCGTATTCCATAAGTCTGCAGGAAGACTGGAATGGTGGAATACTGGAACGATGGAGAAACAGAGCTCTCCACCCATTATTCCAATATTCCATCATTCCACTACTCCATTATTCCAGGAGCTTCTCCAATCGTTTGATGCACTCGACCATGCAGCGGATCGTGTGATAGTTCACCTTCCAGGAGTGGCTCATGTGCGTCCAAATGGGCTTACCCTCGCGGGTCGTCAGCGGCCACCATTCGCCGACCTCGTGGTGAATCATCTTATCGAACACGAACCGATGCACGTTGAGATAGGCTGGCCAATATTGCTCCGGCCCAAACCGCAGGCAGCCTTCGAGCATGCCGATCATCACCTCCGCCTGCTGCCAGAACTCCTTCTCCATGTCGTAGACGCCGCCGGCGTGCGGGCCCTCGACGTAGACCCCGCCGTACTCCGGATCGATGCCGTTGTCCCGACCGTGGTCCATCGCCGTCTTGATGACTCCCTCGTACTCGTCCCAATGCGAGCCGAGCACGTCGGTGGCATGGGCCAGCAGCCAGGCGAACTCAACGTTGTGCCCGGCCGACGTGTTGTCCTGGGCGTTCGGCTTCTGCCCGCCCTCGGCGAACCGGTCCCAGCCCCAGACGATATCAAACTTGATCTGCGGCGCGACCTTCCAGTCCACGGTGAACTGCGGAATCCCCGTCGCATATTGCGGGTGCAGAATTCTCTTGAGCAACAGATCGATATCTTCGAGCAGCGTCCGGCGGTGAATGCTCCGGCCGGTACACTCGAGCATGTTCGTGAAAGCTTCCATCAGGTGCATGTGGACATCGAGCGTTTTGCGGTCGCCGCCTTTCGGTCCGGGCCCGCACAGGTCCCAGTTGCGCTCGAACATCTCGAAGTAGCCGCCGTACATCGTGTCGGCCGCGTACTTCTTGATCAGATCGAACGTCTTCTCGGCGTACTCCTGCCCGCGCGGGTCGCCGGTGGCCATGGTGTATTCCGTCAGCGAATACATGGCGAAGCTCAACCCGTACATGATCTTCTTGTCGATGACGACCTCGCCCTTGCGGTTCGTCGTCCAGAAGAAGCCGCCGTGATCCTTGTCCCAGACCTTGTCGAGGACGAAATCCACGCCGTGCCGGGCGTACTCAGCGCACTTGCCGGCGCCATGACCCGCCCGGTGGGCCGCCGACATCGAGTAGATCGTCCGCATCTGAGCGAGCATCGACTTCTCATCGAGCCCACTGTCGTTGCCGTCCTTATCGAACTGCGTATTGAACCCGCCGTTGACGTCGTCCTTGCACCGGTCCAGCCAGAACGGCAGCAGCTCGGTGTTCAAATGCGCCTTACACTCCTCAAGACATGCAGCTACCTGATCGCGGTTCACACTCATCGCGAGGTCCTTTCGCCAAATCGCTCAGCATTCGCGTACCCGAAAGACAAACAGGTATTCTATTGTCCTCTCGCAGGAGCGTCAACCAAGACCCGTCCGACGGCGTCATCCTGCGAGACGCGGGGCCGCACGCAGATTCTCCCACACGCCGAAAAGGCCTGGCGATATCAAGGTTGACCGCAGGGCTTTGTCCGTGTATACATGGAGCATTCTTAAGGCTTCCCTATGATGAAGACAGTAGTCCTTGCAGCCCTCCTCTCCGCGCCTGTCGGAATCTTCCTGATCGGTTGCGGCGATCGTGCCGACCGGGGCCCACATGCATCCACGGCGTACAGCCGTGAGGGTTTGGGCGGCATCGTGTCCCAGCCGGCTTCGCAGCCGGCCGCACCGGCCGAGACGGGTGAAGACCGCACGCCCGACGGCCGCGAGGCGGAAGTGCTGTTCGTCGCCTATGTGGTGACCCCACAGGATGTCGTCGACAGGATGCTGAAACTCGCGCAGGTCACGAAGGATGACGTGGTCTATGATCTGGGCTGCGGCGACGGGCGGATCGTCGTCACGGCCGCCAAACGCTACGGATGCAAGGCCGTCGGCTACGACCTCGACCGCCTCCGCGTACACGAGGCACGCGAAAACGCCGCCAAGAGCCGGGTGGACCACCTGGTCACCATCGAGTTGAAGGATGTCCTCAAGGTCGATTTGCGTGAGGCGAGCGTGGTTACGCTGTACCTGAGCAGGGACCTGAACGCGCGGCTGATCCCCCAGTTGCGTAAGCTGAAGGCCGGTGCCCGAATCGTCGCCCACGACTTCCCAATCGGCGACCTCGCCCCGGACGAGGTCGTGGAAATGACCTCCCGCACCGACCGCCGCACGCACACGATCTACCTCTGGAACTGCCCCCTCGCCCGTCAGTCCGGCGAAATATCCGCCCCGTAGCCCCCCGCCACGGGTCGAGCAGATCCCAATGTACCGTAAATCATTTGATGGCATTGGGTCGTGGCTCGGGAATGCCACATGCTTCTGCTCCGCCCAAAAGAAAGGCGGGACGTTTGACCGCCCCGCCGCTTACTCGAATTGCCCGGACAAACTGCCCGTCCTAAAACTGCCCGAACCCCGGCCCCATCGGACTGCGGTAAGTGGCGCCTGCGCCGCTCTCGACTTCCTGGATGATCGCGAACGCACCCCAAATAACCGGCCCGATCTCGGTGCCGTCGGCCGCATACCAGACGCCATCGGTCAAAGTGGCATCCGCCGGCGCGGCGACGATCTTGGTGAAGTAGGTCCAAGTCCCGTTCTCATCCTCGCCCTGCATGTGGTTGGTTAACCAGGCACCGGAGCCGACGTAACTGGCGAATCCGTAGTGTCGATCCAGTGCATCGTCACCATCTCTGTCCATATTGGACAGCCAGGCGTCGTTCCATGCCATGATTAGACTGTCGTTACGATAGTTCCATAGCCACGCGGCGCTTGATTCCAGGTACGCCAACGCCGTGTCTCTGTCGTCAAACAAGTGTTCGTCAACGAGCCGTTGCAAGTAGGCATCGTCGTCACCCTCGTACGGCGGCAGTCCCAGCCGGCCGATATAGTAGTTCATATACGATCCGCTGAACATGTGCGCCTGGTAGTTGTACCCGTAGGGATCATACCCGAGGGGCAGCGCCTCACCTTCAAGATAGTGGCCCTCCGAATACATCAGGAGACCGTCTTTCATCCGCACGCCCTCCTTCGGTTCGGCGGCCAGGACGCCAATGAGAACGATGCTGCACAACAGTGCCGATACGATACGCGCTCTTTCCATGACTATTCTCCTTCAGATCCTCGCTTAGTCATTCAATAGTTGCCCCGAACGAATCAGGGCGCACAACAGAAGAGTTCCCGCGCTCTATTGCATAGGCCTTTCTCCTTTCTCCCCACGAAGGAGGTACCTAATACGACCAGCATGATGAAAATGATCCGCTCGCACATCTACGCGCATGCATCGGGCACGCGCATTTGGAATCACTCCAGCCGTACCCTACCATCTCGCCATTGCCTGGTCAAGATATGTGAAGACTTTTGTACACGCGGACGCACACTCACGGCGGTGGTCGCCCCTTATGTCATCTCGACCGGTGGCGCGTCGAAGGTGGCCTGGAACAGAGCCAGGACAGCCGCCCTGGATGCCGCCTCCACGGACCGAGCAAACGGCACTTGGCTGTAAGTTCAGCCGTATCAGTGTGTTATGGCGTCGTTTGCCAGTGGGCCTGCCGGCAGATCACCGGCCCGGACAGCCCCTGAGAGGGCATTGACATCGTTTCTCGCCTGCTGTCTTCGAGAGGACCGCCAGTAGGAAAAAAGGGCTTCCGTGGCCAAAAAAACACTGGCAGATTATCGGCACACACGTTAAAATGGGTGTTCTTGGAGCATGTCACGGAGGCCGTGCACAGCAAAGCATCAGCTTAAGTCGCCAAAAACTGGTATGGGTCGAGGCAGCGTGCCGATATGGTAGCATAGATTGCTATGCGCAGAATTCATGGCCCTCGGTTTCAAGAGGAGTGTCGGAGAAACTGAATGGAGGATCACATCATGAAGACCTCACGCATTGGGCTCATCGTCATCATGTTGGCAATGATCGGCTCGCTCCAGATAGCCTTCGGAGCGGACGACATCTACGTCCGGCAGCCGACCACGTACGAAGGTCCGGATTTCGTGCCGGGCCAGATCATCGTGCAGTTCCGGCGGGGTGTCCCCGAAGACGTCATCGCGCAGATCAACGAAAAGAACAAGGCCAAGGTCGCCTACACCAGCCGATTCGCGCGCTTTAAGGTGCTCTCCTTCCCGGAGGCGGTCCCGCCGCAGGCGATGGTCAAAATCTACGAAAACAATCCGAACGTCGAATACGCCGAACTGAATCACGTCCGCTACGCGTTCGGAGTCCCGAACGATCCGTACTACAGTTACCAGTGGCACCTCAAGGGCATTGGGATGGAGCAAGCGTGGGACATATCCCCGGGCTCGGATAGCGTGATCGTGGCAGTCGTGGATACCGGCATAAGCATCGGGTCAGATCTTGCAGGCACCTCCTTCGCGGCCGGGTATGACTTCGTGAACAACGACGATTACCCAACGGATGACCATGGGCACGGCACCCATGTAGCCGGCACCATTGCGCAGAGCACCAACAACAGCTTGGGGGTCGCCGGCGTCGCCTATGGCTGTACGCTCATGCCGGTAAAGGTGTTGGATTCCAACGGCTCGGGATACGACTCTACGGTTGCGGAAGGCATCTATTGGGCCGCAGACCACGGTGCCGACGTGATCAATATGAGCTTGGGCGGGCCATCCGAATCGCCGACCCTTCAAAATGCTGTGGCGTATGCCCATAACGCAGGCGTGACGATCGTCTGTGCCTCCGGCAACGACGCCGGCCCCGTCGGCTATCCCGCAGCTTACAGCCAGTGCATCGCCGTTGGCGCCACACGATACGATGAAGCGGTTGCCTACTATTCGAACGGCGGTTCTGAGCTGGACCTGACCGCTCCCGGCGGTGACGTAACCGTGGACCAGAACAGCGACGGCTATGGAGACGGCGTCCTGCAGCAGACGTTTTCTGGCAGCACCTGGGGCTACTACTTCTACCAGGGCACGTCCATGGCCTCTCCGCACGTCGCCGGCGTGGCCGCGTTGCTGATCTCGCAGGGGACCTACACGACTCCGTCGGCGATCCTGAGTCGTCTGCAATCAACCGCCAAGGACAAGGGCCCGGCCGGCTGGGATAGCTCGTATGGCTCGGGCATCGTGGACGCCGCCGCCGCCCTCGGTGGCGAAGCGCCGCCGGCACCTGTGACGCTCTCGTCCATCGACGTGACACCGGCCAGTGCCACCGTGGCGATTGGTGGAACGGAGCAATACACGGCCATGGGCAACTACTCGGACGGCAGCACAAAACCTATCACTGCAAGCGTCACGTGGAGGAGCTCCAAAACAAGGATAGCCAGCATCGACTCTTCCGGCCTGGCCACCGGCATTCGTAAGGGAACCGTGTACATCACGGCGACGCTAGACGGCGTCACCAGCAACCAGGCAACGCTGACGGTGAGTCGCACTGCGCCGACGCCGCCACCGACGCTGGAATCCATCGACGTGACACCGGCAAGCGCCACAGTAGCAATCGGCGGCACTCGCCAGTATACGGCCACCGGCACGTACTCCGATGGCAGCACGCAGAATGTCACCTCCAGTGCGACCTGGAGCAGTTCTGATACGTACGTGGCTACCGTCAGTTCCGGTCTCGCCACGGGTGAAAACGTGGGAACCGCCTCCATCACGGCTACCCTTGATGGCTTGAGCGATACGGCTTCACTGACCGTAACCTCATCCTCCGGTGGTGAAGGTCTTCGGGTAGCGTTCACAAATGACTGGACCGACGTTCGAACCGCGGGCAGGAACACATTTGTGACGGCCTCTGCAGAGGTGGAAGTGGTCGACGGAGACAACAATCCTGTGGAAGGCGCCACCGTCACGTGCGAATGGAGCCTTGCCTCCAGCGGTGTCACCACCGGTGTCACGGACGGCACCGGGCTGACTGTCTTGACATCGCCTGAAGCCAAAGCACCGAGGAACGGCGACGGTCTGATGTTCCGCCTCACCATCATCAATGTCGAGAAATCGGGGTCCACCTACGACCCCGCCACGCCCGACATCTGGGACGTCTTCTGGCCGTAGTCCGTTGTTGAACATACTGGCGTATCTTCGGAGGCCCCTGTGGGGTTACAACCCTCCAGGGGCCTTGTTCTATGCGCGGGCCGTTGACGGGCCGGTTCGGCGTCGACGCGGGGCGTCGTTACTTGTCGGTGGCCGGGCGGAGGACGCCGTGGGGCCGAGCGTCCATTCCTCCGGGAAATTCAGGTACGCGAACCTGTCGTGACTCTCGACTGCCTTGCGGTCGCGCGCGAGCTGCCTCAGTCTCGTCCGCAAACAGGCCGAGATAGAGGCACTCCCCCAGCCGCGTGCCCCCCTCAGCCTGCCAGCCACCGGATCTCTCCGCATTCTCCCTACTTCCCTTGTTCAATCACATAGATCAGATCGACAGAGAATAGGACCGCATCCAGAAGAAGCGAAAATGGAAGCATGCAGACATTGTCATCGCGTCTATCGATTCTGTCGACACACAGACTCGGGTGCACCGAATCGAAAGGGGCCGCGCCCCCGATATGAGGATAATGGCCTTCGAGCGGAGTGTCCATTCTCATTCCTACGCTGCTGAAACCGGATTCCGAAAACA
>CBFDBY010000179.1:0-9055 GCA_965603165.1 uncultured Phycisphaerae bacterium
CCAACCCCGTCAACGAAAAGGCCCGCCAGAAGATCAGCATCTACAGCAACGTCCCGCTGGAGCGGGTCATCAGTCTGCACGATTCGGCCAGCATCTATATGATCCCCTCCATGCTCCGCGACCACGGCATGGACTTCGAGGTCCTGCGCCTCCTCAAGATCGAGGACCGCATCAACCTGCGCCACGAACGCAAGGCGTGGGCTCGATGGTGCGACTTCACCGACAAGATCGGCCACGCCCAATACGAGACCACCATCGGCATTACCGGCAAGTACACCTCGGTGCGCGACAGCTACGCCTCGATCATCAACGCCCTCGAACACGCGGGCATCGCGCTAAGCTGCGACGTCAAGATCAAGTGGATCGACACCACCGACATCACGGATGCCAACGCCGGCGAGCACTTAGCCGACGTGGACGGCATCATCGTCCCCGGCGGCTTCGGCACCCGCGGCTCGGAGGGTAAAATCGCCTGCATCAAATACGCCCGCCAGAACGATCTTCCCTACCTGGGCCTGTGCTTCGGTTTCCAGATGGCGGTGCTGGAGTTCGCCCGGAACGTCTGCGGCCTGAAGAACGCCGGCAGCACCGAGCTGGACCCGGACGGTCCCGAGCCGGTCATCGACATCCTGCCGGAGCAGAAGAAGATCGAGGGCCTCGGCGGCAACATGCGCCTCGGCGGCCGGGACATCAAGATCGAGCCGGAGACGCTGGCGTGGGACCTGTTCGGCCGCAAAGACACCGTGCGCATGCGCTTCCGCCATCGCTACGAAGTGGATCCGAGGTATATCGAAGTGCTCCAGGAGAACGGCCTGGTCTTCTCCGGCAAGGCCCCCGACCAGCCCATCATGCAGATCCTCGAGCTGCCGACGCACCCATTCTTCATGGGCACGCAGGCCCACCCGTGCCTGACCAGCCGTCCGCTGCATCCGCAGCCCATGTTCGTCGGCCTCGTCGCCGCCGCCATGCAGCGACACCACCGCCAGGCGAACCTGCCCAACTGCATCGAAGCCGTCAAAATGGTCTGCCTCCTCGCCGATGCATAGCCATGGCGGCATAAACCTTTGACAGCGACAGCAATTGGCCATAATGGCCAACAGGATGTTACACTTGTGCGGTGAATACCGGCACGATACCGGTATGTGAGTCTTGCGTTGGGATCGGTGACAAAATGAAGAGACTATGGATCGTGCTGGGCTGTCTGGCCGTGCTGGGTTGCAGCAGGGGCCTGGAACACGGTGGGTTGCGCGATGACGACCCCAGACCGTCGTACACACTTTTCCCCATTGGCAAAGTGGTCAAGGAGGGCGGCCGCACCTTCATCGTGCTGGACAAGAAATACGAGCCTGCATTGATGGGATTAGACAAGTTCTCCCATGTCACGGTCGTATACTGGTTTGACCGCAACGACACGCCCGAGAAGCGATCGATCCTCCAGGTTCACCCCCAGGGGAACGAGCAGAATCCCCTGAGAGGCGTCTTTGCCACCCATTCTCCCGTGCGCCCCAATCTGATCGCGATCAGTCGATGCAAGATCATATCCGTACAAGGCACTGTTATCGAGATTGACGAAATCGACGCTCTCCCCAATTCGCCGGTCCTCGACCTCAAGAGCTAACCGGGCTCTTGCAGAACTTCCGGGTAGAGTCATCGAAACAGTAACCCCGCCACGGCGTCACTCCTCTTCGTCGTCCAGGTCGTCGAGATCGCCTGCATCAAGTACGTCCGCCAGAATGATCTTCCCTACCTGGGCCTGTGCTTCGGGTTCCAGATGGCGGTTCTGGAGTTCGCCCGCAACGTCTGCGGCCTGAAGAACGCCGGCAGCACCGAGCTGGACCCGGACGGCCCCGAGCCGGTCATCGACATCCTGCCGGAGCAGAAGAAGATCGGGGGCCTCGGCGGCAACATGCGCCTCGGCGACCGGGACATCAAGATCGAGCCGGAGACGCTGGCGTGGGACCTGTTCGGCCGCAAAGACACCGTGCGCATGCGCTTCCGCCATCGCTACGAAGTGGATCCGAGGTATATCGAAGTGCTCCAGGAGAACGGCCTGGTCTTCTCCGGCAAGGCCCCCGACCAGCCCATCATGCAGATCCTCGAGCTGCCGACGCACCCATTCTTCATGGGCACGCAGGCCCACCCGTGCCTGACCAGCCGTCCGCTGCATCCGCAGCCCATGTTCGTCGGCCTCGTCGCCGCCGCCATGCAGCGACACCACCGCCAGGCGAACCTGCCCAACTGCATCGAAGCCGTCAGAAAAGTCTGCGTCTACGCGGAAGTATAGGACCGCGCCAGCAGCCGATCTGCACACGCGAAAGTCACGCTTTTCCACCAGGGTGTAACAAATCCACTCTCTCGAGGACTGGATGTGTTGACTTCGGCTGAATGAACTGGTAACATAAGAACGTATCAGGAAAAAGCGGTTGTGTTTTGGGCCGGCGGGCCATCCATGTGGAGGGTACGATTATGCGTGCACGTGGTATTCTCAAGTGGGCTCTTGTAGCCATTCTCACGCTCGGAGCAGCTTCGTCCCAGGGCGCTTCCTATGGCGGCGGCACGGGCGAACCCAACGATCCGTACCTGGTCTATACCGCCGAGCAGATGAACACCATCGGGACGGAGCCCAACGACTGGGGCAAGCATTTCAAACTCATGGCGGACATCGATTTGGCCGCCTACACCGAGACGCAGTTTCATATCATCGGACGTACGGGAAGCCAGGGCCAAATAGATTTCGAGGGCGTTTTTGACGGCAATGGTCACGCCATCTCGAACTTCACTTGCCATTCCACCGATCAGTCGCGCGTGGGGCTCTTCGCGGTCCTCAGCGGTTTCGACGCCGAGATCAGGAACCTGCGGTTGCTCTCTCCGGTGATCGTCGCCGAGAAAGGTAGCTGGGTGGGCGCGCTCGTGGGTCGTGTGTC
This sequence comes from uncultured Phycisphaerae bacterium, assembly GCA_965603165.1. Lineage (GTDB taxonomy): Bacteria > Planctomycetota > Phycisphaerae > Sedimentisphaerales > Anaerobacaceae > PLanc-01. The sequence goes on from CBFDBY010000179.1 coordinate 2,925, forward strand.
AAACGGAACCGTCACCGACTGCTATGTGCGGGGCGGCAGCATCACGGGCGAGCGCCTGGTGGGCGGCCTCGTCGGCCATGCGGGCGGCGTGATCGACAAATGCCATGTGGAGGAGTGTACCATCGATGGCCTGGAGCGCGTGGGTGGGTTGGTTGGCGACAGTCAAGGTCTCATCGCGAATTGCTGCGTCACGGGTAATGTCATCGGCGACCTGCGCGTGGGTGGTTTGGCAGGAGAGACAATGGGCGACACCATCGTGAATTGCTACACGTCCGTCGCCGTCTCCGGCGACAGGCGCGTCGGCGGGCTGGTAGGATACAACAGGAGCACGGATATCAGGGACTGCTACGCGGTTGGCCCGATCACAGGAAACCAACTGGTCGGCGGCCTAATGGGAGAAGACACCACCCCCGGCAGGGTGACGGGGTCATTCTGGGATACGCAGGCCAGCGGGCAGGCGACGAGCGGGTCCGGCGTGGGGAAGACGACAGCCGAGTTGCAGGACCCCGCCACGTTCGTCGCGGCCGGCTGGGCGGTCCAGGGATTCTCTACCGATCCCGGCAACATCTGGAGGATGAACCCGGACAGCCATTACCCTATGCTCTGGTGGCAAGTTGATGAGTCGCAGTGGCCCCCATTGCCGGCTTTCGCGGGCGGCACAGGCACGCCGCAGGACCCGTTCCTCGTGGCGACGGCCGAGCAGTTGAACAGTATCGGACACAACCCGGCACTCATGGCGGCCCATTTCAAGCTGGCCGGCGACATCGATCTCCGGGGTATCGAGTTCTTCGACATCGGCGCTGAAGCGACGCCGTATGGGGGTGTCTTTGACGGCAACGGTAAGGTCGTCGCCAACTTCGCTCGTGCGGCCCGGAATCGATGGCATGTCGGACTATTCGGATACGTGCGTGGGAAAGAGGCACGTGTCTTGAACATTCGCTTGCTTTGCCCGGATGTGAGCGCTCCAGCGGAATGGCACGTGGGCTCGCTCGTGGGTTATCTCGACCAGGGGGCCGTGACCGACTGCCACGTGGAGGGCGGGACGATCTCCGGCCTGGGTTCGGTCGGTGGCCTGGTGGGCCGAAGCTTCTATGGGGTAATCACAGACTGCTCCGCGGCGGCTCGCGTTGTCGGCGACTTTGGTGTCGGAGGATTGGTGGGAACCGACGCCTGGGGCAGCATCACTCATTGCCATGCGACAGGATCTGTTGCCGGAGAGGAACGAGTCGGTGGACTGGGAGGCTTGGTCGGCGGTGCCGTCACGCACTGCTACGCGACGGGTCCGGTCACCGGCAATAACGAGACGGGTGGACTGGTGGGCAGCGGGGCCCAGCTCATGGACTGCCACGCAGAAGGTGATGTCAATGGCGTCAGCAATACGGGCGGCCTGGCGGGAAAGAGTACTCGCCCGATCACCCGGTGCTATGCGACCGGACGCGTGTCGGGGCTGCTTGCCACCGGCGGACTCGTGGGCGACTCCTCCGATGACATCCGCGACTGCCAAGCCACCGGCACGGTCACAGGCTTCTCCGACATCGGCGGACTCGTGGGGCGCCAGAGGTGGGGCCACATCATGAGCTGTCTGGCAACCGGCGCCGTTACCGGCCAGAGCCAGACGGGCGGTTTGGTGGGTATGAACTTGGGCACGATAGCGAACAGCTATGCCAGCGGCAGTGTTTCCGGATGGGGAAGCGTGGGCGGTCTGGTGGGACGTAATGGCGAGCGGATTGACATCAGTAACCTCCCGCCGGATCTACCAAGCAGCCTGTTTGAGGATCCGGGTTTCATAACGAACTGCTACTCGACAGGGCGGGTATCCGCCCTGATCGATGGTGGCGGGTTGGTGGGATTTCATGAGTGCGGCTCGGTCACGGGGTCCTTCTGGGACCAAGAGACCAGCGGGCAGACTGCCAGCGGCGGGGGTATGGGCAAGAGCACGTCCGAGCTGTGGACGGCCGCCACATTCGTCAACGCCGGGTGGGACTTCCTCGGTGAAACCAACAACGGAACGGAAGACATCTGGTGGATCCTCGAAGGCCGGGACTATCCACGCTTGTGGTGGGAACTTGAGCCCAATAGGCCGGGAGAGGACCAGACATGACATGAGGTTTGTCGCTCGAGGATCAGCATGAGCTGGAGCCTCATCCTACAGGTCGTTCGTCCCCGGCGGGATTATGGCTCCTCAGTATATTCCTCGGCTTCGTTGCCGAGGTCGTTCAGATCGTCCGGGTGTTCCGCTGAGGCTTGCCGCATTTCTTCGATGATCTGCCGGGCTTCTTCGGCGCGGGCTGCGGGGACGAGGACGCGGGGGACCATGCCGTCGAGGCAGTACGCGCCGGCGAGGTTCTCGTTGGCGATGTGAACGGGGATGCCCGCACCCTCAAGCTGCGCCTTGATCAGGTAGGCAAACGTGATGTCACTGGCGACGTAGACCTCTACGAGTTCACTCATGCGTCCACCTCCACGACAAGATTCCCGGCATGCCGGGACTGCCTATGGGTCCTCCTGCGGCTCGGGCCGGACCGGCAGTTGGAGCCGTGCGATTTCGATTTTGAGCTGCTCGATCTCGGCATTCAGTCTCACGATCTCGGCATTGAGTTCCTCTCTCTCGGCGTTGAGCCTCCTGGTCGCAGCTTGCCGGCGCTGCTTCTCGCCCTGTAGCCGTTCGACGTCGGCCTTCAGCGATTCGTTGTCCTTACGCAGGGCGGCGTTCTCATTCGTCACGACCGCGGTGACCGCCTCGACCCGTTCGGCGATGCCCTTCTCGACGTCCTTCTCCAGGGTCTCGATGCGGGCCCTGCATTTCGCCAGTTCTTCATCCCGTCGCTGGAGCTCCTGCGCGTGCTTGCGGCGGAGGGCCTCTGTCTCCGCCTGCCGGGTGGCCAACTGCTCGCGCAGCTCGATGTTCTCCGCGGCCGCCAGACGGGCCTGCTTCTCATTCGCCGTCTCCGGCTGCTGGCAGCCCGCACAAAACGCCGCAACGACCGCGATGATGCCCAGGGCTCGGGTTCGCATCTCAGTATCCTTTCGATCTCATCCTTGAAATCAACAAGAGTTCTGCAAAATGGAGTTCAGAATCAATATACGTGCGGCCTCTGAGCGCGGCAAGCCCTATTCGAAGAGGACCGCCAGCCGCTTCCTCTCGGCGGGCTCGATCCGCTTCGGGTCCGTCCAGACGGCCAATTCCAGGCTCTTTCGGCAGGGACAATCCTCATCGACAAGGCTCTCCTCGCTCGCCAGCAGGGCCCGGATCAACGCGAGGCAATTGTCCGTGGCCGTCTTCATATTGGTGATGATCTCTTGCAGGAGCGTCTGCTTGCCTTTTGATTTGTCGTGCGGCCGCCAGCAGTCGTAGTCGCTGGCCAGCGCGATCAGTGCGTAGCACATCTGGGCCTCGCGGGCGAGCTTCGCCTCCGGCAGGGCGGTCATGCCGATCAGGTCGCCGCCCCAGGTGCGATGCATGAGCGATTCGGCCCGCGTGGAGAACTGCGGGCCCTCCATGCAGACGTATGTGCCGTCCGGGTGGCTGGTGATCTCCAACGGAGCGGCGGCGTTCCGCAGCGTCTCGCGGAGCCGGGAGCAGGCGGGTTCGGCCATCTCGCAGTGGACGGCGCCGAAGCCGGAGAAAAAGGTGCCGGTCCGTTTGAACGTCTTATCGATGAACTGATCGACGATCACAAGATCGCCCGGCGCGATCTCGTCCTGCAGGGAGCCGACGGCCCCGCTGGCGATCACGGCGTGCACGCCAAGCTGCTTGAGCGCGAAGATATTCGCGGCGTACGGCACCTCGCTCGGCGAGAGCTTGTGTCCCTGGCCGTGCCGGCTCAGAAAGGCGATCCGCCTGCGCCCCATCTTGCCCAACAGCACCGGTGCGCTCGGCTTGCCGAACGGCGTCTCCACCTCCCGGAGCTCCGCTCCCGAAAGTTGCGCCGCCAGCGCATCGCCCAGCCCCGTGCCGCCGATGATCCCGATCAGCTCATCTGTCATGTCCGATTCCTTTCAGACTGATAGAATCTGTCTCAATCCGCGGACCAGCCGGTCGATGCCTTCGGCGGCGGTGTCCTTTTGCAACGCGCCGTATGCGACGCGAAGGAGGCACTGGTTCTGGACGCCGAAGGTCATGCCGGGGATGATTGCGACCTTGTGTTCCTCGATCAAACGTTGCGCGAGCAGCATCGGGTCCGTATCGGTATGGATGCGAAGCAGCAGGTAAAAAGCGCCGTCGGCGCGGGGAACCGTGACGAGGTCGTTGATCTCGCTCAGCTTTTCGAGAACGAGCCGGCGAATCTCACGCGTCTCGCGGAGCTTGTCTTGGCAGTAGGCCCGGCCCGCTTGCATGGCGCCGGCCGCCGCCCATTGCGAGACCACCGGGGGGCAGATGAGGATCGTGTCCTGAATCTTACGCACGGGCTCGAAGAGCCGCGAGGGGATCACCATCCAGCCGATTCGCCAGCTTGCGAAGCCATACGCCTTGGAGAGCGAATACAGCGAGATCGTGTGCGGCGAGCTGCCTGCGATGGCCCCGGGGGAGAAGTGCTTCGCATCGTCGTACGTGAAGTACTCGTACGCCTCGTCGGAGATATGGTAGACGCCGTGCCGCGCGCACATCTCGTTGACTCGGCGCAGCGCCTCTTCCGGGTAAACCGCCCCGGTCGGATTGTTCGGCGAGATCGTGACGATCGCCCGCGTTCGGTCGGTGATGGCCCGCTCGATCGCTTCGGGCTGCAACTGGAAGCTCTCGTCCGTCGGCAGGCAGACGGCTTTGCAGTCGGCGATGGTGATTGCCATCTCGTGGTTGAAGTAGTAGGGCAGGTTCAGGATGACCTCGTCGCCGGGATCGGTAATGGCCAGCACCGTGTTGACGAAGCCCATATTAGCGCCGGCGGTGACAACGATCCGCTGGTCCGCGCCGAGGCGGATGCCGTTCTCGGCGGCGAGCTTTTTCTCGATGGCTTCGAGCAGCTCCGGGATGCCCTGAACGAGCTTGTACTTGTGGTTCTCGGGGTCGGCGAAGAACTGCTCGATGGCTTCGACGGCCTGCGGCGGCGGGCCGTAGTAGGCGACGCCCTGGCCGAGGGAGATCGTGCCGGGATTGGCGCGGATCAATTCGCCGACCACGGGGATAATCGGCGATTGCACACCCTGCATCCGGAGACTGTCGTACATCGGTCGCGTCTCCGTTCGTTAGACGACGTATGTCGAAGCAGCGGTGTCGCCGCCGCGTCCGGTCCAGTTCGTGTGGAAGAACTCGCCCCGCGGCTTGTCCACGCGCTCGTACGTGTGGGCGCCGAAGTAGTCGCGCTGGGCCTGGAGCAAATTGGCCGGCAGACGCTCGTGGCGGTAGCCGTCGTAGAAGGTCAGGGCCGCACTGATCGCCGGCACAGGGATGCCCAGCTTGATCGCGGTCATCACCACACGCCGCCACGAGCCCTGCGCCTTGCGGACCGCGCTCTTGAAGAACGGATCGAGCAGCAGGTTCTCCAGCTTAGGCTTCTTGTCGAAGGCCTGCTTGATCCTGCCGAGGAAGACCGAGCGGATGATGCAGCCGCCGCGCCACATCAGGGCGATGCCGCCGTAGTTGAGGTTCCAATTGTGTTCCGCCGCGGCGGCCCGCATCAGCATGTAGCCCTGGGCGTAGCTGACGATCTTCGATGCGTAGAGCGCCTGGCGCAGGTCGTTGATGAATTTCTGCCGGTCACCGCGGAACTGGGCCTTGGGGCCGCGCAGGACCTTCGCCGCCTTGACCCGGTCCTCTTTCAGGGCCGACAGACAGCGGGCGAACACCGCCTCGGCGATCAGCGTCAACGGCTGGCCCTGGTCCAGCGCTTCGATCGCCGTCCACTTGCCGGTGCCTTTCTGGCCCGCCGTGTCGAGGATCAAGTCGATCACCTCAGTGCCGTCCTCGTCCTTATAGGCGAGGATGTCCCGCGTGATTTCGATCAGGTAGGAGTCGAGCTCGCCCTCGTTCCACTCGGCGAAGGTCTCGTGCATTTCCTGATTGGTCATGCCGAGGGCCTCTTTCATCATCTGGTACGCTTCGCAGATCATCTGCATGTCGCCGTACTCGATGCCGTTATGGACCATCTTGACGAAGTGCCCGGCGCCGTTCTCGCCGACCCAGTCGCAGCAGG
>CBFDBY010000180.1:0-9022 GCA_965603165.1 uncultured Phycisphaerae bacterium
TATGTGGCCTAATCGTCGAGCTTTACAAAGAAACTATCATCGTGCTTAATTCCATAGTCACTCATCAACAGTTGGCCAAACTCCTGAAGTTCTACGCCCAATGTCTTACGCACCTGTCCATCCCTAATCCTTTTTCGATATAAAGCAATATCACTAGCCTTTTGACTCATTTTGTCTTCGGTGAAGGAAAGTCGTTGGTTGAAATCAGACAGCCGTTCGTTAAGCCTTGAAGCACGTGTCAAGAATTCTCGATCCTTTTCCCCAGTAAATAGAGCACTCGCAATTGCGCCTTCCAAAGCTGATGTCTGCATTCTTGGAAACATCGTAAATTTCGCGAGCTGATCTTCATTTTCTTCTGTAAACTTCTTGTCTTTATAGACATTCATATTCATAAGGGATTCCGCTGCTACAGCGCGTATGATACTGCGCCTTTGAGCAACAGATGTCCTCGCATTCCAGCCGTTTGTTGCAATAATCCCTCCGATTGCGATAAACAACGTACCAAGTGCTATTAGTAGATTTGGCGCTGTCATAGTCTCCCTCGATATCATTTCACTTAAGCACATAACAGGGGGCTCAATCGCGACGCGGCAGCGGCGTCGGCTTGGAGCCCGATGTTAGCATTCGTCCTTAACAGTCACACAGAACATAAAGGCTTCCCAGAAAAGCAATGAAACGATGTGATAGTTCTTGTACTTCATATACTTGTACGAAAACACTTTGGGATACGGGCCTTTGCACGTGCCCGCAATCTTCCAGGATATCTGATACATTTCAGGGACTTCAGATTCCTCAGGACATATTCTCATATCGACAATGTTCTCTTCGGGGACATAGAGCTCTCCAGAGAGAAACAAAGCACCACGCGCTATTTTTCCTGCAATTCTTTGGATCCGGCATAGATCTATGTTAATCTCCACAATATCTTTGGGCAGGACTATTCCACCTTTGGTTGTATTCGAAGCATCACCGAATATCTTCTTGAGCATTGCGCGCATTTGGGGCTTCTTGCATTGCCTCGCGAAATCTCTAAGGATGGTAGCAGCTATTTCCGGATTGTGCTTTTCCACAAGCGGATATAAAGAGGAGTAGAAATACCCTTCGTCGTCCTTGTACGCATTGTTGCATGGACCATGTGACGGGCCTAATTGCAGATTAAGATTCTCATCTTCGCGTATTTCCTTGGGATAGAACTGCTTTGGCGGGATGTGATCATCCGAAGATTTGCCTTCAATGCCCTCACCACATAGGTAACATATCTTTTGCGAGTTATCTGGCACGGCATGATCCTAACAATGATTATGCAGTCTGTATAAGACGGGAGGCACGGACCGGCCCTTTCTGTATAAGAAGTTCCCGCCCCTTCCCGCGTTCTTCCCTAACATTTTTCCTACCAACCATTTGCGGGTTTCTCCTTCCCGGCTCACCTCCGGCTTACACAGGGTGTATAAGCCGGTTTACAGTCCATCTGTCGTTCCGCGCCCGCCCGACGGACCGCCATAGAAGGTATGGGTGTAGATCATCGTCCTCTTGATGTCGCTATGCCCCAACGTCTCGTGCGTACGTAACATCCGAGCCTCCTTCGCTTACGGCGAAGCTGATAGCACGCTGCCGGAGAGGAAAGGGGCCAGAGCCTCACGGCCGTCGCCATTCTTCTCCCGGCCTATCAAGCATCAAAGTAGTCAATCAGAGTCGCTAATACCAGTCTGACGGAACTGGCGGGGAAAGGCAAGAAGAAATGGCCGCGAGATGACATTTTTTCGCGGTTCACCACGGAGACACGGAGTTCACAGAGAAGGAAGATAAATCCGGCAGTGTCAAGGGATTATGACTCTATGTCCTCAGTGTCTCGGCGGCCAGGCTCGGCTTTTCATCTGCGTGAATCGGCGGAATCTGCGGATCGAGAATGCTTGATCTCACACAAAGCCACAGAGCCACGAAGCTCGCACAATATAGCAGCTACGTTCTCCTTGGTGGCTTTGTGCCGCTGTGTGAACCCGTTTTGGCTCTATCAGCGTTCATCGCTGTTCATCAGCGGTTACATCGCTTCTGCTTCTCTGCGGGCGTTGGTTTGTGCCGGAGGGCTAATCGTGGCGGAGGGCCACAACGGGGTCGACGCGGGCGGCGCGGAGGGTGGGGTAGATGCCGGCGGCGAGGCTTACGAGGATCGAGAAGCCGATGGCGCCGAGGCAGAGCCACCAGGGGAAGCTGAAGTAGTCCATGCGCGGGGCGCCCTGGCGGGCCATCAGGCCGTTGATGACCTCATTGATGACCATGCTCACCGTCCATCCGAGCGCCAGGCCGAAGAGGCCGCCCAGCAGGCCAATCACGCCGGACTCGAACAGGAAGATCCGCTGCACGTCGCCGTCCGTGGCCCCCACCGCCTTCATGATGCCGATCTCCCGGTACCGCTCCAGGATGGACATCACCATCGTATTGACGATGCCGAGCGAGGCCACCGTGATCCCGATCATGCCCACGGCGAGCAGGAACATGTCCATGATGAGAAAGCCGGTCCGCATCTCCTCCAATTGGTCCATCAGGGCAAACGTCCGGAAGCCGCGCGACTCCAGCTCCTTCTTGACCGGCGCGATGTACTTGGGCGAGCGGACCCTGACGGTCACCGTCGAGTAGTTGGCCGCTTCGCCGGCCGGCCGGAAAAACTCCCAGATGCTCGTGAGTGACAGCTTACGCATCCCGCCGGCCGCCTCCGGCTGGACGTACACATCGCCCATGCCCCCGAACGGCAGCCGCTCGGCCACGCCCACAATCGTGAAGCGATAGCCCTTGCGGGCGAACGGAAGGCCCTGGTCACCGCTCGAAAAGACCATCCGGAGCAGGTTCGTCAGGCTGAAATCCAGGGTCACCGTGGCGACTTCGATCTCCTTGCCGAGCGCCTCGGACGGCTCGTTCACGCCCAGGCGCCGAAGCAGGGAATCGGTGATGATCAGCTCGTTCGGCTCGCACGGATCGTAACAGCGTCCGGAACGCAGGGGCAGCGGTCCCGAGCGAAGGAGATTAGCCGGCAGGACCTGAACCAGCGTGAATTGCTCCTTTTCGCCAAGACAGATCTGGGCCGGGAAGCGCATCTCAGGAAACGCGGTCTCCACTCCTTCGATCCTCCGCGCCTCTTCGAGGAATTGAGCATCGAGCGCGGGAGCGTCACTGTCGTTGGCGTCCGCAGGAGCGGCCGCGTCGTCCATCGCGCCGGCGTCAGGGTCGTCGGGATCGTGAGAATGTCCCGGCTCGCCGCTTCGATCGCGTGTGGAGACGTTGATGTAATTGAACAGGTCCACCTTGTTGAACTGCTCGGTGATGTTCTTCTGGATCCCCTGCCCGAAGGCGAACATCGAGACCAGCGCCCCGACGCCGATCACCACACCGACGGTCGTGAGGATCGTGCGCAGTTTCTTCTTCCACAGATTCCCGCCCGCTTGCTCGATGTAGTCCGCGATTCTCATGAGCGCTCCCCCATCGCCTCGCGGCCAACGACCGCGCCGTCCTGCAGGCAGATCAGTTCGTGGGCGAACTCGCGGAGCAGGTCCTGCTCGTGGGAGATCATCACGACCGTCAGGTCGTGATGGCGGTTAAGGCCGGACAGTGTCTCGATGATCTGCCGCGAGGTTTTGCTGTCGAGATTGCCGGTGGGCTCGTCGGCCAAGAGAATCCGCGGCTCATTCACGAGGGCCCGGGCAATTGCGACTCGCTGTTGCTCGCCGCCGGATAGCTCCGCCGGCCGGTGATCCGCCCTCGCTTCCAACCCGACGGTCCGCAAGACCTCCCTCGCGCGAAGCCGGCGCTCTTTCTTCGCGACGCCCGCGAACAACAGCGGAAAGGCGACGTTCTCCAGAGCCGTGTAGGCATTCACCAGGTTGAACGACTGGAAGATCATGCCGACGGTGTTGCGACGGTAGAGGGCAAGCTCCTTCTTGCTCAGGTCGGAAATCAGCCTGCCATCGACGCGGATCGTGCCCGACGACGGGCTGTCCAGTCCGCCCAACAGATTGACGAGCGTGGACTTGCCGGAGCCGGAGGCGCCGGTCACGCCTACGAACCGGCCCCGGTCGATCGACAACGTCACGTCGCGCAAGGCCGCGACTTCGACGGTGCCGGTCTCGTACAGTTTTGTCAGGTCCGTTGTCTCGATGAAACCGTCAGTGCTCATGCCGAAGGAGAAACTCCTTCAATCCTTCCAGATCGTCAGTATTGATCAGGTCGACGCCCGCTGAGAGCAATTCCCGCCACAGGGCCTCCCGCGCAGGCGACCGCTGGTCCGGCGTCGCCCAGAATCGCACGAGCCGGCCCTTTGCATGCGCCTTGTGGACGATCTCGGTCAGTTTCTGTTGCTCTTCCGGCGGCATCGGGCCCTCGCCGCTCCAGGTGAAATGCATACCCCAGCGGTCGCTGATGAGAGGAATGATCTCGGCCGGACTGTCCGAATCGAGATCGGTCAGGCGGCCGTCATAACCGGCGTACCGAACCGCCTGCGACCGCATCGATTCCAGCGACCGGTTTCCAGAGATAATCACAAGGACGGCCTTCTCCTCCCGCCCCTGCGGCCCAAAGGTGGTGAGCATGTCCCGATACTCCGTCAGGACCTCATGAAGCCTCTGCCAGGTCGGCCCGGCCGCCGATTTGACATCGACGAGCAGGAGAAACCGCCCACCGCCCGGATAGACGCGCCCGTCATTTCGCCTCACCCGCTCCCGGAGAGGGTTCAGGTAGAGCGACCGCAACGTCCTGGCCGCCGTGATCTCCTCGGAATCGTGGGCTACGCAGAGCTTGTCGCCCACGAGGAACACGTCCGCCTCGATGCTGGTGAAGCCGTGCCGGAGGGCCTCCAGCAACGGTGGATCGTGCCGGTAATCGTTGTGCGCATGGGCGTGGACGAGAGGGATCACCGCGCGTGGGGCGGGGCCGGGTTGCAGCGTGCTCAGCAGTGCCAGGATACACATCATTCCAACCATACGAACCCTCGTGCGATAGCGCGGACCACGGTTCAGGGTCCCCGACGGCACACAATAACCATCGGAACGTTCGCAGGCAAGGGACATGCCCGCCTTTGCCCGTCGGGGATAAATGCCCGTCCGGCCGTTTATTGTGCAATAGGCGAACCGGGATTGCACGTCTGTACGGAAGGCCGTAGAATAGTGGCCATGTTGGCCGTCGGGTTGCATACCGTGATGACAGGATTTGACTTGGAGTATCTACGGCCTTCACCCCGCACGGGACCGCAACTGCCGATTGGAGGTCTTCGATGAAACAGACAGCCCCGCGAAGCGCAATCGCCACAGCAATCGCCATGTCGGTCCTTGTCGCCGCAACTGGCGGCGGTGCGCTTGCCGAAACCGTCATGGTCCCGATGCGAGACGGCGTCAAACTCGCCACCGACGTCCACCTGCCCGCCGGCGACGGCCCGTGGCCGACGGTGCTGGTCCGGACCCCATACAACAAGGACGGCGTCAAGGGATTCGCCGACGACGCCAACCAACGTGGCTACGTCCTGGTCGCGCAGGACTTCCGCGGCCGTTTCGCTTCCGAAGGCAACGACTATCCCGTCTTCCTGCACGGCGGATGGGACGAGCACCAGGACGGCTACGACACCGTCGAGTGGATCGCCGAGCAGAAATGGTCCAACGGCAAGGTCGGCGGATTCGGGGTCAGCGCCCCCGGCATCGCGCTGAACATGATGGCCCCCAGCCGGCCGCCGCACCTGGTCTGCTGCTATGCCAGCGTGGCCTTTTCGAGTATGTACCACCAAGCGGCGTATCAGGGCGGCGCGTTTCGCAAGAGCCTCCTGGAGTCGTGGCTTGCCCTGAGCAAGTTCAGCCCCAAGAACCTCGAGATGTTTCGGTCCCACCCGAGCTATGATGACTTCTGGAGAAAGCTCGACCCCGAGCGGATGGCCGGCCGCGTCAATATCCCTTTCATGTTCGTAGGCGGCTGGTACGACATCTTCACCGCCGGCACGATCAACAGCTTCATGACGGTCAACAAGCAAGGCGATGAGGGCGCGCGGGGCAAGTGCCGGCTCGTCATGGAGCCCTACGGCCACGGCCGCTCCGACGATCTCGTCTTCCCCAACGCCGATCACCCCCGGGCCGCGGATGCGTGGAACTGGTTCGATATCTGGCTCAAGAATGACGGCAAGGGGATCGAGGCGATTCCGGCGGTGCAGTACTTTGTGATGGGCGATCCGGCCGACCCCAATACGCCCGGCAACCGATGGAAGACCGCCGACGACTGGCCGGTGCCGGCAGAGATGAAAGCCGTCTACTTCCATACCGACAACCGGCTCCGACTCGGCCCGCCCCAGGAGATGTTCGGCTCACTATCGTACAAGTACGATCCCGCCAATCCCGTCCCCACAATCGGCGGCGCAAATCTGATCATCAGTAAAGGTCCGAAGGATCAGAGGCCCACGGAGGATCGCCCGGATGTGCTGCTGTTCACTTCGCCGCCGTTGGACAGGCACATTGAAATCACGGGGTCCGTCAAGGTCAAGCTCTGGGCCTCCTCGACGGCCCCCGACACCGATTTCACGGCCAAGCTTTGCGACGTCTACCCGGACGGCCGGAGTATGATCGTCCTCGACGGTATCCTCCGCGCCGGTCACCGCAACTCCATGCAGAAAAGCGAGCCGATGGAGGCCGGCAAAATCTACGAGCTCGAAATCGACCTGTGGTCGACCAGCTTCGTTTTGAGCCCCGGGCATCGCGTCCGCGTCGCTATCTCATCGAGCAACGCCCCCCGCTTCGAGCCCAACCCGAACACGGGCAAGCCTTCCGGCACCGACGACAAGACGCAGGTCGCCACGAATACGGTCTACATAAACGCGGACCACCCATCGCACATCCTGTTGCCGGTCGCAGCCGTCGGCCCAGCGCCTGAATAGGAGCCGGCTCCCATGAACGGCTTTGCCGTGCCGGAACCGTTCCGCTTGGTTGAAGATCGGCGGCATGTCGCCTCAAGTACGGGAGGACAAGAATGGGTAGCCTGAGAAACTGCACGCGGTTCGTTGTCACCGTGCTGGTGATTCTCGTTTTCACATTCGTTCCCGGTTCGACACTCGCGCGAACGAGCGCAGCCGGAACGCCTTTCATCCACGTGACCGACCTGTACCGTCCTCACATCGATCCGGACGATCATTGGGACTTGGCCTGCGTCTACGCCCTGGCCCATCGCGGCGACATCGACCTCAAAGCGATCGTCGTCGACTATCCGCCCGCCGACCGACCGGGGCACAATCCCGATATCGCGGCCGTCGCCCAGATGAACCGGCTCACGGGTCTATCCATCCCCGCAGTCACCGGGTCGCCGCATGCTGTCAAGTCTCGCGACGATGCCCAGGCCTCTGCCGGCGCTTCGGAGCTTCAGGCGGTGCGGACGATTCTCAACATGCTTCGTACGTCCGAGCGACCTGTCGTCATCACGGTAACGGGATGCAGCCGGGACGTCGCCGTCGCCGGCAGGCAGGCGCCCGATCTGTTTTCCCGGAAATGCGCCGGGATCTACCTCAATGCCGGCACAGCCTTGCCCGACCCGGGCCTCTCCACAAAACTCGAGTACAACGTCGCGCTCGACAAAATCGCCTACGCGGCGGTTTTCGATCTGCCGTGCCCCGTGTACTGGATGCCTTGTTTCGAGGGGACGGAATCCGACGGCGGGCCGGTCGTGCGCGAGTACGCCTCCCATTACAGGTTCCGCCAGGGGGAGATTCTCCCGCATCTATCGGCACGCGTGCGGAACTATTTCGGTTACGCGCTTGGCCGCCGCAGCGACCACAACTGGCTCGGCTACCTGGAAGGGACGCCGGATACGACCTTGCTGGCCGAACACAGCGCCCGAGACAGACATATGTGGTGTACGGCCGGCCTTCTGCACGCCGCCGGCTATACGGTTACACGCGAGGGAAAGACTGTGCGACGCGCCGAGACACAAGATTCGGCGGTCTTCGATTTCGAGCCGATTGAAGTGACGTGCGCCGAAAGCCGGGTCGCCAAATGGTCCCCCGGCTCACGTTCGAGCAACCGCTTCATCCTTCGCGTTCGCGACAGGGAAGCCTATCAGGCGGCTATGACGAAAGCGATGAAGGCCCTTCTCACGCAATTGCCGTAGACGCGCCGCGCCGTCAGTCCGAAGGCGTCCCGCCCACCGAGGTCTCAACACAAAAAGAGCGGGGCCCTCGTTGTAGAGAGCCCCGCTCGTTATGAACGATCTATACGGCCTGTCCGCACGTCCAAGTCGTTTCGGACGTAGGCCGGCGGTCGGCTTAGATGTAGCCCTGCTGCACCATCGCATCGGCGACCTTGACGAAGCCGGCGATGTTGGCGCCGCGGACGTAATCGACGAAGCCGTTCTCCTGCCCGTACTTGACACAGTTCTCGTGGATGGAACGCATGATCGTCTGCAGTTGCACGTCCACCTCTTCGCGTGAACGCCTCATGCATCCGGAGTTCTGATTCATCTCAAGGCCCGAGACCGCAACGCCGCCGGCATTGGCCGCCTTGCCCGGCCCGTACAGAATCTTCGCATTGAGGAAGACATCCACGGCTTCAGGCGTGCTCGGCATGTTGGCCCCTTCGGAGACACAGTAGCATCCGTTCTGCACCAACTGCCGGGCGTCATCTTCGTCGATCTCGTTCTGAGTGGCGCTGGGAAACGCCAGATCGCAGGGAATGCCCCACGGGCGCTTGCCCTGCAGGTACTGGCTCCCTTTGAAGTGCTCGGCGTACTCGCGGATGCGCCCTCGGCGGACATTCTTCAACTCCTGCACCCACGCCAGCTTCTCCGGGCTGATCCCGTCCGGATCGACGATCGTACCGTCGGAATCCGAGAGCGTGACGACCTTCGCTCCGAGAGCGTTGAGCTTCTCCACCGTGTACTGGGCCACGTTGCCGCTGCCGGAAACCGTGGCGGTCTTACCTTCGGCGCTCTCGCCTCGCGTGGCCAGCATCTCACTGGCGAAGTACACCGCGCCGTAGCCCGTCGCCTCCGGACGCAGGTTCGAGCCGCCCCAGCC
>CBFDBY010000181.1:0-8851 GCA_965603165.1 uncultured Phycisphaerae bacterium
AGGAAGTCGAGGGCCATGTTGTCCATGGAGTGACTCGTGCGCTCGGGATCGAGGCAGTACGACGCGACCATCGTATCGAAGTGCACGCCGTCCACCGGCATTCCGGCGTTGCGCAGGATCAGCAGGTCGTACTTGAGGTTCTGGCCGATCTTCCGGACATCCGGATCCGCTAAAATCGGCCCCAGCTCCCGCCGCACGGCCGCAATATCCAGCACGGGTGTCCCCAGCGGCCCTCGAACGGGCAGATAGTACGCCCGGCCCGGCCTCCAGCAGAAGCTCAATCCCACGAGGTCCGCCTGCATCGCACGGACGGACGTGGTCTCCGTGTCCACGGCGAAAAGCGTCTGCTCGCGCAGGTCGCGTGCGAAGGCGGCAAGCTTCTCGGGCGTATCGACGAGCGTATACAAATGCTCGACCGTTCGCGCTGATGCCCTTGCAGACGCGCCGTGTTTCGGCGGCAGCGCGGACGACGCATCGGCGGAAGATTCTACCGGCGGATCAACCGCCTCGGTCGGGCTGCGTGACTCGGCCGTCAGGCCAAGCTGGCCTAGAAGCCGGCTGAAGCCGAGCTGCGTGAATAGCTCGCCCAGCCGTTGCTTATCCGGCCCCGCCCAAGCCAGGCGTGCATAATCCACCTCTATCGGCACGCTGCAATCGAGCGTCACGAGCCCCCGGCTCAGATACGCCTGCTCTTTCGACTTGCGCAGGTTCTCCCCACGCTTGCCTTTGATCTCGTCCGCGTGCGCGTAGAGGTTGTCGAGGTCGCCGTATCGGGCGATCAGCTCGCGGGCGGTCTTCTGCCCGATCAGCGGAACGCCCGGCACATTGTCCACCGCGTCGCCCTCGAGCGCCAGGCAATCCACAATCTGCGCCGGGGCAATCCCCATCTTCGCTTTCATCGCCTCGGGGTCAGTGACCTCGCCCGTCTTGATATCGTATGTCCGAACGCGCTCATCGAGCAACTGGAGAACGTCCTTATCCTTGGAGCAGATGAACACGTCGATGCCGTCGGCTGCGGCCCGCTTCGCCAACGTGCCAATGATGTCATCCGCCTCGTAGCCATCAAGGGAAAGAGCCGGGATACGCATCGCATTCAGAATCTCCCGGATGCGATCCACCTGCGGCGGCAGGTCGTCGGGCATCGGCGGCCGATGGGCTTTGTACTCGGCAAAGACCTCGCTGCGAAACGTCGGCGCCGCCGTGTCCATCGCCACGCAGAGCATATCGGGCTTCTGCCTCTCGATCAGACCGGTCAGTGCCGTCGTGAAGATGTAGGTCGCCTTGGTAGGCTCGCCGGAGGGAGCCGTAAGCTGCTGCCGCATAGGCGCATAGTACGCCGCGTAGATATGGGCGTGACCATCGATGATGTACAGCGTCTTCGCCATGCTCTTCACTGTACGCACCGACCGCCAAGATCGCAACATTTCTCTTCTCCTGCGCTTCGATTTGTGCGACGATGACGGCGGCTCGTGCCAGGTGACCGTCGAGGATTCTTGTCCAACGGAGGACCGAACATGAAACGATACACATCTCTCAATCGGATCGTCGCCGTCCTAGTCTGTGCACCTGTACTTGTCGCGGCCGGTCGGGCGAGCAGCAGCGAAGCGGCCGGCTCGGCGGGGCTGGTGACGGTCCGGCCGCAGGAGACCGAAGAACTGTTGGCCAACCCAGGCATCGGTTGGGAGACGTTCCACACCACGAGAGATAAGGACAGGGACCTGCCCGACTGGATTCCCTCCACCGTCCACTACGCCCGCTGGGGCTGGGGCACGTTGGAGCCCGCCCCGGGCGAAATCGACTACGCCTTTCTCGACAGGACCCTGGCCGAGACGCGGGCCGCCGGCCAGCAGTTGGCGTTGCGGGCCATGTGCTGCTCGACGTCGCCCGGCCGACCGTATCACCCCGACTGGCTGGAAGACGTGGGCGGCAAGGTCCTTACGGTCGATTACGGCGGGCAGGAAGGGCTGCTCATCCCGGACCTGGACGACCCGGACGTATTAGCCAGGCATCTTCACTTCATCCGGCGGCTCGGGGCCCGCTACGACGGGCACCCCGACATTGACCATGTGGACCTCGGATCGGTGGGCTGGTGGGGCGAGTGGCACATGAGCAGCTCGAACGCCGGCAGGATGCCCACGGAGGACACCTGCCGCCAGATCATCGACGCATATCTCGACGCGTTCCGCAAGACGCCGGTGCTCATGCTGATAGGAGGCCGCGAGTTTCTCAGCTACGCCGCCCAGCGCGGGGCGGGATGGCGAGCGGATTGTCTGGGTGACATGGGCGGGTTCTCGGCGAACTGGTGCCACATGCGCAACGCGTATGTCCAACTGATCCAGGGCGCGGACGCCGCCGACGTCTGGAAGACCGCGCCGGTCGCCTGGGAGACCTGCTGGGACATGCGGCGCTGGGACGAGGAGGACTGGCCGCTACGGTACATCTTCAATTACGCGCTGGCGTTCCACGGCTCGTACATCAACAACAAGTCCGCCCCCCTGCCCGAGGGACAGGACGTACGGCACGAAATCGAGAGGTTTCTGCGACGGCTCGGGTATCGCTTCGTGCTGCACGAGTTCCGGTTCCCCAAGCGTGCGCAGGCCGGAGCCGCCGTGACGTTCACGATGAACTGGCAAAACGTCGGCTCGGCGCCCTGCTACAGGCCGTATCGGGTCGCATACAGGCTCTCGAATGAGCAGGGATACGCGAAGGCACTCGTGGGAACAGTAACGGCCGACCAATGGATGCCCGGCACGGTCTCGCTGTTCACTGAGGAATTTCTCAAGGCGCCGCCGGACTTGCCGCCCGGCCCCATCGTCGAAACGACCGACAACGTGGCCCTGCCGGCCGACACCCCGCCCGGCGAATATCATCTGGCGGTCGGAATCGTCGGCGCGCAAACCGCCGAGCCTGTCGTCAGACTCGCGATCGAAGGGCGGGGCAAGGACGGTTGGTATCCACTGGGCGCACTGACAATTGCAGAATGACCGTCGTAGGGTGGGTCCTTGACCCACCCTACGATTTGACAACACTCACTTCAGGGGAGACGAAATGACCACAGTGACAGTCATTCGAGCCGTTGTCGGGTTGGGCCTGCTGACCACTGCGGGCGCCTGGGGGAATGAGAGTTCACGCATCCTGCCCGAGACCATCGATGGCGTTCCCGCCACCGACATGATGGCTCGCTATCTGCAACAGCAGGCACAGCCGCACTTCGAGCAATGGCGACAGCACTACGAGCAACGGAAGACGCCGGAACAGATAGCCGCCTATCAGAAGGACTTGCGGGACAAGTTCCTCACAGCGATTGGTGGACTGCCGGCGAGAACGCCGCTCCGCCCCAAAGTCGTCGGCGTCGTCACGCGTGATGGGTACAAGGTCGAGAAGGTCATCTTCGAGAGCCAGCCGAGGCATTACGTCACGGCCCTGCTGTTCTTGCCGGACGAAGGCCATCACAGCCCGCCGTTTCCGGGCGTGCTCGTCCCATGCGGCCATGCTTCCGAGGCCAAGGCTTATGAAGCATACCAGACCATGGGCGCACTTCTGGCTCTGAACGGCATGGCGGCCCTCGTGTTTGACCCGATCGACCAAGGCGAGCGCAGCCAGATGCCGTCCGCCCTGCCGAAGCTGTGGGGCACATCGGCCCATACCACGCTCGGCATCGGCAGCATTCTGCTGGGCCGCAACACCGCCCGCTTCGAGATCTGGGACGGCATGCGCGCCATCGACTACCTGCAATCACGGCCGGAGATCGACCCGAATCGAATCGGCTGCACGGGCAACAGCGGCGGCGGTACACAAACGTCGTATCTGATGGCCCTGGACGACCGGATTCGGGCGGCGGCCCCAAGCTGCTACATCACCGGCTTCGAGGCCCTGCTCTCGACCATCGGACCCCAGGACGCCGAGCAGAACATCTTCGGGCAATTGGCGTTTGGGATGGATCATGCGGATTACCTGATGATGCAGGCGCCGATGCCGATCCTGATCTGTGCCGCGACGAAGGATTTCTTCGACATCGATGGGGCCTGGAGGTGCTTCCGATACGCCAAGCGTTTGTACTCGCGGCTCGGCGTGGCCGAGCGCGTGAGCCTGCTGGAGAACGATGCGCCGCACAACTACAACCGGATCCAACGAGAGGGTGTTGTCCGATGGATGGCGCGCTGGCTGCTCGGCGACGACAGACCGATCACCGAGCCGAACATCGTCCTGCTCAGCGACGAGGAGGCGCGCTGCACGCCGGACGGACAGGTGATGCATCTCGAAGACGCGCGCTCCACGTACGACCTGAACCGGGACTACGAGAAGGATTTGGCTGCTCAGCGAAAGACACTCTGGCAAGAAACGTCGCGCGCGGAGATGATCGAGCGAGTCCGCCGTCTTGCAGGCATTCGGCATCTTGCCGAACTGCGCGAGCCTCAGGTCGAGCAGCGCGGGACGATCCGCCGCAGTGACGGGGAAATGAGAAAGGTAGTTATCAAGCCAGCCGATGGCGTGTGCTTGCCGGCGCTCGTATGCGTCCCCCAGCGAGGTCGACCGGCCGGCGCCGTGCTGTACGTTCACGAGGGTGGCAAAGAAACCGATGCCGCAACGGATGGACCGATCCAGAAGCTGGTAGACGCCGGCCGGGTCGTTATGACCGTGGACCTGCGCGGCACGGGCGAAACGCAATCCACTCGCGGCTTCGGCGGCGGCCTCTTCGGCGCCGATACGAAGGACGTTCTCACCGCCTATCTCCTGGGCCGCTCCTACGCGGCCATGCGAGCCGAGGACATCCTGATCTGTGCGCGTTTCCTGAAGCAGCAGCACGAAGGGCCCTTGGAGTTGAACGCCGTGGGACACGTCTGCGTGCCCGCTTTGCATGCGGCGGCGCTGGAACCGCAGCTTTTCGACTCCGTCAGATTGACGCAGGGGCTGATATCGTGGTCGAACGTGATCGAGTTCGGGCGAAGCCGGAATCAGTTGGTCAATGCCGTCCACGCCGCGTTGACCGCATACGATCTGCCGGACCTTGCCCGAACGCTGGCAAATCGCCTGGTGATCGCCCAGCCCGTCAACGCCCTCGGCGAGGACCCGCCAGCCGCAATCGACGGGGCGATCCTCAAGAGAGCGCTGAACGACCACGATGCCGGGGAGAATCTGCTGAATCCGAATGCATGGAGGCCTTGGGCCGCAGGCTTCAGCCGGCAGGACGCCGTCTTCGTTTGCGACAACGGCGACGACTCCCAAGTCCAGCGAGGCGCATCGCAAACGGTCGTGCTCGACCAGGCCCGCCCGGAGGTGATTGTGGCCACGGCCTGGAGCAAGGCCGAGAACGTCGGCGGCGGGCGCAACAGCGACTATTCTCTCTACCTGGACCTCACCTACCAGGACGGCACGCCCCTGTGGGGACAGGTGGACGCCTTCAACGTCGGCACGCACGACTGGGAAAAGGCCCAGGTGACGGTCTTCCCGGAGAAGCCCGTCAAGACGGTATCGTTCCACATGCTCCTTCGCGACCATACCGGCAAGGCCCTGTTTCGCGACCCGGAGCTGCGCGAGATCACGCCTCCGGCGGGCGCGTGCTTGTTCGACGGCGTCGCCGTCTCCCAGGAAGTGGCCGCGATGGAAGGCTTCCAGGTCCGCGACGTCGCCGCCGGGACGGGCTTTCTCGCCATCGAAGATTCGACGCTGGACCTGACTCTCGAACGCAAGATCACGAATGCCGACGGCGTCACCTTCTTCGATGTCACGCTAAGCGATATGAGCGGCAAAGACCGCGCGGTGACCCTTGTCTATGCGATTCCCCTGTCGGCCACGGAATGCCGCTGGTTTCACGACCCCCGCAATACAGCTCGCGTGGAGCCGGGGCGCGAGTACGTCAACGCGAGCCGATTCGCAGCCGGAGCGAACGGGCGATTGTCGCGCTATCCGTTCGCCGCAGCCGCCAACGCAAGCGAAGCTATCGCGCTGGGCATTGATGCAACGCAGCCCGCCTTCTTCCGGGCCGGCTACAATGCCGCGACGGAGGAACTGTTCCTGGCCTACGATCTCGGGCTCACGCCGGAAAAACCGACGGCCCAGGTGCGCTTCTGCAAGTTCGGCTTCGACCCGGAGTGGGGATTCCGCGCCGCGTTGCAGCGCTACTATGCGATCTTTCCTGAGCATTTCTGCCGCCGGGTAGCGGAGCAAGGACTCTGGATGCCGTTCGCGAAGATCAGTGCCGTGAAGGACTGGCAGGATTTCGGCTTTCGCATCAAAGAAGGCACGAACGAGACCGCGTGGGACGACGCCCACGGCATCCTGACGTTCCGCTACACGGAGCCGATGACATGGTGGATGCGGATGCCCGAGGAGATGCCCCGCACGTTGGACGCCGCATTGGCCGAGGCCAATCGACTCGCGACGGAAAAGCGAGATCCGCAAGCCATGGCCCTGTTCACCAGCGGTTACCACGACGAGCAAGGGCGGTACACTGCGAAGCTTCTGGACACGCCCTGGTGCAACGGGGCCGTCTGGAGCATCAACTCCATGCCCGGTGTCGCCGGCGAGACGACCGATTTCAAGAACAAGTGGAACGCCGACCTCCGGGAGAAGCTGTACGGCCCCGAAAGAACCGCCGATCAGGATGGGGAGTACATCGATTCGAGCGAAGGCTACGTGACCGACGAGCTCGACTTTCGCCGGGATCATTTCGCGATTGCGCGGACCCCGCTGACGTTCTCTCTGAAGGATCACAGGCCCGCCATATTCCGGGGGCTGATCGCCTTCGAGTACATCGAAGCGATCGCGCGGGACGTCCACGCGCTGGACAAGCTGATGATGGCCAACTCGACCCCGATCCGGCTCTGCTGGCTGGCGCCGCTGCTGGACGTGATGGGCTCTGAGACCGACTGGAACCCCGGCGGCGTCTGGCGGCCCATGTCCGACGGCGACCTGCTGTACCGCCGGGCCCTGTGCCGGGGCAAGCCCTACTGCTTCCTGATGAACACCGAGTTCGAACGTTTCTCGCACGAGCTGGTCGAGAAGTACATGAAGCGCTGCCTCGCCTACGGCATGTTCGGCGGCTTCTTCAGCGCCAATGCCTCCGAAGGACACTACTTCACTCGGCCCGAGCTCTACGAGCGCGACCGGGACCTCTTCAAGAAGTACGTTCCGCTCTGCAAGCGGCTGGCCGAAGCCGGCTGGGAACCTGTCACCGGCGCATCGTCAAGTCACAACGATGTATATGTCGAGCGCTTCGGCGAGAGCTACCTGACGATCTACAATGACGGCGACCAGCCATGCAAGACCACCATCACTCTGGAAGACATGGTAGCGGAACCGACCCGGGAACTACTTAGCGGACGGGAGATCGACTGGGACGACAACAAGACGGTGCTGGCGGTAGGCGCCGAGGACGTGATGGTGCTGCGTCTCGGAGGGTGTACCCAAATATCGTGGCGGGCCTCCTGTCATTCGCCATGTGGAGCCGAGCCCCTCCTTTCTGTTGTCATGTCGAGCCCAGCGAAGCGTAGTCGAGACATCTGCCCGCGACCGCAGGACACCTCCGACTCCCAGGCAGAGACCTCGACTGCGCTCGGGGTGACAGAAAAGGCCTATCCTGCCACGAAACGTAGTCAGGCGCGTCTGGGATCCGAATGAACTTTTCGGTTGACGCGGCAGGCCGATCATGCACAATGGAGGCTCGACGACAGGCTCCCAGACACGGCCGATCACGTTTGGGAGCCCGGCAGATCGTTCCTGTCTTAACATGCTTAAGGAGGTCCGAAATGCGCGTGCAGGAATTCCTCAGTGATTCAGGGGTCCGCTTCGAGGTCTCGCATCACGTGCCCGTGTTCACGGCGCAGCAGATGGCCCAGGTAGAGCATGAGCCCGGCCGGTACGTCGCCAAGCCCGTGGTCCTGAAAGTCGATGGCCACTATGTCATGTGCGTTCTGCCGGCCTCCTATCACGTGGACCTGGCCAAGCTGAAGCGAGAATTGGGCGCTCACTCGGTGGAATTGGCGGAGGAAGGGGAAATCGAGGGTCTGTTTCCGGATTGCGAGGTGGGCGCGGAGCCGCCTTTCGGTAACTTGTACGAGCTGCCCACTCTCATGGACAAGGCGATGGAGAAAGACGATCACATCCTGTTCCAGGCCGGCACGCACGAAGACGGGATACGAATGAGCATGGCGGACTACCGCCGGCTCGTCGCGCCGCAGGTGCTGGACTTCGGATTTCGTATGTCTCTGCATTGACCACGTAAAGCAGGATTCGTTCCAGTCCATGAGACAACACGCATACAGCTTGCGATGCCCGAAGAAGGTCGCGCCGTGCCGCACCGGCGGGTGTCGGCTTCGCCACGGAGCAGACACAGGAGCATAAGAATGGCCGGCCACAATCACGCCATCACTGTACACAACCGCCCTACCTTTACAGCAGCGCTGCGAAACGACGGAGGACCGAGACCGCCTGCTCGCGTGCCAACTGGAATACTCTTCGCGTACGTGTGCCTTGGATGTATGGGCACCGCGATTGCGGGCAGCACAAGCATCATTCCTCTGCCCGTTTCCATGGATCAAGATGACGGCTCTTTTCTCATCACTCGATCCACCTGTGTCGTAGCCGAGGGGGACGCTGTTACAAAGGCATCGAAGCTCATCGAGTCCCTGGCCCCGGCCATGGGATATCGACTCAAACTCGTCGAAAGCTCCGCGGCACAGGAAGGCAACATCCGTCTGAAGACCGTATCTTCGCTGGCAGAGCGGCTCGGCGAAGAGGG
Organism: uncultured Phycisphaerae bacterium; assembly: GCA_965603165.1. GTDB lineage: Bacteria > Planctomycetota > Phycisphaerae > Sedimentisphaerales > Anaerobacaceae > PLanc-01. Next base: position 8,741 of record CBFDBY010000181.1, read on the forward strand.
GTACGAGCTTGCGGTGACGGCGCGATCGATCAGGATCAGCGCCTCTAAGCCGGCGGGCTTGTTCTACGGCATCCAGACCCTGCGGCAGTTGCTACCGCCGGCCGCGTTCAG
>CBFDBY010000182.1:0-8331 GCA_965603165.1 uncultured Phycisphaerae bacterium
CCCTCCTTGCTGATGCGGCGGCCCGGCCCGCCGGGATTATCAAAGACCAGGTACTCCTTCTTCGCCTGGATGGGAAGCGACAGCATGTAGGGCTTGCAGCGCTCGATCGCGGCCACCGCCCGCTTGCCGCCCTCGTAGAGGGCTCGGCGCGTTTCGTCGAAGGGATACAGCTCGGCCGCCTCGCGCGAGATGCCCCGCTTGACGGCCACCGTGACACACTCGGGCCCGAAGAACTCTTTCGCCTCGCGGCACGTCGCCTCATCGCCCGTCACCATGATGGTCGGGACGCCGTAGCCGCCCGCGACGGCCGCACATTGCGCCAGCTCGCCAGACTCCACCCCGTTGTACCAGTAGCGGTTCTCCGAGCGTGACGACTGCGTGTGGCAGAGCACGCCGTCGGGCGTCCCCATCATCGCATGGGCCCCCAACTGGACCATCCCCGCGAACGAATCATCGAGCCCCGTGAGCGGGCCCGGTCGGGGCTTGCCGGTGATGTACTTGGCGCCCGCCTCCATCAGATGCGGCACGAACGCCTGCGACCCGTGCCCGTCCAGCACGACAATGTCGGTCGCCCCACCGGCCCGCAGCCCGCGGACCACGGCCGCAATGTCGCCCATCAGGTACTCCTTCGCTTTCTCATACAGCGGCCCCGCCTCGCGCGTCTGCGCGAACTGATACACCCCGCTCGCCCCCTCCAGGTCGGTGACAATGTAGATACGCACCGCCCCCGCCGCCAACCCCGACCCAAACCAACCAAGCACCACCAGCCAACCCGCCAGATAAGCAGAGAATATGCCTGCTTTCACACTTCCTCGCACCGCTGCCGATTCCGAACCGTTCATATCATCCCCTTCAAAAGCACAATCTGCTCATTTGAATGCCGCCGGAATCATACCACAGCCGGTGGCATCAAGACACCATACTTGATCGGCACTCGAAACGAGCAAGGCGCCCCTCCATACGATTCGGGTCAAATGTGAAATGTGTAGGTGTGCCCCCCCGAACGCAGGCCCTGCGCGGTAATGACACGAGAAGGGTTGCGCTGCTCACAGGAACGGATATAATTCGGAGGACAGTTTTTGGGGGGTTTTTCGCGCTCATTTTGGGCGGGTGGGTACACTTATCTACGAACGCTGACGCTGATCAGCACACCGGTGAACAGCAGCAGGTTTGACACATGAGAATCGAGTCTCTGGAACATTCGGATGCGATTTTGGTCGAGGCGGCCCAGCAAGGCCGGCTGGAGAGCTTCGGCGCTCTTTACCAACGCTATCACAACCCCATTGTGGCCCTGGCGTACGCCCAGTTGGGCGATAAGCACTCGGCGGAAGACGCGGCACAGGAAGTCTTCGCGATCGCCTGCCGGGATCTTCGGTCGCTGCGAGATCGGGACAAGTTCGGGGCCTGGCTCGGGGGCATCTGCCGCAACGTCACGAAGCAGATGCTGCGGGTCAAGACCCGGACGGCCACGAGGTGCAGCCCGGACGCCGTGGCGAGGGCATCTTGCCCTTGCACTTCGGGCGATGCAGGGGGCATGGCCCGGACGAGCGAGGCCAAGATGGCCTCGCGACGCAAGGGCGGGACGCCCTCGCCACGGCAGGTCGAGCCCCTGCGCCACATGGAGCGGCAAGAACAACAGGACGCGGTCCGGCGGGCCGTCTGGAAGCTGCCGGAAGCCGAGAGAGAGCTCATCGTCATGCGATACTTCAACGGCTTCTCGCAGGCGCGGATCTCGCAGGTCCTGGACCTGACGCCGGCGGCCGTCAACGGCCGGCTCACACGGGCCAAGCGAAGAATTGCAGATTGCTTGAAACGAGATGGTTTCGGGAGTGAATCATGGGACGCGTAAACGACGACAACTGGCTGGATGAGGCACTGGACAGGGCCATCCATTCGGACGATACGCAGCCCGATTTCGAGAAGTGGACGGCGAATCACCCCGAGGCCGTGGAAATGCTTACCTCGCGGACACCGCAAATGCAGCGCCCGCCCCTGATACGGAGAATCCTCATGAACAACATGTACGTGAAACTCGCGGCAGCAGCCGTGATCGTAATCGCCGCCATCGTGGCTCTCGCACAATTTGCCGAACCGAACGACAAGATGCCCACCATCGGACCGGTCGCCATCGAGACTCTGACGGGGCCGATGACCCACACGTTCGCCGACGGCTCGGCCGTCCGCCTTGCCCAAGGCGCCAACATCCGCACGTACGGCGAGGCGGGCAAGCGAGGCTTCGAGCACTTAGCCGGCCAGATCGATGTCACCGTGGCCAAGGGCTTGGGCGAATTCATCGTCACGACGCCTCACGGCGAGGTGAAGGCCCTCGGGACCCAGTTCACGATGGAGCTTGTCGACGGCGTTGCGGCCAACACCAAGGAGGAGGTGAAACTGTTGACCGTGGAGGTGCAGGAAGGCTCGGTCGAAGTCCGCAACACCAAGGGCGTCAAGACGCTGAAGGCGACGCAGGACATCGTCGTCCCGATGGACAGCGCCCCATACGACTTCAACCAGGACGAGGCGTTGCCGGCGGCGCTGCGGGACAGGATTCAGGCGATGAGCGATGCGTTCGCCGCCGGCGACCCAGCGGCCTGGGCGGCGAACTTCAACATCGACTACCTGTTCAAGCTCATCAAGGGCCAGGTCGAATACGACCCCATACTCTTCGGCGGCTCGGCAGCCGACGCCAAACGGCTTCAAGAGAACCTCGGAACGGTCAAGGACGTTGAGGAGCTGTCCGAGCAGTTCCTGGGCGGCATCAATATCACCGGGCCGGTGAATGTGTATGTCCGGGCGGTTGTGCTCAACGAGGCCGGTGACCACGCCAAGGCGGAGTGCGTCTCCCGCAAGAGTGCGAACACGATGACAATCACGAGCCCCCAGTGGCACTACTTCGACGGCGGCTGGTGGCAGATCGACGACTGAGCCCATCCCCCCACCATCGACGACCCACGCCGGGCTTCGCGGCAAGCCCGGCGTTCTTTACGCGCGGCGAGATCGGATTCCATGCTTCGTGTGGAGCACAAGCCATGCTTACGCGAGCGTGAGCATGGCACCCCATCTCATTCAGCTAACGCGCTGGATGCATTCGCAATCTGGGTCAGTTGGTTTCGATCTCCGCCTTGATGTTGATCGTGATCTGGCCGGGGATGGTCACATCGACCGGCAGCCCCTTCTCCGGGCCGATCAGGAAATTCTTCACGACATAGGAAAGCTCCACGGGCTTGTCCACGCTGTCGACGTTGATCTTGACTCTGGCTGTCGCGTTGGCCGGCAGGGTTAGCGAGCGAGGCCCGGTCCTGCCCGCGCGCTGAAATTCGAAGGTCAGGTCCGAATCGTTCGTCACGGAGAAGCGAACGGCCTTTTCCCCCTCGTACTCAAGGTCGCGAATGCGAACGGCGGCTTGACACAACGCCTCGAGGACATCACGTCGCCCGATGATCTGGTTCTCGAACCAGACGGCCGTACGGCCTGCGACGATCGCCTCCTTTAGGGCGGGGATACTCTTCTTTCGGGCGAAGACCAGGGTCATCGGACGGTGAGCCTCCGGCGTCGTCTCTTGCAGCGGCATCGGGCTGTGGATGTCGGAGTTGCCGAAGAAGACGAGGTCCTTCTCGAGGGCCCATTCGTGCGCCTCGGGATAATAGGTCCTGCCGTTGACGACCTCGATGCCGCGCAGGTACTTCTTCTCATACAACGTCGTGTGAATGTCGAACCAGCCTTTGTGTTCGGGCTTCCAACTCGGGTGATTCCACCAGATGAACGCCCCCTGCTTGTCCGCCGCGGCCATGGCGTCGAGCAACTCCTCGGTGTCGAGCGGTGTGATATCATCAAGGAAGAGCGCGTTGAAATGTCCGGGCGGCGTCTCCCGAGTGATCTCGGCCCCCTTGACCAGCAGGATGCCCCTGTCCTTCGCGCGAGATAGCGCAATGTCATAGGGACGATTGTGGTTCGTGGGGACATCGTTCTTGTGCGGCTGATACTCGATGTGGTCCGTGATGCTGATCGCATCGAGCCCCTCCCGCCAGGCCTCGTCCACGCGGACCGTCGGCCAGACCAGCCCATCGGAGAACACCGTATGCATGTGGAAGTCGCACTTGAGCGTCTTGTATCCCAGGATATCGGGGATGCGGATATCCTGCCGGACCTGGCCCAGCGCCATGGAGGCACAGAGCAAAACCGCGACAATCGCCATCACCACCGGCCTGGATCGAACCATTCTCTTCATTGGGAAACCCCTTTCTTCACACTGTTTTTCGAAGGATGCGACTTCCCTGTCGCGCGCATACGCCTGCGATACGATAGCATCTCCCACGCCGGCGTGCAAGCTTCCGTCCCCGGCCCGATGGAAATCTCAGATGGCCCCGCCTCCATCAGCCGATACATAGGATGGGCCCGCTCCGTCCCGATGACCGGCGGCGCGCCGCTCGCATGATGTCACGCGCCGACCCGGCAGACGGCCCAGGCAAGAGTGCGCCGGAAGACGGGCTTATCGGACGGCGACCGAAACAGAGTTGACAAGATGGCGCAAGAATGGTATACTTCGTATTAGTTTCTTGGATCTGTCGGTCTCGATGCGAGCATAGGCTTTCATCGGTGCGGACCAAGCCGGTTGTGTCCGGAGGAGGACACGCCTGATGTTTTGTTCTCCGACGCGTTGCACAACGGAATGGCCCAATGCAGTCCAATGATGTCTGCGACGCCCATAGCGGGCGAGCCGGCAGATCGTTTGGGTGGTGACATCGTGGGTGAAACCGACCCCATTCTTGCACAGATCGACAGACTCATCCGACTCTCCCGCCTCCGAGAGATTGAATTCATCATGAGCACCGACGCCGGCGAGCGCGTGCACGAAATCACCGCGGCGCTCCAACGGCTTCACCCCGGCGAATACCTGCTGGGCACAGGGCCTTCCACCGTCGGGATCGTTCCACTACATGCCCACGAGGTTGTGCTCGGCCGCCCGCCGACCGTTCTCGAAGGGCCCACCGAATTCGTCGCCGATTACTGCGCGGTCGATACACTGTATTTCGTCCCGCGAGAGGTTTCGCGCATGCACGCCAAGGTGGTCCGCCAGGCCAATCACGTCAGCGTTCGGCACGTCCTGATCGACCTGGACAGCACGTGCGGGACCTTTGTGAATGGGACACCTGTCGACCCGCACGGCAATGCGGTCATCCTCCGGCATGGCGACGTCATCTCGCTCGGGCCTTCGCAGACGAGCACCTACATCTTCTACCAGGTCGCGCAGAATGGAGCCCAAAAGCCCGATGAGAGGGGTACATCCGGAGCCGCCTGGGTCCGGCGCTCCGAGATGTAGAGCCCGACGGCCGCCCTTACTTCTCGACGGATCGCTTCGCCTCACCGATTGAGATAAGATGCCGGAAGGTCCGCAGGTACATCCGCCCGTTCGCCACCGCCGGCGTCGCGTGACTCTCCTCCCCCAGAGCGTTCACGGCCAGCAGTTCATACGCAGGTCCCGCCTTGAGCACGACGACGTCCCCATCGACCGTGATGCAATACAGTCTGCCGTCGATGCAAACCGGCGAGCCATAATAGCGACCGGCCGGCTTTTCACTCCAGAGCACCTCGCCCGTCCCGCCGCGCAGGCACGAGACCGTGCCCTGATCGTGAAACAGAAACAACAGCCCGTCGTGCACCACCGCTGTCGGTACGTACGAGACGACACCTCGCTCCAGGGCGTAGACCTCGGTGGCGTCCGATGTCCCCGCACTCGAAGGCTTGACCGCAGCCAGGCGGACGCCCCGTCCCCCCTGCCCACACGTGGCAACGATCGCCTCGCCCGCAAGCACGGGTGAACTGACGACACGAGCCGGCAAGGCGTCCGATGTCTTCCACAGAAGCGTGCCGGTGTGCGGGTCGATCGCGGCCACGCCATGCGAGTTGCTCGTGAAAACCAGCAGATCGCGCCCTTGCTTGTCACGATAGAGGCACGGCGTCGAGTACGAGCCGTTGGCGTTCTCCGGATGTTCGTACCGCCATCGGACCCGCCCGTCCTCGCGACTGAGGGCCAGCCAGACACTCGCAAGATCGACGCCGCTTTTCACGTCGTGTTCTCGCGAGATAATCACATGCTCACCGACGACGACCGGCGAGCTGCCGGCCCCGTGCCGGGCGTGAACCCCGGGCAGAGCGGCGGTCCAGACCTCGCGACCGTCATGGGTCAATGCCGACAGCGCGACCTCCTCAAGCCCCGGCCAGACGAGATACACATGCTCGGCGTTCAAGGCCGGCGTCGCGCTGGCGTAGCTATTCAGCGAATTCATCGGGACCTTGTTCAGACTACATTCTCTCCGCCAGAGCTCGCGACCATCCGAAGCGCTCACACACAAGAGAATCCCCCGTAGCGACTTCTCATCCACACACGTGACAAAGACCCGCTCGCCCCAGACCACTGGAGAGGAATGCCCCGAGCCGGGCAGCTCGATCTTCCAGTTGTAATCCTGCTCCGACCACTTGACCGGAATCGTCTCGGCGTCACTGATACCCTGGCCGTTCGGCCCTCGAAACCGCGGCCAAGTGTCCGCCTGTGCGGCCGCGCCCAGAGCGAGCAACAGCGCCAGCGTAACGATCCGCACGAAACAGCGTTCTCTCATTCGATTCCTTCGTTCCTGCATGCAGCATCTCCTGTTCATGCTTCTGTCTGGGCCCTCATCCGGATTCGGCACCCCAGGTGCGAGCAGCGTTCCCATCACCGGCCGGCACCCTGACACTCCGAACCGGCCCCTCTATTGTGCCGATGCCGTCGCGCATTGCAAGCGCATTTCGCGATACGAGAGGCAGACTGTGTACGACTGCATCGTGGCAAACGCTCGGAATGTCATTGCGAACCAGCCGCAGGCGGGCGCGGCAATCTCAACCCGCGACCTTTTCAGAGGTTGCTGCGTCGGCGCATGTGCACGGCGCCAACCAATTCCCGCCAGAGCAATCAGAATTTCCGCAGCAGGCCGACCACGACCGCTTCGATGCGGCAGTTGCTGGAATAAATGGGGTCGTAGCGGCTGTTCGCCGGTTGCAGGCGGGCCCGGTCCTTCTCCCGGTAGAAACGCTTCAACGTGGCCTGCCCCTCCTCGACGAACGCCACGACGATCTGGCCGTTCTCCGCTGCGTCCGCGCGCCGGCAGATCACGTAGTCGCCGGGACGGATGTTCTCTTCGATCATGCTGTCGCCGGAGACCTGCAGCGCGAACAGCTCGTCACCGGTCCCAAAACAGGATCTCAACGACACGCTATCCGCATTCTCGACAGCCTCGGCGGGCAATCCCGCCGCGATGCGACCCAGCAGCGGCACGCCCATCAGTGGCGGCTCGTCATACGAGACGTCCGCCGACGTGCTCTCAAGCAGTCTTCGCCCTCGGGATGTCACTCTCAAAGAGCGAGCCCTGCCCGGCGAAGTTGTGAGCAATGACTTTCTTTGCAGCTCGCCGAGATGCTCGAACACGGTGCTTCGGCTTAGATGCAGTTGCCTCGCCAGCTCGGCTATCGTCGGGGAATAGCGTTGCCTGTCGTGGAAAGCGGCGATGTGCCGGAGCACCTGAAGCTGCTTCGGGGTTAAACCGTCGATGGGGTCTGTGTCTCTCGGCCGCATCCCTGGTCTCCTTCGGTTTGGAAGCGGTCACGTCGCGGGCGGCGGTCAGCTCGGACGCCGCCACGCACTTCGTCCCGGAGAGTACGCCGACAACCTCCGCCAGCGACGCCAGCAGACGTGTCAGGTGCCCTGCCTCGGGGTCCTCGGCGATCGGCCAGTCCGCCGGCCATACGGAAAAGTATTCGCCCCCCGGCCCAAACTTGCATACGGGTTCGATCCGTCCGATTCTGTGCCTGTCCATCCCTGATACCTTCAGTTATGATGCCTTGCGATTTCTGTCCTTGCCGGCTTATGTTCTATCGACCATGCCCGGCGAAAAACCCAAACAAAAACCGAACAAATCCACCCCCGCCGCCAAGCTTTTTCGCCCGGCCTTTCTCCCACACAGCCGCCCCCCATAATATGGGACCGATGCCGAAAAAAGTGCCCCGCCGCCCGCCGTTCCGCGATGACCACGACCACTCCCTATTATTCTCGCGCAGAGACGCCAAGACGCAGAGAATCACTCAGGCAGCGATCTCCGGACACACCGTACAATGGAGAGGCCCTTCGCGCGGTTCCGGTCGAAAGCTGTGTCTCTTGAACCGGGGGCAATAACTCTCGGTCGGGGGCGCCGACCGGATAAGGCAGGGCTTTGCCGAGATTCAGGGGTACAGCTCGGTCGTGAGTTACTAATTGGAGCATAATTTATTGAACCTAGGGTCGGCGTAATCGTATGAACT
>CBFDBY010000183.1:0-8110 GCA_965603165.1 uncultured Phycisphaerae bacterium
CTGTTCCTGTACGGTAACGCCGGCCTGGGCAAGACACATCTTCTGCACGCCGTCTGTCATGAGGTCCGCCGCCGGTTGGACGGGGCCGTCATCCAGTTACTCAGTTGCGAGGATTTCGTAAACCGCTTCATCCGGGCCATCGAGCAGGGCAACATCACGGGTTTTCATAGCCAGTTCCGCACGGTCCACGCGCTCGTCATCGACGACGTGCAATTCCTGCGGGAGCGCGAGCAGAGCCAGGAAGAGTTCTTTCACACGTTCAACGCGATCTACAACAACGGCCGGCAGATCATCCTCAGCGCCGACAGTCCCCCGAGCGAGATCCCGTCGCTCGAAGACCGGCTCATCAGCCGGTTCAACTGGGGCCTGGTGGCGAGCATCGATCCGCCGAGTTATGAGACGCGAGTGGCCATTGTCAAGAAGAAGGCGAATCTGCGGGGTTGGCCGATTGACGACGGCGTCGCCGAGTACATCGCCCGGCAGGTGCAGGCCAACATCCGAGAGCTCGAAGGCGCCCTGACGACAACCTACGCGCTGGCCATGACCACGCATGAGCCCGTCACCCTCGATCTGGCCCAGCGCGCCCTGGAAGGGCAGATCAAACTGGCGATCCGAAACGTCAGCATCACCGATATCATCGAGGTCGTCACGCGGCACTTCGATGTGCGTCTCGCCGATCTGCAGAGCAAGCGGCGCAGCCAGAGCATCACGGTCCCCCGGCAGATCTGCATGTACCTGGCGCGCAGTCTGACCCGACACAGTCTCGAGGAGGTCGGCGGCCATCTCGGCGGGCGCGACCACACGACCGTCATGCACGCCTGCAACAAGATAGCCGACGCGAAGCAGTCCGATCCGAAGATGCAGTCGCTGCTTGCCGAGCTGACCAAGCAGATCACGCAGGGACAACCTGTGTAGTATTACGCCATGATGGCGTTGAGCATGTCGAGGTAGTCGGCCAGCAGGCGGGTGATGAGGAACTTCTCGCGTACAGTCTCTCTTGCCAGCCGGCCCAATTCCTTGCCCTCCTCGGGGTTCTTGAGCAGATGGGTGATGCGGTCCGCAAACCCGTCGTTGTCTTTGGGCTCCAGGAGAAATCCGCTCCGGCCGTCCTCAATCTGGCTGGGAATGCCGCCGACGTTGGAAGCGACGACCGGCGTGCCTTTCCACAGGGCTTCCGTCACGGCCAGGCAGAACCCTTCCTTGGTGGACTTCTGTATGATGACACTCGAGAACCGCTGCACGGCGTTGACGAGCTTCTCCTTGTTGCCCACCACGAGCAGGATATCCCCGCGTTCCAGCATGCGGTTCGCCTTGCGCTGCACCTTCTTGTACATCTGCAGCCCTTCGGGATCGTCGCTGGCGACGTTGTAGCAGAGCATCAGCCGGCAATCGACTTTTTCCTTGACGATCTTGTACACGTCGATGACGCCTTCGGGGTCCTTCCACGGATCGAGCCTGGAAACCTGGGTAATAATGGGTTTGTCGGTCGGAACGCCGGCCTTGTCCAGATGCTCCTTGATTGCCTTGTCCGGTATCGCCGCGTTTTTCGGACTTAACGGGTTGATGGCCGGGTACATCAGCCGCTGATCGACGGGTAAATCGCTCTTAAAGTACTTCTCACTCGACATGACGACCTGATCGTACTTGAGCACGAAGCCCTTGAGGAAGTCCCAGAGACCTTTGTGGGGGTCTGTCAGGTCGATGTGGCAGCGCCAGATCCAGGGCTGTCGCTTTCGGTAGGAGTGAATCAGGGCCAGCGGTTGCGGGTCGTGAACGAGCACGCAGTCGTGATTCAGGTGGGTGAACTTCGCGAAGCTTTCGTTCACCTGAAGATAGACGCGTCTCTTGCGCTCGGATAGGTTTAGCTTCGCCCCTTGCAGGGCGTTGTGGAAGCTCTTGGTGATCTCGAAGAATTCCTGGCTGCCGTGCAGAATTCGCCAGCCGGCGTCAATGCCGACGTCGTTCATCAGCATAACGAGCGAATACAGGATTTCGGCGACGCCGCCGCCCTGATACGTGGCGTTCAGGTGAAGGATGTGTTTGCCGTAGAGGCTCCTGGCCCTGGAATAGATTTCTGCGAGCGTCTCATCGGGGACGATGTGGCGAAAATTCTCGAGTCGTAACATCTAAACATCCTGCGAGTGTCTTCAGCAAAGAGCGAATATCCTGCACCGTATCCACGTTGAAGCGGGCCTTCGAGAGACTCGATCCCACCTTGATGCTGTACGCGTTCTCCGGCATCACGGCGAACATTTCTTCATCGGTATAATCGTCTCCCGCCGCCAGCAGAAAATCCCATTTTTCTCCCTCTATCAGGTATTCGGCGGCGCGGCCCTTGTTGACACCGTGCTTGCGAATTTCCAGGATCCTACTCCCCTCAAAGACCCCTACGTCCATGTTTTCCGTCAGGTTCACGAGCGCGGATCGCAGTTCGTGGGTTCGCACGGCGGCCATCGTCGGCTCGGCCCGCCGGTAGTGCCAGACGAGCGAGAAATCCTTTTCCTCCACCAGGGACCCCGGCGTTCGATCCGAATACAGTTCCAGAATCGGCCGGATCGTCTGCTTCCACTCCTCGTTCACCGGCTGGAAGCTCCGCCAGGGATGCCCGTTCTCGTGAATCCAGCCCCCGTGCTCGGCCACAATGGACACGCCGATCTTGCCCAGCCACGCTTCGAGCGTGTTCCTGTCCCGGCCACTGATGATCACGACCCTGTTTCGGCTGTCGGCGGTCAGGCGCTGCAGGATGTCCGTGATCTCCGCGTCGGGCCCCGCCTTGCCCGGCCGGCCCTTGAAACCCACGAGCGTCCCGTCGTAGTCCAGCAACAGCAGTCTCCGGTGACTGCCCGCATAGGCCGCACACAGGCCCTCGCGTGCCTTTCCCGAGAGCTTCCGTACGGCCATCCCTTGCTGTTTGCCTCCCACGTCGGCCAGCGCGTGCAGGAAATCCGTGCACCACCGGTCCACGTCATACCGCCGCAACCTCTCTTGCATGAGGCCGTTCCGCTCGCACTGTTCTTCCACGGGCATCTCCAGGGCCTCTTCGATGGCTTTGACAACGGCGGTCTTGTCGTGCGCGTTGACAACCAAAGCCTCTCCCAATTCGCTGGCCGCGCCGGTCATCTCGCTGAGAACCAGCACGCCCCGGCCGTCGGCTTTTGTGGCCACGAACTCCTTGGCGATCAGATTCATCCCATCCCGCAGCGGCGTGACCAGAGCGACATCGGCGGCGCTGTAGAGGGCCGTCAGCTTCTTGAACGCCAGGGAGCGGTAGAGGTACCAGACGGGCATGTAGCCCAACGCGCCGTATTCGCCGTTTACCCGGCTGACAAGCTGCTCCAACCGCTCGCGCAGCCGGCGGTAGTCTTCGATTCCCGTTCGTGAGGGAACCGCCACGATGATGAGGGTCACTTTCTGTCGATACTGAGGATGCGTCGACAGGAACCAGTCAAAGGCCTCCAATCGCTCCACAATGCCCTTGGTGTAATCGAGCCGGTCGACGGACAGGATGATCTTCCGGTCCCCGACTGTCTTTCGAATCCTCTGAACCTCCGTTTTCACGTCCTCATCGCGGATCGCGCCGGCGTATCTTTCGTAGTTGATCCCCAGGGGGAAGGCATCGACTCGCACGAGGCGGTTGTCCACGTTCACTTCGCCCAGCGTGTGCTCCAGGCCGGCGATGCGCGAGACACCGCTAAGGAAATGCCGCACATAATCATACGTGTGGAAGCCAATCAGGTCCGCGCCCAGAATGCCCTGAACGACCTGCTCCCGCCACGGAAGGAGCCGGAACAACTCGAACGAAGGCCAGGGGATGTGAAGGAAATAACCGATATTCAGTTCCGGGATCTTCTCGCGCAACAACTGGGGCAAGAGCATCAACTGGAAATCATGAACCCACACCGCATCGCCGGGCTTGGCGATCTTCACGATCTCCTCGCAGAAGAGATGGTTCACCTGCTTGTACGATCTCCAGAAACTCCTCTCGAAGAGCGTCCGGACGGGAAAATAGTGGAACAGAGGCCAGATCGTCTTGTTGCAGAATCCGAGGTAGTATTGGTCGATTTGCCGCTGTGACAGAAAGACCGGGGTGCAGCAGTCGGCGGCCAGCTCTTGTCGAACGTGTTCCCTGTCCTCCGGCTTGAGGTGCTCGCCCGATATGCCGGGCCAGCCCATCCACAGCCGCTCCAGCGAGTCCGGCAGAGAGGCTAATGCGGCCGCCAGACCGCCGGGGCTCCGGCGGATGTGAAATTCCCCTTCGCGCTTCGATACGACGACCGGCAGGCGGTTGGCAGCAATGATGAGTCTTCCCATGACTTTGCTCTCGCATCCAGGTTCCATCGGCAAAAGGCAGTAGCAGCGGCAGAATACAGCGGTTGACACGCCCCTGGGTCTGCTGCCTTGTGATCGCAAACATCGGCGAACATCCAATATATCCGATAGGCACGAGAGTGCAAGGTCAAACTGGGGGCCGTCTGCCTGGCTCATATCTGAGCGAAACAAAGCTCCCGGCCTGCAGGCGGCAAGTCTGCCTTGCATGTGGCGACTATGCGGCGCCCGGTGCGAGGATTCTTCGCCGAGGCTCGGGCTGACAGGAGAACGACCGACCTTTTTTGATGACTCGCTCCCATGGTTTCCGATAAGATGGCGTTCGGTTCATCCGATACCGTGTATCCGCTGGTTGTTGTTGGACACTATGGAAAGCCGAACACAGCAAAATCTTCTGAATGAAGAGGGATGTTCCGATCCGGGGGCTGTGCGAAAATCCCTACGTCCGGCCCTGATCGTATCGGCGCGCAACATCATCGAACAGACCACGTTCGTCCGGCGCCTTCTCGTCGGCTTGGCGGACGAATCGATCCCGGTTGCCCTGGTCGGTCCTCCCGGTCTTGATGCCGACGCCATGGCTCCGGAGCCCGCGGCGCTGTTTACGCATCCTCTCATCGGTCTCCCTCTGATGGAGCATGTGGGGATCGAGCGGTTGGCGGTCCAACTGGAGAAGTTCAAGCCGACGCTCCTGCACAGCCTGTGTGAGAGCCGGGCGGCCCTCACGCGTCGGCTGGCGCGGCGACTGGACGTGCCCTACATGCTCATGGTCAATTCCCTCGCGCGGAAACTGCACAAGGTGCCTGTTTCGCAGCGGCTCTGCGCCAGGATCGTCGTGCCCGCCGAGACGATTCGCGCCAGCGTGACGAAGTCGCTGCCGCGGTTCGCCGACCGAATTCAACAGATCAACATCGGCACCTTCGTGCAGACGAACACGACCTGTTTTTCTGAGCCATCGCGGCTGCCGAGCATCATCGTGGCTCATCCACTTCGTCGCGTGGCGGACTTCGAGAGCTTTTTCAGGGCGGTCAAGGCCCTTCTCACGGAGGATTATGAATTCATGGTGGTGGTCATGGGGACGGGGCCGGCCGAGCACCGGGTCCGAAAGTGCGTGGCCGCCCTGGGACTGTCCGAGTCGGTTACGGTCGTGCCGATTCTGGACCCCTGGCGGTCGGTCCTGGCGGCAGGGGATATTTTCGTTCAGCCGCAGCCTGTCCGGACATTCAGCGTATTCCTGCTGGAGGCGATGGCTGCGGGCGCGGCGGTCGCCACCTGCTGGGGCGGGGTGGACGATTTGATCGTTCCGAACCAGACGGCCGTCGCCTTTGAGGCGAACAACGAACCGAGCATTCGGCAGGCCCTGAAACAGTTGCTCGACAGTCCCGATCTCGCGCGTCGGCTGGCCGCGACCGCCCAGGAGCAGGTCCGTGCCGGCTATTCGGTCAGCGCGATGGTCTCCGCGACACTGAAAACCTATGCCCAGATCCAGGAACAGGGCAAGCATTGATCTCCTGTCCCGTGGGGCGGGCCATTCGTGGTTTTTCCGGTGTTTCAGTGTCGTTCGGGGGGATTTTTCTTCGGCGGGGGATTTTCTTGAATCATTTCGGCCCTGCGGACGCCATACTATAGAGATCGGAAAAGCAATCGACGGCCAGGAGCAACAGCCATGGCGGAAACCGAAGCGGTCCTGCTGAGACGTTTCGCAAGCGGCGGCGATGCGGCGGCGTTCGCGGAGATCATCCGACGCCACGCCGGGCTCGTCTACGGGGCCGCCTTGCGGATTCTCGCCGACGTCGATCGGGCCTCGGATGTCTCCCAGGAGACCTTCCTCCAGTTGACGAAGGACGCGGGAACCGTTACTGGCTCGCTGCCCGGCTGGCTCCATCGCGTGGCGACCCACAAGGCCATCGATCACATGCGCCGGGACGCCTCGCGAAAGCGCCGGGAGAGGCAATACGTGGCGAAGAAGCCTCTTGAAACCGCCCACTGGAAGGACATCTCACCCTGCGTGGATGAGAGCCTCAACAATCTCGACCCCGAGCTACGCGATATCCTGATCTCACATTTTCTGGAGGGCCGCACCACCAGGGCCATCGCTACGATGCGGGGCGTTTCGCAGGCAACCGTCTCACGCAGAATCGAGTCGGGGGTTGAGCAACTTCGCGTCAGTCTCCGCCGGCGGGGCATCATTGTTGCCGTAGGCGCCCTGACCGCGCTGCTGGGCGAGAACGCAGTGAAGGCCGCGCCGCATCTGCTGCTGACCGAATTGGGCAAGATCGCCCTCGTAGGCGGCTCGGCGGCCGTGTCCACGACGGCCGTGACGGGAACTTCGACGGGCCTTGGCGCCGCCGCGACCAGCATCCTGGCCGCCGTCAAGACCCATGCCGTTGCCGTCGCCGCCGTGACGGTGATCGGGGCGGGCGCCGTGGTGACCTATCAGCAGGCAACAAAACCCCCCTCCAGACAGCCGGCCGCCCCGGTCGCAAGGTCCACCACAACGGTGGACCGGCCCGCGTATCCCGTGAGCCGGCCTGCGGCCGCTACGACACGAAGCGCCCCATCCTCCGGGCGCTCCCAGGCGGCGGAGGAATGGGATGCCCTAATGGCGGCCGCCAGGAATCGGACAGACGGCTCGGAAGCCGATGTCACGTCGGTGGACGACCCGGCCTTTCAACAGCAGACCGCCTCCGCCGGCACTCAGGCGCCGACCGGACAAATGATGGGCGGCTTTGGCGGCGGCATGGGCGGGTTTGGCGCCATGGCGGGCTCTCCACCGCCACGGGAGGATCGCGCCGCGATGCCACCGACCGAACGAATGGTGCCCGCCGGCTACTACTATGCCGCCAGTGCACAGGATCCGGGTCCGGACGAGACCCCACCGGAAGACGCGGAACCGAATGATCCGAACGACCCGAACGACTCCAACGAGCCATAGTCTGGTGGTCTTCCGTGGAGCAGGCGAGCATGACGCCCAACGGCCGCTTTACGGACAGAGCCCTGGCATCTCTCCAAGAGCCGGCAAGCCTCGCAAAACTCGGGTCCAGAGGGGCCCGTCGAGGTCCGGCCGAATCAGCCGCTACGTACCCGAACGAGGTAGCGCCATGAACCACGTGTGCGCGCTTACCTGGGGTTTCCTTCTTGTGCTTGTCCCCATGTGTGTGGCATCGACACGGGACACGCCGCGGAAGAGAGAATCGTCGTATGAGACGATCATGCGGCTAAGACGCGAGGCGGCGAACAAGAAGACAGCGGACCGCGAGAAGGTCTCCATCGGGCCGGTGGTGGCCACGGCTACCCTGAAGCTCGTGCCGCCGACATTAGGCAGTCCGGCGAGCTACCTCGGGTTTCGACGATATGACACCACCAGTGTCAGGCCGGCGGCTCTCAGAGAAGTGCCCGCCGACGCACCGAGAGTGCCGGCGTACTTTGTCGTTCGTGTGGGCGGCCGGGAGGTGCCCGGAGTCACCTATCGCTCCACTCGTCGACCGGGGCCCACCAAGTTCCGCCTGGATACGGATGGCGACGGTCTGTTCTCCGATGAGACGGAGTATACAGGCACGTGGCTGCGCTGGCTCTATCCACCCAACACACACCGATTTGGCCCCGTGGCGACCCGACAAGGGCAGCGTGGGCCCACGGGAGCGGCGTTCTACGCCCACTGTGCGAATGGCGAGTGGCTCACGCTTCACACGGCGTTCTATCGTGAGGGGCGCGTCACCCTGAACGGCAGCAGGTACAAGATCGCGCTGGTGGACAAGGATTTCGATGGGCGATTCAACCAGTCGTT
>CBFDBY010000184.1:0-8005 GCA_965603165.1 uncultured Phycisphaerae bacterium
TGGACGCCGTCGAAGACGCGGGCGGCGCCGTAGCTGAACTGGTCGCCCACGACGATAGCCCCGCCCTCGTAGCCGGCGTCGATCGCCTTGGCGGCCTCCAGCCAGCCGGTGAGCCCCAGGTCGTTGAGGGCCCGGATGTAGATGAAGACGACCGGCTTGCCGTCGGCCTTGAGATGGGCTTCGTGGCTGCCGTACTTCGCGAGGACGCGGACGATATCGTCTGCGGCGTTCTGCGCGGTCACCGGGTCCGGCACGCGCTCGTAATAGATGCACGCCTTCAGGCCGTGACGGGCGCAGGCGTCGAGGATCTCGGGCATGGCGCGGTCCGTATAGTCGCCGTGACCCCACCAGCTCACGATGAACGTGTCGATGCGTGCGGCCTTCGCCCACAGGCAGTGCTGCTCGATAACCGCCGGGTCGTGCGAGTCGTACGCACCGAGCGTCGGGTAGTGCGTGCTGGCGGCGATGTCCTGGTGGCGAACGTCAATTTCTCCCCAGTGGACGGTTCGGCCGTCGCCGCCGGGCCCTTCGGGCACGCCGTACCACGGGTAGTAGAACGCCATGACCCTTCGCGAATTAGGCACGGGCCGCGACCCGGCCGTCGCGCTGCGCGCCGGCGCGAATGCCGCCAATGCGACAACAAGAATCGAAAACGCCCGCACCATTGTTCGCCACATATCGTTCACTCCTCACGTCTTTCAAACATGGAAACCCAAATCGGGTGCCATGTCCACGCTTGCGTGGACATGCTCTTTCACACACGGGCATCACATGCTTACGCAAGCGTAAGCATGACACCCGGTCCAGCCGATTCACACGAGACCATCGCCAAGCTGCACTTGATGAGGTGACTCGATGCCGTTGAACTCACTGCCGAGAGTTCTGCGAACCTCCATTGTTGATGATTGAATGGTCAAATGCAACCATGGATGTCACCCCCGCGCAGGCGGGGGTCCAGGAAAACCAGGGGAGGCACTGGATTCCCGCCTCCGCGGGAATGACATGGTCAGTTCCGTGATTCACTTGGCTATTCAATTTTCAATAGTATGTGATCGCCACGAGGGTTCGCGGCGTGATTTCTGTAAAGTCGATCCGCCCCGATTCGCAGGAGAATTCCGCTCGGCCATCCACCGGCAGCACCAGGGCCTTGCTCGGTTTGACGGGTCGCGAAACTTCCAGAGTCGCGGTGACCGTCTCATCGTTGAAGTTCTCTACGATGATGGTGTCGTCGCCGATGAGGTAGAGGGCCACTTTGTTCGGCGCATCGAAACGGATTCCAAAGGTCGCCAGCAGCTTGTCGCGGATGGGTTTCAAGTCCTGCCGCGTTAGATCGAGCAGGCTTCTCGGCGTGCCGTTGACTTTGAGGATGAGCAGGTTGTCGCTTTCGGCGGCGGAGGCTGGGAGTTTGGCGGCCAGGCCGTCGGTGATGAGTACAGGCGCGCCGGCCTTTCGCAGCGCGTCGAGCTTGCCGGCCAGCCGCGGATCCTTCAGGGCGTGGACGGGCAGGAACGCCGCCTTCACGTCGGTGCGGATCTCGTCGGTGGGCACGAGCGGCAGGCCCATCATGCCCACGAAATCGTACACATACTGCTCGTTGTGCGCGTCGCTGTTGGGCGGTTTCGGTGCGGCCAGGCCCCGGATCGGTTTGTCGCGCACGAGCTTGGCCAGCTTGAACAGGCCGGGGATCTCCGTGCGGAGCTTCGCGACGTTGGCCGGGCCCGTGCCACGCAGCAGGGCCCCGTAGCAGAACAGCAACATCTCCTTCGCATCGGCCAGGACCGTCTGCCGCGCCTGCTCGACGTACGTGTCCTCATGCGTGCCGAACGGGTCGAACCAGCCGCCACCCGTCTTGGCCCCGCCGATCTCGCCCAGCCAGCGCATGATGTAATACGCTTCGTACTGGACCTTTCTGCCCCAGCGCTCACTGTCCGGGTCGCGGGTCTCCGTGCCGACCCAGATCCTGTCGAAGTCGGCCGTTTCCCGCACGACCTCGTACCCGCGATTGTGAAAGTTATCGAACCATTGTGGATATTTAATAATGACTACTACTTGCGGGTTCACGGCGCGGGCGGGCTTGAGGACTCGCTCACGACTGACCTTTATCATCAGGTCGCAGCGGTACTCGGCCCAGCTCTTGTCGCCGCGGGCCTTCTCGCACTCGTCGCACTCGCAGTCGGTGAACCAGAAGTCGTCGATCATGATCTCATCGAAGATCGACGCGGTGTACTCGAATATCTCCTGGATGCGTTTCTGCGTGGGCTCGTCGGTATAGCAGGCGATGCTCTTCCAGCCGGTCGAGTCCTTGCCGACCTTCGTGGTCGTCACGCAGCCGGAAGTCTCGAATCCTGCCTCACGGAAGCGGGCTTTCGCGCGTTCGAGCATAGGCTTCGGGGCCGTGTAGCCGTCGCGAAACGTCTCAATGAATACGTGCGTCACGCCGGTCTTGCGGCACCAGTCGATGGCTTCATCGATACCTTGATCCGTGGACAGGTGATCGCGGACGTTCTGCGCCGTGAACAGCGTCGAGATCGTCAGGACCTCCC
The DNA here is from genome assembly GCA_965603165.1 of uncultured Phycisphaerae bacterium. Classification (GTDB taxonomy): domain Bacteria; phylum Planctomycetota; class Phycisphaerae; order Sedimentisphaerales; family Anaerobacaceae; genus PLanc-01. Next base: position 2,544 of record CBFDBY010000184.1, read on the forward strand.
GGCTGCTCTTGGCGAGCTCCCAGAGCGATTCCGCCCGCGCCCCCGCCGCCGTCACCGATATGAACAGAACGATTGCCGCGTGTTTCGTGAGATTTCGACGCACCATGGCCGCTCCTCTATCCGATTTAAGAACGTTCATTCAATGCTTCGGTGATTCTATCCTTCAATCTTCGGCACGCCTCGCTTGGATCGGCGGCCTTCGTGATCGCAGCGCCGGTCGCCACGCGCTCGGCCCCGGCCTGGATGACTTGCTCGACGTTCTCGGCCGTGATGCCGCCGATGGCCACGTGACTGACGCCGGTCCCGGCGAGCCGCTCCAGACCCTGTCGAATGTAGTCGACGCCCGCGACCTCCAGGCCCGGCTTGGTCGGCGTAGCGAACGCCGGACCGAGGCTCACATAGCTCGGCAGCGCCGGGCAGGCCGCCTCCAACTCCTTGAGCGAGTGCGTGCTCTTGCCGATGATCAGCGGGGTCAACTGGAGCCGGCGCACCTGCTCGACCGGCAGATCCTCCTGGCCTAAGTGCACGCCGTCGGCGCCCGCGGCCGCGGCGATGTCCGCCCGATCGTTGATGATGCTCAGCGTCCCCATCTCCCGGCAGATCTCCACGAACTCGACCGCCAGCGCGAACAGACGACTGTCGGGAATTTCCTTGGCCCGCAACTGGACGCAGTCGGCGCCGCCGGCCGCACACTTGCTGGCCAGCGACAGCACGTCCGCCGGCAGATTGCTCGTCACGATCACATACAGCCGCACGCGACTGAACTTCTCGATGGGCTCGCTGAACAGTGTGATATCCTTCTCCAGCGTGTACGCTTCATATCGCAATCGCTCGACGGCTTCTGCCACGGGGCGGTTCTCGGTCCGCACGACCTCCGTCATCGCCCGCAGGGCCTCGGTCAGCCGTTTGCCCGCGGCGACGAAACAATCCTTGAGGGTGGCCCGTTCGAGCTGGCCCTCGACCTTCTGCCCGACGCCGACGTCGCCGATCGTATCCCGTCCGGCGATCAGCTTACCGGCCTCCAGCTCGCCCACGGCGGTGCAAAGCTCGTGCCGCAGCGCCTTGGCCCGCTCGCTCAGCGCCCCGGCGTTCAGAACGAACCGGCAGTACTCCTCCATCACACGCAGCGCCTCGCGCGCCCGATTGAAATTCGCATCAATAATCCTGTAAGCAGCTCTCTCCATAGCAAACACAATTATACGCTCGAAACCCGCCCGCGCGTAGCGAAAACCTCCGGGCGCTTGCAGGAGAATTCAGGCGTGGACCCGGAGAAATCCATAGAACACAGCCGGCCTTGCGGATTGATTTTCCTGGCGACTTCGGCGTACAATGATGGTATAGTGGCCGGAAGGTAACCATGAGCGACGAATGTGCATGTTACAGGCTTGGGCTTTCGAGACGCGGGAGGGGCTTCACTCTTATCGAGCTGTTGGTCGTGATTTCGATCGTCGCCCTGCTGATGGCCATTCTCATCCCCGCGCTGAGCCGGGCTAGGAGGCAGGCCACGTCGGGCGTGTGTCTGTCCAATCAACGCCAGCTTGTCCTGGCCTGGGTCGTCTACGCACAGGACAACGACGACAAACTCATCGGCGGGCACGACGGGCATTCGTCGTCGCCAAGCCAGGAGTATGACTGGGTCCGGCTGCCGCAGACCGCCGACGGCACCGTGGTCTCAGGAGCCACGGCGACGCTGGACGACAAGAAGAGAGGTTGCGAGCGCGGCGCCCTGTTCCCGTATGTGAAGAACGTCGATCTCTATCACTGTCCGGGCGACCGGAGACACCGAACCGAGATGACCCATCGCAGCTACGGCGTTCCGGGCAGTATGAATGGGGACGTCGGCACGGGCGCCGATAGCTGGCTTACGCAACAATGGGGACACCCGTCCTACAAGAAACTCACGCAGATCAAGAGCCCCGGCATCAAGTACGTGTTCCTCGAAGAGAAGACCGACGTGGGCGGCTGGAATTGGGGGTCCTGGAATCTGGAGCGCCAGGGCGATCGATGGTGGGATCCCATAGTCGTGCGTCACGGGCGGCTTAGCGTGCTGGCCTTTTCCGACGGCCACGCGATCAAGCACAACTGGCAGCAGGACAGCACGCTGGAAATGACCCACGTGCCCTATCCCGATTGTATCCGCTGGCCGGTCACCGACGGCACCGACGACCTCGAATACATGCGCCGCGGCTACAATCCGGCTCGCTGAGGGCCCGCTATTCCGCGTTCGTCCGGCATATTTAGCCGCGTCGCACGACTCCCGACATTCCTGGGATCTACTCGTAGTCCCACTTGAGGAGCCAGGGGTCTTTGGTTCGCTTCTGGAAGGCCTTGAGTTTGGCTTTCATCTCTTCGAGCTTGCCTTTGTGCTGCGGGTCGGCCGCGAGGTTACGGACTTCGTGCGGGTCGTTCTCCAGGTCGTACAGCTCGAATCTGGGGCGATGGAGGTACGCCTCGATGGTGCGCTTGCCGTAGAGCTTGTTGCCTCGCCTGAGGTTCCCCTGCCACGTGGCGGATGCCCACAGGTCGCTGGCGAACGGGTACTCCAGGCCGTGGGCGATGTTCCAGGTCAGCTTGAACCGTCGCTCGCGGACCACGCGCATCGGGTAGTACATCGTGATCTCGTGGAACGTGTGCGAGGCGTAGGTCGTGTCCCAGTCGGCGACGCGCTCGCGTTCGAGCACCGGCTTGAACGAGCGGCCGTGGAACTCGTAATCGCCGGGCGTCGCGCCGGCCAGGTCCAGAATCGTCGGCGTCAGGTCGGCGTAGTTGACGAGCGCGTCGCACGCGATGCCCTCGTTCTTCTGCCAGGGCGTGCGGACGATGCACGGCAGGTTCATGCCCGGCTCGTACAGCGTCGTCTTGGCGCCGGGGAAGGCGATGCCGTTGTCGGAGATATAGACCACGATGGTGTTGTCGTACCGGCCCGCTTTCTTGAGATGCTCGATCAGGCGACCGACGCCCTGGTCCACGCGCGATACCGCCTGATAGTACTGCGCCAGCTCGGCGCGGCACTCGGGGATATCCGGCAGGAAATCCGGCACCGCGACATCTTCGGGCTTATAGGTGACTTCTTCGATGCCCGGATAACCCTGCGGGCGGTTGCCGAACCGGTCGGGCTGGTGCGGCAGGTCGGCGGCCTTGCCCCCGCCGCGATGCGGATCGCTCGTGCAGAAGTACAGGAAGAACGGCCTGTCGTCTTTCGCCTCAATGAGCTTCCTGCAATTGTCGGCCATCCGGACCGGACTGCGGCTGTTGCCCGGCAGGGCCGTATCGAACTTGTAGATGTCCTCCGGCGCGACGTGATACTTCCCGATCCGCGCGGTGCGATAGCCGCCTTGCGAGAGCAGCACGGGCAGGCTGCGGACGTAATCGAAGCTGATGAAATGGTGGTAGGCGTGCTGGTGTCCGTACTGGCCGTTGTAGTGGTTGTACAGGCCGCTGAGGATCACGGACCGGCTCGCGCTGCAACTGGCCGTCGTGCAGAAGGCGTTCGTGAAGCGCACGCCCTCGGCGGCGAGCCTGTCCAGATGCGGCGTCTTGGCGACGGGATTGCCGTAGCAGCCCAGGTCCCCCCGCCCGTGATCGTCGCTGACGATCAAGACGATATTCGGCCGCTCGTCCTCGGCCCTCGCACTCTTGCTTGTCGGCAGAGAAGCCGCCGTGAACGCGGATGCACCCGCCACGCAACTTCTTACGAACTCCCGTCGACTCATGGCTGATTTCGACACTGTTGTCCTCCAGTTTCTCAGGGCACTCAAGTGCGGTTCACACGACGGCGGACCGTTCACTTCGCGCGATACGGGTTCGATTCCCAGCTCATCCTATTTTTGCTCGATAATCTCGACGAGGCCGACGTCGATGTATTGGCCGCCGCCGGTCTGGCGGCAGCGGACGGCGATGACGTTGCGGCCGGGCTTGAGGGCGGCCTGGGCGGCGGCGTTCATGGACAGCGGCTCGTAGTCGGTCGTGTAGCCGGTCGCCTCGGCGGCGCGGACGCCGTTGATGTAGATCTCCACGTCCTCGTCGTGATGGACGTTCAGGCCGACGTTGTCCCATTTACCTTCGGGCAAGGTGAACTCGCGTCGCAGCCAGATGCTGCGCGAGTCCCACACGGTGTTGACGACCGCGCCGGGCGTGCCGCGGGTGCCGAAGCCGCTCTTGCCTTCCTGCCACGCGCCGGCGTCGAAGTCCGGCTCGAACCATCCGCGGGCAGGCCGGCGCGTCGTGTAGCGCCAGACGACCGGCTCATCCTGCGCCGTCGGGACGACGCTGACGAGCACGGGCGGCTTGGGCATGGGCGCCCAGCCGGCGGCTTTCGTCTTATCCCGGCCCGCGTGCTTCTGCCAGACGGCCTTGTCGTAGAGCATCTGGAGGAACACGCCGCCCACGACCGGACGGGCGGTGAAGCCGCGCCGTCGGGCGTCGTGCGTGAAGTACCAGTCGGTCATCGGCACGCGGTCGGGCGTCTCGTTGAGGAAGCGGAACACCGGCTCGACGAGCGCTTCGAAGTCGCCGCGATCCTGCGTGAGCGTGGCGGTCCACAGGATCCAATCGAGCTTCGTGTAGAGCGAGCGATTGTCGAGCGGCAGCCCGTACTTGTTCTGCGTCTTGCGGTAGAAGGCCATTTCCGTCCGCGCGATCTCGCGGTCAAAGAGGTTCAGCCCCAGGATGCGGTCCCATACGAGGTTGTACTTCTGGCTCCACGTGCCGGGCTTGTCGAAGGCCAGGCGGTAATGATCGCCGTCGTCGGCCTCGGTCATCCAGCGGGCGGCGAACTGTTTCGCCAGTTTGGAATACTCGGCCGCCTTGGCCGTCTCGCCGCGCATGTCACACAGCTTCGCGAATGCGCCGAGGCCGCAGATGGCTTTGGCCGAGAGGTTCACGTTATGGGCCAAGTGGCCGGCGAAGTCGTCGGTGCAGAGCTGGTTCTCGGGATCGAAGCCCTTGGCCTTGAGATACTCGGCCCACCTCTCGAGTTGCGGCCAATAGAGACCTGCGAAATCGGCATTGCCCTCCATGTGTGCGACGGCGGCCATGAGGATGAGCAGGTTGCCGCTCTCCTCGACGGGCATCTGGTTTTCCTCGGAGCGTTCGCCGCCGCCGTAGCGCTGGCCGTTGGCGTGCGGGTACTGGCCGAGATCGTGCGGGGCGAAGGGGAACTTCCAGCGGTCGGAGGCTGCGTAGTTCATGAACGGCACGAGGAACGACTTGGCCACCGACGGACCGAAGAGCAGGAACTGCGGGGCCATCGGATAGAACACGTCGGACGTGCCGATGCAGCCGTTGGAGTGGTTCTCCTTGCAGAAGGAGATCGGCTGGCCATTGTCGTCGGCGACGAACTTGCCCGCCGCGAAACACTGCCGATACGCCAGCGCCGCCAGCTTCGCGTATTTCTCGCCGCCGGCCTTGGCGAGATCGGCCATTACTTCTTCGTCGAAGGCGGCACAGCGCTTCTTCAGCGA
>CBFDBY010000185.1:0-7866 GCA_965603165.1 uncultured Phycisphaerae bacterium
AGGCCGGGCCAGGCGACGCTCGTGGAGCGGACGGATCGCTGTGAGAACTTTCGCGTGAAGCGCAATCGCGTGGTGCGGCTGCCCGCCCCGCCGCCGCCGGACGAGCACAGCCGCTACATCCCGCTGACCCAGGGCAAGTTCGCGGTCGTCAGCGTCGAGGATTACGAGCGTCTCAGCCAGTACAATTGGTGCATCTCGCGGTCGGGTCGGCGGCTGTACGCCTGCCGCAACGAGAACGGGCGGCACATCGCCATGCATCGCTTCCTCATGAACCCGCCGAAGGGGATGGTCGTCGATCATATCGACGGCGACGGGCTCAACAATCGGCGCAGCAACCTGCGCGTCTGCACGCAACAGCAGAACTTGTGGAATACCCGGCCGACGGGTAAGAGCTCGAAGTATAAGGGCGTCTCTCGTGACAAGCAGAAGAAGAAGTGGGTCGTGTACGTCCGCTGCAACGACGAGAACCTGTACTGCGGCCGGTTCGACGACGAGGTCGAGGCGGCCCGGGTCTACGACCGAGAGGCCTTCGCAAGATTCGGCGCATTCGCGTATCTGAATTTTCCCAAGGCGGTCGGGCAGAACGTCGGGACTCGCGCGCCGTGATCCGCGCCCCGACGCGCGACCCCCGACGCACACAATATTCGCCACCTTAACATAGGCGCACCCGCAACTGGATAGTTAGGGTGAATAAGAAAACAGGGTTGCCGCAACGCCCCCGTTTTGACATTTCACGCCAGTTTCATGCCAGTCGTGAAAGCGGCGACAGTCGTCTCTGGCACGGCAGATCTTACCCATAATATATTTTATTATCGGATTCGGGCTTGACATGTCGAGCGTCGTTGTACAAAATCGTAGATCGACCGGGGAGAATGTTTCATGACAACTCGGATCGTGGAGTGGGGAATGCAACGAGGATTCAGGAAGAGCCTCGGATTCCGCTACGCTGTTGTCTCCCCGTTGAAGAGTATATTCACAGTGCAAGAGATTGCCGATGACCAGGGACGGTAAGAAGTTGGGCCTTTGCACGAGCACGCCTGTAGGAATCACTCCGCGCTGCAGCCACGCCGATGCAAAGCACGCTTGACCTGTAAATTGGTTTCGCATCCCGGGCGGGTCCTCCGGGAATTAACAGAGGGCCTGAAAGGAGGTACCGTCAAGGAGGTGAATTTGTGCGGCCGCGATTCGTACGCAACACCGCGGCGGCTGCGGATTCTGTTGAGAATGCAATTCGGAGGCAAGAAGAGTATGAGACGGTTAATTACAGCAATGGTTTTGATGTCGCTTCTGGCGGGCGTCAATCCCGCCAGTGCGTTGACTCTGTCCAGCGTGGGGGGTGAATGGAGCAACCCCACAGGTGGCGACCCTATCAACTACCTGTATAATCAGGACGCCGGCGGGTATGGCAACAACGAGTCCGATCAGATCTGGTGGGGTGTGGATGTAGGCAACGGGCAAAGCGGTCTTGGGTTCACGGGCGCATTGGGGGGGACGTTGGTTGTCGGCGACGCGTTCGAGTTGGGACAGCTTCGGCATTTCAACCAGCCGATCGAATTCGGCACGCACGCGACAGCCGTCGATCTGACGATCAACCTGGAGTTCAGCGATCCGTCCGGCCTCGACGACTCTTTTCTTTTCACATTCAGCATCAATGAAACGCTGAACTCTCCCACGCCGCAGGACGATTATATTCTCTTCCCGAGCTCGTTTCCGTGCGAGAGCTGCACCATCGGGGGCACGCAGTACACGCTGGAACTCCTGGGCTTTGGGCCCGATGCCGGCAGTCTGGAGGGGCAGTTCCAGTCGCCGGAGGGCGGGACCAACCGCACGCTCCTGTGGGCGAGGATTACCACCCGCCCGATTCCCGCACCAGGGGCCCTTCTGCTCGGCGCCATGGGCACGGGCCTTATTGGCTGGCTCCGCAGACGCAGAGCGCTGTAGCCCACTGCCGGAGAGTCAAGTCACTTTCGGGCTGCGCTGCCTTACTGCGCAGCCTATTCTTCTTCTATGGCGTCGCGCCGGGAGCCAGTCGGACAACGGTCGGCAGTTCGCGCTTCGCGTCAACTCACATGCGCACATCGCCGTGGCGGCCGGAGGCCGGAACGCTCACGGCAGCTTCTCATAGGGCCACATAGCGATGCCCCCGTCCAGAACGCGGACCTGCGGGAAGCCCGCCGCTCGGAGAATCAAGGACGCCTCGTAGCCGCGCAGTGAGATTTGACCGAATGTCACGACCTCCTTGTCCCGGGGGATCTCATCCAGCCGTCCGCGCAGGGTGGACAACGGAATGAGGATGGCGCCGGGCAGCCGGATTTGCGCATGCTCCCCCGGCGTGCGAACATCGAGAAACGTGAAGTCTTTCTTCTCGGCGAGCATCCTGTGCACGTCCGCCGCCGATACGCCCACCATGTGCCCGTCCAGCTTGTTCCTCGCGATATTGGCGGCCGTGATCAGGTTGTCCATGGCCGGAGAATACGGCGGCGCATAGCTCAGGTCGAGGTTGGCTAATTGATCGACCGTCATGCCTCCGGCGATCGCGGTGGCGGCCACGTCGATTCGCTTGTCGCCGGCGCCGGGCCCCACCGCCTGCACGCCGAGAAGCCGACGCGTGTCACTATCGACGACGATCTTGAGCATCAGCATCTTCGCCGTCGGCATGTAGTTGGCCCGGTCCGGTGCGGGCGCCAGTGCGATGGTCACCTTATACCCCAGCTCCCTCGCGGCCGCCTCCGTCAGTCCGGTTCGGGCCAAGCAATAGTCGAAGACCTTGCAGATCGTGCTTCCGAGGACGCCCGGGAACGTATCCTGCCCGCCACAGATATTGATCGCGGCTACCCGTCCCTGCTTGTTGGCCGTGGACCCCAGGGGCACATAGCAGGGCCGACCGGTGAGAATATCGACGCATTCCACGCAGTCGCCGGCCGCATAGATATCCGGGTCCGATGTGCGCATGCGCTCGTCCACCTTGATACCGCCCGTCTCGCCGACTTGCAGGCCGGCTCTTCGGGCCAGCGCGGTATTGGGCCGAACGCCGATGCCCATAATCACCGCGTCCGCCGACAGCGTCCCCTTGTCCGTCACGACGCTGCGAACCTTGTCGTCTCCCTCGAAAGACTCTACCGTCGTATTCGTGAGGACCTTGACTCCCTTCGACTCCAGGTGCAGCTCGACCAGCCGTGCGATCTCGGGGTCCAGGATCCGCAAGGTATACGGCAGCCGCTCGACGATGGTCACTCGGCACCCGCTGCTGACCAGGGCTTCGGTCGTCTCCATGCCGATCAGCCCGCCGCCGACGATGACGACATCCTTCGCCTTTCCGCCGGACAGCACGGCCTTGATCCCCTCGGCGTCCTGAACGCCGTGCAGGCAGAAGATGTTCCCCAGATCGTGGCCGGGGATCGACGGCCGAATGGGCGAAGCACCCGTCGCGAGCATGAGCTTGTCGTACTCCAGGCACGACTCGCGGCCGTCGGCGAGGTCCTTGATGCGAACCCGTTTGCCCTTGCGGTCGATCTCCATCGCCTCCGTGCGGCTCATGATGCGCACGTTCTTGACCTTCTGAAAGAAAACGGCGTCGCGCAGAACACCCATGGGCGTGCTCATCAGCTCGGCGTGGTTCGTCACCTGCCCGGAGATGTAGTAGGGCAGCCCGCAGCCGGCGTAGGACAGAAACTCGCCCTTCTCCACGACCGTGACACTCGCCCGCGGCACGAGCCGAATCACCTTGGCCGCCACCTTCGGACCGGCCGCCACGCCCCCGACGATGACCACGCGCAGCGGGCTGGACTTGGCCGCCTCCTCCAATCTGTCGATCTCGCTGCGCTCGGCCATGGGAAGGCGGATCGCAATCTCGGCGCCGCCCAAGTCGGCCTTGCCCGCCCGCACGGTGCCGCCGAGCTCGTCGACCACCGCCTTGACGAACGAGAGTCCGAGCCCGATCCCGGCCCGTGTCGAACCTCTCGCGGCCGGGGTGCGATAGAACGGCTCGAAGACCTTCTCGCGCATGCCCTCGGCAATCCCGACGCCGGAATCCGCGATGGAGATCCGCACGATCTTCTCTTCCGGAACGGCCGAAACGACCAGCCTGACCTGCCCATGAGCGGGCGTGTACTTGAACGCGTTGTCCACCAGCGCATCGAGCACCTCGGCCATCGCAGGCTCGGTCCCGCGAACGTAGAACGACTCGCTATCCGTCTCGGCCGTGAAGGTCACGTCAAACTGCAGCGCCTTTTCCTCGTAGCGAGTCTGCGCGCTGCGGATGATGGCGGCGACGTCGATGACGCCCCCAATCTCCTCGCGCCGGCTCAGCGCCGAGACAATGGCTAACATCCGCCGTACGGTCGCAACCCCCTCATCGCACCGGATATTCGCCCGGGCGACCAGGTCCTTTTGCTTGGCCGTGAGCGGTCCCGCCAGCTCGGCCGCCAGCACGTCCAGAATCGTGTGAATGGTGCTGATAGGCGACTGAAGCTGATGGGCGATCAGCGAGGCGAACTGAAGAATCTCCGACTGGTCCGGCTTGTTATCTTTCTCCTGCGGCATTCGGTCCACCCATAGAATCCATGCTCATGCCAACGTTTGCGGCAAGGATTCTACCCGATCCCCAGCCCCCAAAGCAAGCCAACACCGAACCACCCCCGGAGTAGCTGTATGAACACCCTCCAGGGAACCGGTGTGCGGAGCGCACCCTACCGAGAGCCTGTCATGTAGGGTGGGCTACGCCCACCATCTTCGTTGCCAACGATGCAAGGCTCCGATCTTGTTCTTGTCTGCTTCGCATATTTGCGGTCAAATGGACACAGTGTTGCGCAGTGCGACGGGAACGGCTTGTCTTGTGCCGAGTGCTATGGCGGACTATCGACGTGTATTCCAACCGGGCGGGATGTTCTTCTTCACGGTTGTCACCGAGCGGAGGCGCTCTTTGCTCTTGGGTCTGTCGGCTCGACGGTGTCTGCACGCGGCCATCCGCCAGGTCCAGACCCAGCACCCGTTTGAGATCACAGCCATCGTCCTGCTGCCGGACCATTTGCACTGTATCTGGAAACTCCCGGAAGGCGACAGTGATTTCTCCATGCGTTGGGCGCGCATCAAAATGCTGTTCTCCAAGAAGTGGCTGGCCAACAGCGGCAGCGAGGTTGTCGTTTCGCCGTCGCGGCGGAGCCATCGGGAGCGAGGCGTCTGGCAAAAACGCTTCTGGGAGCACACGATCCGCGACGAAGACGACATGATCCATCACGTCAACTACATCCACTACAATCCCGTCAAGCACGGCCTCGCGCGGTGTCCGCACGCTTGGCCGCACTCCAGCTTCCACCGGTGGGTGAGGCAAGGGTATTACAGTGAGGATTGGCTTTGTCATTGTGACGAACAAGCCGACATTCCGCCCAACTGTTTTCCACCTTCTGCTTGCGGCGAATAAGATCGACTCGAATGGGTCGAATCGCGTGAGATGGACAAGGACCATCATCCATGCTTCTTGCATTGGTGGGCGGAGCCCACCCTACATGGCCAATATCCAAGACTCGCCCTCTGTCTCTCCCTACGAAGCGCGGCCCGTCATGGCAAGGGCCAAGGAACGCCAACAGAAAACCTACAGCGGTATGACTGCAAGAATCACAACCTGACCCGTTTTCCTCCCCAGCGCATAGAAGCCGACGTGCAGTTCTGACGGGCCCGCCGGTGGCAATGTGTTACGGCTGCAAGAACGCCTGGCTCCCTGCAATCCAAACGGTGGCTGAGATCATAGGCTGACATGATCGCGGAGATAGTTGTAAACGTCCTTGTCCTGCCATAGCTCTGTGGGGGAGGCAATCGAGTGCAAGGATGAGAGGACGGTAAACTCCTCTGCGACCCGGTTTCTCACGGTGGGAGCGAGCCCCTGGATTGTTCCGCGGACCACACCCGGAAATCCCGCATCGTTCACGCCAAGTCGTCTCAGATTAGCGCTGTGAAAGCCGAAGCCGAGAAAATACACGTGCTGAGCTTGCCTGATTAGGTTGCGTGCCTCCTCGAACTCCGGCGACTCGTCTGTCGTTTCATGCAGTATCTTGAGGCTTTTGGTCGCCTCGTAGACATTGGCACAAGAGCCAAACGGTACGATGGCGGACGCTATATCAGGCTGCCAGGGCAAACGACCGAGACTGCCATGCACGTGAATGAGGCGCAACTCGTCCAACTTATCCGCCACTTCCTTGTCGGTTTTGCCGTACGAGTTCCGTAGGGCCGTGTGTAGATAGAACTCCAGAGACCGATCATAGTTGAACGTGATGATGGCGAGGTCTGCGAAGTTGATCTGTTCAAACGTGCGCCCACCGGCGAGCATGTCGAAAAGTAGCTCGTACCAGTGACCGGGAACATCTTCGATTCGTATGGCCTCAATCCGTCGTGTGGCCCAGTCATCGAAGAGTGCCTCAGTTCTCTCCAATGGCAGAAGTGTGTAGGCAATGGCGAACTTGCCGATGAGCTATTGTCAAATGTTGTGGATGAGATATTCGGCGTCCGCTTCGCGGAGCTGTTTTGACTTTTCATCAACCCAGCCTCCAAAGCCAGATTCAGCCAAAGGCAGTCCAGCGACGTGCCGTAGCCTGCGACCAGGCCTTGCCCAAGATCTGGCTTCGGTTGGGGGGTGCTTGAAAAGTCCTTCCGCATCGCCGAAGGCGATTCCACTGTTTCAAACCATGGGCTCGCCATCTCCTGCATGATCAAGCGGCCTTCTCCTTGAGTCCATCGACGAATACAACACCTCGAATCACCTCGGCCAGCCGTGCGGCGCCATTGAGCCGGCGCCACTGTCTCTCGGCACACTGGGCCAGTTTGAACACCATCGTCAGGCAAGCCGTCCGACTGCCGCAGCCCTTCGTCCGAGCCGTCCGCGGATAACGGCGGATAACGGGGACAGCCACCTATTATGATGGCGGATAACGGGGACAGCCACCTATTATGATGGCTACAAAAGGGTGACTGTCCCCGGTTTCCCCCGGTTTCCCGCCGAAGGTCAATAGTGAGTTGTTCTTCACTGAGAATCTGGTGCAGCGAATCAGCGAGTTGTATTCGGCATTCCAAGAGAATCCCCACGTTTCAGCCAAATGTGCTCATGAAATAGACGGAGAGCCGTTTGAGCACGAGTATGATAGCATACCCCGCGAGATCTACATAAAGACGTTCTATAAGTGTCAGTACACCGATATCCAGCTATCTGCATTTGTTGAACATCGAGCCAGGTTGGCCATTCTGACAAATGCAGTCGATTACACGCTGTTCAAACGTGCTGGCGATAAACGACGCGCCGCGGATATGGTTGTGTGGAAAGTCGGCGGGCGCACATTGACGCTCTTCGACATACTTCCGGCGCCTTTCCGAAAGGGACTGGAACAGATTGCCAAGGACAAGTATTTCCACCTATACCCCATCTTCTGGCAGTGGTTCTTGTGGCTGTTTGGTGGTTTCATTCTCAAGGACAAGGAGGCGGAGGAGTACGCCAACCTATCCGAGAAGACGGGAATACCAGTTGCAGAAATACCAAATGCACTCCGGTCCTACGACCTGCTATTTCCAGTAAACGAGAGTTGGTTCTTGGACTTACCCTCCGATTCAAACTTGCGAGTGATCCAGATGTTCCCAGTGCCCTTTATGGGAATCGGAGCAAACTATAGGCGACTCCTCTACACTGCGAACGGCGAGTACGCCGGCCTCGGCCTCACCGGAGCGTACACGCTCCGTGACTTGCTGAAGTGGAATGATCTGCTGGTGGAGGTACTCAGTTCTTCATAAGAGAGAAAGAGTTGGGGAAGAACTGGGGTCGCGTCTTACATATTACTAATTGGAGCATAATTTATTGAACCTAGGGTCGGCGTAATCGTATGAACT
>CBFDBY010000186.1:0-7792 GCA_965603165.1 uncultured Phycisphaerae bacterium
AACTGTTACGATGAATCACGATGTCACGAAACTCGCTCACTGGAAACGGCACTAGGTCGATGGCCAAGTCTTTGATCTTGATGCGGGGGCTCTTCTCTTGATAGCTGCGGCGCAACAGCGCGCGAATGCGTGCCAGGAGCTCTTCGAAGGCGAACGGTTTGACGAGGTAGTCATCGGCCCCGAGCTCCAGGCCGGTGACGCGGTCCTGCACGGTGTCTTTCGCCGTCAGGATCAGGACGTGACATTCCCGGCCCCCGCTTCGAATCTTCTTGAGAATGTCAAGGCCGTCCATGCCGGGCAGCATGAGGTCGAGGATCACCACGTCGTAGTCGTTGCTCGTTGCGTACCACAGCCCCTCCCGGCCGTCACCGGTCTTGTCGACCGCAAAGCCTGCCTCGCGAAGTCCCTTCGTCAGGGATTCTCGCAGAGGCCGATAGTCTTCTATGAGCAGCAAACGCATGACACACCAAGAGCGCAAGGAAAAGCAAGCCGTTTTATCCTTATTTGCGTCGTTGGGCTCATTTCGCTTTTCGATCCTGAGACGGTTTCCCCTCCCGGTATCTGGTCAAGAGCAGATCTTCATCCTGGATGAGACCCACGCCCGGTGCATACGTCTTATAGCATTTCTCGTCGGGATCGAGCCCGGAGGTCTCCTCGACTCTTATGCAGTTCTTGAACGTGCCCGCCGGCGTCGTCATCGTGACGTCATCGGCCAGGATCTCCGCTCGGTCCTTGGCGTTCGGCGCGATCTCCTGATAGTGTCGAGCCCCCAACAGGACCGTCCCAGGCATGATAATGCCCGCCTTCGAGTCCTTCTCATCCGCTCTCCATGCGCCCGAATGCCCGACGATCTTGCCGTCTTCGTAGTCGTCCACTTCTTCTCCGAAGTAGAACACGTCATCGTGCTCTTTGCAGATGGCGAAGAAATTCCTCGACACCTCCTTGAGCTTCCCGCCCTGTTCTTCCCGCTCTTCCACCACTCTCGTGTTCACGCCGCCGATTCTCTTCGTTTCATCCAGGACGGTGATCACCACCTTCTCTTCATCGCTTTCCAGCACAAGCTGATGGCCGGGTTGCAGAATGAAGAATCGATTTCTGCCCGACGAAGAGAACGTGCAGTCTTCCTGATGGAAGGAATCCGTCCACTTCTTGTCTTCGGAATGCGCAGCCCGTTCGGCGGGTGCTTTCTCCTTGATCTCAATGACCTTCCCTTCGGGGGAAACCTCAACCTCGTACTCCTTGCCATCGGAGCGCACGTCTACGTCGTACTGGCCCGGATCCTCGCCTTCGACCTCCTTCTGAACGGCCACGATCTGTCCGTCTGGAAACGCCTTGCGGAGGGCCTTTTCCACGAAGGCCGGCAGATCCGAGGGCTGGACGACGACCTTCCTCTCTTGTGCCGCGGCCCGGGACCAGAGACCCACCGCGACCAGTGCTGTGATACACGCGAGAGAAATGAGCGCCACACGAGCGCAACTTGGCTTAAGGTTCATACGAATCTCCTATCGTACGATTCTAACCCATGGGAAACAGCGGGTGCCCTGTACACGCCGTCGCCCACAGGCCGGAGATGTCCACAGGGCACCATATATCCTACAACACGCCGTTGGTCAATGGAACTCGGTTAGTCGTCGTCATCCTCGTCTTCGTCTTCCACCTCTTTGCCGAGGAGCGCTCCATCGGCCGCCACTGTGATGTCTACCTCCTGACCGTCGATGGTCACTCCGGCCTCGTAGACCGTCACGCCGTCCTCGGCTTCCATCTCGACTTCTCTGATCTCGGCGCCGGCCGCCTCTTTCTCGATCGTCGCCTTAACCGCAGCGGGGACCGCATCCAGCGAGACGATCTCTTCCTCTTCCTCCTCGTCGTCGTCATCGGCTTCGTCGTCATCATCGTCCTCGTCCGCTTCCTTGCCGAGCAAGGTCCCGTCGGCTGCGACCTCGATATCGACCTCCTGGCCGTCGATGATGACCTCCGCTTCGTAGATAATCTGACCGTCCTCGGTCTCCATCTCGATTTCGCCGATGTCGGCGCCGTCGGCCTCTGCAAGGATAGTCGTCATAACGTCGGCAGGCACTTCCTCGATTGAAACCTCTCTCTCATTGTCTACAACCTGTTGTGTGGCAACGGCCGCGATGGCAACGGCCAGGCCGGCAACCAGCAGCACAACGGCTAATCTCGCGTGTCTCGACTTCATCTCAAGTCTCCTTATGCACAACGCTCACGATCTCTGCGGTCTGCCACAGCGGCCAGGCCGCCCGACGTTCTCCACGCTCGTGGACAACTATGATAACAGCCAGACCATGAGAGAATCGTGAGAAATGGCGTATTTCCGGGAATTTTTTCGGCCTCCTTCTACGGCATGTCGGCAAAGCGTTTCCACTGTTTCTCGATGTCGGCAGCGAGCTTCATATCGCTGTGGACGTACAGGCCGTACCGCAGGTGAAGCACCTGGCCCCGGGGAATCTCTCGCGGCCCTTCGAACGTCAGCGACGCGCCCATCCAGCCGTCGTTGCGGACGTGGAAATGCGACGGGTGATTCGGGTTGCCCGGATGGTCGAACAGCGTGATGCCCTCGATTGTACCGTTTTCGATGGCCCCGGAGTAATCCACCCAGCGGGCGCGCTTCCAGAAGATTTCCTTTTCGTTGACGCCGCCCTCGGAGTTGCGAATTCGCCCGCCGCCGTCGTTGACCCCGATGGTCTTGGCCATTCGCACGCCGATCACGCCGAACGGCGTCTTGCCGAGCGTGACGGGTTTGTCTTTCGCCGCAAACGTCGAGTCGATCACGAGCAGCCACTCTTTGCCTTCCAGCAGCACGACGCCGATCCGCCGAGTCTCACTCAGCAGGACCTTCCCATCTTTATCCACCCACTCATTGTCGGCCGTGATCGTGGACCTCTTCCCCTCGTCCTCATACTGAACGATGCGTTTGTGCCGGATTGTCCCGAGCCGCCGGTCGCTCCAGAAGTCTACGTCGCCCACGTCGTTGTGTGAGATCCAGACGGAATTGTGATGGCTGTGCGACTCGGGGTCGTGTGGATGTCCCATACGCGTGAGGCTCCGGCCCGCCGGCCCGATGATGGGAAAGAGAAACGGCCGATTTAGCCCCGGGCCGAAGTGATACCGCGTGATCTCCATGCCGTCCCGCTGAAACGACGCCTGCCCGTCAGGCTGCGGCACAATCTGCAACCGCGGCACCGCCTTCGGCTCCGGCACTTCTTGCCCCACAGCCACGCCGCTCGCGGCTGCCAAGATACAGAACGCCGTCGTGAGCACTCGCCCGATGAATGACTTTGCACACATGGCAAATTCCCTTCTTGTTGAACGCGAATGCGTCGCTTCGCGAGTGATCGCTCCGTTTTACCAGCTTTTGGCCGCTTCTTCGGCGTCGGCCAATTCCGCGTCCCGGCGGTGGTAGCGGCACTCGTCGATCAGCTTCCGCGCCTCGGCCAGCGCCGCCTTGTCGCGAAACAGCCGAGCCCGGTGCAGCAGGACATCCGCCATGTGCAGTCGGGTGGACCCTCACTCGGCAGTTAGCGATAGACGTCTCGTCGATGGCCTATGTGCATAACAGTGACCACGTGATTGGGATCATCGATCTCGTAGACCACGCGATATGAGCCGACCCTGATTCGCCACCCCTCGCGTCCGGCCAGTTTCTTCGAGCCACTGGGCCTCGGCTCCCGGGCAAGCTGCCGGATGGCATCGCGTACCCGAACGTAGTGCTCCTGAGGGAGGTTCGAGAGTTCTTTCTGTGCACGCCGTAGAATTGCAAGCGCGTACATCACTGACGGCTCCGCTCGATCTCAGTGATGGCTTGCTCGAACGGAATGGCTTCATCCCCCGCCGCCTTGGCTGCGTCGTAGGCGCGAATCGCCTCCAGCTCCTCCGCCTCCTCGATCAGTTTCTGGTACTCTGCGATATCCAATATGACGGCTTTCCTCTCGCCGCTGTCGTCAACCACGAACTGATGCTTCGGAATTGCCATGTCAATTCACCTTTCATGCGATACCCAATTGCAGCCCGCAGAGAATGTATGGGCAATGCGCACTGGGGGCAATTCAGTGCTGCAACTGGTCATACGCACCTTCTGTCCTGATGGCTCAATCAGTCACTTCCTGTCGTTGAACGCCTTGCGCAGTAAGCCCAGGCCATTCTTGCCTTCAAAGGCTTCCAATTTCTTCTCATTCTTAGATATCGTCACATACAACATGTTGTCTTTTCTACGCTTATCGACAGCCAATTTTCTCCATCGTTCGAAGGGAAGAAGCCACAGCCGCCGCTCTGGCCCTTTCCCGATCAGGAAGGCAAGAAAGACCTTTTCCCCTTCGAACTTGGCTGCATGGCTCTTTGTGAGACCAAGGGCAGGGGTTTTTTTGTAGTATTTGACCTGTATAGGGATAAAATGCTCTCCTTTGTCATTTGTGATAACAAGGTCGAATCCTGTGTCAACAAACGGCCAATAGACGTAAAAACCTGCATCGACAAGCATCGACGCAATCTCAAGTTCTTTTGCCTTCCCGCTTAGCGAGCTATCCATTTGCCTCTCCTATGTGTGGCAGGGGCCAGATGGATCGCACACACCATGTCCCCCACTCTGCGGTCGATCTTGTCTGTTCTCATCGGTCGTGCCACATCTTATCCAACTATTGTTGGTATCGTTTTATTCTACCGCAGACTGAGCGAAACAGCAACTGTTTCTCTCAATCATCTTGCTGCGCGGGCACACACTTGCTGTAGTCTACGCCTGTACAAGCCGCAGGGCTACTGCGCATATTTGCGGCGGGTGGTTTGGTTGAGGAGGCGGACTTGTTGGAGGACGAGGCCGTAGTGACTGCCGGGAGGGTTCTCCTGCATGACCTCGCCGCGCCAGTCTTTGGCGAAGTTGCCGGAATAGCAGAGCCAGGCGGTGCGGCCGTCATCGCTGATGAACTTCGTCGGGATGTTCAGGAAATAGCCCTGCTCCCCGAAGTCCTTCATGTAAGTGACGAGCCGCCACGGGCCGGTGAGGGTGTCGGCTTCGAGGATGTACGAGTTCATCTTCGCGCAGGTGGGCCAGCCGTCGGTGACGCACACGAGGAACTTCTTCAGTGGGGCGTTATACGTAGCGGTGACGCAGCCGCAGTTGTTGTTCCAGTCGATGAGGGGCTTGATTTGCGAGAAATCACTCGTCCACCTCGGCTGGCCGGCGGCGTCGGGGCCGGCGAAGAATTCGTACTTTGAGGCGTCGTTCATGTTCTCCACGCTCGGCGTGACGCGGAGCAGGTAGATCTGATCGCCGCTGATCCAGCTCAGGTTGCCGAAGCGAGGCTTCGGGTCGGGCTCGGGGGCGCCGTGGGCGACGAGGTAGGCCTTGCCGTCCGGCGAGTGCTCCATGTTCTTGCCGAAGTCGACGAAGTGGGGCGAGCCGATTCTTACGGGGTATCCCCACATGCCGGTCTCGCCGAAGAGGGGCTTTGCCGGCGTGTGCGGCGTGTCGGTCCAGGTCTTGCCGAGATCGGTCGAAGTGCGAAAGCCGACGAGCGGGCCCAGCCAGGGCCAGTTGAAGGCCTGGTCGCCGTAGCGCGTAAGGCCCTCGGGCGCCAGGCAGTATGTGCCGTAATACCAGATGCCGTTGTGGACGAGGCTGCCGCAGGGATAGCGGCCGCGGTAGGGGGAAGCGTCGCCTTTGGTCAGGCCGAGGCTGACGATCTTCAGGTTCAGCGGGTCGTCGCCGATCATCACGGCCTGTCCCGTCGTCGCGTGCGGGCCGACGCCGCTGTTGGAGTTCTCGCGGGACCCGTCGGCACGCGGCGTGGACCCGTCCGTCCAGGGCGAGTACAGGTTGCCGTCGGAGGCCCAACTCGGGTACCACGTGTCGGCGACGTAATAATCGCTGTGCACGCCGGTGAAGGCGATTCCGACGATGTCTGTGGATTGTTCGAAGGGGCAATCGGCCGGCGGCTGCGACGGCCAGATGAACGGCTTGAAGTGCTGACCCTCCTGGTGCTCGACCGCCGCCGCGGCCTGAACGCTCCAGAGCGCGACCGATAAGAGAGTTGCGTATTGCACAGCGAGTCCGCTCGTGAGAGATCTCATGACCTTGCCTCCTTCTATATGGACGCCTGGTTTATTGAGTCGGCGCGAAGAGGGCCTCGACGAAGGTCCCGGGATCGAACTCGGCGATGTCTTCGGGTTTCTCGCCCAGGCCGATGAACTTGACGGGGATGTCGAGGCGGTCCTTGATGGCGATGACGATTCCGCCGCGGGCCGTGCCGTCGAGTTTGGCTAAGAAGATGCCCGTGACGTTGATCGCCTCGGTGAACAGTTGCGCCTGCGAGATGGCGTTCTGCCCGGTCGTCGCGTCGAGGACGAGGAGCACTTCGTGTGGGGCATCGGGGATCTTGCGGGCGACGACGTCGCGGATCTTCGTGAGCTGCAGCATGAGGTCTTTCTTGGTGTGCAGTCTTCCGGCCGTGTCGAGGATCAGGATATCGGCGTCGCGCGCGACGGCCGCTTCGCAGGCGTCGAAGGCGACGGCGGCGGGGTCGCTGCCGGTCTTGTGCTTGACGATCTGGACGCCGATCCGCTCGGCCCAGATGCTCAACTGCTCGACGGCGGCGGCGCGGAACGTATCACACGCCGCCACGATGACGTTCTTGCCGTTGCGATGGAAGATATGAGCCAGCTTGGCGATGCTGGTAGTCTTGCCGGTCCCGTTGACGCCGGCCACGAGAACGACGGTCGGGCCGGTCTCGGCGGTGTGCAGTTGCCGGTCGCGCTGCGGCCAGTAGCCCTTCATGTGCTCCTTCAGGAACGGGATTACTTCCTCGGACCGGGCGATCTTGCGGTCGTGGTAGGCGTCGCGCAGCTCGGAGATGAGCTTGTCCGTGGTCTCGACGCCGATGTCGTCGCTGATCAGCGTTTCTTCAAGCTCGTCGAGCAGGTCGTCGTCGATTTTGCGGCCGAGACTGAGCACGGCCGAGAGCGAGCTGTTGATCTTGCTCCGCGTCTTGCCGAGCCGGTCCTTGAAGTATTCCGCCGTTTTGGAGAATATCCCCATCGTAGGCACCCATACCTGGAATTCCGTATCGCCCCGTCGCAGGAACGGTCTGCGGCGGGCTCCACGTTCGATTCGCCGCCGATGGTACCGGCATTTGGGAAAAAAGCAAGGCTGGCCCTGCGAAATCCCGCCCGTGCTGTGGGGATCGCTCGCATCGCGCATTCTTGCCGCCTTGGGTTTGTGGGACGGCCGGACGGATTCCTTTGACAATTCTCGGATTTGCGGTTTAATAGCGACGTTCGAGTGTGCCCCACGTGCGGGGGCTAATGTTCTGAAGGAAGATCGTTTTGTCTGCTCGTGAAGTGCAGAGCATTTTCGTTGACATCGTGGAACGGGCCAGGGCGCTGGACCCGGCGAATGCGCGCAAGTGGTTCGACGAGCTCCAGGTCCTCCGGTTCGACGGGGGCTCGATTGGCATTGGCTGTCCGAATGACGCGAGCGTCGGCTTTCTCGATCAGAACTGCAGAGCGAGCTTCACGCGTGCGGCCCAGCAGATTACGGGCCATCTGGTGACCGTGGATTTCCTCGTCAACGGCGTCGACGATTTGCAGGCGTCCGTTCTGAGCGTGCCGGCGGGGCCCGCCCTGCATCCCGACTATACGTTCGAGAATTTTGTGGTCGGGCCGAGCAACCGGCTGGCTCACGCCAGTTGTTTCGCCGTCAGCCAAGCTTTGGGGACGACCTATAATCCGCTGTTCCTGTACGGTAACGCCGGCCTGGGCAAGACACATCTTCTGCACGCCGTCT
>CBFDBY010000187.1:0-7751 GCA_965603165.1 uncultured Phycisphaerae bacterium
GGCCGGGCAGCCAATCCAATCCGTGGATGGTCTCTCCCGTGTTGCGTGCGATCCACCGCTGTGAAGATTTGTGTTTGCATTTATCTCGCTGCGGCTCTACAATCGCGCACCGAGGCCGCAGTGACACCGTGGGACTCTTGGGCCTGAGATTGAACGTTACGGGAGAGTCGGTGACGCGTGCCGGCGTGACCGCGATATCGCGTCGGACGCGATCGTCTCTTATTATATCGCAGGATGCTGTGTAGAGGAGATTCGAATGAAGGTCAACGCAGTTCTTATCCTCGCCGCCATTACGCCAATCCTGCTTCTGGTCGGGTGCAAGGACAAGGCAAGTGAAACAGGAGGCAAAAGTCCAAGCCCGCGTTCCTCAAACAGTTCTACCAGTGAGGAAACCGACAATGCAACTCTGCAGCTATTCCTCGAGGCTATGTGGAACAGGGATGAGGCAAAACTGGCTGAGGCGATGAAGAAGGGATTTCCGGTCAATGCCGTGGTTCTGGCGCATCGATCCACGCCGCTTCATCAAGCGGCTCTGAGTTACGCCAAGCATGATGGTATCACCCGATGGCAAAGCACTGTGCTGGATACAGCCGTCGAACTGATTGCCAAGGGCGCTGACGTCAATGGCCGGGACGGCGGCGGACGCACGCCGCTCTTCGAGGCGCTTCGTTGTCCCACTCCCATGGCGAGCCTGCTGATCAGCAAGGGGGCAGACGTAAACGTGGTGGACAAGAACGGCGAGACTCCCCTCTTTCAGGCTGCTACCGCGCTCAACAAGGACGCCGTCGCGCTCCTGTTGGAGGCCGGTGCCGGCGAGAGCCTGACCGTCGGAGTGAAGCGGGGCGACAGCGTGCTAACACCCTTGGCGTACCTCAAGTCCGAGAAGCAACGACTCGAACAAAAAGGCACGTCCGGCACCACCTTTGGCGGAAGGAGGCCGGATGCCGAACGGCTTCAGAAAGTGACCGAAATCATTTCCATCCTTGAGAAGCATGGCGCCAGGGAATAGGGGAGAATTGAACGGACAAGCGGTGGACACGGCCCACCCGACCTGACCGGTGTTTCGATCATTCGAGATTTGCTCTTGTTTCGGGTCTCGACATTCGTGTTTCGGATCTCCAGCCCTCCCGGCCATGTGCGCAAATCGGGAGATTGTCGCGTCGCTGCGCTCGTCGCAATGAGACCTGTGGATTCCCGTCCGTTCGACTACGCTCAGGACAGGCTCTGCGTGGGAATGACAGAGGCGACGGTAGCGTGCTGGCAGGGGTGATTGACAAGGGCTTGTGTTTCGGCTATGAGAATGGTGGGGATTGTGGTGCTTTCACGCGGTGAGGGCCACACGCTCCCTCGGCCTGTACAGCGGGGTTCGCACGGCAGGGGCCGGGTAGGGTGGTTACAGGTTCAGGAAAGGCAGAGGCGGTACGGGTGGCGATTCTGGCGGGCATAGATGAGGCGGGTTTCGGGCCGCTGCTGGGACCGCTGATGGTGTCGTGCAGCGCCTTTTCCGTGCGGCCGGAGTTGCTGGAGGCGGACCTGTGGCAGACGCTCAAACGCAGCGTCGGCAAGAGCCGCCGGCATTTGGCGGGGCGGCTACTGATCGCCGACAGCAAGAAGGCCTTCGACCGGGCCGGCGGCCTGGGGCATCTCGAACGCACCGCCCTGGCCATGCTGCGGATGATGGGGGCTGAGACGCAGGACCTGGCGTCGCTGCTGGGTGTGCTGTGCCCCGAGTGCCTGCCGCGCTTGGCGGAGTATCCGTGGTACCAGGACCTGCAACAGTGTCGACTGATGGAGGATGGAGAACGCGAGGCGGACGACGCCGGACGAGATGGAAACAAGCGGCGTCTGGATGCAGCCTCGATGCGGATTGCCGCCAACGTGTTCCAGGACGATCTCCGGACGCACGGGGCGAAGCTCGTGCACATGCAGAGCCGTTGCCTCGACGTCGCCTATTACAATCGCATGGTGAGCCACGTGAAGAACAAGTCGCAGGTCCTGTTCATCGCCACGACGCAACTGGTGCAGGGCCTCCTCGAGCGATTCTCCGAGAACAACGTCCGGATTTTGGTTGACAGGCAGGGGGGGCGGGCCCATTATCGAGAGCATTTACTGCGCAGCTTTCCCGGAATGGATTTGAGGATCGTGGCGGAGGGATCGCAGAGCAGTATTTATGAGCTGCGGGCCGGGGCCAGGACCGTACGGCTGAGCTTTACGGTCGGAGCCGATGAGTGTTATCTGCCGGTTTCGCTGGCTTCGATGGTCAGCAAGTACGTCCGCGAGCTGTTGATGCAGTGCGTGAATGAGTATTTCGTCGGCATGGATGCAGCTTTGAAACCGACGGCGGGATACTGGAAGGACGGCCTGCGATTCGTCGAAGAGCTGCGGCAACGCCTGCCGCAGGTGGAGATCGGCCGCCAGCGGCTGGTCCGTTCGCGGTGAGCCGCCGCGTCCAGGCGATCCGACGCGGTAGATCATACGTAGAGAGGGATGGCAGGAGCCGGAAAGAAGACTATGGTAAAGGAGCACAAGGAACAAAGCTGGCTGATTACCGTGTCGCTGGTGATCCTCGCCGTGGTCGCGCTGGCGACGGCGCTGATTTATACCCGGGCGGTCATGATCCCCTTCGTCGTTGCACTGTTCATCGTCGCGCTGGTCTCGCCGGTCGAGGATTTCCAGGTCAAGCGGCTGAAGCTGCCTCGCATCTTCGCCGTCATTGTGACGCTCCTGGTCGTTCTGTCCGTGATCTCGCTCGTTTTCGTCTTTGTCTACCAGGCCACCCAAACGATCGTCTCGACGGCCGGAGATTACAGCGCCAGCTTTGCCTATATGGCCAATAAGCTGCTCGAATCCGTGGAGTACATCTACCGGGTGGAGGAGGAACCGTCGGCGCCGCCGGCGGCGCCAAACGATGCACGCGCCACCCCGGACGTTTCGGCGAAGTCTCCGCCGCGCGCGCTGAACGACTTCAATGAGGTGGAGGTCATGGCGGGTGCGGAAAATGTGGAGGAGGCCCAGACGCCGCCACCGGAGGATTTCAGCGAGGCGCCGATCCCGCGCGTCCAGACGGACCAGTCGGCGGAGAAGGTAATCCGGCAGATCATCCGGGATTTGAAGAATTACATCTTCAACATCGTGACCAGCGCGTCGGGCACCATCTTCCGGTTGACCTCCGGCGTGTTCTTTGTCTGCATCTTTGTCATCTTCCTGCTGGTGGGCCGCAATCCGTATGCGGAGCACTCCCACGTCTACACGGATATTGTGCAGAAGGTCCGGCGGTACGTCGGCATCAAAGTGGCCATTTCAGCCATGACCGGCGTGCTCGTCTGGGCCATTCTGAGCATGATCGGGCTGGAACTCGCCAGCCTCTTCGGCATTTTGGCCTTTCTGCTGAACTTCATCCCGTCGATCGGCTCGATCATCGCGACTCTGCTGCCGATCCCAATCGCCGTGGCGCAATTCCAGTCCCCGTGGCTGGTCATCCTGGTGATCGCCGTTCCCGGAGCCGTCCAGAATATTCTGGGCAACATCATCGAGCCGAAGCTGATGGGCGAAGGATTGAACCTCCACCCGGTGACGATCCTTCTGGCGCTGTCGTTCTGGGGACTGCTGTGGGGTGTCGTCGGGATGCTACTGGCGGCCCCGATCACGGCGGCCATTCGCATCGTCCTGATGCAGTTCGACATGCTTCGGCCGATTGGTGACGTGCTCGCTGGTGACCTCTCGAAAATTCGAAAGACCGGTGGATGAGAGGATTTTAGGCGGCCGAGGCGAAGCTATGCTTGTTCGAGTTCCTTCGTAAGCAACTTGATTTGGCGGGTCTCTTCGCGGATGATCGTGTCGATGGCCTCCTCGCTGGCCGGATCGCGGGCAAAATCCTTCAGCCCTCCGTAGAAGATGATGACCTCGTTGGACCGCCGCATTGCGTCTCGCAGAACCTGTTTCTTGCTCTCCTTGCCCGTCAGCCGGTCCGTGACGTCCTGCTTCGTGCCGAACCACGTCAGCCCCGCCATGACCTCCGGGTTGGAGAGCACGTAATTGTCCGGATCGAACGTCCCGAATTCCCCCGTCTTCTCCGAAAACCGCTTCCGCATCCGCGCCCAGACCCGCTCATGCTTGGCCTTCCACGTGGCCAGTCTGTAGCATAGATCGCGCAGGTCCGGATCGTCGAACAGTTCGGCCGTCTTGAGGTAGAATCGGGCCCCTTTGTGGTCGATCTGTTCGGCTATCTGCAGAACTTCAAACACATTGAATCGGGTCTCCATAAGCGTTTCCCCGGAGGAGGCCACACCTGTATTGCACAGTACCCCACGACGGCTACGGCCGTTTCACACGGCGACGCTCGACGTCGGGGTGGCCTGACAACGCAAGTCATTATACCGATTGGAGATAACAAGTCAACTGGAAACCCCCCTGCGGCATCGGAAGGGACTGGGCCGGGGCCCGATGTGCCCGTTGCGCCCGGGAGACGTCCCATAACGCCCGCCGCCATCAGGAAGCGGTCTGCTGCCCGAGCCGGTCGGCGAAGACCGCGTAGCTATCCTGCCCGAACAGGCAAAAGACCACGCGCTCGATCCCCGTCTCGCCCCGAAGGTACTCCACGGCCGCCGCAAGCATGATCTGGGCACACCGCGGCATCGGGAACCCGAAGATCCCCGTGCTGATCGCGGGAAACGCGACGCTCTTCAGCCCGTTCTCATCGGCGACCTTGAGCGAGTTCAGTGTGGCGTTCCGGAGCTTCTCATCCTCGTCGCCCTCACCCATCCGCGGCCCCACCGCGTGAATCACGTGCCGGGCCTTGAGCCTTCCGCCGGTCGTGATCGCAGCCCCGCCGACGAACGTCCCGCCGATCTTATCGCACTCGGCCTGGATCGCCGGCCCGCCCTTGCGCCGGATCGCCCCGGCCACACCGCCGCCGAGCACGAGCCGGTCGTTGGCCGCATTGACAATCGCATCCGTATCCATCTCGGTGATATCGCCCTCGACCAGCTCCAACGTCCGACCCGCAATCTCCACCTTCATCATTTGAACCTCCCGTTCATTCCGTTCGTCGCGCCAATTCCACGCTCGCGCCCACCTGTCCCGTCGTGAATACAATCGTCGCCTCGCCAACCGTCACCCGCACTTGTCCCTCGCCCGCCACGACGGTCGCACTCTCGACCGTAGAAGTCTCCGCATCGGTGGCGGTCAGGACGTGCAGGAAGTAGTCATCCGTTCGCGGCTCGCGCGGCGAGACCTCGATCCGGCACTCCGGGGCCGGGCCGGTGTCTCTTGCCGGCGGATACGTGTGGCCGCCGTACGTGTAAAGCTCCGCCCCCGTGACCAAACGCACCTCGGCATCCTCCGGCAGCAGCGTCTGGATGAACAGCCGGCCCTTGCCGTTCGTCACGACAAGATGCTCGCCCGCCGCCACCGGCGGCTTCATCGCCTGCAACAGCCAGGTCTTGCGAAACTCCGGCTTCGTGGTGCACACCCGATCGAACACGACGAATGTCCCCGGCCGGAGAAAGACGATCTGCCGCGTGAAGTACGAGAGCTTCCGCGGCGAGTAGGCCCGGGTGCAATCGCCGGCCACGTAGACGTACGCCCCCGTATCCTCGAAGGCAAGCATGTCGGCGATGTCGTACAGCTCGCGCTCGCGCAGCCACTGGGCGGGACCGACGACCACACCGTTATGGTGCGGCCAATCGTGTGCCTGGCCGCCGTCGTTGCCGGTGACCTCGCCGGCTCGAATCCCCGGCCACGTCTCGCACGGATCGTGGACCAGCAGCGTGCTGTGCGCGATGGTCCGCAGATGGTAGTTCGCGTCGTGCGTCGAGCCGAAGGCGTCGTAGTGCCCGCCGTCGCCGGCTAACTCCTCGTGCTTGTAGATAAGGAAGTGGCCGACGTCGAGGTGCTGATGGGCCGTGAATCGATCGCCGCACGTGAAGAAGAGATGCGTCGCGTCCTCCTCCCACGAGCTGCGGGCGTACACGTACGCCGGCCCGGGGCTGATGTGCGAGAGCCGAAAGCCCGCTAAGTTCCCCTTCGTCACCGACGTATCCCGCCACAGAAAATCCTTGTACGCATAGTTGCCCACGCTCGATCGCGACGTCGTCTCGTTGAACGCATGCACTACCTGGTTGTCGGGGTCGTCGCGAAAATAGTTCACGAGAATTCGCCTCGCGGCTAAGGTCTTGTCCCGGTCGCCGCCGAAGACGCGTCCGCCGCCGTCGCCCATCGGGATCGGCCGGCGCGAACCATAGATTCCGATCCCCGGATACATCTCGAACATGCTCGCCACGGCCCGGTGCCGGAAGAACGCCGGCGCGTCCGCGTAGTAATCCACCCCCTCGCACCGCCGCGCCACCTCGCAGAAGAACAGCCATTCATACAAAAAATAGTGGACGTAGTAGCCCTCGGCCCAGCCGCCGCCCGCGCCGGCCAATTCCAGCGCCGGGGCCGCCCGGCCGCGCCAGTCGGCCTCCAGCACGCGCAGAAACTCCTGCGCCTTCGCGTTCTCGTAGTACGTCGCGTAGCACGCCAGCCCGATCCCCCAGTTCTTGTACCCGTACCAGCCGTTGTGAAACACGTGCGTCTCCGACTGCACGTTGGCCTCGACGGTCTTGTTCATATACTCGTGAAACGCCTGCCGCTCGGCCTCGGTCCAGCAGTCGTAGCAGAGGTCGTAAACGAGCGCGCAGAGCGCCAGATCGGTCCCGAACGTGACATGCCCGACGCGAATCGGACCGTTGATATACGTCATCGCCTTCCGCACCGCCGCCGCCCCGAGCGCCCGGTCGTCCTCGATCGCGCAGACCAGCGCCATCGAGATCATCCTGGAGTAGTCGTCCCCACCGGCCTGCCGCGCCACGGCGACAACGCGCTGGTACGCCTGCTCCCGCTCCTGCGCAAGCAGCCGCAACTGCTCGGCGGACCCCAACAACCTCGGATGCTCCGCCGCCACGGCGTGCCTCTCCGCGACCGCCGGCCGCCCGCTCAGAATCGCGGCAACCGCCAAGAGACAACCGAGAGCGCATCTGAGATTCAACCGCAGAGGACGCGGAGGAACGCAGAGGGAATGCGTAATTGGCAGAGGGACGCTCCCCTTTGTGGCTCCGTGCCTTCGTGTGAGCCAGAATTCTTCAAAAGCCGTTCGTTTCGCCGCGTGCTTTGACGCCATAGAGACTCCTTACCGACAGTATCCACACGGCCCATCATACCGGCCCCTCGCGCCCAAGCCAACAGGCCGCAGGCCGGAAATACGCCAATGTCATTGCGACCAGCGCAGCACAGCCTGTGCCCGGGCAGCCGGGTACGGCAATCTCCCGACCGACGAAGAGGAATGGAACCACAGATGAACGCAGATGAACACAGATACAGGCCTTCGGCCGAGGGCAAACGTTTCTCTCGCCAAGGCGCTAAGGGCGCAAGGCAAATCATCAATAGTCGATTATCGGCAATCAATCCAAGGGCCGAGGGATGAACGCAGTCACGTAGGGTGGGCTGCGCCCACCACTTGTCCACGAAGAGGAATGGAACCACGGACGAACGCAGATGGCCGGCACGGAGGCCGGAAATCCGAAGCACGAATCTCGAAACCCGAAACAAACTCGAAACCCGAATGACACAGACATTCTTCAAACCACCGATGACACGGATAACACGAATTCAGGTCTCGCGCGGAGCCGCGGAGGGAATCATCAATCGTCAATCATCGATGATCAATCCAAAGGCCACGAAGGACACGAAGGTGCAACCGCAAATGATGTCAT
>CBFDBY010000188.1:0-7507 GCA_965603165.1 uncultured Phycisphaerae bacterium
GCTCTATACTATCAAAACACGACTCCCTTGTCACTCGCTACTTGGGAAATCCGGGTTCAATATAATCGCGAGGACTGGTTTCAACTCTGGGACATGAACATCGGCACTGCGGGTAGCTGCAAGGCGGGGTTGGGTGGCAAGAAATACCTGTGCTTCGACCCGTTCGCTGGAACTTACAGCGGCTCATTTGAGTGGTATGGCACGTTCGGCATGGAGATGAGTGCCAGTGGAGTGGAAGTGCTGGGCGAGAACCGTTTAGGCCTGGGTGGAGCGCTCACGATCGCGCTGACTGGGTGCAACAACCCGCCGGAGATTACACCAAGTTGGACACTTTCTCTTTCGGGCAAGTCAGGAGTTGGGCTCACCCTTCCCGTCGTGATCGATGGTCTTATTCCCCCGGCCGCCCCTGCTACAGCCGCGATTGTGAAAGTCCCGGGCATAGGCGACGTTCTGGTGGCCCTGAAGGTGCGAATGTATTTGATTGTAGGCGGATCGCTGTCAGGGGAATACGAACCCGGCAAGCCCGCGGAGTGCTTTCTCGGGACAACGTCATTATCAGGCTCGCTGACACTTGGACTCGAAGGCCAGTTGTTAGTCGAAGTGAAGAGATGGTTTGTGGACCTGTCGGCAGGTGTCTATGCCGGCGTGACGGGAACGCCCGAGTTCGAGTTCTGTCCGGACTTCGAATTCACGGGCGCCACTGTCAGAGGGTATGTCGGAGTGTTCGCATCTGCCTGGATGTATAGGATCAGCAGAGAGGTGGGCGTGACGATGCGCTGGGAACCCGGCGGACAGGTAAAGATCCTGGCCATCGCGTCGATCCCCCAGGCATACCCGGGGGGCGATTGGCAACCGATCGGTGACAGTTGTCTGCGCTGGGGGCCGATGAACCTTCTGGTACGGGACGCTAGTCCGGGCGGGCAATTGCACAGCCTTTCTGTCGAGGGCGAGGTCTCACCGGAGACGAGACTTGTGGAGAACGTCGTATCGCTGGCGAGTCCCGCCATAGTCGGCGGGTCCTCGGAGAGACTCATCCTGTTCAGCCTGCATGATCCGAACAAGCCCTGGTATGCGACGACAGACATCGGCACGTTGCGTCAGGTAGACGATCAGCCGTGGGTGCTTAACCGAATCGCGGATGACCAGGCGGCGGAGTTCGGCCCGAGTGCCGTCTCGCTGGACTCTGGCATGACTCTGGCCGCGTGGGAGCGGGTTTCGGGCGATATATCGGACACCAACGAGCCGGTGCAGGTTTCTCCTCATGTGGAGATTGTCGCGGCCTGGTATGACCCGACCACGGGCGTCTGGAGCACGCCGCAACAGCTTACCGACAATGCGGTGGCCGACCATCGGCCGATGCCGATTGCCTTGGGCGCGACGCAGGGCATCCTGTGGATTCAGAATGAGGGGACTGCGGCCGGTGGGGACGCCAGTTCCGGCGACCGGCTGATGTTCGCGACATGGTCGGGCAGCGCATGGGACGAGCCACAAATGCTGTGGTCGGCACAGAAGAACGTCCTGGATTTTGCCTTCGTCGCCGACGGCCTGGGTGAGGGACATGTGGTCCTGGCCGTGGACGAGGACGGAGATCCGAACACCACTTCGGATTGTGAGCTTTACCTGCTCTCCACCGCGAACGGTGCGTGGCAGACCGCGATTCAACTTACCAGTGATTTTGTCGAAGACGCGATACCGACGCTGGTGGCGCCGGATGGCGTGCCGACGTGCGTCTGGAGCGCCGATGGAGCACTGGTCTACTCACTGCTGTACGACTGGAATCCGCGGCAGGTCTACGGCGAATACACACTGGCGAACAAGGCGCCGTCGCTCGACTCAGTGACGATGCCGGGTGGGGCCGCTGTCGCCTACACGGTACAGGGACCCAACGGGGTGGATGTTGTTGCGTCTTTCTATGATGCAGATCTCGACTGTTGGTCTTTGCCGCGACAACTGACCGCCGATGAGCACGCGGAAACGGCGCTGTCGCTGATCTGGGATGCCAATGAGCTGGTCATCGCCTACCTCAAGACGCGGACGCTTCGAGAGGATATGGACGTAGAGATCGACGGCCAAATGCATCACCTCGAAAACATCCCACAGCCCGGCCGTACCGACCTGTATGTCCTACGACACGCTCTGGCCAACGACTTGGCGGTAGTTGCTGAATCCATGGTCTTGGACCCTGCGAATCCTGCGCCAGGGACAGTCGCCACACTTCGCGCGGCCATCGAGAATCGCGGCGATCTCCCGCTGCAGGACGTGGTGGCTGTCTTCTACGACGGCGATCCTTCCAGCGGGGGAGTCCCCGTCGCGGATAATCAGGTGATTCCGGGGACTTTGATTGCGGGCGGCAAGCAGGATGTGTCCGTCTCCTGGAACGTGCCGTCGGAGGCAATGTCTCATCGAATCTTTGTCGTTGTTGACCCTTGTTTGGTTATCGATGACAGGGACCGGTCGAACAACGCGCTCTCGGCGCGCACGGTGCTTCCGGATCTGGGCATTGAGACTTGCTGGAGCACCGAAATCTCCAGCACGAGCATGGCCTTAACCGCGAGGGTCGTAAACACAGGCGTTATCCCGGCTGGTGCGTTTGGCGTCTCCTGGCGGCTTGGAGCGGCGGACGGCGAGGAGATCGGCACGAGTACGATCGAAACGCTGATTGCCGGCGGAGCGTATGAGGCTACCTTTACCTGGGATACCGAAGGTCATTTGAACCCCGGCCAACATGCGCAGGTATTCGCGGTGGCGGACTCGACGCGGGCCGTTCCTGAATTTGATGAGACCAACAATGCCTACGGCCTCGCCGTCTTCCATCCGCCGGTTGTCTCTCCGGATACGCCCTGACGTTGCATGATACGGATGAGCAAGAGTTCTTGCGTAGCGCTGCCTGACGCGAAATAGGCGAACAGAGCAGCGTACATGACGCACGAGACAGAGGGTTCATTCGAGCCCAATCCTCCGCAGCAAGCGTCCATGCGTCATGGGATGGGCGAAAAGCCCGCGCGCCCCATCCCCGGAGGGCCGCGCGTGCGTTCGTTGAAAGCCCGTCGTGCTTGCACTCACGGCTGTTCGCTGGACGCTTCGGTCTGCTGCTTCTCGAGCTCCTTCATCTGCTTGCCGAAGCTCTCGAACGCGGACTTGATCTCCACGACGTGCTTCTTGGGCAAGACCATCTCGATCGTGAATCCATCTTCGCCGCTGAAAGCAGCAAACGCCACGTTGCCCTCGGTGGGTGCGTTCAGTGGCGGCAGATTCTTCCCGTTGGCCAGCGGCATCGCACTCAAGGTCGCGTTCAGGATGCGGACATAGTTGAACGTCCCGACGGCGTCGGCCTTTTCGCTGTTGGGGATCGCGTCCAGCGCCGCCTTCATTTCCGCGCAAACGCCCTTAGCGCCGCCGGCCTTGATCTGATCGATCAAATCGCGTGCGTGCTTGTCGGCTTCTTTGCCGATGACATAGACGCAATGCCCGTCGGTCACACCCCAGCGGTAGTCGAAACCGCCGCCCCACAGAGCCGCGATCATTTGGCCCTGCGGAGAATCTTCGTCGTCCGTCTCGAACGTTAGCCGGGCCGCATTGATGCGCACGCCGCGGTAGGTTTCCGTATCGGATTCAACCGCCGCCCGCGTTTGCAGCCCGAAATTCTCCATGAACTTCCGGTACATCTCCGAGTTCACCACATGCAAGCCGTCCCGGATCGCATCTTCCATGGCCGCTTCGTCCTCGACCTCAAAAACATACTGCATCGAGAACATACCCGGACCTTCACCTCCCGTGACAAAGGAGAAGCTCAGCGACTCACCCATCGCACCGAACGACTTGCTGATGAGCTCGCGCAGATCCGCCAGTTCGGCCTGTGATACCTCTGCGTCAATCATCTTCGGCATCAGGTCGATGAACAAGTGATAGCTTTTTTCCCAGGCCTCCCCGTCCATTGCCGCCGCAAAGTTGATGACGGCGCCGTCATGTAGATTCCCGAGAGCCCTCTTATACGCGCTGGCGTGCGGCACAGCGGCCATTGTGCCGGCCAGCTTCGTCCCCGGCACGGCTTTCATCGCAAACGTCACGCGACAAGCGTCCGCCGATGGCATCACACCCACCGCGACCGAAGCTGTCTCGTTCGTCACCATGTCCAGAAGGGCCCCATAGAAGCGTATGATCCCTTCCAGGTTGACAATCGGCATGTCGCCTTTCTCCGAAGCCTTCTTCAGCTCCGCCCTGATTTGTTCGAGTTTGCCGAACACCATCGGCTTGACCAGGACCGACGCCTTCTCAACGTCTGCGTAGAGCCAGATGGGCGCGGTCGCGGCAAGCTTCTTCTCTTCCGCGCTCAGCACGTCGCCCAGGCTGGCGTTCTCGTCCCTCAGCATCCTGCGGACTCGCCTCAGTTTGTCCTCGGCGCCTGGCCAGCTCAACAATGCGAAACGTCCGCATCGCGCCGCAACCGCTCGAGGCTGACCGTCAACGTCGATCGTAACGACCCCGCGCCCCGCCGGGCTGTCACCGCCGACAAAAGCATCGTAGTCCTTCACCGGCACCAGTATCCCCACGAACAGATCCGCAAACGGTCCCTGGTTCCCCTCTCCGTTGGGCAGCATGACGCCGAACATCGTGAAGTTGCCCCGCTGCCGGACTTGCTCCATCCGCTCCTGGCCCATCATTTCGCTGAGCTTGGCCATCGCCATCGTCCGGGCGTCGAAGCCGTCGGGCACGATGCCGGTTAGAAACTCCGTCGCCTGCGACAGCGCGCCGCTGAGGTTGTTGACGCGTACACAGAAGAGACTCTCGGCTGGCGTTAGCTGCAGCACACGGTCGCCCCGCGGTTGCTCCGCGTCCACCGCCCACACGGCGGTGGCCACAAGAGAGATCGCTGCCACGACAATTCGTGTTCCCAGAGAATTTCCAAGCGATTTCATCGTCTGCCCCTTTCAAAAGGACCCCTGTTTTTGCCTGCGAAAACCGGTGATCCGACCGTACACCTGCACGGCCACTATCAAAAGAGACGCACGACGTTCCCAAACAGTCGTTGTTTTTCTGAAGAAGCCTCTCCAATGTTATCATAGCTGTGGGCTGGGATTTCCCACTCGACCCCACAGGCGCGCGATAACCTCTCCCATGTGGTACAGCATGTCCATGAGAGCCGGAGACCCAGCGCTCATAGCCTTTGTCTTGCGAGTCACGGCTGGACGTCATACGGCCGGGCCGATTCCCGGCGGACGAGAATGCGCCTATAGCTGCCGTTTGACGGCCTGGGCGTGGATGAGCTCGAAGATGGCTTTGATGAAGTCGCCATCCAGGCCCGTCTGGTTGGCCCTGGCGATGTGGTCTTCGAGGAGGTTCTCCCAGCGGTTGATCTGCAGGACCGGGATATTGTGCTGCTGTTTGAGCCGGCCGATCTCCTCGACCCACTTCATCCGCTCGGCGATGTCCTGGATGATCTTCGCGTCGACGTGGCTGATCTCGGTGCGGAGGCGGGCCATTCGCTGCTTCACGTCCCGGTCGGTAATGCCGGCGTCCCGGGCCCGCAGTCTGTCGAGCATTCGGCACAGGGTCTCCGGCGTGACCTGCTGTTTTGCGTCGCTGAGCGCGTGGTCCGGATCGATGTGCGATTCGATCATCAAGCCCTGAATGCCCAGATCGAGCGCCATCTGCGAGAGCGGCTCGATGAACTGGCGGTGGCCCGCGATGTGGCTGGGGTCGCAAATCAGCGGCAAGCCGGGAAGCAGCCGCTTCAGCTCAATGGGGATTTGCCACTTCGGATCGTTGCGGAACTGCATCTTGACATATGTGGAAAAGCCGCGATGGATCGCCGCCAGTTTCCGTATGCCGGCATCATGGAGCCGCTCGATGGCCCCGAGCCATAAGCCCAGGTCCGCATTGATAGGGTTCTTCACGAGTACGGGGATGTCGACGCCCTTGAGCGCGTCGGCGATCTCCTGCACGGAAAAAGGACTCACCGTCGTCCGCGCTCCGACCCAGAGGATATCCACGCCGTGCCTGAGGCACAGCTCGACGTGCTCGGTGTTCGCCACCTCCGTTGCCGTGAGCAGCCCGGTCTCAGCCTTCACCTGCGCGAGCCATTCCAGCCCGGCCTCGCCGACGCCCTCGAACGAATTCGGCCGGGTCCGCGGCTTCCAGATCCCGGCGCGGAAGACCTTCACGTGCGGCGACTTCGCTAACCTGCGCGCGGTCGAAAGCATTTGCCTGGGCGATTCCGCACTGCACGGGCCCGCAATTACCCACGGCACGTGGTCGTGCGGCAGCCACTCGGCAATCGGCACGATCGTTCGATTCAGTTTTTTCAGCGGCTCGGCCATTTCCCGTTCACGAATCCAGCCACATTTAAGAAACCTCCTCAATAGGAAGGCCCATGCAATAGAACCCGGCGGCGCTGCCCAGACAACTGCCGCCACCAATACATGATAACCGCCGCCGCCGTCTCTTTCAATACCGGGCACCTGGCCTTCAAATCTTACGATGCCATCCGCTGCCAGCGGCGAGCCGCGATCCCTGCTTGCCGATGCGCCGTTGCTCTGCTAAGATATCGCCCGGCCATATCCAAGTCCCTTGGGCCGAAGAAGAATCGTCGCCTGGAGCGTCCGGCGGCAGCGTATGCCGGCGGACCTGCAGAAAGGAGCAGCGATCTCATGTCGAAACAGCGAATCGCCTGTGTATTGTGTCTGTTTATTCTCCTTGTCGCGGCCTCGGCGCCGGCAGCGGTGAGAGTCTGGGGAGAGCCACTGACGCTGCCGACCTACCGGCTCAATCCGCCCGATCCCAATCCCCGCTTCTACACGCACGAGTCCTACCAGGGCGCGCAGAAGCGGATTTATCCCTATCCGATGTTGGACGGGGTCACGGACAACCGCGAGGAGCAGACGTACAAGGCCCTGTATCTTGAGAATGAGTACATCAAGCTGTGCATCCTGCCGGAGATCGGGGGGCGGCTCTTGTATGTGACCGATAAAACGAACGGTTATGAGATCTTCTATCGTCAGAACGTGGTCAAGCCGGCGCTGATCGGCATGTTAGGCGCGTGGGTCTCCGGCGGCATCGAGTGGTGCGTCTTCCACCATCACAGGAATACGACGCAGATGCCCGTGGACTATACCCTGGCCGAGAACGCCGACGGCAGCAAGACTGTCTGGTTCGGCGAGACGGAGCGGCGGCACCGGATGAAGTGGCTCATCGGCGTGACGCTCTATCCGGGCAAGTCCACTATCCAGGCGACGGTCAAGCTGTTCAATCGAACCGCCTACCCACATTCAATCCTGTACTGGGCGAACGTGGCCGTGCACGTCAATGATGATTACCAGGTGATTTTTCCGCCGAGCGTCACGGCCGCCACGTATCACTCCAAGAACGACTTCGCGCACTGGCCGGTGGCGGACGAGAGCTATCGCGGCGTGGACTACCGGGGCGTGGACCTGAGCTGGTGGAAGAACCATCCGGAGCCCGTGTCGTTCTTCGCGTGGGACATGAAGGAAGACTTCGCGGGCGGCTACGA
>CBFDBY010000189.1:0-7337 GCA_965603165.1 uncultured Phycisphaerae bacterium
AATGTGCCGGGCAGGCAACTGAACCTGGCCCCTGTCGAGCCTTTGGGCGAAGGCCACCCGAAGTCCGGCCCCGAGAGCAAGGAAAGATCCCGTCGCAAAGGCCGTCGGAAAACGACCGACAAAGCCAAACCGAAGAAGAAACACAAGTAGCGTCGTTTCGCGCGGGGCCGCGCGCCTTGTGCCCTGTGCCAATTATCAGACGGAGTGCGGGACAACGACGATGGCTTTCTTCGGACTCGTAGGGCAGGCTACCTCGCAGGCGCCGCAGCCCGTGCACTTTTCTGGATCGATCCATGGAATGAGGGTGTACTCGATCTCCGAGAAGACATAACGAATGGCCCCGTACGGGCACCATCTGCTGCACTCTGCGCACTCGCGATCTTCAGCGAGAAGACACACGTTCATATCCACCCGGGGCAAGCCAATTCGCATGTGGGGCTTCTCTCGGACAGACAGACGCGACAGCGCGCCGCTGGGGCACACGCGGGTGCAAGCCGTGCAATCTTCCCGGCAGTAGCCATCCTGAAAATGCAGAACGGGGGTCAGCAAGCTTGCCAGCCCATGGCCCCCGAGATCCGGCTCGATGATCGCAGTCGGGCATGCTCTCACGCAATTGCCGCAACGGACGCATACTCCGAGAAGCTCTGGTTCCTCAAGGGCGCCCGGTGGGCGTAGCGGGTGTGCAGCCCAGGCGCGGGGCGACCGCACCACCCAAGCCGATGCCGCTCCGGCCATCACGCCCAGGACGGCTCGCCGCGCCAGAGGCCCAGTCCCATCCGAGCCGGGACGAAAGCTGTCGCCCCGGCGAACGATCCGCAGCAGGCATTTCGCCAGGCGGGACAGGAGATTCTGCAAGGCCCCCAACGGACAGATCCGACCGCACCACGCCTGCGGCCACACGAGGTTGAGCAGCAGCGCGATCGACACAGGGATGATCCCAATCCAGGCGGCGGATGCCGAACGTGGCCCCGCGAGGCGGAACAGACTGGTAAACAGGGCCAATGGATCCAGCCACAATAGCAGGGGCAGTCCGAGGCACGCGCCGCCGAGGGTCAGCCAGACGATCCACTGCCCAAGCTGAGTGGATTTCATCGGACGCCGCCCCCATCGGCGTCCTAAGTAACTGACGCCGTCCGCGCAGAGTCCCAGCGGGCAGATCCATCGACAGAACCATCGCGGCCGCAGAAGCACCATGCACGCCACGGGCAAAGCCACCCAGATCAAGGCGTGGACTGTTCCTGTTGCCAACAAGGAGGCGGCCGCCAGGAAGGGGCTCAGTGCAGGTACAACCGCCGACCACCCGTTTGCCGCCGACAGGACCAGAATGGCGGAAACGATCAGACAGACGCCTCGGACGAGCCATCGGATGAGATGGCGATCCTCGCCTTGCATTGCGCCGTATCGCTCGCTGGACTCTGCGGAGTTGCTCAACCGAGGTAGGCCTCCTGCTGCTTGAGGATCTTCTGCATTCTCGGGACGTCTACATCGCGGGGACAACAACCATCCTGAACGGCCAGGGCCGCCGCCACACCTGCGGCGTGACCGGTGACAAAACAGTTGGGGATCAGACGCACGAGATCGGCCATGCCCATGTCCGTGCTGATGCAGCGGCCGGCGGCCAGGATATTGTCCACTTTCGTGGGGACCAGCGCGCCATAGGGGATCTGCCATTCGCCGTGAGTGCCATTCGAGGAACCACCCACGCCAACCACGTCGGCAAACCTCGTCGCGGCCTTCAGGTCGCTGAGCCTGACCCGGCTCAGGCCATTCAAAACCCGCGTGATCCGCACGCCTAATTGCGGGGCGGTCTCGACCAGGTAGACCTGCTCGTAACCCGGCATCTTCCGCGTGTTCTGGATATTCCGCCAGATGAATTTGCGATGGTTCATCTCCATGCGCGTGAGTGTTCTGACGTCCAGTCCGTCCACCTCGGGCCCGGTCAGGTTGACCCAGTTGACGCCGGCGACGGGTGTGTGCAGACCGAGACGCCTCGGCTTTGGGCCGGCCTGGGCCCGGGCTTTGTCGAGGCGGTCGAGGTTCCCGATCCGCGAGACAAGCCCCACGTTGTGGGAACGGTGCTCGAACCCGGCGCCGGCGGCCGCGAACAGGTCGCCGTCGCCGGTCGCGTCGACCGCGACCTCCGCCAGGATCGCCTGACGGCCCGACTTACTCTCGAAGACAGCGCCTCGGACGGCGTTTCCATCCACGATCGCGTCGACTCCCCAGCAGTGAAGGAACACGTCGATGCCCGCCTCTTCGACCATTTCGAGCATGACATACTTGACGGCCTCGGCATCGGCCGTGGGATTGACGCCGGGCCGTCGGTCGATGATCGCGCCGTCGATCTTGTCCAGACGACGCATGATCTCTTCGCCGATCCCCTGGCAGACCTGCTTGCCACCCTTGACGATATGACCGATGACCAGCAGGACGAGCCCACCGGACCAGAGCCCGCCGAAGTGGCCGTAACGCTCGACCAGCGTCACGTCGGCGCCCGCCCGTTTGGCGGCAATCGCCGCCACCACGCCCGCCGGCCCGCCCCCGACCACGAGCACGTCCGTCCGGTGGAGGATGGGTAGTTCCCGTCGGGGCTGAATCACCTTGCCGTCGACAAGGATTGCGTGGCCTGCGTTCTGTCGGACCTTGTTACCGGCGATCACGGAGCTCTGAAATCCGCTCGATTCACCGACATCCTGGCCCGGGGCCGGCCTGCTGAGAGCCAGACCCAGACCTCCGGCTAATCCGGACACGCCCAGTGCCCGCAGACATTCGCGTCGATTCATAGGCTTGCCCATTCATGCGCTCCTCATTACCGGCCACTCTACTTTCTGTCACGTGGCGATGTGATTCCAATGCCGGCCCCACTTCGGGATCTTCCTTTCGGCGCGTCGCGCTGCGGCGAAGGCCGCGGCGTCCCCGGAAGCACAACTCCGGAATCACAACGATACCCATGCAGCGGGAAATTGCAAGCCGGGGCCCTTCTCTCCTGTTGCGGGTCGGCTTGACAAGTCGGGATGATTCTGCCATACTGGTCGCCCGTGTGTTGCAGGACAAATGGGATGATTGTAAACTCTCTCGAACACTGGTCTTGGAGTACGACAACAGATGAAAGCATCGGAAATACAGAAAGGCTTGACCGTAAAGGTTGACGGAAAGCTGTACGTGATTGTGGACTACGATCATGTGAAGCTGGGCAAGGGCGGGGCGATCTACCAGACGAAGCTCAAGAGCCTGACGGATGGCTCCATCCAGAACATCCGGCTGAGGTCGGAGGAGAACATCGAGCAGGCTTATCTCGATACGAGGACGTATGAGTATCTGTATTCCTCGGGCAGCGAGCATGTCCTGATGGATACCCAGAACTACGAGCAGATTACGCTGGACGACGACGCTTTCGGCGACGGAACGAAGTATCTCAAGCCCAACACCCAACTGCAGGTCAGCATGTATGAGGGCAAGCCGATCATTGTCAAGCTGCCCAACACCGTGGACCTGGAGGTCACGGAGACGCCCCCGGAGATCAAGGGGGCCACGGCGTCCGACCAGCGCAAGCCGGCGACCCTGGAGACGGGGCTGGTGGTACAAGTCCCGTCATTTATCAAGCCGGGGGAGATCTTGCGAGTGGATACGCGAACCGGGGAGTACGTAACGCGGGTCAGGGAGTAGCGGCCCCGGTGCCGAGACACGCCGAGCGCATCCGCCGGACCCCAGACGATCGCGGAAGAGAAAGAAGACAGGCACAATGGCTTTCGAAAAAGTAAGCAAGGCTCTAATCAAGATCTTCGGTTCTCGAAACGAGCGTCTGATCAAGTCGTACATGACCGTGCCCCAACAGGCCGCCGTCTATGAAGACGAGCTTCGCCAGCTTGACGATGAGGCCCTCAAGGGCAAGACGGCCGAGTTCAAGGCAGCCCTGGCCGCCGGCAAGCGGCCCGAGGACATTCTTCCCGAGGCGTTTGCAGTGGTTCGCGAGGCGGCGCGGCGAAACGTGGAGATGCGGCACTTCGACGTGCAGCTCATCGGTGGGGACGTCCTCTTTGAAGGCAAGATCGCCGAGATGGCGACCGGCGAGGGAAAGACGCTGGTGGCCACGCTGGCGGTGTACCTCGTTTATCTGACGGGTCGACACGTCCACATCGTGACCGTCAACGACTACTTGGCCAAGCGCGACGCCGAGTGGATGGCGCCGGTTTACGAGGCACTGGGAATGAGCGTCGGCGCCATTCAGGCGGACATGGATACCGCCGGCGAGGAGCGCAAGAACCAGTACCGCTGCGACGTTACCTACGGCACGAACAACGAGTTTGGCTTCGACTATCTGCGCGACAATATGAAGACCTCGATCGAGCAGATGGTGCAGGGCTCGCTGGAATACGCGATTGTCGACGAGGTGGACTCGATTCTGGTCGACGAGGCGAGGACGCCGCTGATCATCTCCGGCCCGGCCTTCGACGATGTCACGCGCTATAAGAAGGCCGACCAGGTTGCGCGGCGGCTAATGAGTCTTCAGGCAGGGTTTGACAAACTAAGAGAGCAGGAATCTTCATTAGAGAGAGAGCTGGCGAATGCAAAGGGTGAATTGGACAAGGCAAAGGAAGCGAAAGACGGGAAAAGAGCTGAAAAAGCACTATCCGCTATAGAGAGAATTGGGAGGGCAATTGAATCAGTAGATGAGCGAATCAACTCTGAGCTGATTGGCACCAAAGACCAGATCACAGAGCGAAGCCTGTACTACCACACGGACGAAGAGCGCAAAGCGGTGCATCTGATGGAAAAGGGTATCGCCGCAGCCCAGGAGATAGCCGGTGTTGGCTCGTTCTACCTCGGCCAGAACTCCGAATGGCCACATATGATCGAGCAGGCTCTCCGCGCGCATCTCGTATTCGAGCGAGAAAAGAGCTACGTCGTGATGGACGGCAAGGTGGTTATTGTGGACGAGTTCACGGGCCGCCTGATGCACGGGCGCCAGTGGTCGGACGGCTTGCACCAGGCCGTCGAGGCCAAGGAAGGTGTCACCGTTAAAGAGGAGACGCAGACACTCGCGACGATCACACTTCAGAACTTCTTCAAGCTCTATGACCAGATCGCCGGCATGACGGGCACGGCGGCCACGGAGGCGGAGGAGTTCATGAATATCTACAAGCTGGACGTCGTGATCATCCCGACCAACAAGCGGTGCCGGCGCGATGATATGGACGACGTCATCTACAAGACGATGCGCGAGAAGTTCGACGCGATCGTCGAGGAAATCAACCGGATCAGCGGGGAGGGCAAACCGGTCCTGGTCGGTACGATCAGCATCGAGAAGAGCGAGTATCTCTCCACGGCGTTGACGAAGCGCCACGGGCTCGAGCATGAGGTGCTCAACGCCAAGCAGCACGCCCGAGAAGCCCAGATCGTGCTCAAGGCCGGCCAGCAGCATAAGGGCCGGGACGGCAGGATGCTGGGCAACGTGACCATTGCGACGAACATGGCCGGCCGCGGCACCGACATCAAGCTCGGCCCGGGCGTCGCCGAGATCGGCGGTCTGCACATCCTCGGCACCGAGCGGCACGAGGCCCGCCGGATCGACAACCAGTTGCGCGGCCGGTCCGGGCGGCAGGGCGACGC
This sequence comes from uncultured Phycisphaerae bacterium, assembly GCA_965603165.1. Taxonomy (GTDB): domain Bacteria; phylum Planctomycetota; class Phycisphaerae; order Sedimentisphaerales; family Anaerobacaceae; genus PLanc-01. The sequence goes on from CBFDBY010000189.1 coordinate 5,611, forward strand.
CGGCTCCAGCCAGTTCTTCCTCAGCTTCGACGACGACCTGATGCGCGTCTTTGCGCCCGAGTGGACCGTCAAGGCCCTGTCCTGGATCGGCTGGGAGGAAGGCCAGCCCATCTATCACAAGCGGATCAGCAAGGGGATTGAGAAGGCGCAGAAGAAGGTCGAGGAGCGCAACTTCGAGATCCGCAAGAGCCTGCTCGAATACGATGAGGTGATGGATTACCAGCGGAAGAGGTTCTACTCGCGCCGCCGGGACCTGTTGGCCGGCCGGAGCGTCAAGCCGATCATCCTCGAAATGATCGATGGCGTCGTGACGAAGCAGGCCAGGACCACCCTCGAAAAGGAGTACCCGATTCGATGCATCGTCGAATGGGCGCGAGCGAACTTCGATGTGGAGCTGAAGCCGTCAGAAGTGGCCGGCTTTTCGCCGAAGGAAATCGAGGAGCTGATCAAGGAGCGGGCGAAGGACAGTGTCAAGAACGATATTTCTCTATCTCTGGGCGAGTACCTGGAGGACTACGGGGATCCGAGCACGTGGGACACGGCGGGACTGGCCAAATGGGCGATGAGTGCGTTCCATGTAAATCTGAGCGTGGGTAAGATCAAGAATATGTCGCCCGAGGAGATCGAGGAGCAGTTGGTCTTGGCGGCCGCCGAGCAGGTGGACAAGAAGGACTGCTCGCCGCTTCTGGAATTCCTTCGCGACGATTTCGCCGTTCGACGTTTCGTCGAATGGGCGCGGGCCAAATTCGACGTTCAGATCGATCCTGAGGCGTTGAAGGAGTTGAATGCGGCGGGGGCGCGGCAGTTGCTGCTGGAGCAGACCGCCGTCAAGTACCGGCGTCGGGAGATCGAATACCCCGTCGAATTTGCGATGAACCTGGCGTACGGCCCGCAGGGCGCTAACGTGTACGGGTTCGAGGCCCTGGCCGAGTGGGCCAACCGCAAGTATAACGCCGGGCTGACGGTCGATCGGATACAGAACAAGAAGCCCCGCGACCTGCAAGACGAACTGACCGCGCTGAGCGAGCGCTTCAACGACGGTCGGCTTGATGAAGAACTGAACGAGAAGGTTGCCCATTTGAGCCGGGCTGAGCTGGTCGCGTGGGCCAACCAGCGATTCAGTGCCTCCCTCCGCGAGGAGGACCTGGCCGATGGCGACGAGGCCCGGGCCCGGCTGACGGAGGTGGGACGCGAGTTCCTGCGATCCGAGTTGGCCGACCTCGAGCGGTACGTCCTCCTGCAGGTCTACGACGGCACCTGGAAAGACCATCTCTACGCGATGGACCACCTCAAGAATAGCATCTGGACGCGTTCGTTCGCCGAGAAGGACCCCAAGACCGAGTACAAGCGGGAGGGGTTCCGCATGTTCAACGAGATGCTCGAATCCATTGAGGATCGGGTGACGGACATCATCTTCCGGGTGCACCTCGAGGCGGGCGCCCAAGCGCGGAGCGTCTGGCGGGTGAGCCGAACCGCCCATGATGAGGTCGGTCAGTTCGCGATGGCGGAGCGTCAGCGGGCGGCTGCCCAGGCCCCCCAGGGCGAGACGCAGGTCAAGCAGATCCGTCTGGAACAGCCGAAAGTCGGCCGAAATGACCCGTGCCCGTGCGGCAGCGGCAAGAAGTACAAGAAGTGTTGCGGCCGAAACGCCTGATAAAAAGAAAACATCGAGTAACATGGCGCTACCCGATGTTTTCCGGAGGGGAGAAAAATCTTATCTTGGGCCA
>CBFDBY010000190.1:0-7267 GCA_965603165.1 uncultured Phycisphaerae bacterium
GGTTTTTCCGCATGAGCTCGGGTGGCGGAATTGGCAGACGCGCCAGCTTGAGGGGCTGGTGGGCTTCGGCCCGTGCTGGTTCGAATCCAGTCCCGAGCAGTTTCCAGGAAGCCGGATATTGGGGTCCCTAACCTGGCGGAACACGGTCGAACGGGGTGAGTTGGGAGGCCGATTTCCGCCGTTTTCTCTTGACTTTGGGGTCAAGAGCGCCCATAATAAAGCTGCTTTTTCATTTGGCCCCTGCTTTTTCCTCCCACCACCTCCTCAAAAGCAGGGGTTTCTTTCTGCTCTATTCGACGGCGAATTCCTTCTTGCGGCTGTTCATCTGGGCCTTGAGGCGTGCGACAATCGAGGAATGCATCTGTGAGACGCGGGATTCAGACAGATCCAGGGTCGCGCCGATCTCCTTCATGGTCATCTCTTCGTAGTAATAGAGAACGATGATGAGCCGTTCGGCGCGGGTCAGGCCCTTCGTCAGGAGGTTCTTCAGATCGCGTTTCTGGGCTTCGAGCAGGGGGTCTTCACTGCGATGATCCTTGATCACGTCAATCTCATAGACGTCCTTGTCGCCGTCCATGTCTCCACACTTCGTGCTGAGCGAGACCAGGCTGGCGGCGTTGGCGTCGCGCTGGAGCCGGCTGAACTCGTCGAGATCCATGTCGAGCTCTTGCGCCAGCTCGCGCTCATCGGGCTTTCGGCCGAGGTGCATTTCCAGTGCGTGTGTGGCCTTGGCCAGTTGATGTGCCCTGGCCCGGACCAGCCGCGGCACCCAGTCCATGCTGCGCAGCTCGTCCAGGATGGAGCCCTTGATTCGTGGGGCGCAGTACGTCTCGAACTTCACTCCTCTGGCCGGATCGTATGCGTCAATGGCGTCCATGAGGCCGAAGATGCCGGCGCTGATGAGGTCATCCAGCTCCACCTTGTCCGGCAGTTTGGCATGAAGTCTCTCGGCCGCGTACCGGACCAGATCCCGGTAATGCTCCATCAAGAGATTCCGGGAGTAGTTGTTGTGGGTTTCGTGAAAAAGGTCCCATATCTGGCCGATGCTGAGCTCTTCATCCGTCTTTGCTGCTTGTGTCTTCACAGTCGCCTCCGTTACGTCCTGACACACCGATTCTTTGCTGTATGATGCCGTACCGACTCCTTGCTCATCGCCCAGCCCCCACCTTCGGACTCCAGAAATTACGGCGGAATCCCATAACACTCATTATCGGCCCGTGACCGGCCGACTTTAGTTCAACCATCGAATTACCTTCCGCCAGAAGCTGTCGTCGAGGCCATCCCGGCCGCGCATTCCCCCGAGACGAGCCGCCAGAGTCGCCAGCGAAGTGCTGATCTGGGACTTCGGATAGGCCAGGACGACCGGCGTGCGTGACCGCACGGCCGCACACAACCGCTCATCCTTGGGCAGCGTTCCCGCGTAGTAGATGTTCGCCTGTAGGAACCTGCGGGAGACGTCGGCCATGCGCTGGTAGGTCTGCTTGCCCTCGGCGACGCTACGCGCCATATTCACGACGAGGCTTATCGGTCCTCTGTATTGTTTTCGGACGAGAACTTTGATGACTCCGTATGCATCCGCCATGGCCGACGCTTCGGGGGTCGTGACAACCAGAACGTGATCGGCCGCCAGGCAGAAGCCCATCACGGAACTGGAGATTCCTGCCGCCGTGTCGATAACGATCGCGTCCGTCTCGTGCTGCAGCCGGCATAAGTGGTCGATCAGCCTCCGCCGGTCGTAGTCGCTGATGTCCGCGAGACGGTCGAGCCCGGAAGCGCCGCAGATGACGCGCAATCCCCTGGGCCCGGTTTGGATGACCTCCTCCATGCTCTTGCGGCCGCTCAGCACGTGGGAAATGTTATATTTGCTGCGGATGTCCATCACGAGATCGAGGTTGCCAAGGGACATGTCGGCATCGAGCAGAAGCACCCGCTTGTTGAGTGAGGCCAGGCAGAGGGCCATGTTGGCGGCGATGTTCGTCTTGCCGACACCGCCTTTGCCGCTTGTAACGGCAAGCACCGTTGCCGATGACGTGCAACGGTCCGGTAATGGTAGATTGACGGCTTGATTCTCCATAGGTTGCCGCTTGGGGTCTCCTGTATCAGTCCGCCATGTCAAAGTGAGCGGAGGAATTCTCGTTGGGACCGTCACCTGCAAGCATGGCGTCGAGGCTTGCCTGCGGTACGGCGGGGCACATCCCGCATTTCTGCCGGAATAACTCCTCGGCTACCCTGCGATTCAGTGCATTCTCCAGAAGCTTGTTCACCTGTAGCTCGATGTATGCTCCCCGGTTCCTCTGCAGCGCGGCTTGGGCGGACGTGTCGGGTATCGGCCGGATCTGCATCGAACTGTGTGCACCGAACTTGATATTCGGCGTATCACGAAACAGGAGCCGACGGCTTTGCAGATGCTCCGCGATGGCAGTGTTGAGCAGCTCGGCAAATTCGCGGACCGGCATGTCCCGGGACAGGTATCCCGGGGTATCGATCTCGCGCATGTTGCGCTGCAGGATGCGCCGACGCAGGTCCGTGAATTGGATGATTCTCGCCAGAACTTCACTTATGTTGTCTGGAATCAGTGACAGCAAGTCCATCAGCATGCCCTCGATTTGGATCTCAGATGGTCAGGATTGACATGGCGCCGGATTCACCCATTCCAGACGTGCCGAAGCAGGCCTCGGCATAGATCCAGGCGTGAGAGGCCGCCGACCGATGGCGGAACGTTGTGAACTGTGCCCTTGAGGGGCAGGTACGAAACAAAAATCACCTTTGAGAGACGAAGCCGTATGCATCATCCTTGATCCTTTCGGTCTTCTTTCCATCTTGCCAGCAAGGTGAACGGGTTTGTCGTTTGTGACAGCGCGGCCACCGGTCCGCGATGTCTGGTCAGGTCTCCAAGTGCATTATGTCCTCTCCACGTACACTTCCTCCGGCATGGAAACTGCGTCCGCCGTCGCGACCACAGGTGTTCTGCGTTGTCGGGGATTCTTTGCCGGATGGCGGAGCAGGTCTTGCCATTTCTTCCTCAGCCTTGAGTATCCGGCGTATCTCCGTCAGACTCTTGGTCTTCCTCAACTCGACGATTCGCGACAACCGTTCGAACACGGATTCGTCGTAGAGCCGATGTCCGCCCTCCGTCCACTCCGCTTCCCGGATCAGTCCCATGATCGTGTAGTTGTGAATCGTCTGTCGCGAGAACGGACTGTAGCGAACGAGTTCCCCGATGCGATATCGTTTTGTCGGAATCCGTAACTGATTGTTGTCTGTGCGCCAGTTCATCCAATCATCTTCAACGACAGCGTTCTCCAGGGTCCCAGAACGTCCGATACAGAAGATCGCTGTCACATCGGACCGCGTGACAGTCAGGGTTCGGTGCGATCCTTGAGGCGCGTGAGATACCGTCGATGGCGCGATCGGACATGGCGAGGGACGCATATCCTGCAACAGAATTGCCCCAGCCACCAGAATGCGTTGAGCACATATACTCTCCCGCTCCAACAAGCCCGGCTACCATTCACGCTTGGCCACGTTCACGACGCAGTTGGTGGGGTCGATAAAAATCGATGCCATCCCTTCTTGTTGCCCACGACAGAAGCGACCGGCCACAGGGCAACAGGCCTAAAGCATTTTACATTTTGTAAAATGTAAAACGCGGTGCGGCCTGTGTCAACTTTTTTTGTTTTTTTTGTCAAAAAAAGTGCGCGGACTTCGGTGTGTTCCGGCACGCGCCGTGCAGGTTTGCGGCTGTTGTATGGCCAAGGCCCTATAAACCCCTTGGTCCTCGCGTGTTACGTCAGGCAGGCACAGTTGATCTGTTGAAATCCGGCTGGCCGAGCAATCGCCGGCCTTTTTTCAGAATCGGCTCGCTGGAATGGACGATAGAAATGGCGGTAGCAATACGTGTGAACAATCGCAGACCAACGCGCTGATACACTGTTGAATCATGAGCCGAAGCAAGGAACCGAACCGGAGCGCAGCGGATAGCCTGCACAAGACCTCTCTCCTGGAGCAGGTGACGCCGCTGGCACGCCAGATCAACTGTCTGGACATCGGCCGCATCGCCGACGTGTGTGTCACGATGGTGCCGTCGATCGTCGGGACGAGATTCGCTTCGCTCTACATGCTCGATGAGGCCAACAGTATTCTCCATCTGGTCAGGCACAATCATCCGTTCCTCATCAATAAGATCGTTTCGCTGAACCAAAGCCCGCCGTCACCCATGATTATGGCCGTCAAGAGCAAGAATCTCATTCTGACCGGCAACATTGACATGCATACCGAGCCGGTCATCAGACGTTCCCAACGAGCGTTTGCCGAGAACTACAAGACAACGAATTGCGCCATTGTGCCTTTGATCTGTCACGATCGCGTCGTGGGTGTATTGAATCTGGCCGACAAGAGCGACGCCGGCGCCTTCAGCAGGGAGGATATCGCGCTGATTGAACTGTTCGGCCAGCTCATCGGCGCTTCCATTGGCAACATCAAGCTGTTCGAGAAGATGCAGCGGCAAGCGACGACGGACGGTCTGACCGGCCTGATGAATTACAAGACCTTCTACGAGACCCTGGAGAAAGAGCTCTGGCGGTCCCGCCGGTACGGAGGGACCATTGCCCTGATCATGGCGGACATCGATAACCTCAAGCGGATCAATGATACCTACGGCCACCGGGCCGGCGATAAGGTGATCAAGGAGATCAGCCAGCGCCTCCGGGAATGCGTTCGCCAGATCGATCTGGCTGCCCGGTACGGCGGGGATGAATTCGCCATCATTCTGCCGAACACGGGATTGGATGAGGCGTTGCTGGTTTGCCGGCGCATCGTTGACGCAGTGGCCCAAGACCCCGTGGTATGGCAGCGTACGGAGATTCCGCTGTCGATCAGTATTGGGGTCGGCCAGTACGGCGCGGACACCAATCCCGAGGATATCACAAGCCGATCCGATCAAGCCCTCTATATGGCCAAGCAGTCCGGCAAGAACACCGTCAGGGTCTTCGAGCCTTCCTGTGACGGATGACAGCCGGCCGTCAACTCGAGGATTGCGCACGCCGTTAGTGAAGACTCGATAGCAGCATCAAGAGGGAACGATCCGGCCCTGAAGAGGAGGATGCTCCGGCATCGAAGCGACGGTTCTTGACAACCGCATTCCGTCCTGATAAAAGCGGCAAGGCAGCGCGATGGGCTTTTGTGGCGCCCTAAAGTTGCCTGCTGCATGGAGATAGGAACAGACGATGATCGCCACGCTGGGTTCGAAGGCTATTCAGGATGTTGTCAACGCGGGCCGATTCGGACGGTTTGCCTGGCGGGCCAGCCTGACCTCCGTTCGCAGTTGCGGCACCAGGCGGACGTATCCTCTCATCTGGAATCAGATGTTTGTCATCGGCGTCCGAAGCGTTCCGGTGATTATGATCACCGGGGCATTCGTCGGAATGACGCTGGCCGTCCAGGCGTACGACCAACTCGCCGGCATGGGCCTGGAAGAGCATTTGGGAGTATTGATCAATATCTCGGTTGTGAAGGAGCTGGGGCCGGTGCTGGCGGCCGTGATGCTGGCCGGACGGATTGGCGGGGCACTCACGGCCGAATTAGGAACGATGAATGTCACCGAACAGATTGACGCGGTCAGGAGCATGGGCACCGACCCGATTCGCTATCTCGTTGCTCCCCGGCTCCTGGCTTGTCTGCTGCTGACGCCCGTGCTGACCATTTTCGCGGACCTGATGGGCGTTGTGGGCGGGGCGCTCGTCAGTTTTCTGCAGTTCGACATCAACAGTCGCGCCTATTGGACGTTCAGCGCCTCGGCCGTGGCGCTCTGGGATGTCTCCATCGGCGTGGCAAAGGCCTTTTTCTTCGGAGGCGCCATCGCCGTCATTAGCTGTTACAAAGGGTTCACCTGTCGCGAGGGGGCCCACGGGGTGGGGCAGGCGTGCACGGAGGCCTTCGTCGCCAGCTTCATTTGCATTCTGGCCCTGGATTTCGCCTTGGCCGTAGTGTTCAAGAGCATCTACGCTGTTTTTTGGCCGATGAAGAGCATCGTGACCTGAGCCTTGAGTCCGCTCGCGTCAATCGTGTCATAACCTCGGAGAACCGACGTTGGACAAGCCAAAGGATGATATCGGCCACAAGAGTGAAGACGGCCAAGCCGAGGTCATCGTCGAGGTCAAGAATCTCACCAAGCGATTCGGAAGCAAGCTCGTCCTCGACAATGTCTCACTTTCTGTCGAGAAGGGCAAGACCACAGTCGTCATCGGTCCGAGCGGGTGCGGCAAGACTGTTCTCATCAAGCATTTCATCGCTCTGTTGAGACCGTCCGATGGTCAGGTGTACTTCGCGAGCCGGCGGATCGACAACCTGAGCGAACGCGAACTCAGCCAGGTTCGTATGCACTTCGGTTACCTCTTCCAGGAAGGGGCGCTCTTCGACAGTATGACGGTTACAGAGAACATCGCCTTCCCGATCCGGCAGCACGACAGGTCCAAGAGCTGGCTGGAGGTGGAAGAGGTCGTCAAGACGAAGCTGGCAATGGTCGGCCTGGACGGCTTTCAGAACTACTACCCGGCACGCCTCTCGGGCGGGCAGCGAAAGAGAGTCGCTCTTGCCCGGGCGATTGCCCTGAATCCGGCCGTGATTTTGTACGATGAGCCGACGACGGGCCTGGACCCGATCCGCGCCGATATCATCAATGAGCTGATCCTCAAGCTGAAGTGGGAATTGGGGATCACGACCGTTGTCGTCACGCACGACATGAAAAGCGCCTATAAGGTAGGAGACCGCATCATCATGCTGCATAACGGCAAGATCGTTGCCGATGGCGACGCCGACTATATCCGCAACCATCCGCACCCGGTGGTGCAGCAGTTCATCAATGGTCAGGTCAATGAGGATGATTTAGCCGTGCTGCGAATGACCGGGTCCGTCGCCGCCTCGCAGTTTCTGCCGAGGGATTTCGAGCAGTAGGCGGGGCGGCAGTAAAGCTCCACAAGGATGCTTCAGCGAGTTCACTCACACAATGACACATAAACAACCGACACAAATCGCCGCCGACCTGGCCAAGCAGGTTCGGGGAGATGTCTTCGCAGACATCATCCACCGCGTCGCCTACAGCACGGACGCGAGCAGCTATCGAATTGTCCCCCAGTGCATTGTGGCGCCTGCGGACGTGCGGGATGTCATTGCCGTCGTGCGGTACGCAGGCGATCAGCATTTGCCGATCGTGGCGCGTGGCGCGGGCAGCGGGCTCGCGGGCGAATCGCTGTGCAGCGGGATTGTCCTC
>CBFDBY010000191.1:0-7206 GCA_965603165.1 uncultured Phycisphaerae bacterium
AGTGTGAAAACGATGGCCGCTTCAGCGAGCATAGCGCCGCGCCGCCGACGGTCTTCCCTGTGTCGTTTCATCCGTTCCATAAGTGCACCACCAAAGCGCCAATACAGACACCTATGAAGATAGCCGGTCCGTACGGGATTGTCAACCGTGTCCGGCCATTTGTTGGCTCTATTTTTTCTTCTTCCCTGATTTGGGTCTTCAACAGCGTCCAGCCCGCCCGTCCGCTGCACAGACCCGTCAGCAGGACGTAAAGCGTCGCATAGAGACCGCCCAGCACGGTACGTCGCTCCCGGTGGGCCAGGATTCTCAGCAGCCCGAATACGCCCCCGGTTGCCGCCACGGCGGCCAGAACAATCACACCCGCCTCCAGACCCAGCCAAGCCCCGATGGCGCCCATCATCTTCGCATCCCCGGCGCCGCCACCGGCGAGCGCGAAAAGCACGATGTAGGGCAAAGCCAACAACAGGCAGGCGCCAAGGGCGTCGCCCAGGCCCGCCATGCCGTCTGTGGCCAGCGCATACAGCAAACCGCCGCCAAGGAGGGGCAGGGTCAACACGTTAGGGATCCGCCTGCTCCTGACATCTATTGCGGCTGCGGCCAGTGAGGCGACGATGACGACGCCCCACTGGACGCAGAACAAATCGATGGAGGCTAATGACACTGTTGCAGGCTCACTAACCGCACTCTAAAACAAGCGAAAGGCACTAACTGCCTGTCCCCGCGGCCGTCACCACATCCGTAACGCGGGTAAAGGCACCTGTAATCGCCCCCGAAAGCGCCTCGATCGCGGCGACGATGAGGAGGATGATCAGCGCCGCCATGACGGCGTACTCGGACAGCTCCAGGCCTTGCTCATCCTTCAGGAATCTCTTCATCAGCTTCTTCATCATTTTCCCCTTTTCTCTTTGTCCGTACCACGGACCACACCAACAAACTACGAAGGCCTTCGGGAGGCACACGCTCCCGCCGTTATCGAGCTTGGCAACTGCGCGGACTGGAAAGGGCATAGCGACAAGGAACCTCAAGCGGCCCGATACGAGGTAGGAAAGACATTCTCCCCTGCCCCTGCCCGTGATCCACCATGATCCTGCGCGTTTTCCACCCTACTCCGTTACCTGTCACCCCCTTCATGCAAAGTCATAACGACCGTTCGAAGCATGAGTATACCGAGATCGACTGGATTTGTCAAGGGTGTAGTTTAAGGATTTTGCCTACGGCGGGGCTTGGCCGGGCGAATCCTGGGGCGGGCCCGGCTCTTTCCAGGTTCGCCCGCTGGGGCCGTTGTGTTCGGCCGGGCGTCTGCAAAAGAGCACTAAAGCCCTGCGAACGCAGGGGTTATCGGAGACATGGTGCTGCCGGTCGTTCCGGTCGTGACGAATGTAGCGGCGAAAGGTCCTCTAATATCCATCTCGCCAATTCTGCCACGGCTGCAAAAAAATCTGGCTCCGGGTCCCTCTTCGGCGCTCGGCGCGTGCTCTCGTACTGCATTTCGCAAGTTCCGCGACTATCCGGGGCAGAGATTGCTTCGCCGCTGCGCTGCTCGCAATGACTTAGATCGGTCATTGCAGGTCATTGTGAGCGAAGCGAAGCAATCTACAGTCGCACGATTTCTGAAATGCGGTAGTCGTGTGTGCGCTGCGCAGCATTTCGGAGAGAAGGTGGGTGTAGGCGAGTGCCCTGGGGCAGGCGGTGGCTCGCCGGAATTGTCCCAGGCCGGGCCTGCCCGGCAGGCCCCAGGCAATTTCATTTCACGGAGAACGAAGCCCCTCGTATGATTCCAGTGGAACTACGAACCGCCGGTGCCGCGGCGCGGTAGTAGGGAGCGAATCAAGGAGAAGATATCAGGGGTTTGTCGTGGCCGGCGAAGCCGGGTGGGTGTTTGATGCGATGGTCGCAGGCCGCAGGAAAGTCCAGAAATTTCTTGACGGACGGCACTGGCGGTCGGTATACTGACGCAAGCGAATGGTATGAAGAATGGCATCTCGATTGCGCCGGCGCGCTTTGTGAGCGGGCGGGCGCACGGGATGGAATACAGGTTCACGGAGGTGAGTTATGGCGTGGTGGGGAAGCAGAGGAGTCCGCGTGGTCGCAAGGTGTGCGCAGGGGCACCGGGGGGGGCGAAAATCACGGCACGCGCAATCCAGACGGCGCGGAATCGCCCTGGCCTGGACGGCCATCATGCTGGTCGTGATGATCGGCATCGTCGGCTTGGGCATTGACATGGGCTGGGCGGCCCTGGACGCGCACCGGCTCCAGAACGCCGGCGACGCCGGCGCCCTGGCGGGGGCCCAGGTCGTCAAGAACGCCCACCATGACGGGATTCTCGGCACCGTGTACGACGCGGCGCAGGCCCTGACGTTAGCGAACAAGGCCGCCAACGAGGCGGTGGACGTCTATTTCGATGCGGCGACCAACGATCCGAATCTCGACGTGGTCATCGGGCGCTGGTTCATGGCGGATCACTACTTTGAGCCGCTGGTGCCGGGCGACGTCCCGAACGCGGTCAAGGTGGTAACGCGCCATGTGGATGGGTGGAGTGTGAATCAGCCGCTGGCGCTGTTTTTCGGCCCGGTCTTCGGCGTGCAGACGGCGAACGTCCTGCGCGACGCGGTGGCCATCTCCACCGGCGGGGGCGGGGCCGCGCTGGTCTGTCTGCATCCGGAGGGTGTGGGGCTGGCGATTGACGGCGGCGGCAAGATCTATGTGAACGAGGGGCCGGTCCCCGGCGAGATCTGGGTGGATTCGTTCTGGAGGGTGCCCGATAGCAAGGATGACGCCGTGTATCCTAACGCCAATACGGCGCCCGATATCGAGAAGGGATGGTACATCGATTGTGCGGGCCTGAACACGTGTGGGACGGTCGATCCGAGCATCATGGAGTACTTCGGCGGTTCTCCCAACTTCTTGTATCCGGTGCTTGAGAAACTGCCCACCCCTATCCCGGACCCATTAGCCTGGCTGCCGGCGCCGGATGTGGCCTCGATGAACCCGCTCGGCGCGGGCAATCCCTATGGGATGGTCGTCGAGGTCGACCCGGTGACGGGGATCCCGTCGAGGGACCCGGTTACGAATGAGTATATCCCGGCGACCCACAGAGAGTCGGGGCAAACGTTTGACGTGACTGCGGCCAATCCGATCACGAGCAGCACCATCCGTGATTACGGTCAACTGGTTGGTGGCGTGCGGCGGACGCTGACGGTGACGCCCGGGTACTATCCGGGCGGCTTCCTCCAGACGAACTCGGGTGTGGAATTGAACACGATCAGGATGCTGCCCGGTGTCTACGCGGTGGGCGGGGGCGCCAGCAACGGCGACAAGTCTGGCCTGATACTCAATGGCGGGGCGCTGGATGCCGAGCGGGTGATGGTCTACGTGACGAACTCCAGCCTCGACCTTAGCGGCAACTGGGGTCGCGTCAACATCTCTGGCAACTACGAGTACATTAATCTCACGGAATACGAATACCTCACGGGCAATCCGCCCTATCCGGACGATCCGCCCGACTACCAGAAGTACGACTATATAAACCACGACAATGCCGGCATGGCGTTGTTCCAGGATCGACGGAATCCGATGGATGCCGTCGTCGTTGGTGGCGAGGACAACATGGTCATGAGCGGGACGCTCTATTTCCATTACACGGGGCAGCTTGCCGGCATGGTCGAGCCGGTTCCGCTGGGCACGCCGGGCGTTACGGTGGAAGTGGGGGGCAGCAGCGGCCAGACGGGTATCCAACTGATCACCGATCGGGTCCTCGTTCACGGCGATGCCGATATTAAGATCGAGTATGATGGGCGGAACTTTCAGCCGGCCGTCGAGGCACTTCTGGTGAAGTAGTGGCGGCCTGGAACCTGACGAGGGAGAAGGGGGGCCGAACCGGTTGATGTTGGCATGTTGGAGCGATAGGGGAGATCGCCGGCGACCCCAGGTGCAGGCGACGATCGTGGAATAGACAGGTGGAGCAGCAGGGTGATATCTGGGATAGAGAGGCAACGATGGTAAAGAACTCGCAGTCTGTAGGGGAGTGGCGACGATGTTCAAGAAGAAGTACACCCTGCTTAAGTCGCAGAAGAAGGAGATCTACGAGATTCTGACGGACAACGGCCTGGAGCCGGCGGAGTTCTCGTGGTCGAGGGAGGAGATCGCGGACGCCCTGCTTGTCTCGCGGCTGAATTACCGCGATGGGCGGTATCACTTCCAGTTCTCCTCATACGAGATGAACGCGTGGTGCGTGGCGGCGCCGGGGGCGTACCGGTCGATGGACTACGAGTATCCGAAGAACTGGCGCGAGCAGGTGGGGATCTTCCGGAACTGGACGCACAGCCTGAAACGCGAGTTGGATTCGTCGGACCCGTGGGTGGAGCTGGAGAAATACAGAGTCGTGCTTGATGGGGAGCTCGCCGAGCAGATCGTGAACGAGCCGATCCCGTCGGCAGAGGCGGACCGGATCGCGCAGAGCCTCGTCCGGTTGGAGGGCCAGATCGCGGGGGCGTTCTCGCCAAACAAGTCCCAGAATGCGGCGATCCGCACGAAGCTCGGCTACTTAGCCGAGGCCGCCGAGCGGCAGCGGAGCCGCGACTGGATCTACACCATGCTTGGGATTTGCAGCACGATCGCCGCAGTGCTGTCGGTGCCGGAGAGCGGCACGGCGAAGCTGTGGGGCCTTTTCGAGGCTGAGCTGCGGCCCTTCGCTCGCTTGTTGCCCGGCCGGCCGGCGGCCACAACGGAGCCTGCCCCCAAGCCCGGAATCGCGGACATCCCGCCGCGCCCGACGAACGGAGCAAGAAACAGGAACGGCCTCAAGACCTTCCTGGGCTTGTAGGGGACCGCGGCGTCGCGAGGGACGTCGCCGCCACCCGTGCCCCGCAGGCCGAGGCATCGCGCTACCCGCAGTCTCAGGCGGCGCGACCTGCATGACCGTGGCATTGGCGCAGCGAGCTTGAATCCGCCTGTCGTTGTGGGCTCCTGTCCCCTCGGCGTGGTTACTGTTGGTGCACCCTGAACAGCAGAAAGTCAGAGAGTTCCGGCGTAGTAGCACGCTTTCGCACCAGTCGGGGATCTCCGCATCGCGCAGCCGGGCATAGAAGGTCCGTCGGGATGTATCCGCACAGTACAGGCATCCGTCTCTCGATTGTGGAGCCAGGAGAATCAGATCTACCCGACGTTCTCGAATGACTCGCCAAGCCTCCTCGTCCGTCGGGGCGGAGAGTACGCGATGCGTATCGAGAATGCCCCTCGCGTTGCGGTGGTAGGGTGTTCCAACCACGGCATGATGGGTGCGGTAGAGGATTTCGCCTCCCCAGAAGAGGTGTGTGAGGATCCGGTAGTCCCGGTCCTGCCAGACCGGCGCGGCCTCGAGGTAGTTGCAGACAGGCCGCACGGAAACCTTGGGTCCCTTTGGGTCCTGCCCGCCGAACAGGCTCTCGGCGAACACTCCGGAGCACGTCAGAAAGGCAAGAGGCACGATGAGAACCCCGGTCTTCTGCAGCGTTCGAAGCAGGCTCAGGGGTCGGCGGTCCAGTCGGGACCAGATCGCGGTGATCATTGCCGCCAGCGGCAAGGCCAGGAGTACACCTACATAAGGCGTCCATCGCCGCTGCAGGAACGAGATGAGCGCGAAAAGCACCAAACCGAACGATACGTAAATCCAGCCGGCGCGGTCAGGACCGCGCGTACTTCGTCGCAGCAACAGCGGCGCGCACAGCAGAATGCCACCGAGCAGAGGCACGCCCAGTGAGAATCGGGAGTCGCTGGACAGCAACGGCTTCATCTCCGCAACGTTCCGGACGTAGACGCGGGCGACATCCGGATGCACGTCGGCGAATGGGCCCCTGTAGGCCCCGGGGAACAGAAGTCCCATAATCACCGTCAGTAGAGCGATGCCGGCAATGAGCCCCACCGCCCGATGGGTGCGCCGGAGGACGAGCCCGGCGCGTCCGGTGGAGACCGAAACGACGACCCACCAGAGCAAGGCCATGGCCCCGAATGCCACGACGTGGACGCTCGCCAGACGGTCAAACTCCACGGCCATCAGATTGCCCCACGGCCGCTCGATGAACAGCGAGATGCTCGTGAGCACGAACAGGCCGGTGCTGAAGTGAGCTGCCTTCCGCGCGAAATCGCCGTCACGCACGACCCACAGGATCGCCAGTGCGGCAAAGACGGTCGCCACCGGCAGGGTGGATTCGATGCTGGCCCACACCGACAGGGCGGCGACGCCCGCCGCACCATAACAGTCGGCGAGGTTGAAGGTCTGCCGGATCAGCCGGAGTGTGAACCCTGTCAGGAGCACGAACAGCAGGATCAGGAGGCTGTGGTGGTCCGGACGTCCCGGCATGAACGAAGACAGGACGGGCCATTGGAAGATCAGCAGAAAGCCGGCGATCAGGGCCCCGTCATCGCCGAGGAGGGGCCGCACGGTCCATGGCAAGAGCAGCAGGGCAATCCCAAAGAGAACGGGGCTGATCGCCACGCCCCACCACAACAATGCCGTGTCGAAGTCTGTCGCAAGGCTTGCAGGAATCGCCCCAGCGAGCAGCAGCACATCAAACGGGCGGGTCCAGTGCAACTCGTCACCGTAAGGGGTATTGACCCTATCGATGACAGGATCATACCATTGCCTCGTCCGGTACAACTCCTCTGCCCGCAGCAGGTGCAGATAGCCGTCGGAGTCCGCCAGATCGCCGGGTTTGCCCGCGATTCCCAGCAGGTGCAGCATCAGGAACAGGCCGACTACCACGACGGCAAGTGCGGCGTTCACGACATAGGGCATCTTACCGGTCTGGGTTTCGCCGCAGTTGCAGTCGATCATGACATCCACCGAATGGCCATCGAGTGAAAGGAGGCTTTCGCCTCTCGCTGCATGGGCACGGTCACCTGGGCCGACGGGGCGGCATCAACCCGCGTCCCCAGGACCGGCGGCTTGATATCGGTCCTGTGGAGCAGTTCGCGTGCCACCGTGAGACCGGCGGGCCTCGCTCCGATGATGATCGCCGTTCTTTTACTGGCGGACATCCGGTCTCATCCCCCATGCCGCCGCCATCTCCGAAGGGAAAGAATGGCTCTCGGCCTCGGGTTGCGCCTGCACGCGCTCGCAAGATTATTCCCGTCATGCATCATTAGAACTGCCCATTCTATCGCCCGTCGGACTTGCCCACAAGCGGCATCCTCTAAACAAACGAAGCCTTCGTGCCGATTATCATTGGC
>CBFDBY010000192.1:0-7125 GCA_965603165.1 uncultured Phycisphaerae bacterium
GCGAGCAGGCCGTGGAGCTGTTGCAGTGCTTCTGGATCAAGTTCAACAACCAGCCGGCTCCGCCCAAGGTCGGCGTCACCGCCGCCGAGAGCGGCACCTATACTGATTTCGCCCAGATCAACAACGGCGGTCTGAAAGAGAACGGGGCCGACGGGGTCAACGACGTGACGTACCTGATCCTCGACGTGATCGAGCAGATGCGGCTCGTCCAGCCGAGTTCCTCCATCCAGGTGAGCAAGAAGAATCCCGACCGATTCATCAAGCGAGCCGCCCGGATCATCCGCACCGGCTTCGGCCAGCCGTCCGTTTTCAACACCGACCTGATCGTCCAGGAGCTGATCCGCATGGGCAAGTCCGTGGCCGACGCCCGCAACGGCGGCTCCAGCGGCTGCGTCGAGGTCGGCGCCTTCGGCAAAGAGGCCTACATCCTGACCGGCTACTTCAATCTGCCCAAGGTGCTGGAGCTGACGCTGAACAACGGCGTGGACCCAAGGACGGGCAAGCGAATCGGACTGGAGACCGGCGAGGCCGAGCGCTTCGGCAGCTTCGAGCAGCTCTTCGAAGCCTACCGCCGGCAGCTCAACCACCTGATCGACGTCAAGATCCGCGGCAACAACGTCATCGAGCGCCTGTACGCGACGTACATGCCGGCTCCGTTTCTGTCCATCCTGATCGACGACTGCATCGCCAATGGCCGCGATTACCACGACGGCGGCGCCCGCTACAACACCAACTACATCCAGGGCGTCGGCATCGGAACGATCACGGACGCCTTGGCTGCGATCAAGCACCACGTCTTCGATCAGCAGACGGTTTCGATGCACGACCTGTTAGCCGCGCTGCGGGCGAATTTCGAGGGCCATGAGTCGCTGCGTCAAACGCTCTGGCAGCGAACGCCGAAGTACGGCAACGACGACGATTACGCCGACGACATCATGCGTTCGGTCTTCGAGGTGTACTTCCAGGCCGTGGACGGCCGGCCCACCATGCGAGGCGGCCGCTACCGCATCAACCTGCTGCCGACCACGGTCCACATTTACTTCGGCTCGGTGATGGGCGCGACACCCGACGGCCGCAAGGCGGGACTGCCGCTGTCCGAGGGCATCTCGCCCGTGCAAGGCGTGGACCGTCACGGCCCGACCGCCGTGCTCAAGTCCGCCGCCAAGATGGACCACGGTCGCACCGGCGGGACCCTGCTCAACATGAAGTTCAATCCCCAGGTCCTCGAAGGCGACGACGGCCTCGACAACCTCATGCATCTGATCCGCGCGTACTTTCGCCTCGACGGCCATCACATCCAGTTCAACGTCGTGGACGCCGAGACCCTGCGCCAGGCCCAGGCCAGCCCGGAAGAATACCAGAACCTGATCGTTCGCGTCGCCGGCTACAGCGACTACTTCGTGGACCTCGGCCCCGACCTCCAGAACGAAATCATCGCCCGAACCGAGCAAGAAGCATTCTGATTCCCGTTGTCCATAGAGCGCATAGAGGCTACAGAACCCAAGATGGTTATTTTGTCGCCGTTGCGGTTGACCTGCTCGGCATGTGGCAATATGATCATGATGGCAATGCGTCTTTTGCATGGAGAGCCTTGATGAGCCGGTTCCGTTGCCCCTATTTGAAGGGTGAAGTGGAGTTGACCGAGGAGCGGGAGCGTCATATCGCTGAACGACATCCCGATCTGCTGCCCGAACACCGGAAAGAAATGGTCGAGACTCTGGCCGCCCCCGAGCAAGTCCGAAGGAGCGTGCGGTTTGGGAATGCCAGGTTATTCTCGCGATGGTATACTGACGTGAAGCGCGGCAAGCACGTTGTCGTGGTCGTGGTCAGTGAACCGGATGCGATGAACCGCCATTGGATCATTACGGCCTATCTGGCCAGAAGACTGATCGAAGGAGAAGTCGAATGGAAGCGAAACTGATATTCAAATACGACCGAGAAGCCGACATCCTCCACATCGACAAGTGCCCACCTTACGTGGAGCAGGAATCGGAGGAACTGGCGGACGAAATCGTCGCCCGGCTCAACCCGAAGACCGGCGAGGTCGAGAGTTTGGAGGTGTTATTCTTCTCGACGCGGCTCCTGCGGGGGAACCTCTTCGAACTGCCGGTCAGCGCCGATCTGCGACTCGCGGGCACGGAGAGCGCT
The DNA here is from genome assembly GCA_965603165.1 of uncultured Phycisphaerae bacterium. GTDB lineage: Bacteria > Planctomycetota > Phycisphaerae > Sedimentisphaerales > Anaerobacaceae > PLanc-01. The sequence goes on from CBFDBY010000192.1 coordinate 2,149, forward strand.
TAGGCAGGCCGTCCACTCGCCCGCCGCAAAGTACCCGTCGGCGGGATGATCGTCTCATGGACGTTGGGGCGGTTTGTCAAAGAAAAGCGAGTTTTCTGCGCCCAATCTTACCTGCTAATCCCGTCTATGCGGAGGAACAGCCCGGTTGGGCTGAGGCCAAGGGAACGGAAGAACAGGATGGCTGGATCATGATCGGCGGTCCAGAGACCGACTCCGCAGGAGAGCAACGATGAACATGAAGGTACTGGCGACTGGTGTGACGCTCACCGCTCTGGTAGGCGTCGGGATATTCACCCTTTGGCTGACCGGGCGGGCAGAGTCTCAGTCCGGCCCGTCAGAGGAGCCCCAGTTCCGGCAGACGATCACCCAAATGGAGGAACGGGTCCGCAACGCCCAGACCGAGAGGGATGCAGCGCGTCGACAGGTCGCGAAACTCCAGCTTGAGATATCCGCCCTGACCGACGCTCGCGAAGAGGATCGTCGGGTAATCCAGGACCTCTGGGCGCTGGCGACGGCCGCGGCGCGCCGGGATCAGGCGAAGCGCGTCGCAGATGTCAACGTCGCTGAAGCGACTGCGGAGGCCGACCCGAACACGCCGCAGCAGGACCAGCAGCAAGATGCCGGCTACGGCCTTGAAGACATCAAAGAAATGCTGGCCGCTTCCGGCGGGGATTTGGGCTCGGTCGTGCGCCGGATTGCGACGCCGGAGGCAATCCACAGGATGCTGGAGAAATACGGCGACCGACCTGCCTGCTGGGCCGCCGCCGCGTCCCTGGCGCCCGATCCGGAGACGGCCCTCGCCTATCTGGAAGAGGCCGTGAAGCTGTATCCTGATTCACCCGCCATCCTCTCGGCCCTCGTCGGAGCGCAGATGGCCGCCGGACGGATGGACGAATCCACACTCGCCTACGTGCGCGAGCTGCAGAACGCCGACCCCACCAACGCCCTGGGCGACTGCTATGCCGCCCAGTGTCAGTTCGAGAACGGAGACATCGCAGGGGCGTTGCAGTCCCTGTCGCAGGCGGGCGTCAAGGGACGCTTCGCCGATGACCGAATCGGGATGCTGATGGAACGATACGATTGTTTGCTCGACGAAGGGGCGTCGGATGCCGTGGCCCTCGGGCTTTCGGCGTTCACCTTGCCCCTCGAGCATCTGGGCATGGTCAGGCAGATAGGGCAGCAGTCCATCGAACAGGCCCAGGCATTGTCGGCCGGCGGGCGACTTGAGGATGCCTTGAAGATCGCCCAGGACGTCACCAACGTGGGCAAGACGGTCTCCTCGTCGGGCCGCTTCCTGCTCCATGACCGCGTCGGCATTGCACTGCAGCAAGCGGGACTCACCGAGCAGCAGAATGTCTATACGACTCTTGGGGACACGCAGGGGATGGAGACCGTCGGTACGCAGCTTCAGGCGGTCCAGGAACGCTCGGCAACGATCGACACGATGATTGAGGGTTTTGGCGCCGTCATGCCGAGTATGAGCGAGGAAGATTGGGCCGGCTACGTGGACAGCACGATTCTCAACGGAGAGTTCGCAACGCTCCAGAACATCCCTGAGATCGCCCAGGCTCTGAACCAGACCCAGCCCGCACCGGCAGAGGCGCCGGGCCAGACATCGCTGCCCTGAGCCGCCGGACGCCACCGGCCTGAGCGACGGCCTCCGCCCTCAGAGCCCCTTCGTCATTTCACTCAGAATCGGGGCAATTCGCCATGTGGGAACCCCGCACGCACACTTCGGTTCGCGGACCGACGCGACCCCCGACGGGTATTATGTATAGTCCAACGTCGTGGACGCCGAGACGCTGTGCTGCGCCCGGGCCCGCCCGGAGGAATGCCGGAATCTGATCGTCCAGGTCGCCGGGTGCGGCGCCCCCTTCATGGCCCGCGGCCCCGACCTCCAAAACGAAACCACCGCCCGGGCCGAGCAAAAAGCATTCTGGCTCATCCGGTTTTAGCGTACTTGGAGGTTGTGAGTGGCCCAGAGAAGACAAGAGGCTGTTCAGGGGGAAGGTCGGGAGGTTTGTCTTATGCCCTGGAGCCGCCGCAGAGACGAGCCCTTGCGGTCGGGGCGTAGGGGTCATTCGTGCCCGGAAAGACAAGAACCGCGCACCTGCGGAAGGCCGACTGAATCGAAGCGGCTACGCCGGTATAAGAGCTCTTTCCCGGCCGCCTATGGGCCGTCTTCCAAAGATTTCGGCCCATGAACCGACCTTCGCGCGGCAGGGTTCGTGCGGTCGTTAGCGCCGGGACGTTCGCAGGGATGGTGGCGCCGATCACGCCCCTGAACCGCCTCTTGCAACCGGGCGAACGGCCCTTCTGTCAAAGACTCATCAGGGGTTGGCCCGGCGACAAATAGCGGCCATTGGGGGGGCTGAGCCCCCAGGACGCACCGAAGTACGCTAAACCGGATGAGCCAGCATTCTGAAGGTGTTCGGCCATAGAGGGCAGCGAAGCATCGAAATCTGAGACGGAGTTTTCTCGCGGCAGGCGTTGACTTGGCCGCCATCGGACAATATGATTGGCTGGACAGTGGGCACGGACTGCCGTGTGGGAGCAATACCCGAAGCTGAGCATATCGGGAAAGCCATAGGAACCGAAGTTGGCCACGTTGAACCGTTTGTAATCGCGTGTGGAGAAGACCCAATCATGCCGGTTCTATCCATGTTCTACGGCATCGTGATTCGTACTCAATGAGGGGGCCGTATTGGCTGGCGAACTGCCGGCCGGCAAAGCGCGGCTGGTGCAGGCATGGATCGAGATTCACCGCGAAGAACTGCTGGCGGATTGGGAATTGGCGGTAAACGGCGAAGAGGTGTTCAAGATCGAGCCGTTGAAGTAGGAGATACCCGTGAATCCTTACGTCGAACACGTCCGTCCACTGGACGACCACCGGTTAGAAGTGACTTTTGAGAACGGCGAACGGCGGGTCTTTGATGTGAAGCCCTATCTACAGCGGGGCGTCTTTGTCCGCATGCAGAACCGGGCCGTGTTTCAAGCAGCACGAGTAGTTGCCGGTTCAGTGGAATGGCCCGGGGGGCTGGATCTGAGCTATGACACGCTGTATCTGGAAAGCCAGCCGATGACCTCATCAGCCGTTGTGTAGGTGACGCCTGCGTAAACGGCGCCGGCCAAGAACCAGTTGGCGCCGGCACCCATGTCTCTATCCGGGTCTGCGGTCGACGACGCGTTCGGTGCCGTTGGCAAGCTGGCGGAGGGAGCCCGGCTCGACGAGGATCACCCTTGCCTCGACGTCCAGAGCGCTCTTGATGCGCTTGGCGACCTGGGTCTGCAGGGCCTCGAGCGCCTTGACCTCGTCCAGTTGTGGAATCTGCGCGGAGATTTCCACGCGAATCTGGAGGGTCTCGACGCCGCCTTCCTGGTCGAGGACGATCTGGTAGTAGGGACTGGTTCCCTCGAACTCGCCGAGGATCTCCTCGATCTGGGCGGGGAAGAAGCCGACGGCCTGGAAGAGGATCAAATCGTCGGTTCGTCCCATCATCCGGGCGACGCGAACGAAGGTCCTGCCACAGGGGCAGGGCTCCGGCTCGATGCGCGTGATGTCGCCCGTGCGGTAGCGGATGAGCGGGAAGCCTTCCTTGGAGATCGTTGTGAGGACCAGCTCGCCTTCGTCGCCCGCCGGCACGGGCGCCAGGGTCTTCGGGTCGATGATCTCGACGATGAAATGGTCCTCGTTGATGTGGAGTCCCTGTCGCAGGTGACATTCGCCGGCGACGCCGGGACCCATGACCTCGGTGGGGCCGTAGGTGTCGATCGCGGTGATGCGCAACTGCTCCTCCAACTGCCCGCGGAGCCGTTCGCTCCATCGTTCGCCACCGAAGAGCCCGAGCTTCAGGAACAGCCGTTCCGGATGGACCTGCGCTTCGGCCAGCCCGGCGGCAATGTTCAGGGCATGGCTCGGCGTGGAAATCAGCACCGTCGTCTTGAAGTCCCGCATCACGACAATCTGCCGGCCGACACTGGTGGCCAGCGACGCGGGAATCACCGAAGCCCCGATCTCTTCGGCGCCCTGGTGAAACCCGAATCCCTCTGCAAACAGGCTGTAGTGCAGCGCGATCTGGACGACGTCATGCTCGGTCACGCCGGCAGCGGTGAGGAGCCGGGCCACGCACTGGCGCCAGTCCCGCAGATCGTTTTGTGTGTACCCGACGACGATCGGTTTGCCCGTCGTTCCCGAGGTCGTGTGGATCCGCACGATGTCCCGCAGCGGCAGGGCGAACATGTCGTAGGGATAGCTCCTTTGCAGATCCTCCTTCGTCGTGAAGGGCAGCTCGCGCAGGGCGGACATGTCCTTGAGCCGCTCCAGATTGACGCCGTGGGCGTCGAAGGCCGTCCCGTAGAAGGCCACATTGCGATAGACCCGGTTCAATGTCGATTGCAGCCGCTCGATCTGGAGCTGCTCCAGCTCGTCGCGGGGCATCGTCTCGTACTCGGGATTATGAAGATTCGCCTGATCCATGTGCGTTCTCACTCATCGATTCGACGGTATTCCTTGCCCAGGTACGCCCGCTGGACCTCGGGATTATCGCACAGTTGACGGGACGAGCCTTGCAGGACGATCTGCCCGGTCTCGATGACGTAGCCGCGGTCGGCGACGGCCAGGGCCGCCCGTGCATTCTGCTCGACCAGGAGGATGGTCAGGCCCTCCTGCTTGAGGGCGGCGATCGTTTTGTAGATGTCCCGCACGATGATGGGAGCGACGCCGAGGGACGGCTCATCCATCATCAGGAGCCTCGGCCCGGCCATAATGGCCCGGCCGATGGCCAGCATCTGCTGCTCGCCGCCGGAAAGCGTGCCGGCGAGCTGGCTGGCTCGCGCCTTCAGGATGCCGAACAGGTTGTATACTTGTTCGAGGCTTGCGTTGATGCGCTCGCTGTCGTCTTTGCGCCAGCGGCTGTAGGCGCCGAGCAGGAGGTTCTCCCGGACGGTCATGGTGCTGAAGACGTGCCGGCCTTCCGG
>CBFDBY010000193.1:0-7057 GCA_965603165.1 uncultured Phycisphaerae bacterium
CCAGGGCGCACTTGGCGGCGCTCAAATGTGCCTGGCGCGAGACCGACGACTGGCGGATCTTCCGGCGCCTTTGGCGCGGGTGTCGTGGGAAGGCGTCTGATGCCGATCGCCAAGCCTGACGGCGTCTACTTTCCGATGCAGAATCGGGAGAAGATTCGGTCGAGGACCTGCTCGTCGAGGGGCTGCTGCTCGATTTCCGAGATGGCCTGATGTGCGGCTCGGATCAGGGTCCCGGCCAGCTCGTCGCGGCCGTGGTTCATCTCGGCCGCGGCCTGGCGGATGTTCTCGATGGCTTCGGTGACGGCTTGCTTGTGGCGGGCGGTGAGGGCGAGCAGGCTGATTTCGGATTGCGGATTCAGAGCCGTGGATTCGCTTCGTGGCTCCGAGCCGTCGGCCGCGATCAGCGACTCGCAGCGGCTCACGAGCGGCGTGAGGCCCAGAGCTGTCTTCGCGGATGTCGGGAGGAACTCGGCGTTGAAGGCGTCGTTCAGGCCGCGAACTTTCTCGTGAAGCGACTCCGGCGCGAGCAGGTCGGCTTTGGTGGCGGCGCAGATGACGCTGCGGGGCCGGATCAGCGTGCGGATGGCGCGGTCCTCGCGAAGGTCGGCCTTGGCGGCGTCGACGCAGAAGACCACGGCCAGGCAATGGTGCAGGGCTTCGACGGCCGCCCGCTGCGCCAGCTCGTCGAGGACGTTGTCCGCCGTCGCGAGCAGTCCGGCGCAGTCGAAGAGCACGCACTGAAATCGCTCCGTCGTGAGCACGCCGCTGAGGACGTCCCGCGTGGTCCGCGGCTCGTGCGAGACGATGCTCCTCTCCCAGCCGAGCAGGGCGTTGAGCAGGCTGCTCTTGCCGGCGTTCGGCGCGCCGGCGATCCCGATGGCGGGCAGATCCAGCAGGGTCTCGCAGCGAATGCTGCCGGCTAACAAATCATCGAGGCGGGTTGCGATCTCGGCGAGCCGTTCGGCGGCGTGATCGGCGCTGATGAACTCGATGTCTTCGCCGCTGAAGTCGAGGCCCGCTTCGATCAGGCTCAGCAGATCGAGCATCGCGTCGCGGACCTCCGCGGTTGTCTTCGTCAGTTGACCGCCGAGGAGCGTTTCGGCGGCCTGCAACTGGAGGCGGTTGGAGCTGCTGATGACCTCGTTGACGGCTTCGGCCTGGGCGAGGTCGAGCTTGCCGTTGAGGTAGGCGCGGGCGGTGAATTCGCCCGGCCCGGCGGCCCGCAAGCCGCGAGCGAGCAGACCTTGCACCAGGGCCTCGACGAGGATTGGGCCGGCGTGGAGGTGAATCTCCGCCAGCGGTTCGCCCGTATACGAGTGCGGCGGGAAGAACAGATAGAGCTGAGCGTCAACGGCCAGGTCGTTGCCGATGCGCGCCGAGCCTTCCAGGACGCCGTTTGCATCGAGCAGCGTCCAGGGCTCGAAGTGCCGCTCGCAGATGGAGAGTGTTTCGGGGCCTGTGATGCGGACGATGGACCGGACGCCTCCGGCCGGTGAACTGACGGCCACGATCGTATCGTTCAGGTCGTGCATAATGGCGACGATGCGGACCGAGGCGCATCCCGGCCTCGAATTCGCTCTTCTGCAATCCGCAATTCGTTAGAACCGGTAGAAGGGTTTGGGCTTCTTCTTTTTGACCTTGCCGCCGGTCTTGCTCGTGGCCGAGATCAGTCCCCTGGACTCCTGTTGCTCTTTCTCGCGGATGTGCTTGCGGATGACGTACTGCTCGATGACGCCGGCGAAGGTGCTGGACATGATGTAGAGGTTCACGCCGGAGGGGGCCTTGTACAGCATCAGCGGGAACAGCAGCGGCATCATGATCATCATCATCTTCTGCTGCTGGGCCATTTGCGGGTTCGTGGCGGCCGCCGCCTGCTGCGTCGGCATGAGCTTCTGCTGCAGGTAGAACGCCACGCCCATCAGCAGCGGCAGCAGGTTCAGCGACTCGATCTGCCAGTTCAGCAGCGGGACCGTGACCGCGTCCCAGCGGATCAGCATGTCCGGGACCGACAGGTCGGTGATCCAGAACGGCAGGAACGCCGCCCCACGCAGGTCGATGCTCGTGTAGATCGCACTCCAAAGTGCGATCCAGACGGGCATCTGCACCATCATCGGCAAAAAGCCCATGATCGGGGAGGCCCCCTGCTCGCGGTACAGCTCCATCAGGCGCTTGTTCATCTCGGCCTTGTTGTTGCCGTACTTCTTCTTGATCTCCTCGGCCCGGGGGGCGAGCTTGCTCATCTTGCTCATCGAGATCTGGCTCTTCTTGGTGATCGGGTGCAGGATCAGCCGCATCACGAAGACCAGGATGATGATGACGATCCCGTAGTTGTGGGGCCAGAAGAAGGCGTGCATCCAGTTCATGATGCCCAGGATGCCGAAGGCCAGCGGGTTGATGATGCTCGCGGGGCAGCAGCACGTCATGAAGTCGATCGTGTGGGCGAACCCGAGCGTGCGATAGAGCTCGACCTTGTCGAAGCGGCTCTTGTCCTTCGGGCCGAGGTAAAGCTGAAACTTGTAGGTCCGCGAGCTATCCGCCTCGCCTGCAGGGCTCAATGTCGTCGGCGCGCTCGAGAGGGCCAGCCCGATTGTCTCGTCGCCGGTCCTGCCCTTGCGGTCCTGATCGGGATTGTCGTAGATGCCCCACTTGCGGGCGACCCAGTCGACATACTCGGTGCCCTCATCCGGGACCGGGACCAGTATGGCCGCGAAGTACTTATTAACGGCGGCGGCCCAGAGGAACGCCCAGTCCGGGTCCTTGGGCTGAAGATATTTCGCCTCCGGCGTCCGCGCCTTGAGCAGGGCCTTTACATTGAGCCCGGTGCTCCTGACCTCGCCCTGAGGCGTTCGGAAACCGGCGAGGACCTTTCGCATGTCCTGCCGGAAGGCCTCCCGTCCCAAACCGACCGGACCGGTCAGGGCATATTCCACCTCATGTTCCTGGTCCGCCAGGTTCTCGATGTCAAACGTGATCTCGAGCAGATATGTACCCGGGCGAACGTGGTAGGTCTTGGTCAGCCTCAGCACGGGCTGATCCTGCGAGTCCACGATGAGCGCCTCGAACGGTGCTGCGGAGCCGCCGTCCTCCAGCTCTTTGACGTCGAGCGCCTTCCAGCTCAGACGACCCAGGTCCAGCCTGCGGCCCCGATCCACCAGTGTGAACCCGGCGTTGGCCAGGGGCAGGATTCCTCGGCCGTTGAGATTGGCCGGTGACAGGAAGGTCAGCGGCTGCGGGTCCTTGCGTTCGCGGTCGTCGTATTCACTGAACGTTGCCGTCCGAATGGCGGCGCCCTGGGAATCGAGCACGAGGCGGTACTTGAAGCCGCTCTCGGGGTTTACGGAGCCGACCGGTACGTTGACGTCAGGCCCGCCGATCGCGCCGTAGTATTCTCCGGCGGCCGCCTGGACTTGTGGCGCCGGCTGCTCGGGCGGGTCCTCGGCAACCGGCGGAGTCTGAACGTCGGTCGTCTGTTGCAGAAGGAGGCAGCCTCGCCCGCCCGATGGCGGTCCGGAGACAGCCGCATCGGTGTGGGCCATCGATTGCAGCGTCCCAAAGAAGCCGGATTCAATGATGAGCCCGCCGCACAGAAGGCAAAACCCGATGAGGACCAGAATAAAGACGGTTCTAACGCTCATATCTTCTTCCACATAGTATGACGCATGTCAGGGATTGAATCTTCATCCGACCGCAGTCCCCGTCGGGATTACCGGCCGTCGCGCAGCCGCTCGGCATGGAAATTATCCAGACGGTCGATCGCGAGGATCTTCTTCATGGTCGTCTCATAGTCGTACTCGAGCCGGACGAAGTGCACTTTGTTCTCCATAACGCAGACATAGCTGGCGCGATTGTCCTTATCCCTGGGCTGGCCGACCGAGCCGATATTGATGATGGCCTTCTCGTCCTCAATGATGGGGTAGATGCCGCCGAGTTCGTCCGGCAGATAAAAATCCGGCTCATCGAGGAAGACGCCCGGCATGTGCGTGTGGCCGACGAAGCAGATATGCTCGATCCGCTCGAAGAGGGTGCGGACCTTGGCCGGGTTCGTGTAGACGTCGTCCGGAAATATATACTCGTTGATCGGCCGCCGGGGCGAGGCATGGACGAAATCCATCGTGGTTTTCGTGGGCCCCAACTCGGTCTGCACCGAATGCCGCATGGACAGCTCGCCGAGAAACCCCCATCGCCGGTCGCTTGCCGGGCCCTGGTCCTCGGTCTCGAGCACGTCGCGGGTCCAGAAGCTCGCCTGCTCCGCCCCATAGTTGAAATTCGTGGGCTCGTAGAACACGGCGTAGTCATGGTTGCCCAGCACGCACCACTCGGTCTTCTCGATGATCAAATCAAGGCATTCCCGCGGGTTCGGTCCGTAGCCGACCACGTCCCCCAGGCAATAAATCTTCTTGATGCCCCGCTTCTCGATATCCGCCAGAACGGTGCTCAGGGCCTCGATGTTCGAATGAATATCGCTAAGAATCGCAAACATAGACTCTTGATACACAAAACGTAATATAGATTCTGGAATCCGCGATAAAGGACTATTCCATAGCACAGAACCGGCCGGATTGCCAGAGATTTATTCACTTTCGCGGCAATCACCCGGGGGCCGGGGGGCATCGACCGGCGATCATCCCGTGCCACTGCCGCCCCGGCCATCTCTCTTGGATTTGGCCGGAGGCTTCTGGGTCGCAGGAAATGCGGGTTGCCCCTCGGTCCGGCTACGCTATAATGCCTGTATCTGACGGGAAATGATGTCGAGGTGCGTATTGGTAGGTATAACCCTTCTTGAAACGCGGGATCTGGTGAAGCGCTATTCCGGGCGGGCCGTCGTCAATGAGGTCTCCGTCACGATCGATCAGCGCAGCATCGTAGGCCTGCTGGGCCGAAACGGGGCCGGCAAGACGACGACGTTCCGGATGATCATGGGGATGGTTACGCCCGATAAAGGGGGCGTGGTCTTCGAGGACCGCGAAATCACGAAGCTGCCCATGTACAAGCGGGCCCGGCTGGGGATCGGCTACCTCTCCCAGGAGCCGAGCATCTTCCAGCGGCTCAGCGTGCGGGACAACCTGCTGGCGATCCTCGAGACGATGTCTCTGACCCGCAAGGAGCGGAATCGCAAGGCCGACATGCTGATCGAGCGGTTCGCTCTCACGGAGGTGGCGAAGAGCCACGGCCGGTTTCTCTCCGGCGGCGAGCGGCGCAAGCTGGAAATCGCGCGGGCGATGGTCACGGACCCCTCGCTGATCCTGCTCGATGAGCCATTCAGCGGCGTGGACCCGATCGCCGTGCAGGACTTGCAGCAGGAGATTCGCCGGCTCGTGGCCTCCGGCGTGAGCATCCTCATCACCGACCACAACGTGGAAAGGACCTTGGAGGTCGTCGACAAGGCTTATATCATCGATCACGGCAAGGTAATCGGCGCCGGCGCGCCGGCCGAGATCATCCGAGACGAGCTCGTTCGAAAAAGCTACCTCGGCAACACCTTCGCCGGCCACGAATTCGACGAACGCTGACAAGGCAAACGCGAGGGATTCGAAAGTCCAAGAGGACGGTGTGCATCATGATTGACGTGGACAAGTGCAGGATCACGCATTATCCGGCTCCGGTGCTGAGCGGTCGGGCGGCGCCGGTGGAGCAGATCGACGATACGATCCGGCGGTTGGTCGAGAAGATGACGGACATCATGATCGAGAACAAGGGGATGGGTCTGGCCGCCCCGCAGGCAGGGGTGCCTCTGCGACTGTTCATCGTGAGTCTGACGGGTACGCGCGACAAGGTCCGGGCCTACGTCAATCCGACGGTGACCCCGCACGGCGATCTTGAAGAGCTGGAGGAAGGATGTCTGTCCGTGCCGGGCATTCATGCGAGGATTCGCCGGTATAAGAAGGCCACCGTCACTGCCACCGATCTGGAAGACAAGCCGTTTACCGAAGAGGCCGACGGGATTTATGCCCGTTGCCTCCAGCATGAGTATGACCATCTCGAGGGCACGGTCATCGTCAACCGTATGGGCCAGGCCGCGAAAATCGCTCACCGGCGACAACTCAAGAAGCTCATGGCGCAGCAGGAAGGCAAGTAGTACAGTCAGCGGCGAAAGGCGGATTGCCCGCCGCGGCTTCCATCCGGGATCTGCAACCGAATATGAACATCGTTTATCTTGGCAGTGGTGAGTTCGGCGTTCCGTGTCTGGATGCTCTCAAGGCGTCCGCGCACGCTCTGTTGCTGGTGGTGACGCAGCCGCCGAGCGGGGCGGGTCGCGGCCGTAAGCTGTGTCCCACGGCGGTGGCGCACTGGGCCGAGACGCGTGCGGTGCCGTTCCTGGAGACCGAGCAGGTGAATCGACCGGAGACGGTCCGGCGGATTGCCGATTGCCGGCCCGATTGTCTCGTTGTCATCGCGTGCGGGCAAAAGATCGGCCGGGAGCTGGTGGAGTTGCCGGCTAAGCTGGCGATCAACGTGCACGCCTCTTTGCTGCCGAAATATCGCGGGGCCGCCCCGATCAACTGGGCGATCGTCAACGGCGAGAGCGAAACGGGCCTGAGCATCATCACTCTGGCGGACCGGATGGACGCCGGCGATATCCTCGCCCAATGCCGCACCGCGATCGAGGTTCACGAAACCGCCGGCGAGCTGCACGACCGGCTGGCGCAGATGGCCGCTCCCCTGCTGATAAAGGCGCTCGACAAGATCGAAGCGGACGCCGTGACGTACACCCGGCAGGACGAGTTCGAGGCGTCGCAAGCCCCGAAGCTGAAGAAGTCGGACGGCTTTCTGGACTTCAGCGAGCCCGCCTACCGCCTGGCCGACAAGATCCGCGGTTTCTGGCCGTGGCCGGGCGCTTCCGCTTGTCACGTCTCGGTCGCGACCGGCAAGACCACGCGCGTCGTGCTTGCCCTGGCCGAGGTGATCTGGGGCGAGACTCCCCCGGAGTCTGTGTATGGGGCCTTTGACGACGATCTCAACGTCCTCTGCGGCGAGGGTAAGCTGGGGATTCGCAAGATCAGGCCCGCCGGGTCGGGGTTGATGGATTTCAAGGCGTTCGTCAATGGCTGGCGCGTCC
>CBFDBY010000194.1:0-7012 GCA_965603165.1 uncultured Phycisphaerae bacterium
CGCGGGCGCTGTCCTCGCCAGTGAATTGCCCACGGGCGCGGCGCCGGTGCCTATCGAGTTCAAGCACTTTCCCAGTCGGCTTCATGCCTTCGTCTGGCGAAACTGGGAGATGGTCTCGCTGGAGCGGATGGCCGACGTGCTCGATACGACGCCGGAGAAAGTGCGCGGCATCGGCCGGTCGATGGGCCTTCCGCCGCATGTGCCGCCTCCGCCCGAATATCAGCAGCGGGGCTACATCACCCTCATCCGGCGGAACTGGCACCTCCTACCCTACGATCAACTTCTGGCGCTGCTCGGCTGGGATGCCGAGAAGCTCGCCTTCACGCTTCGCGAGGATGACTTTCTCTGGATCAAGCTCGGCTCGCTCAAGCCTTCCTGCCCGCCTCTGCACTACGCAGACTCGAACGACGCGGCGATGAAACGTTGTGACGAAATCAAGGCGATTGTCACGTCGCACTTTGCAGAGGCGTTTCAGAGGCCGTCGAAGCCGCGATTCGATTTCCTTCGTGACCTGTCAGCACCCGTTGCTCTACAGACACCGCCGGCGCCGAACGGCGGGCAAGATAAGATCCGGTTCATCTACTCCTACGCCGGCGTCTTCGGGGATCCGCTGCTCACGCCGGAGCTGGAACCCTATCCCGACGGCTTGCTCCAGCGGCTGTCCAACCTCGGCGTCAACGGCGTCTGGCTGCACGTGGTGCTGCGCCAGCTCGCGCCGAGCCCGCTCTTTCCGGAATCGGGCACAGACGCCGAACGCAGGATCGCCACCCTGCGCCGGTTGGTCGACCGCGCGAAGAGATATGGAATCAGCATCTACCTCTACATGAACGAGCCGCGAGCGATGCCGGCGTCTTTCTTCGAAGGCAGGCAAGACATGCGGGGCGTGCAGGAAGGCGACCATTTCGCGCTGTGCACGTCCTCGCCGCAGGTCAGACAGTGGCTTACCGATTCTCTGCGAAGTGTGTTCGAGCGGGCGCCGGGCCTGGGCGGCGTCTTCACCATCACCGCCTCCGAGAACCTCACGAACTGCTACAGTCACAATCGAACGGCTGCCGGCTGTCCGCGCTGCTCGAAGCGATCGGGGCCGGAAGTGATTGCGGAGGTCAACGCAGCGATTGCCGCCGGCGTGCGCGCAGGCAATCCCGATGCGAAAGTCATCGTCTGGGATTGGGGCTGGCCGGACGGCACGGATGCAGGATGGGGGCGACCCGACTGGGCGCAGCAGATCATCGCGGCCCTACCCGACAACGTCCACCTCATGTGCGTCAGCGAATGGGGAAAGCCGATCTCGCGCGGCGGCGTGGACACGCACGTCGGCGAATATTCGCTCTCCGCTGTCGGCCCCGGACCGCGTGCTTTGAGACATTGGGCCCTGGCGAAGAAACGAGGCCTTAAGACGATTGCCAAGGTCCAGGTGAACGCCTCGTGGGAGCTGTCCGCCCTGCCGTACCTGCCCGTCATGAACCTCGTCGCCCAGCACTGCGAGAACCTGACGGAAGCGGACATCGACGGGCTCATGTTGAGCTGGAGCGTGGGCGGGTATCCCTCGCCGAACCTGGAACTCGTGAGCCGTTTCGGCGGCCGGCCCGCGCCGACCGTGGATCAGGCCCTGGCAAACGTGGCCGAGGCCCGCTACGGTCGTGATGCAACTCTGTCTGCGCTGAAGGCCTGGTCGGAGTTCAGCACGGCGTTCTCCGAATATCCATTCCACGGCGGCTTCGTCTATCGAGGCCCCATCCAGTACGGCCCCGCCAATCTGCTCTACCCTGAGCCCACCGGGTACCGCGCCACGATGGTCGGATTTCCCTACGATGATCTCGACGGCTGGCGTGCCGTCTATCCCGCGAACGTCCTGGCCAAGCAGTTTGAGAAGATCGCCGCACGCTGGTCGGACGGGCTTGCGGCACTCCGAAAGGCACTGGCCGCAGCGGACACGCCTGCCCACGAAGCGCATCTGCGCGACGACCTCGGCATCGCTGAGGCGGCGCATCTCCATTTCCGGAGCGTTGAGAATCAGATCCGCTTTGTCATGGCGCGCAATGCATTCCTCTCCGGCGAGCCACGAGATCCCGAACGACAGGCGCAAATCGACGCCATCAAAAGAATCGCCGCCGATGAGATCAAGAACGCCAAGCGTCTCTTCGTTCTGACACGGGAGGACTCACGGATCGGATTCGAGGCGTCCAACCACTACTACTACCTGCCGCTGGACCTGGTCGAGAAGGTGGTCAACTGCGAGCACATCGTGAAGGCCTGTCGCTGACCCAAAGCAAACGCCCGGCGTAGATCACATCGTCCGTGCTCGTCGACGCGCAGGGCTTGAGCGAATCGCCGGGCATGGTACAATCTCGCCATGAAGAGAATCTACTGGGCACATCCCGATACGTTCGAAGCGGAAGTCGAGGTCACAGGGGTCGGACCTTGCCAGGTCACAACGGACCCGATTCTTTTTCATCCCGACGAGGGCGGGCAGCCGGCGGACCGGGGGACGATTGGTGAAGCCTCTGTCTGCGACGTTCGAGTCGTCGAGGGTAAGGTCGTCCACACCCTCGATGAGCCACTCGACAGCGGGCGATACATCGCCCGCGTGGACAGGGAGCATCGACTCTACACGGCGACCCAGCATACGGCCCAGCACATTCTCTCGGGCATCGCCACCCAGCAGTTCGGCCTGGAAACGGTCGGCGTGCACATCGGCCTTGAGAGCGGCACCGTCGATTTCGACAAGAAAGTTGATTGGGACATCGCACAGGATCTGGAACGACGCGCCATGGGGGTAGTCACCTGCAATATCCCCGTGGAAACGGTGTTCAACGATGAAGACGCACAGGTTCGAAGCCGCTTCGGCCCGATCGAAGCGGACGTCATCCGCGTGGTGAAGATCGGCGCGCACGATTCATCCGCCTGCTGCGGCGCCCACGTCGCGACAACGGGCCGCATCGGCGTCATCCGAATCTTCGACCTCGAAAGCAAGAAGCAGGGGACCCGGGTGTCATTCCTGGCAGGCCCCAGGGCCCTGCAACTGTCGCAATCTGAAACTGCAACCTTGCGAGAATTGAGAAAGCTCGCCGGCTGCTCCACCGCTGAACTGCCGGCCCTCTTCCAGAAGGCCCTGGAGCGATCGAAGGAATTAGCGAAGGAGGTGGATCGACTCTGGCTGCTGAGACTCTCCGATCTGGCCAAGTCCGCGGAAACCGTCACGGTCGGCTCCTCAAAAGCCGGTATCTACCTGGGCGAACTGCCCGGCGGCCTCGTGTCCACGCTTGCCGGCATGATCGCCGAAGCGACAAACGGCACCGGCATCGTCGTCAGCGACACCCACATCGCCATTAGCTCGACGGCCCTGGATGCGGGGACCCTTCTCAAAGCGATAAGAGATCGCGTTGGCGGCAAGGGCGGCGGCTCCGCCAAGGCGGCCAACGGCCGGCTCGACCGACCTGTGACGATGGTAGAACTCACAGAGATTCTCAATGCTAAGGATTGAAAGAATGATGAAGAACCCTCGCACAATCCGTAGTTTCGTTACCCGTTACTTACTTGGCATCGTCTGCCTATCGGCCCTGACGCCGGCGCTCCAAGCCGATACGGCAACGGCAAGATTCGAGCGGGCCCAGGCAATCTGGCCGACCGGTCGGGAGACCGAAAAGAACCTCTTCGTGGGATTCCACGCCGTCTTCGAGTGTCCGGCGCAGGAAGACGTCACGTTGCGCATCGCGGCCTCGTCGCTCTACCGCGTCTACCTCAATGGAGACTTTGTCGGCCACGGTCCCGCCCGCGGCCCTCATGGGTACAGCCGCGTCGACGAATGGCCTCTGGCCTGTCGCCAGGAACAGAAGAACGTCCTGGCCGTCGAGGTGGCGGGCTACAATGTCAACAGCTACTACCTGCTGGATGAGCCGGCGTTCCTGCAGGCCGAGGTCGTCTCCAACGGCGAAATCCTGGCCTCGACATCGAGCGACGGCGCCGGCTTCGAAGCAACGATCTTGCAGCATCGGCTTCAGAAGGTGCAGCGATACAGCTTTCAGCGCCCGTTTATCGAGTACTATCGCATGAAGGAAGGCGACGATCACTGGTGGGACAAGTCGCAGGCACCGGCCGACTGCGAGGCGGTCCCTGCGCGAACGCTCCTTGTTCGGCGCGTCGCCTACCCTCGCTTCCTGAAGCGCCAGCCCATTGAGATCGTCTCGCGCGGCAGGCTGCAACGCGACGTGCCGGTAACGCGGCTATGGAAGGATCGCTCTTTGGTCGGCATCGGGCCGCAACTGAAGGGCTATCCGGAAAGCGAGCTGGAGGTCATCCCGTCAATCGAGTTGCAGAAGATCCAATCGGCATCCTTGGAGCCAGTCAACACGCTGTACCGACCCGACACAGCTATCGAGCTGGGCGAGAACACGTTCTCGATCCTGGACCTGGGAACGAACCTGACGGGCTTTGTCGGTGCGGATGTCCGATGCTCCGAACCAACGACGCTAACCGTCACGTTCGACGAAATCCTCACGAAGGGCGACGTGAATTTCAGGCGGCTCGGGTGCGTCAATGCCGTCTGCTATGAGCTCGAGCCCGGCACGCACCCCCTGGAGTCGTTCGAGCCCTACACATTGCGATACTGCAAGCTCAACGTGCTGCGCGGCGCCTGTGAAGTGCGCAACCTGTATCTGCGGGAATACGCCAACGACGAAACGGCCGCGGCGGCATTCTCGTGCGGCGACCCGAGACTGAACCGCATCTTCGAGGCGGCCCGGCAGACCTTCCGACAGAACGCGGTAGACATCTTCATGGATTGCCCTTCGCGCGAACGGGCCGGTTGGCTGTGCGACAGCTTCTTCACCTCCCGCGTCGCCTTCGACCTCTGTGGAAACACCACGATCGAGAAGAACTTCTTCGAGAACTATCTCCTGCCGGAGGGCTTCGCTCACTTGCCCGAAGGTATGTTGCCGATGTGCTATCCCGCCGATCACGACGACGGCGTGTTCATCCCGAACTGGGCGATGTGGTTCGTGGTCGAGTTGGAGGAGTACCAGGCGCGCAGCGGCGATCGCGAACTCGTCGCCGCCCTGCGGCCTCGGCTCGAAGCCCTCTACCGGTACTTCGAGAGATTCCGAAACGAAGACGGCCTGCTGGAGAAGCTCGAAAGCTGGGTCTTCATCGAGTGGTCGAAGGCCAACGAATTCGTGCAGGACGTCAGCTATCCGAGCAACATGCTGTATGCGGCGGCCCTGGCCGCAGCGGGCCGGATGTACGACGAGCCCGACCTGCTCCAGGAGGCCGAGCGGATTCGGGCGGTCATCCGCCAGCAATCGTTCGACGGGGAGTTCTTCGTCGACAATGCGATGCGCAAGGATGGACGCCTTGAAGTCACGCGGAACCGCTCCGAGGTCTGTCAGTACTTCGCCTTCTTCTTCGACGTGGCCACGCCGCAAACCCACGCCGAGCTCTGGGAGAAGCTGGTCCACCAGTTCGGGCCGACACGCAAGGATACGAACGCGTTTGCCGAGGTTCACCCGGCCAATGCCTTCATCGGCAATTATCTCCGCTCCGAGTTGCTCAGCCGGTACGGCCGTCCCGCCCAGATCAAGAAGGAACTCGTTGACTACTATCTCTACATGGCCGATCAGACGGGCACGCTCTGGGAGAACGTCGGCGCCTACGCCAGTTGCAATCACGGCTTCGCCTCCCACGTCGCGCACAGCCTGTACCGTGACATCCTCGGCATCCGCGCGGTCGATGCTCCAAAGAAGATCATCCACTTAAGGATCGCCGAGGTCGGTCTGGACTGGTGTCAGGGGACGCTGCTGACGCCGTCGGGCCCTGTCACGGTCCGATGGTGGAAGGACGCCGACCGAACCCTGTATCACGCCGAAGCACCGGCCGGATACGCGCTGGACGTGGACAACCAGTCTAATACGACATGGCCGTAAGTCTTTCAATGGCCCGGACTTCTTGGTTCGGGTCTTTTTGCTTTGACCTCTGCTTTGACGTACTCAGCGCCCCCTATTTCACCCTATTGCACGGCGATGGGTTGATGCGACGACATGACCACCGCCGTGTATCGCCGCATCTTGGAGCGAGCCAGGAAACACAGCCGTTGTCTGTACGGTCTGATTCAACATCTTCTCTTTCGCCAACGGCACGCTGTCCAGGAACGTTTGGATTGGGGTCTTTCCGAAGCAGTATTTCCCACTGTCTGGCCATGACGTCAGTCTTCCTCCCCTGTCATCCGCCGCTGGATTCGCCCAAGATACTCGTCCAGCTCTTCCCGGCCCTGGAAGACGCCCAACACAGGCACCAGCCGCATGATCTCCAGCACCTTGGCAACCTGTGGCTGTAGATTCGTCATAGCCAGTTCGCCTCCTCCTCCTCTCGCAATGGATGTCTTCGCGCTTGCAAGCGCTCCAACACCAGCGCTGCTGATGTATTCCACCCCCTCCATATCAAGCACAATGACGCGCACGGACCCGGCCAGCAATCTGCGGATCTCCCGATCCAGTGTCTCGTGCGTCCCCCATCAAGCGGTCCCCGAAGTGTCACGGTTATCATTCCTGGTTGCGCCGGCCTTGTTTCAACCGTCAATTTCATGATCGTTCTCCCAAGGATATCTCACATATCTCACTCACCAAGGGCCCTCAGGCCAATCGTTCGGCGTTAGATACCGAATCGCAACCCTAAGTAGACTCGCGTGTCTGAGTGCCTGTCTCCCGGATCGACGACCGATGTGTATTCATGCTCGACCCCAGCGATGAAACGCAGGGCCATGTCCTGATTGAACGAGAACTGCCACTCGGCAGTGTTCCTGGCTCTGTAGTCATCCAAATCCCCGACGACGCCGGCGACAACCGTGGACGCCGTGATTTTTTGCCTGCTCGTCACGTCCCAATCGAAGTTCA
The DNA here is from genome assembly GCA_965603165.1 of uncultured Phycisphaerae bacterium. Taxonomy (GTDB): domain Bacteria; phylum Planctomycetota; class Phycisphaerae; order Sedimentisphaerales; family Anaerobacaceae; genus PLanc-01. The sequence goes on from CBFDBY010000194.1 coordinate 6,885, forward strand.
CACCCTCGGCGGCTTCAAGCTTGAAATCGTCATTCTCCGAACCCCATTCCTTGCGTGTGCCCAGACCCACTCTCCCGTTTGTCCCTGAGAAAGTAGCCCTTTCGATCCATGAGCCTGAAGGTCTCGCA
>CBFDBY010000195.1:0-6977 GCA_965603165.1 uncultured Phycisphaerae bacterium
CGGCCGTGGAGCAGCACGGGCGCCTTGCCGGCCACCGCCAATTGCACGTCCTCGACCATCTGTCCGCTGCTCATCTCGACGGCCAGGAAGAGCCGGAACGTCTCGGCGGCCCGGCTGATCTGCTTCATGGGAAACGGCCACAGCGTGATCGGCCGAATCAACCCCACCGCAATTCCCTCCTCCTGGGCCGCGTCCACCGCCGCCCGCGCGATGCGCGCCGCGATCCCGTAGGCGACCACGACGATCTCGGCATCGTCCAGGAGGTATTCCTCACAGAGGACCTCGTTTTCCTGAATCTCTCTATATCGGGCCTGCAGCCTGTTGTTCAATTCTTCGAGGGCACCTTCAGCGAGCCGCAACGAACGCACGATATTCTGCGGCCGGCCGTCTTTGCCCGTCAGCGCCCAATCCTTCGACGGCAATTCGCGGCGGGGCTTCGGCTCCAGCACGATCGGCTCCATCATCTGGCCCAGGATGCCGTCCGCCAGGATCATCACGGGCATGCGGTATTGATCGGCTAAGTCGAACGCCAGGGGCATGCAATCGACCAGCTCCTGCACGCTCGACGGGCCCAGCACGATGCTTCGGTAGTCGCCGTGCCCACCCCCGCGGGTGGCCTGGAAGTAGTCGGCCTGCGAGGGGGCGATGTTTCCGAGCCCGGGGCCGCCCCGCATGACGTTGACCACAACCGCCGGCAGCTCCGCCCCCGCCAAATAGCTGATCCCTTCCTGCATCAGACTGATCCCGGGGCTGGAGGAGCTGGTCATCGCCCGCTTTCCCGTGGCCGAGGCGCCGAAGACCATGTTGATGGCCGCCAGCTCGCTCTCGCTCTGCACGAAGACGCGGCCTTCCTCGGCCATCCGGCGCGCCAGGTAGGCACTGACCTCGTTCTGCGGCGTGATGGGATAGCCGAAATAGGCGTCACAGCCCGCCTGGATCGCCGCTTCCGCCAGCGCCTCGTTGCCGCACATCAATACTCGTTCGTTCGCGTTTGTCACTTGCTCTGCTCTGTCCACCTGTCGAGACAATCCCTCAGACTGTTACTCCCTCTTTCCGTGCGTTCAGCATGAACGGCAGGTTGTGGCCCTCGAAGAAGTCCTCGGCAACGACAATGACGGACACCAACTCATCTTCGTCCATCAGCATATCGAACAGGAGATCGCTCAGGCTTTTTCGGACCTCGGAGGGTTTCAATGACGGATCGGTCAGCACCAGCACATCGACGTCCGAGTCCTTGGTCGCTTCGCCCCGGGCGTGGGAGCCGTAGAGGATCACGCGCTTGATGCCATCGCCGTACCGCTCGTGCAGATGGGCCTTGACCTGATCCAAAAGACGTTTGACTTTCTGGTCCATTCTGTCAGCGTTTTTCCTTCGCCGGTTCCGGCTCGCTCCTCCGGGAGGCCGCGGCGACGATCCGAATCTTCTCCGTCTCCTCCCGGTAGATCTCGATGATCCCCTCGGGGCAGACGATCGCGCAACTCGTGCAGGCGGTGCACTCGCCGTCCTTGGCCTCGGCGGGGAAGTACCCGCTCTGGTTCGACTCTTTCGAGAGGACGATGCTGTTCTTAGGGCACACCGTGAGGCAAAGCCCGCATCCCTTGCACCGCTCGGTGTCGATGACGATCTTGCCTGCCATTGCTACGTTCCTGCTGGTTCCCATTCCACGAATTCGCCCAGCCCCACGCGACGGGCAAGGCCTCCCCTTCAGCATCACAGCCATGCTAACAGCCCCAGTCAGTACTGTAAAGGACAAAAACGGGTTCGTCGTAAGGACGGGACGGCAGGCAGGGGGCGGGACTGGGGCTTGCCACAAGTGGCGATCTGTGCCCATATTGGCGCCTTCCACAGGGCTGTGCAGGGTGAACATGATGTTCCGTTGCCAAGTACCTGTCTCTGCGCAAGACACACCGCTGACCACTTCGTTCGAGGCTGTTGAGCGTCAATCGCGTGGCTCACGGCCCGCCCAGAGTTGTGCGTTTTCCGCTTTCTGGGCTTCCAGCAGGGGCGAGAATTCGTGTCCTGCGTTCACCTCTGGTCTTGAATCCTGTTCCTTTACATCGTAGTATCTTCTTGCTGGGCCGAAGGATAGGGCAACGCAGGCGTGCGACCCGAGCGTCGAGCCCAGTGGCTATACAGCAGCAGGCCCCAGGTCTCGGCCGGGCCCAGTCCTGTCCTGCTGGAAGCCTCATAGGGAAAGACGCATCCCGAGCGGTGCACAGGTTCATGGGAGGAGCCCCTATATTGGGCGGCATGGAGAGTCAACTGTTCGACTTGACGGGTAAGACGGCGCTGGTGACAGGGGCTGGGCGGGGGATTGGCTTGGCCTTAGCCGGGGGATTGGCCGAGCATGGGGCGAATGTGGCCCTGGTCGCTCGGACGGCCAGTCAGCTTGCGGCGGCGAAGGAGTGGATTGAGGCCCAGGCGGGCCGGAAGGCCTGGGCATTTGCCTTCGATCTGGCCGATCTTGGGGGGATCGAGCGGCTCTTCGACGAGATCGTTCAGGCCGCGGGCGGAGTCGATATCTTAGCGAATTGTGCGGGAATGACCGTGCGCGAGCCGACGGAAGACGCCTCCGTCGACGATTTCAACCGCGTGATGGAGGTGAATCTGACGTCCGCACTGCTGCTGTCACAGGCCTTCTGCCGGCATCGCAAACAGGTGGGCAAGGGCGGTCGGATCATCAATATCGGCTCATTGGCCTGCCATGCGGCCCGGCCCACCATCGCGGCGTACGCGTGCAGCAAGATGGGTCTGCTGGGCCTGACGAAGACCCTGGCCGTCGAGTGGGCCAAGTACGGCATCAACGTCAACGCGATCGGGCCGGGCTATATCGCGACCGAACTGACCGCGCCGTTGCAGGCGGATGCGGAGTTTAGCAAGTGGGTGCTGTCCAAGACGCCGCTGGGCCGGTGGGGCCGGCCGGAGGACCTGGTTGGGACCGCCGTCCTGCTCGCCGCCAAGGCGGGGGAATTCATCACGGGACAGATCTTTTACGTCGATGGCGGCTGGACCGCGCTTATTTAGATCGACTGTGTGCAAAGCGTGAATCACGGAGAATCTTCTATGAAGCAAGATATCATCAGGGTGGTGACAGGTAGGGTGTGCTCCGCACACCAGATGGCGGATCGGATGCGAAGAAGATGGTGTGCATGGCACACCCTACGCGTGTCGGCAGCCGTCTTTGTTGTCAGCGCATTCTGCTGCGCTGCGGCCGGTGATTCAGGGGAGGGAGACAAGGTCAATGTGGACTTGCGCAAGCGCGCACCGATTGCCGGCACGCCGGAGAAGTTCTGCGTGCAATGCGAGCGGCAGCAGTGGGACCCGAATGAGACGGCGATCATCATCTGCGACATGTGGGATCAGCACTGGTGCCAGGGGGCTACGGATCGCGTGGCGGAGCTGGCACCGGTGATGAATCGCGTGGTGTCGGTCGCGAGGGACAACGGGGTCTTCATCATTCATGCGCCCAGCGGTACGGTCGGGCACTACGACGATCACCCCGCCCGGCAGCGGGCGAAGGATGCGCCGCAGGCGGCCGAGTTGCCCGAGGCCATCGAGTCGTGGCGTCAGTGGAAGGACGATGCGGAGGAAGCGGTCGGCTATCCGATCGATCATTCCGACGGCGGCTGCGACTGCCGGCCGCCATGCCAGCAGGGCTCGCCCTGGACGCACCAGGTCGATGCGATCGAGATCGAGGACGTCGATGCGATCAGCGATTCGGGCGTCGAGGTCTGGAACCTGCTCGAAGCCCGCGGCATCAAGAACGTCATCCTCATGGGCGTGCACACGAACATGTGCGTGCTCGGCCGGCCCTTCGGCCTTCGCAACTTGAGCCGGGCGGGTAAGAACGTCGTGCTGATGCGCGACCTGACGGACACGATGTACAATTCGCGGCAGCCGCCGCACGTCAGTCACTTCACGGGCACGGATCTCGTTGTCGAGCATGTCGAGAAGTACGTCTGTTCCACCATCACGTCGACGACCTTCACCGGCGCGTCGCCATTTCGGTTCGAGAAGGACGAGCGCCCGGTCGTTGTGTTCATCTCGGCCGAGAGCGAGTACGGCGCGGTTGAGACGCAGCCTGCTTTCGCGCACGAACTCGAGCTCCGTTACGGCCTGTGCTGCGAGATCCTCCAGGGCAGTCCGGAGAAGAGCGGCGACGATCGCCATGAGATCTCGGGCATGGAAATGTTCACCCATGCCGATCTTGCGGTCGTCTTCGCGCGGCGGCGGGGGTTTCCGGCGGACCAGATGAAATACTTTCGGGATTTCCTGAATCGCGGCGGATCGTTGATTGGACTTCGCACGGCCAGTCATGCGTTCGACTCGCGCGGCAGCGCCCCGGAAGATCACGATGAGTGGCTCAAGTTCGATCCCGAAGTCCTGGGCGGCAACTATCACGGCCACTACGGCGCCGGTCCTGTGGCGACTGTCACACGTGCCGCCGGCGCGGGCGATCATCCGATCCTCAAGGGCGTCGCGCTGCCTTTGCTCAGTAATGGCTCGCTGTACAAGGCGGCCCCGCTGACGGACAGCACGCAACGGCTGCTCATCGGTACGATCCCGGACCAGCCGGCCGAGCCGGTGGCCTGGACGAATCGCTACCAGGATTCGCGGGTGTTCTACACCTCGCTCGGTCATCCCGATGATTTTGCCAGCCCGGCGTTCCGCAAGCTGCTCGTGAACGCCGTGTTCTGGGCCCTCGACAGGTCGGTGCCCGAATAGACGAAAGCCGCAGTCGCGACGGAAAGATAGACCAGGAGATGAGAGTATGAAGTCAATGAGTCGAAGGCAATTCGTGAAACGGACCGCTGCTTCGTTCGGCGCGGTCGCGCTATCCACTGCGGTGCACCCGATTCTCGGGGCCAACGAGCGTGTGAATCTCGCGCTGATCGGCTGCGGCGGTCGCGGCCGGGCGCTGGCGCGTGGGTTCATCGAGTGCGGCGCCGCCATTACCCATCTGTGCGATCTCCACGACGAGCGCCGAGGCGCCCTGGCGGAGGAATTGGAGCAGGTGCAAGGCCGCAGACCCGAGGGCCTGAAGCGGATGGAGGAGGTCTTCGGCAATCGCGACGTCGATGCGGTGATCATCGCCACGCCGGACCACTGGCACGCCCCTGCGAGTATCCTCGCCTGCCAGGCGGGCAAGGATGTCTACGTCGAAAAGCCGCCGTCTCATAACGTCTGGGAGACGGGCAAGATGCTCGAGGCGGCGCGCAAATACAAGCGCGTCTTGCAGGTGGGGACGCAGAACCGAAGCGCCCCGTACAATCACGCCGGCCGCGAATACGCCAAGAGCGGCAAGCTCGGCGGCATCCATATCGTGAAAGTCTACAACCTCAAGTCCGGCGCGGCCTTCAGCCTCGGCGATCCCGGCACGCCGCCGGCGGGCTTTGACTGGGGCGCGTGGCTTGGTGCGGCCCCACAGCGGCCATATCATCAGCGCATCTTCAGCGGCGGCTGGCACAGGTTCTGGGACTACAGCGGCGGCGATTTGGCCGACGACGGCATTCACCAGCTCGACTTAGCGATGATGCTGATGGGCGATCCCGGCCTGCCCAAGGCGGTCTCCTGCTCCGGCGGCCGGCTCGCTTTTCCGGACGACGACTCCGAAGTCCCCGACGTGCAAATCGTTTCCTTTGATTTCGATGGCTTCGTGATGACGTTCGAGCTGTCGGAATACCCTCGCTATATGCAAAAGACGACCGGGACGATTCGGCGCAATGACGAGTTCCCCTATTGGACGCAGAACGCCACGCGGATCGAGTTGTATGGCTCTGAAATGATGATGACTATCGGACGTCATGGCGGCGGGTGGATCGTGCAGACCTCGGGCGGCCGCATTGCCGATAAGATGTACGGCCGACCGCCGGACCAGGACCACGAGACCAACTTCCTCGAATGCCTCAAGAGCCGCAAGCGGCCCAACGCCGACATCGAGACCCTCTACAACAGCACGACCATGATCCACATGGCGAATATCGCCCATCGCGTGGGGAACAGGAAACTGCGATTTGACGCCGCCAAGCAGCGATTCATCGACAGCCCCGAGGCGAACGAGCTCCTGAAGCGAGCCTATCGCGAGGGCTACCGAATCCCGGACCAAGTCTGATCGGACGTTCCCACGTGCCGCGCGGGGGTAAGTCAAACGGGGTCTGCCCGGACTTTGTGCTGCGCATCGGACGGATTCGCTTTTGGCGGAATTTACCTCGACCGCTGTCAACCCCAGAGCTACGATACTCGTCTACACCAGCAGTTGGAGTCGTAGCCTCGATGGAATATGCAGATGAGAGCTTGATCGCCGCCCACCTGCACGGTGATGAGACGGCGTTTCGCGAGCTTGTCCGACGATATGGGGACGGCGTGTTGGGGTATTTGGTTCGTATGACGGGCAATCGAGACCAGGCCGAAGACCTTTTCCAGGAGACCTTCAGACGGGTCCACGAGAAGGCCCGCACCTTCCGGGGCAGCCACTTCAAGAGCTGGCTGTTCACGATCGCGACTCGCGTGGCCATCGACGGGGCCCGCCGTCGCAAGCGCCGCGCGACGATCTCGTTGAACCAGGAAGTTGACTGCGGGCAAGACAATCCCTCGCAGCTTGCGGAGATGACGGCGGCCGAGGATGCTGCGGACCCGGCCGATGAGCTCGTCCGCGCCGAGCAAAAGCAGCAGGTCCGCCAGGCGATTGAATCCCTTCCCGTCCGGCAGCGGGCCACGCTCGTTCTGGCCTACTATCAGCAGCTCAGCTACCGGGAGGTCGCCGACGCGATGGGCTGCTCCGTGGGTACGGTGAAGACCCAGATGTCCCGAGCCTTAGCGACGTTGGCACGAAGACTGCCGGATTCTATCGGCGTGATACCATGAACAAACACCTGACAGAACAACAGTTGATCGATTACGAATTCAAGCTGTCCTCCGGGGGGGACATGAGGCAAGCCCGCGAGCATCTGGAGGGATGCGAGGCGTGCCGGCTGCGG
>CBFDBY010000196.1:0-6944 GCA_965603165.1 uncultured Phycisphaerae bacterium
CGCTGCACATGCCGTCGGTCATGATCTGGGGGGTAATCCCGATCATGTGGGCGTGCCGCAGCTTCGGGTTGGCGTCGATCGTTCGCAGCATGGGCCCTCGAAACGTCGCGAGCTCACCCTTGGCCCCCTGGGCGGCGTAGATACTGACGTCGGCGGCCAGCAGGGCGTCTCTCACCGCCTGCGGAAGCTGGATCGGTCGTTTCCCGAAATCCTCCATGACGAAGAAGGCCGCGGTCTTGCCGGTGACCTTCTCAGTCGCCGCCCTGAGGGCCGAGCCGATGTCGAGCGTCTCCTTGTCCGTGATGATCACGACGTCCTCATCCCGCTTGACCTTGAGGCAATTCTCAATCGCCTGCCTGACGCCTTCTTCAATCGTGCCCATGCCGTTTCCTCCTTGTGACCATTGGACATTCTTCACCGTGTGCTGTGCATTCTACTTTGGTTTCACGAGACGGGCAAAGGCGGCTTTGCGAAACCGAAAGCGATTGTGTGTGCCAGATATCGTGGCGGGCCTCCTGTCATTCGCCCTGTGGAGCCGAGCCGCTCCTTTCTGTTGTCATGTCGAGCGGAGCGAAGCGTAGTCGAGACATCTGCCCGCGACCGCAGGCCGCCTCAGACTCCCAGCCAGACCCCTCGACTGCGCTCGGGGTGACAGAAGAGACCTATTTTGCCACGAAAAGGAGTCAGACACAAGCGATTTGTGTCGCCGGTTTCCGCTTGCCTCAAGTGGAGAAATGGGACAGAATCATCTGAAGACCTTCGTGACAGGAAACGCGTGGGGACCGATAGGGACAATGGAAGGATTGTTTCGTGAGACGGATTGTCGGGACTCTGCTGATCGTGTTGAGCATCGTCTTTATGGCGGCCACGGTGCTCTGGATTGTGGTGGGAATCGCGGACTCTCCTGGCGATCTGAACGAAGATCAGCGTAGCGCCTTGGTCGCGGGCCTTCTGTTTGCGACCGTCCTGTTCGTGTTGGAGGCGGTCATGTTCCTGACGGGCCGGTATCTGCGGCAGGCGCATCCCGACAGATCGGCAGAGGCGGCAGAGAGACGCGATGGAAGGCGTCTTTTGCCGCTGGTTATCTACCTTGGGGCCACTGCTGCCATTGCGCTCTTTGCCACCTTTCTTGGTACGGACTCCGAGATCCTGCGGCCATTGTTCTTGCTGATCGGCCAGCCGTATGTCTTTGCCCAACTGCTCCTGGGCGGCCTGCTGGGAATCAAGCTCGGCTCGGGCGTCGCCAAGCAAGCGATCTTGCTCATCACCAATCTGCTGTATTTCCTGGTCCTGTTCTATCCTCTCTACGGCATGCTCACCACGGATCGAGTGGCGGAACCTGTCCGCTTCAGACGAATGACCATCCTGCTGATTTGCCTCGGCGGTGTCCATGTGCTCATCGGCGTCGTGTGCGCCGTCCTGGCGCAAGCGTAGGAGTGATCGGCCTTGGGTTCGGGCCGAAGGCCGGGCTGGGCTCTTTGCTGCCTTCTTCTGCACGGAATCCGAGATCCTGCGGCCGCTCTTCCCCGGCCACCCCCTCCCCGAACCGGTCTGGAGCGAGATGCGCTACACCGCCGATTGCTACATCATGAGCAAGTAGGACCGGTTTTCGTAACTCGTGACGCCATCCACCGAGACCGAACCGTCGCCCACATGCAGTGGACCATTCGCTATCGGGGATGCCTCGTTCGATGCCGCAAATGAGCCATTCGAATGTTCCCCACGCACGTGGGGGTGAACCGTTCATCGGCTTGACCCGTGCGCCCGGAATACATATTCCCCACGCACGTGGGATCCCTCGTCCCTCGAATGGGATTCTCCGTGCTCTGTGGCGGGATTCTTCCATCATGCCATTGGCCCAATGCGGAAGATCTCGCGGTTTGGGGGCAGACCCGCCCAGGCAATCGAAGGCCTCGTCCCATTGGTGTCATCCGTGTGATTCGTGGTGGAAAGCAGTTGTTGGTTACCAGTTCCCAGAGCATTCTCTCCGTGTCCTCTGTGCCCTCCGTGGTTCAATGGCAGTTGTTGGTTGTCGGTTGGAATCTGCGGAAATCGGCGGAATCTGCGGACGGCAATCAGTTCATGGTTTCCAGTTCTCCGTTGTCGGTCGGGAATCGGCGATCCTCAAGGCGTATCTGGCGCTCCGTCAGATCCGCTCGCCTTTTTCCCGGGCTTCGTTGATTTGTTTGCGGCTGCGATGCTGGTACTCGCGCAGGGTCTCGATCTTGTGTTCGGTCAGGATCTCGCGGACACGGACGCCGGGTTTGGTCGCTCGGAACAACCACCACGGGGCCAGGTCCTCCTCGCTGAGCTTTCGCTCGACTTCCATCTGGCCCTCGTGCTCCTTCAGCATCTTTTCGACCTTTTCCCGGTTGAAGTCGTAGTGGGCGAAGGCACGGTCGAGGTCCAGGGTGGCGATGAATTGTTTGGGCCGGGGTTTCTCAACCGGCTCGAAGGTCTTGCCTGTGATGTCGATGATGTTACCCGCGCCGACGGGGACGATGTAGTAGTGGAAGAGAGTCGCCATGGCGTTGAGTGGGGAGCCGCCGCCGTAAGCGCTCGGCCAGAAGACGATCTCCGCATCCAGTTCGTTGCACTGCTGCCACAACTCCGGGTAGTTCAGGTCGAAGCACGTGAGGATGCTGATGCGGCCGAAGTCCGTCTCGAAGACCTTCACGCCCTCGGTGCTGCAATGCAGGCCCTCGCCCCAGAACACGAAGACCTTGCGATAATAGCCCGCGATCCGCCCCTTGCGGTCGATCAGAACGGCGGTGTTGTATTGTCGTTCGCCCGCTTGCTCCCGAATGGGACAGACCACGTACATGTTGTACTTTCGGGCCAGTTCGGCCACCGCCTTCGTGGTGGGGCCTGGTACAGGCTCAGCCTTCGTGCCGGCGAACTCCTCCGGCAGGCACGCGATATCGACGCCGTTCCTGCCCGCCGTGTGCAGATGCTCGATGGCGAGTTCGAGCTTCTCGTCGTGGTCGCCGCCGAAGCCGATGCAGATGGCGGCCACCTTGACCTGTCTGCCGGGCAGTTCTTCGCGGTTGAGTTGCGGGACATTCTCGGCCGACACCACCGTCGGAATCAAGCCGGCGATGAGAAGGAACCACCTCAATCGTATGTTCATGGTTTCTACCTCGATGAGTTGAGTCTTACCGTCGCGCCGCTCCGTCCGGCGTGGTCGAGTGTGGTGGAACCGTCGCTATCGTGCTCCGCATTGCACCGCTTCCGCGCAGACGCCGCTCTGCGAAGCGTTCCGCCACCTGCTTCTTCGCTTCGTGTAGTTTCTGTGCGAAGCCGTCGCGATCGACCTGGACCGTCCACTGCCGGATGGTGATCCAGCCGCCGAAGCGGATCAGGTAGTTGCGCCACGAGCGATGCCACCTCGCCCATCCCTCTTGCAGATTGTGCAGGAAGAAGACGAGCGACGGGAAGGACAGGATGTTCAGAGCGACGAAAAACAGGTACCGAAAGCGGTAGAAGTGCCCCATGATCTGCTTGGCCGACCGCTGCAGTTGTTCCGAACTCAACGGTGGGTCGGGCTCGAAGAGAGGGAAGCTGCCGTCATAGTATTCCCAGCCGAGGACGTGGCTTGGGTAGATCCGGTCTTGCTCGGCGAGTCTGTGCCTGAGCTCCGTCCCCGGCAAAGGCACGGGCAGCAGGACCTGCACCGTATCGATCCGGGCCTTGCGGATAAACCGGCGGAAGTGCTTCACTCGTTGTTCCACGGGCATACAAAAGCCCGCGCCGTCGCCCAAGGGGTAACCGAAGATGAACATCCCATGAATGAGAAAGCCATTCTTGCGGAACGTGCGGACCAGAGCGAGCATATCCTCGGCGCGGATGTGCTTGTTCATGGCCTTGAGCTCTTCTTCGATGGGCGACTCGAAACCGATGGCGACCGTGTTGATGCCCGCGCGTCGCATCGCCTGGAGGAGCTCGGTGTCCCGGGCCTTGTCCAACCGGATCTGCACGGTGATTCGCAGCCGCTTGCCGATTTCCTTCTGGTAATCGTACAGCATGTTGCAGAGTCGGAGGGTTTCGCTGCGCTGCTGGCCGAACAGGTCGTCCACGATAAAGAACTGTCGGGCGCCGGCGGTCTCGACGATACCGCGGATTTGCTCGAGCAATCGTTCGGGGGAAGCGCTCCGGGGCCGGCCCTTGACGGTGCAGAATTCGCAGTCCATGCCGCAGCCGCGGATTCTGCCGACGGGATAGATCTTGATCCTGGCGTAGCGCACCAGGCTGAAATCGGGCAACGGGAGCCTGTCGAAATCGGTGATCGGCTCTCTGGCCGGCGTCGAGACGACCCGGCCGTCGCGCTGGAACGCGATGCCGCGAATGTCGTCGACCGGTCCATCCTCTGCTATCGCCTGCAAGAGCTCCTTGATCGTCTCCTCGGCCTCGCCTTTGATGATGTAGTCAATGCCGCAGGACAACGCCTCGGCGATGTTCTCGTCAAAGAAGTGTTGCCCGCCGGCGATCGTCGGCACGCCTTTGTGCTTGTAAAACCGGGCTACTTCGTAAAGCCTGGGGATCGTGCTGGTCAGGCCGCCGTAGAAGCCGATTACGTCGGCCGGTCTCTGTTCTTGCAGCCGCTCGTGGTCGGCCCCGGCCACAGGGCCTCGGGGGCCATACCGGCCGAGATTGTTCTCATCAATGACCTCTACGTCCCAGCCGTCGAGTTCCTTCGCGGCGCTGGCCACACACACCGGTCCCAGGGCGGTGGTCAGCTTGGCGATGCGCGAATAGATGTTAAAGGCCGGGTAGGCCGGGATTACAATTCGCAGTCGATGTCGTTTTTTGGATGTATTGAGCATAGGTTGCATTATACCCAGTCCGCCCGCCAGAAGATAGAGTCCAGGGTTGATTTGGCTGCCGAATTGTTCTACACTGCCCGCTGGTTTGTGGTTGAGGGTACAAAGTTTGGGCAGATCCAAGGCGAACACCGGTTTATCCCGTGGTTTTGGGGCAGGAAGGGGCGCCGGCGTCCTTCTCGCGCCGCTTTGTCTGTTCCTGTCGACCATCGCTGCTTCGGGGATGGCAGGCGAGCGATCAGGGGCCGTCGCGCTGGATCCGCCGATGCAGGGCTGGTTTCCCAAGGCCCCGCCTCTGAGGGCCCCGACAGAGGGCCGGATCGAGGTTTCGAGCGTCGAAGGGCTGGTTCGGGCCATTGAGCAGGCCCGGCCCGGCCAGACCATCCTGGTTGCCGACGGGCACTACATCATGCCCCGTTACGTTGAGATCTGCGCCGACGCGGTGACCCTGCGCGGGGCATCCGGGCATCGCGAGCGTGTCATCATCGACGGCTCTGAGAGCAGGCACCGCGAGCTGATCGGCGTGCGCGGCTGTTCCGGCGTGACCATCGCCGATCTGACGATTCAGAACATCCAGTGCAACGGTTTCAAGATCAACTCCGAGACGAACGTCCAGAACCTGACGATTTACAACTGCATCATTCACAATATCTGGCAGCGCGGCGTCAAGGGAGTGAAGGTCCCGCCGGAGAACCGCGAGGCGACTCGGCCCAGGCAGTGTCGCGTGCAGTACTGCCTGTTCTACAACGACCGGCCGAAGCAACTGAGCGACGACCCGGCCGACATCGCCAACGGCAACTACGTCGCCGGCATCGACGTGATGTACGCTGCCGACTGGGTCATCAGCGACAACGTGTTCGTCGGCATCCAGGGCCGGACATACGAGGGCCGGGGCGCGATCTTCCTCTGGTTCGATTCGCGGGATTGCGTCATCGAGCGCAACATCATCATCGACTGCGACGTCGGGCTGCAATTGGGAAATCCGCATCGGGCCGACGGCGTGCAGGACCACTGCGCCCGGTGCGTGGCCCGGAACAACTTCATCACGCGGGCGCCGGAGGCCGGCATCGTGACGGTGTATACGAGAGACTGCAAGATCCTTCACAACACCATTCACGATCCGCAGAGCCGAATGAGTCGGCTGATTCGCACCGTCTTCATCAACGAGGGGTTGGTGATCGCCAACAATCTCATCAGTGGTCCGGGGATGAGGAACGAGTCGGACAGCCGCATCGAATTCGTCGGCAACCTCGTGAAAGATATGACGGATGCTCTCGCTGATCCGGCCCATGGGAATCTGCATTTGACACGAGCGCCGGCCGAAGCCGTTGACAAGGCCGCGATAGTCCCGGGTGTTACGAGTGACATCGATGGACAGCCGCGGGACGAGAATCCGGATATCGGCGCGGACGAGTGGGTAAGCTCCGACGCCGGTAAATCGTAGAAGGAGGTAAGCCGCAGATGCGATGCGTCCGCTTGATAGGTTCCGTTACACTGACAGGGCTTCTTCTTTGCGGCCATATCCAGGCGGAGGAAATCCGCGTTGGTGACACAGCGGGGCTTCGCGCGGCAGCCGTTCAACTTGGGCCCGGCGTCACGCTCCTGCTGGAGCCCGGCGACTACGAGGGCGGCTTGTTTCTGCACGGGCTGACCGGGGCGGAGGACACGCCGATCGTCATCCAGGGGGCCGACGTGAACGATCCGCCCGTCTTCAAAGGCGGCGGCCAAGCTATGCACCTTTCCGACTGCCGCTATGTGATCTTGAGGAACCTCAGGGCCGAGGGCTTTGGCGGCAACGGGATCAACATCGACGACGGCGGGTCATTCGAAACGCCCGCCCATCACATCGTTCTGGAGAACGTCATGATCGTCGAAACGGGGCCGCAGGGCAACCACGACGCTCTGAAGATGTCGGGCGTGGATCACTTCGCGGTGCGCGACTGTCGGTTTGAAGGCTGGGGCGGATCGGGCATCGACATGGTGGGCTGTCATCACGGCGTGGTGGAAGACTGCACCTTCGTCGGACGCCAGGGCTTCTCGCAATCCAACGGCGTGCAGCTCAAGGGCGGCACGGCGGACGTTCTCGTGCAGTGCTGTCTCTTCCGGAACGCCGGGCAGCGGGCC
>CBFDBY010000197.1:0-6867 GCA_965603165.1 uncultured Phycisphaerae bacterium
GAGCCGTCCTGCTCGTTGCTCTCCCAGACGGCAACGAATGAGCCGTCGCCTGCCATGGCCACGTCCGGATCGCGTTGCTTGTCCAGCGTGTGCGTGTTGAGCTGGAACGGCTCGCCGGCGGGCGATCCGTTGGGGTCAAACCGGCGGACGAAGATCTCGGTGGCGAGGTTCGGGTCGCCGGTATCATGCTCCCATACGATGACGAATTCGTTCGCATCATTGATGGAGATCCGCGGCCACTGCTGAGCGCCATCGCCAAGTGAGTTCACGATAAACGGTTCGCCTCGTGACGTGCCGTTCGGATCGAAGAGCCTGGCGTGGATGTCATCTTCGCTCGCGCGGTTCGGGTCGCCGTCCCAGGCAACGACGAAATACCCGGATGAATTCATCGCGATCGAGGGCCGCGTCACCGACGAGATCGCGACCGTGCTGACGTCGAACGGCTCCGTGCGGGGCACGCCATTGGGGTCGAACAGGCGCGCCGTGATCGTTCCGTCACAGAGCCATGCCACGGCGAATCCGCCCAGGCCGTCCATGGCGACATCGGGGTATCGACCGTCATTTACCTCCTCCGTCAGGAGGATCTCGTCGCCGAGGACGAGGCCGTTCGCATCGAAAAGCTGCCCGCACACGGAACTCTGGTCGCTCTCCTCGATTGTCTGGCGGCTCTCCCAGACGATGACAAACACACCGGCGGCGTTGGCGGCGATGCCGGGATAGAGCTGCCGGCCCGCCGTGCCGGAGTTTATGAGCATTTCTTCGGTCGGCGCGATCCCGTTCGCGTCCCAGAGCCGCAGAAAGATGTCTTCCTCCTGAAGCCCGGGTCCCTGCCAGACGACCGCCCAGCGACCCTGGCCATCCATCGCGACCGCCGGTTCCGTCTGATTGCCCTCGCTCGCTTGATTCACCTGGAATTCCTCCTCGGCGAGTGTCCCGTTCGGGTCGCATCGCCGGGCCAGAATCTCATTGGAGCGTCCCAGCGTTGTGTAGTAGCTGCTCCAGACGGCCACCGCGCCGCCTCCCGGGTCCAGAGCAACCGCCGGATTGGCCTGCGAGCCGCTGGTTCGAACGTTGACCTGCACCTCTGCTGTCGCAAGGGCCGTCAGTACGGCCGCAGTGGCCAGCCCCGTGAGAAATGCTCTCTTCATTTTCTTCCGCCCTCCCTTCTTTCCTTGTGTGTGGTTAGACCGGTTTCGCAGGGCAGAGCAGTTACATTACTGCCGCGGCTGGTCCGTGGTGTCGTTCTCGCTGTCCTGTCAAGCCGGAGTTCTCAAGCGGGCGATCCCGCCTTTCAGGACCATCATTGTATTGGACGTCCGGCCTTTGTCCAGACAAAAACTCGGCGAGAACCAGAATTTTCTACTCCTGGCTGCGGACATTCCCTACCACATGAGGAGTAGCACAAAAGATATGTCGCGACATGCCCTGGCAGGTGTGGATGGCATGTGTGGCCCGCACGTGGCTGCGCGGGCTGAGAGCAGCGAGGCGGGGCAGGGCGGCATGGGCCCGCCTCCGTTTCGATCGGGCGCGCCTGGGTCGAAGCGGGGAGGGGCTGTGCCCATCACAGCGCGAAATCAGCCCTCTTCGAGATTCGCCAGGATCGTATCGTAGATGCGTCGGGCCTTGGTCAGCGAGCCCGCCTGGATAACCACCTTGGTCTTGGCGTTCGTGATCGAGAGCAGTTCCACTCCGATCCTCTTGTCCTGGGCGTCTCGGGCGACGACCTGTCCTTCGAGCTGATCCTGCAGCTTCTGCACGACATTCAGCCCGAGTTCACTCATGGCCTGTTCCGTCGCCTGGTAGGCGGTGGCGATGTCCGCCTGCACGGTAGCCGTCAGTCGACCGAACCGGTAGGTCGCACTGGTTTCCCCGCCGGCGTCGATCACGGTGGTCGTACAGCCCAGACCGGACACGACGCCCCCGGCCAGCAGTGTCAATAGAAGAATCCGCGTCTTCATGGTGTGCCCCTTCCTTGGTACACGCTAACGTTTCCCGACCAAACCGACATCGTAGCGCGCGCCAGGGAAACACGTCAAATCTTTTTGGTGGTTGGCCAGATCATCCGGTGGGTTCGGAACCTGTCGGCGCGGCGCCGGGGCGGCGTCGTTCGGGCAGGTAGTCCTCCCGGACGGGAGAGAAGACCTCGACAGCCACGGAGTCTTCCAGTATCTGCGCTCCATGCTGCACGCCAGCCGGTATGGACCAGCAGT
The DNA here is from genome assembly GCA_965603165.1 of uncultured Phycisphaerae bacterium. GTDB lineage: Bacteria > Planctomycetota > Phycisphaerae > Sedimentisphaerales > Anaerobacaceae > PLanc-01. Next base: position 2,211 of record CBFDBY010000197.1, read on the forward strand.
CGCCGGGGCCGGCATCGTGCTCGGCCGGGCCGATGCTGAGGCGGATGTGGCCCCGGACGAGATAGCCGGTCTGCTCGTGCGGGTGGGAATGTACCGGCAGGGTGCTTCCCCGTTCCAGCAGGAACTCCGTCATGAGCGTGCGGTCGCCGTAACACAGGGTCTTCATCCGGATCCCGGGCAGGGCCGTCTCGTATCCGTCAACGCGGTGCTTCTCAAACACGCCTGACTCCTCGAATTCGTGAATCGCCGTAATCGTCTCTGCCTGCCAACAGCGGGTTGCATGTCCCGCCTCGGCGGTTGGCCGGCATTTCTCGTTCAGACGATCCGGTTGTCTTTCAGCACGGCCCAGGCCTTGGAGGTATTGGGCATCCCGTCGATATCGACCTGGGCGATGGCGTATCCCGGCTCGCCGGCTTGCGCCCGTTTCCACGCGTCGTACAGGCAACCGAGATAGACCGAATCCTCTTCAGCCCTGGTGACCTGACATTGGAGCGGGTGAGCCGTATCGCCTTGCAGCTCGTCCAGGGCGCGCTTCCTGGCCGCCTCGACGTCATCGGCCGACGACTCCTCCAGGCTCAGGCCCAATCGCCCGAGGTGCTGCTCGAGCCCCTGCCGGTAGGTCGTGCGAAGGTGCTCGCGAATCGCGGAGCGGCCGGCCTCCGCCACGTCGTCCCAGCGCAACTGCGGCAGGTAGTCCTTGCATTGAAAGAACAGACTTACGACCGCCGGATCTGGAAGCGACAGCCGGATCACCTCTTCGGCCGAGACGTCGAATGTCCCCGCCAGGGCTGCCAGTCCCTTCAGCCATTCCTCCTCAATGCGAAGTGAAACGTGCTTGCTCTTGGTCATGCTCCTACCTTTCCACCCGGCCCCAACGGTTTCCTACCGATCGACAATTGATGGATTCCATGACGTTTACGCCGCGCGAGATATGGCCTTTACGTCAATCCGTGACACAGCGCTCGTATTGTCGGTCCTCGATACGGCCCTGTCAATCCGGAAGGGCGGCGCAATCCGTATCCGATTGTCCGGCCGTGACCGCCAAGCATTGGATGTTGCGCTGGAGAGGTTGGGAGAGTCGGGGTATGAGCAGGATGAAATGCTTTTTCGCCCGATTGGCGGGTGGGCGAGCCGGCACCCTCTCAGAGATGATAGGTGCTGGACCAGTCGAACTTCTGCCGGTTTGCGATCTCTCGCTGCTTGTTATCGGGCTGCGGCTCCGGCGGTCGGCGTGCCTTGACGCCAAGGACTTCCTGGCGGGGCGGAGACGTCGGCCTTGCGTCTCGCGCTTTTCGTGTTGTGTCGGGAGACGGCGGGGGCTCCTTCGCGATCGTGGGATTGATCCTGCACAACTGCCGCTCGACGATCGCTCGCTTGACCCATGTGAGGATGCCCTGACCGCACCGGTACTCGCTCGGATCGCGGAGATTGCCGATATCGAGCGGTCCTGCGGCACCGGTCATCGTGCCAAACGAGTCGCTTTCCACGACGTACACCAAGCCATTAGTATGCTGCCAGAAGGTCTTCATAGGCACTCCTATCGAAAGTATAGAAAACGGGCCCCTGAGCCGCCAATCTGCAGAACGACCGTCCAGCCTCCGGGGTTCGGAATTGGCCCGTCCGGCGGTCAAGCGCAGCCCGTCTTATACGGATTACGACTAATTCATGTGCGGCATGTCATCCTGAACGCAGCGAAGCGCAGTGAAGGATCTGGGCCGCGCAGGGAAGAAACCCCTCATGCGTGGGCCAGATCCTTCGCCTTCGGCTCAGGATGACAGAATCCGATCGCGCAAGAAGTCTTCCGAATCCGTCTTACGGCGCCCTCGGGCGGGTGCCGGGGGGGGCTTGACGGCCCATCTGATCCGCCCGGCGGCCGCGGATGGCGGACGGCCGCATCGAAATACGCTGCTTCCGGAGGGGCGAAAAAGCCATTTTTTTCCTTGTTTTTCGTCCGACAATCGCGTACAATAAGGACGATTTGCAGCCAGGCAGGGCTGCAGCAACGTTGGGGAGGAGTCCCATTCCAAAAAAGCGCATGTTGGCGCCCCGATTGGGTGGCTGCGTGGCCACATGCTTTGGGGGGGCGTCTGATAATCGGTGGTCTCCTGGCATATTTCCGGAGATGGGAGGATGGAATATGGTTGTGAAGGTGATCAGTGAGACGGTGAACGCGCCGAACCGGCCGTCACGGGAACGTCGCAAGGGCAGGGTCGCGAGGCTCGCCGGAAGGGTGAGCAAGAGACAGATCATTGTCTTTGCATTCGGCATCGCTCTTGGCGCGGGTGTCCTGTATATCTTGTTGGACGCGCAAGCAAGCGCCAAAGATGTTCCCACGCATGTGAATGGCGGCGCGGACCCGGGCCTCGAGAGAATCGACGCCCGTGTGGACGAGGCGCTGAGGCGGATCGACAACACGGTTCGCGCGAGTCTGCAGACGATGAACGGGGGCGGCCTGCCGAGCACCGACCGGCCGGTCGACCAGGAGAACCGCCCCTGGACCATCCACGGGCAGGGATTGAGGACGGTGGACAGCCGCGACTCCGAAGTGGACCAGGCGACGGAGATCCATGTGAGCACGGACGTGTCGGAAGAACAGGTCCGGGCGCTGGCCGCCGCCGTCGACAGGCAGGTTGACCCGAAGCTCGACGAGCTGATGACCCGGGTGGATTCACGCCTGGAACAGCAGTTCAAGGAGCTGGTGTCTCGCCACGGACTGACCGATTCGGAGATCTCGGCGCTGAAACTGGAGCTCAATGAATCCTTGGGTGTTGTGCTTCGGAACGAGATGGCCCGCAACCAGGAACTGTGGCAGGACAACGCGACGTACCGCGTCCTCTTCCAGCGGAGCCTCGACTTGAACCAGGACCTCATCGCCCTTTACGCCGGCAGCGTCAAGGACGATCACGCGCTCGGCAACGTCGTGAAGGTTGTGCCAAAGCTGTTCACGCTCCAGGTCTGGCAGAATCGGGATGATCAAGAGGAGTATTTGCGATTACTCACCCGGTACGAAGAACTGGCGACCGGCGGCTACGAGATAGATCACGAGAAGTCCGAACCCTGAGCCGCAGCCTTACCCGGCTGGGTTCGCATGGCACCTTGCGAAGCGTTTGCAGAAAGCGCTTCACTTGCGCGCTGCGGCGAGCTCGCCCGTCCTCGCTCGCATCTCTCAGGGCGCGTGACAGGAGCGCCCGTGCGAATGTTACTGCTTGCTTTCGAGGGCTTTGATGCGCTCTTCGTGGCGGTCGATCCTGCGCGATTGAAGGACATTCCAGGCAATCAAGAGGGTGATAGGCAACACCAGTACGAGAAGGACAATCAGAGTTCCCGACATCTTCCTGTCTCCTAAACCAGGACCTCGGTTCGGCACGGCCTTATGGCCCATGCCCATGCGTCCGTTCCCTGACGCGGCGCCTACGATACTCCCTTGGTTTTGCCCATGTCAACTGCGGAAACCATGGATTTTCGCCCTTGGCAAAAAATCTTGTCTTGGCGTCGGGAATGCCCTATAATGGCTGGTGATTAGCGCAAGGCAACGCGGTGCGACGTTCATGAGTACGGTTCCCGGAAAGTCGGCCGCGTATGCAGGGAATGGAGAATGCTTTCCCCGATGAGTCAAGGAGAGTGCCATGCGGAGCGAAACATCCAACAGATCGTCGATCGTTTTGTGTCTGTTCCTTGTCATGGCCGCCTGCACGGCGGCACACGCACTGACCGTCTTTCGAGTGGCGGGGACCGGAGACGATGAAGCGTTTCCCACGGTTTCCGGCAACGTCGTCGTCTGGCAGTGGTACAACAGCCGCTACGGCGACTGGGACATCGAAGGCGCGGACATCACGGACCCCGCGAACCCTGTGTCGTTCATGGTCAGTGATTTCCCGGGCGACGACCTCTATCCGGTGATCGACGGCAACGACGTCGTCTGGGAGCATCCCTACCGCCCGGGCGGCGACCGGGACATACGCGGGGCCAATATCGCGGATCGCCCCAACGTGACGAGGTACACGATCTCCGATTGGACGGACGAGGAACGTGTCCCGTACGTGTCGGACGGCATCGTGGTCTGGCAGCACAAATTCGTCGATGCGCCCGACTGGGATGTCTTCGGGGCGCGCCTGACGGGACAGGATTACCCCGAACCGTTCGTGATCTCCGCCGGCGTCGATGTCAACGAGCTTTACCCATGCATCTCCGGCGACCTCGTCGTCTGGCATCAGCGGATGCCCGACGTGCCCCAGCCTTTTGTCTGCGGTGCCGGCATTTCCGACCCGAACAATCCGCGTTCGTTCTACACGGCCATGGCGCTGGGGAGGTTCGAGATCCCCAGCCTTTCCGACGGCTGGCTCGTCGCGCGCGAAACGGACGGCGTCGGCAGGGTGATGCTCGACAACCTGTTCGACCCGTTCAATCCGGAGGAGATCAGCAGCGGGGGCCTGACGGCCTGCGCGAAGATTCACAAGCACATGGTCGTCTGGCAGGACCAGCGCAACGGCACCTGGGACATCCGCGCCTACAACCGGATCACGCGAGAGGAACTGGTGATCACCGACCGCAAAATGTCCGACCAGGTCAATCCCTCCGTGTACGTGGACACCGAGCAGCAGCGAGCGATCATCGTCTGGCAGGACGATCGCGACGGCAACTGGGACATCTACGCCGC
>CBFDBY010000198.1:0-6667 GCA_965603165.1 uncultured Phycisphaerae bacterium
TGGCAGGAGCCGATGAACAAGAGATGAAGTATGGCAATAAGGTAAGCAACAACAACCTCTTTCTCATATCCACACCTATACGCAGCTGTCAAAGTTCGAATGCCGCGTCTTCCAAAGCACACTTGCTTTTCAGAGATATGGCAGTAGCGTAACATGACAGTGGACCCGCTGCAAACGGATCCACCCTCTTATGCTTGCCTGAACGAACTGTCCCAAATGCACCTCCCGCGTCTTCGTGACGCACGTTGTTGCACCCTACGACCAACATATCCCTTGGCCACCTCTACTACCGTAGGTATTTTGCTGTGTACTGTCTTCTCAAGCTTGACCAACGACGTGCGCATCTACAGGCGGGCGGTGAGGCCGTAGCAGAGCGCATTCACTTGGCGGACACAGGGGGGCTGGTGGTCCAGGATGCTGGAAGCCCTCCTTCCTTTCTTCGTGGCACCAGCAAGGCCATTGAATCCTGTGCACCATTTTCAGTTCTTGGTTAACATCCTTCTAATAAAGCACTTATGGATTGAGGATTCTCTATGATTTGCAGATAAGGGGGCTTCTGGTTGTAGTCGGGTAGTAGGCGCCGACGCGCGAAGATAGCGGCATTCGGGGCCGAGATGCTAAGACAGTCTGTGTGGTGCCGTGCCACTCTCCAGTAGCGCTCATGTCCACCAACTTCGCTTGCCACCTGGCGGCTTCATCGGACTTGTTCCAGCGGGCCGTGATATGTGTGTTGGGCACTGTGTCGTGTTCTACGACACGGTATGCCGGACCCGCCGGAGCGATCTTGAAATTGAGAGGAGATTGCGGTATTATGATGCCCAGAGTCTACAGGAGTTGTCCGGTGAAGTATATGCATGACAGACTTCGACATGCCATAATCACGAAGTTCCTTCAACGACTCCACACTCCACTTAATGAGGAGGGCTGGTTGATGAGATGGGCGCTGGCTTCTGACAACTCTGCGAGAATGCTCCTGGCGTTTGCCGTTGCGTTCGGAGCTGCGACAAACTCTCCTTCCGCCGGAGCACAGGGTCGGGAAGTGCTCCTTTTCGTGGCCGACTTCAATGCTAATCAGGCTGAGGGGTGGGAGTTGGAGCCCGGATGGGTAGTGGCCAACGGCATGCTCACGGGCGAGGGTCACCAGTGGGCGTGGCCGCTCGTGGGGTCGTGGCGGGACTTCCGATTGCAGTTCCGCCTCAACCTCCAACAGGGGGGCATCCACCTTGTCTATCGTCTGAACGACACGGGACGTTACTTCATCGGATTTCACCAGGAGGGCTCGTATCTGAAGAAGCAGTACTGGCCGGAGACTTTTGTGGATCTGCTGGAGCATCCTGTCGAACTCCGCGATCTCGGTCGATGGCACGAGATAGAGATTGCCGGGGAAGGACCGCAGCTTCAGTTCTCGGTCGACGGCGAAGTTGAATGGCAATACACCGATCCCGATCCCCTGCAGGGCGGGAGTTTCGCCTTCGAGACCCTGGACGACAGCATCGCGCACATCGATGACGTCCGTGTCTTCGGACAGCCATCAAGCACGTCTTTGAGCTGGGTGCGCACGGGTGGGCCGTTAGGCGGCCTGGGTTACGATGTTCGCATGAGGCCCGACAATCCCGAGGTAATGTACGTCACCGACGCCTGGGCGGGGGTCTTCGTCAGCCCGAATGGCGGGCAGACGTGGTACCCATCGAACCAGGGCATCACCACGCGCGCCGGCGAGTCCGGCGACGCCATTCCGGTATTCTGCCTGACCATCGATCCACACGACAATGATACCGTTTGGATCGGAACACAAAACGTGCGCGGCATTTTCAAATCGACGGACGCCGGACAGACATGGGTCGAGAGAGATAACGGCGTCGTCGAGAATGGGGGCATCACCTTCCGGGGCTTTACCATCGATCCGCGTTCCTCCGACATCGTGTATGCAGCGGCAGAACTCGCCAGTTTCGCCTGGAGCAGTCGGGAACAACAGGGCCGAGAGTTCGATAAGACGAAGGGAGTGGTCTACAAAACCGTTGATGGCGGTGAGAACTGGACAGCCGTGTGGCGAGGAAACAACCTTGCCCGCTACATCTGGATCGATCCAGGCAACCCGAACGTGCTTTATCTCTCCACCGGCATCTTCGACCGAGAGGCGGCCGACTCCGACGACGCGACGAACACACCCGGCGGTGAGGGCGTGGTCAAATCCACCGACGGAGGGAAGACCTGGCAACCGGCCAACAATGGCATGGGCAATCTCTACGCGGGAACGCTGTTCATGCACCCCGGAAATCCCAACGTCCTTCTGGCGGGGACCGGGAACAATGCCTATCCGTACGGTGGAGGGGTCTATTTGACGATCAACGGTGGCACGTCATGGCAACAGGTGATAACGGACGAAAACATCAATGCCGTCGAGTTTTCGACCGCGAATCCGAACGTCGCCTACGCCGGAAGCGCCGGCGCCATCTATCGAAGCGAAGATCGTGGCCAGACTTGGCGAAAGGTCTCGACAGGAAACGAGGGATGGGGCGCGCCGGGCGTTCGCGCCGGTTTCCCCATTGATTTTCAGGTCGACCCGCGCGACCCCAATCGCGTCTTTGCCAACAACTACGGCGGCGGCAATTTTCTCAGCACCAACGGCGGGCAGACCTGGACCGTCGCCAGCGACGGGTACACGGGAGCCCAGGTTCGTGCCATCGCCACCGACCCAGGCGATCCGGCGACGGTCTACGCCGCCGCACGCAGCGGTCTCTTCAAAAGCACCAACGGTGGCAACTCATGGGTAGGTCTGAACAAACCGCCGGCCTTCAATCTGGAGTGGAATGCAGTGGCCGTCGATCCTATAAATCCGCAGCATGTTCTTGCCGGGAACAACTGGGACCCGGTGCTTTTGCAGAGTAACGACAGAGGCCAGACATGGGTGGGGTCGGGAGAGCGGCTTGGGGAAGGGATGGGGTGGCGCGTGATTGCCTTTGCTCCCTCCGATCCGAAGACGATATACGCCGGTTCATCGGCATACTACTCGGCCGGCGTATTTGACGACCGGATGCCGGCGGCGGGAGTCTACGTTTCGCGCGACGGGGGCGGGATCTGGACGGCGGCCAACGACGCTTTGTCCGCCCGGGCCAACGTGATCGACCTGGCCGTTGACCCCGGCGATCCGCAGACAGTGTACGCCGCCACAGGCAGCAGCGGCCTGCTCAAGTCTACCGATGGTGGTCGAAACTGGAGAAAGGTGGACTGGCCGGAGTCTCCTACCTCTCCGGTAATCTCTTCCGTGGCGGTCAATCCACTTGACTCCAATGCTGTCTATATGAGTATTGGACACCAAGGACTTCACCGAAGTGACGACGGAGGGACAACGTGGCAGCCTTCCATGGAGGGCATGCCGCTCGAGACACTCATCGGCGATATCGTGTTCGACCCGCAAGATCCGCAGGTGTTATACGCAAGCGACCATTTCAGCGGAGTCTATCGCTCGGACGATGGCGGGCGAAGCTGGCGGCAGATCAATGCGTCCCTGCGAACGCGCGCGGTAAATCGCCTGGCAATCTCCAACGACGGGCTGCATCTCTACGCCGCGACCGAAGGCGAAGGCGTGTATCGCCTGGACATTAACGGCTTGTCCCCCACCGCGGTGTCCGAGGCAGGATCAGTAGGTGGGGCAAGATGATACGTGGCAAGCAGGGACAATTCGTTCGCGGCATCGGACGAGGAATTGCAGGCGTTTTGGCGACGTTGGTGTTTGCCGTCCTCGCGCAATCTGCCCCATCGACTTCGGTGACGGGGCTGGTTCGTGACGCCGACGGTCCCATAGCCGGTGCGACCGTGCGCGTAAAGGCAACTGCGAGCGCGACGATTACGGGCTTTGACGGTCGTTTTGTGCTTGCCGGTCTGGAGCCCAACAACCCGGTTGTCCTGACCGCGTGGGCGAGAGGTTACTATATTGGCGGAGGCGATAAGGAATATCTGCCGGGCGGTGCGGACATTGAGATCATCCTGACGAGGCATTGCGACCGGGACAATCCTGACTATACTTGGCTGAGCGCCTTCTCGAACGCCGGATATGCGGGCTCCGGCGAAGACGGCAATTGCGAGAATTGCCACTCCGATCCCAATGACGCTCAGACTTCGCTGCCGTTCAGCGAATGGCAAGGCGATGCCCACGCTCTCTCAGCCCAGAACGTGCGGTTCCTGACCATGTACAAGGGGACGGACACCACCGGCAATCAGAGCCCGCGGACACAGTATTTTCACAGCCGCGATTACGGCCGTATTCCCCTGCGGCCCGACCCGAACACACCCTACTTCGGCCCGGGTTACAAGCTGGACTTTCCCGAGGCCGCAGGAAACTGTGCCACCTGCCACACGCCGGCGGCTGCACTTGATGCCCCTTACAGCACGGATCCGACAACGGTTACCGGTGTCGGCGCCGAGGGCGTGGCCTGCGATTTCTGTCACAAAGTCTGGGACACCCGCACCGATCCTGCATCAGGTCTGCCTTATGCGAACATGCCGGGTGTACTGTCCTTCGAGTTTCGTCGACCGCCGGCCGGGCACCAGTTCTTCGCCGGTCCTCTCGACGACGTGGCCCCCGGCGAAGACACTTATACTCCCGTCCAACGACAGAGCCGGTACTGCGCGCCCTGCCACTTCAGTGCCTTCTGGGATACGCTGGTTTATAACTCGTTTGGGGAATGGCTCGATAGTCCCTATAGCAACCCCGTGACGGGGAAGACATGCCAGGATTGCCATATGCCGGCCGGTCTTGCCGATCACTTCGCCCGCCCGGACGCCGGCGGCCTGATCCGCGACCCGCAGACGATCTTCAGTCACCGCATGCCCGGTGCGGCGGACGAAGCACTGCTGCATCAGGCGGTGAGTATGGAAGTCACGGCCGAACAACAGGGGCAACAGGTTGTCGTCAAGGTGGACATCACCAACGATCGAACGGGCCACCATGTCCCCACGGACTCGCCGCTTCGCCATCTCATTCTCGTAGTCAAAGCTCTCGACGCTCAGGGACGGCTCCTGCAACAGTCGGACGGGCCTGTGATCCCGGAATGGTGCGGCGTGGGCGATCCGAACGAAGGCTGGTACGCCGGCCTGCCCGGCAAGGCGTTTGCCAAGGTGCTGGAAGAGCTCTGGACCGAGGTGGCGCCCACTGGCGCGTATTGGAACCCTACCCGCGTGCTGAGTGACAACCGCATCGCGGCACTGGCGACCGATACCTCGAGCTATACATTTGTCGGACCGCGACAAGGCCAAGTCACTGTTGATGTCACCCTTCTGTTTCGCCGGGCGTTCATTGATCTGGCGGTTCAGAAGGGCTGGGAGGTTCGCGACATCATCATGGAAAACGAGAAGCTAACCGTGTCTCCTTAATCTGTAGAGTTCGGCTCGGCGGGGCGTTGTCCTCAAATGCGATCGTTAGCGATGGCAACTGGTGTACCTGTCAATTCCTGCGAAAAGAGATACGTGCAACGAGGGGACGCTGTATAATGAGCGAACTGGCTCGGCGCCACACCCGAGCGAAGTCAGATGGGAAGATCAGGTTGTGATAGCACTGGGTGCAGTGAGGGCTCCCAGGCTATGGGGGATACTGTGCCTCGGCTGGAATCGGAAAGTAGGCCACGAAGGAGGAAGATGCGTTCTCGACCTCATGGCGTTGGTTTCACCCTGATCGAGTTGCTCGTCGTGATTGCCGTGGTTGCACTTCTGACGGGCTTGTTGGTGCCCGTACTGGGCGTAGCCAGAGAGAAAGCTCGACGCATCGCTTGCATGGCGAACATTCGACAGTTCATCGTTGGCATCCAGGTATACGCCGGTGACAATCGGGAGTATCTCCCCAGCGGCTTGTCGGATGCTCGTGAGCCTGAAGATGAACATACCCCGATCCTTTCCAGGAAGATGCGTGAGGCGCTGGTAGGAATCATCGGCGATGGGAGCAGTCTCTCGTGCCCCTGGCTTCGCGAGCCCTTCGATCAGCCCGGCGGATGGTACTACGTCTTTGAGGGCCAGGAGTACGGGTACGTGCTTGGGTATAACTATCTCGGCGGGCACAAGGGCACACCGTGGCCGCTCGCGGGGCCGGCGACTGCCGAATGGGCATCGCCGCGAAGGTCAATTGATTCACCCTCAAAGCCGCTGGTGACGGAGTTGAACGCCTGGTCAACCGGCGAGATGAAGACCTTCGCTCCGCATGGACGGAGAGGGGCGATTCTGCAGGCCGGCGATATGGGAAACACAAGTGCCGAGGGCGCTTCGTCCGAGCAGATCGGCGCCGTCGGCGGTCATGTGGGTTGCCTGGATGGATCCGTCTCCTGGAGACACATACGAGATATGAAGATCTATCGTGGATCACGCCTCTGGGACGACAGCGGCTGCTTCACAGCGTGGTGACGGGGAAATCCTCTTCTGAGGAGGTTGACGGCTATGATGACACGAAAACCGATGCTGTATGGTGTGGTAGTAGTTCTTTCCTATTTTCAGGCCAATGCTGCGGCGGATTGGTCTCGCTTTCGGGGTCCCGAGGGTATGGGCGCAAGCGACGCCACCGGGTTGCCTGTATCCTGGAGCACGACCGCAAATATTGCCTGGAAGACGGCGATGTCCGGCGCGGGTGCATCGAGCCCGATCGTCTTTGGGGACCACATCTACGTGACCTGCTATACCGGCT
>CBFDBY010000199.1:0-6621 GCA_965603165.1 uncultured Phycisphaerae bacterium
TATCTGTGTGCATCTGCGTTCATCTGTGGTTCCATTGATGATCGATGCCTTTCTTGACGCCCTTCGTGGTTTCCGAAGACATGCTTATGCGAGCGCAAGCATGGCGCCCGGAGCAAGACGGTGGGCATAGCCCACCCTACCGCCTATCCTCTGTCCCGCCTTCGCGTTCAAGTGCCTCGCGGTTCCCGCCGCGGCCTTGGCATTGATGACGGGTGATCCATCATTGAATCGGTGTGAATCCGTGAAATCCGTGTCGAGATGGCCCTTGGCGATCTTTGCGGCCTTGCGAGAGACAATCCCGGCTATCCGTGTTCATCCGTGGTTCCATCAATGGTCGATGCTCTTCTTGGCGTCCTTCGCGTCTTTGCGAGAGACAATCCTGCTTCCGCCCTCCGGCCGGCTATCTGTGTGCATCTGTGTTCATCCGCGGTTCCATTGATGATTGGTCGTTTTCTTGGCGCCCTTCGCGCCTTTGCGAGAGAACCTTGAATTGACTATCGATGAATGATGATTGATGGTTCAATCCGCGCAAGTCGGGAGATTGCCGCGCGTTGCTCGCAATGACATAATCCGGGTTCATCCCTCGGCTACGCTCGGGACGGCGTCCGCGGCCTTTGAATTGACTATCATCGATAGGACCATCGGGCGAGAAGCGCGTGCCGCCGGACCTGGGGCGACACGCGCTTTGCTGATGCAACGGCTATGCCTCTTCGACGACCTTCCAGCCGATCTGGTCGGCGAGGGCGAAGATGGGCTCCTTCAGGTCGCCGTAGCAGGTGACACGATGCCAGCCCCACTGGTCCCACATGGTGAAGAGCTTCTCGATGTCGCCGATGGGCTCGACGGCGAGCTTGGTGCGGCAGGCGCGGTCGTCGGGATCGTTCGCGACTGATTTGCCCTGGTGGAAGAGGATCTCCTTGCGGCCCTGGTCGACCTCGATGGTCGTGGTCATGTAGCCGAGCGGGAGGATCGAGCGGACCGAGGCACCCTGGCGGTCCTCGGAGTGCGTCATGATCGCGAAGGGGTTCGTCGCGCCCTGCGGGCCGAACGCTTTGTTCGAGGCGACGCAGTGGGCGTAGATGATCTGACGCTTCGACGTGTCGATGACGGGGTCGGAGATGTAGCCCGGCCGGCCCTGCGTCATCGCCGTGAGCATGACCATCGCCGCCGTCGACCGCACGTCGCACTCGCATGCACCGATCAGCGCCTCATTGTTCAGCTCGTGGAAGCCCAGGCACGGATACGCATGGATGCTGCCGCTATAGAAGCCGCCAAGGCAGTTCATGGTGATGGCGTTGGCGTCGTGCTTCTTGAGGACGGCTTTCATGCCGAGGTACATCGCGGCGGAGGTGTCGAGCGTCTCCTGCGAGACGTCGATCACCGCGGCGGCGTTGCGGCGCCAGCGATTCGCGACCGCCCGCGACTCGTCCTTGTCCGCGTTCTTCCAGGCCTCGTTGACCTCCGCGAACGATACGTACTCCATGGGGATGCCCATGATCGCGTCGGCCGGCCCGGCGTCCTGGCCGCGGACCGCGAGAATCTTCGAGGCCTTCATCCGCTGGAGGCACTCGCCCGGCGCGAGCGTCTTCAGCGCGTCCGACGTACACGAGAGGTCACCCGGCTTCGGCGTCCGGCTCGTTCGCACGCGCGCGGTCGCCGCGACAAAATCGGCCGCCGAGCCGCCCTTGCGCACCACGTCGAAGCACTTCACCGCCGCGACCAGGTCCTCGAACCGCGACGACGCGACGAACCCGACGTTCGCCGCCGGCCCGCGCAGGAACCCCGCCGTATACACCAGGAACCCCCCGCTGCCGCCGTACTGAAAATCCACATACAGCACCGGCTTGCCCGACGTCGCCATCGTCTGCACCACCCGGTTCCAGCAATTCAATTGCAGGACCACGTAGCCGCCGATGCCGGCGGACTTGTCGTCGTCGAGGATCTTCTGCGCCTGCTCCGGGCCGTTGGCCATCGACGAGACGAACTCGAGGTCGCGACATTCCTTCGCGAGCCCCGCGTTGACACGCTCCATGACCGGCCGGAAGTCGAAGCCCTTGTTCGGCCAGTCCGGCCCCGGCTGCACCGGCGCGTGCAGCGAGTACACGATCCGAATCCGCATCTTCCCATCGCCCGAGGCCGCACGCACCGCGCCGGCCCCGCTCAGCAGTCCCGCCGCCCCCGCACACGCCGCACAGCCCGCCGCCAGAAACCGCCGCCGATTCATCCGGCAGCACGCACATCCCGAAACCACGTCACCCTTGCTCATGATCGGTCTCCCAAAAAGCACATCGTCCGTCAATCCACCAAAATCAGCCCGAAGTAATTCGGGCACTGCCTCCTCGTCCGCACCACCTCGATCTCGAAGCCCGCCTGCCGCGCCGTCGCATAGACGTCGATCCCGCACGCCTCCATCGCCGGCCGCGCCCGCTCGGCATGACGGCACTCGCCCTCCCGCCGCACGCACGACTCGCACAAATAGCACGACCCGGCCCCCAAGCCGAACGCCTTCCACGCCCCGCGCAAAAAGATCTCGCGCTCCAGCTCGACGACGGTCGCCTTGATCTCGGCCTCGGGCCCGAAGTGCACGAGCACCGCCCGGCGGTAGCCGTCCAGCACCGTTCGCATCTGTTCCGGCGTCGGCGTATACGGCGGGCACACCAGGCTCTGCCCGTACCCGTCGCACCCGAACCGGCACTTCAGCCGCACCCACGCCGCCGTCTCCACCTCCCCCGGCGAGACCATCCTCGCCGCCTCCACGCCCGCCTTGCCCGCCGCCATCCGGCACAGCGCCGCATCCGAAAGATCCGCCTCACCTTGCGAACTCTGCCGCTTACGACTCATCCAACACCCACATCACAAAACGCCGCCGCCCCGGCCACCCGGGGCTCACCCGCATTTATACGCCGCCGCCACGACCTCGGCAAGGCCCGTCTTCGCACAGGATTCCACGTCTCTTCGCGGCAAAGGCCACGAAAAGCTCAGTGCAGCCTCCGGCCGTAATCCAAAAACGTCCTCACACAAAGGCACAAAGATCACAAAGAAGAGGGCAGTGCAAATGGTTCCCCGCCTTCGTGGCTCTGTGGCTCCGTGTGAGAAGCAATGATCGATAATCGATTCGGATAAAACCGGGGAAGGCGCTTGACGCATAATGCTCAGGGCAATATAATATACTTATGGATGATATTACCTTCTCGTGGGACAAGAAGAAGGCGGCGCAGAACGTCAGCAAGCACCGGGTCTCATTTGAAGAGGCAACGAGTGTATTCCTGGACGAGAATGCTGTCGAATTCTTCGATCCGGACCACTCGGAAGAAGAGGATCGTTTCCTCATGCTCGGCATGAGTTGGCGTTTGCGGCTTGTCGTCGTACACTACACCGTGCGCGGGCCGGGCCGACGGATTCGCATCATCTCCGCGAGAAGAGCGACCAAAAACGAAACAAGGACATATCCCTGGGTGCAGCGATGAGAAAAGAGTACGATTTTGAGAATATGAAGGGCCGGAAGAACCCTTATGCCAAGGGGCTCAAGAAGCAGGTTACCCTGCGTCTCGGCGTCGATGTGATCGCCTATTTCAAGGAATTGGCAAAAGAAACCGGCATCCCCTACCAGAACCTGATCAACCTCTACCTGCGCGAGTGCGCCCGCTCCGGCAAGAAGCCCGCCCTCTCCTGGACCTCCTGACCGCGCCAGGCGACAGAGAACCGTACCTCCCCAGACGCACGCGGATAAGCGGCCGCAGGCCGGTCTCTGGCTTATCACTTCTCGCTTGTCACTTATTACTGCGCTGCCGCGGGCCCCGCCTGCTCAATCGTCGATAATCAATGGAAAAATGCTTCCCCCAATATCTAATATTTAAGACTCGACCCCAGGTCTTCCCCACGCTGCGGGTGAGCCGGAAGAAATTGCTTCAACATCGAAGCCCCCGACGGTAGAATGCGGTTTTGGTGCCAAGGAATGGAGTCGGCAATGAGTGGCGATATCAGTAGCAGAAAAAGGCTAATCTCCATCACCGGAGGAAATCTCCGTCATAACCATTTGTATATTAGCGGACATCACGATTTCTTCCCCGAGGAATGTTATGGTGCGTCGAGGAAGGGGGATGGCCTCGGAGCCGAGATCACACTTTTTGTAGAAGGACTTGCCGTACCCGTGAAGACGGATATCGCCAGAGATGCGAAAAGTGGCCGCCCAAGGAGTTTCTTCCGCAATCGGAGATGGGCCAGGCAGTTCTTTTGCGCTACCCAAGCCAAGCAGACGAGGAACCTATTGGCGCAATAATACATTCGAAGTGTGGACCTTTCAAGGTAACATAGCGCAGGGTGGAACGAGAAAATGGCTGGCGGGAGTCGAGCGGCAAGATACGGCGAATTATGGACGCGACAAGAACTGATTCTCGCGTTTGATCTCTACTGCCGCATCCCCTTCAAAAGAACGAAGGCGAACAACCCTGACGTCACTGAATTGGCCAGATTGCTCGGACGCTCTCCGGCGAGCGTGGCGCGGAAGCTCGGGAATTTCGGATCGTTTGACCCCGAACTGCAAAGGCAACAAATCAAGGGCCTCACCCACACAGGCAAATTGGACGAAGAGATTTGGCACCAGTTCAACAGCGATTGGAACCGCCTCGTCCTTGAGGCGATGCGACTGCGGGCGAAACTTGAAGGCACCGTGGAGGCGGAGAGTGTGGGTAACGTCGATGTCGCCATCCCTGATGGAGCTTCGGAAAAAGAGGCAATGCGCAAGACCCGAATCCACCAAACATTCTTCCGTCAAGCCATTCTGAGCAGCTACGATGAGATGTGCTGTGTCACGGGCCTGAGAATTCGGGAGTGTCTTGTCGCGAGCCACATTGTTCCGTGGAGCATTTCCGAACAGCATCGAGCGGATCCGCACAACGGGCTCTGCTTGAGTGCCACCTTTGATCGCCTCTTCGACCGAGGTTTGATTACGGTTGCCAGCGACTTGGAGATCGTCGTTTCCGCACGCCTGCGAAAGGCTAATGACAAGAGAATACACGAAATGATCTGCAGGTATCACGGCGCGCCGATTGTACGCCCGTGTAGGTTCTTGCCATCGCCAGTTCATTTGGAGTGGCATCGCAACAATGTCTTTCGGGGCTGAGAGAAAACTGTGGAGGTGTCAGAATGAACACGCCAGAGAATGTCAGCAGCCTCGTGGAAGAATACCGGGTACTCTTTGAGGACACCGACATAGACTCATCGGACTGTCTCGAAGACGCGCTGACCCGTGAGGCTGAATGGAGTGAGGAAGCCGCCGCTCGTCTGCTGGAACTAACGAGAAATTACGGATCGTTCATGCTTCGAAATGCCCTGGCAATTTCACTCGCGTTGGGGATGGAGGACGGCGAGCTCGGATTCTGACAGTTGCTACGGAAGCAACCATGCAACAGACGCCTGTGGTCGCGAACATATCCTGCGAGTCGTGGCTTCAATGGAAGCAGACGGCATAGCTCAGAGGTACACATAATGTATATCTATCTGGACGAATCGGGCGATCTTGGTTTCGACTTCAGCAAGACCAAGACAACGCGCAAGTTCGTCATCACTGTGTTGGTCTGCTTCTCACAGACGGCCGGAAAGGCTTTCAGGAAGGCGGTACGACGCACCCTGAAACGAAAGCTCAATCGCAATAAGACCAAGTCACAATGGGTGCCCGAACTCAAGGGAACAAGGACCTCGTTCGAAATCAAGGAGTACTTTTTCCGGCAGCTTCGCAGCCGGGATTGGTCGGTCTATACGCTCGTACTGAACAAGGCCAGAGTGGATGAGACTCTGCAGACCAAAGTCGGGAAGAAGAAGCTCTACAATTTTCTGGCCCGTTTTCTCATTGAGAAGCTGCCGCTAAGGGAGACCACTACCAATGTCCGTTTGGTCGTTGACCGCAGCAAGAGCAGAGAAGATATCGGAGATTTCAACCAGTACGTGGAGAACCACCTCCAGGCGATACTTCCCCTCAATACCGGCCTGACAATCGAACATCTGACCTCACATGAACGGGCCGAGCTGCAAGCGGTTGACCTTTTTTGCTGGGGCATCGCAAGGAAATATGAGCATGGCGACGTGGCCTGGTACAATCTTTTTAAGCACATGCTGAAGTATGAGGACGAGTATCTTCGCGAGTTGTGATACGGGCCGCGCATAAAAAAAGCGGCCCCTGCTATGCCGTTCTTCCCTGGGCTTGTAGCCAACCTATGGAAGGGAACACCCAAGGCACATAGCAGGAATTACCCGCTTATTAGATTATACGTCTAAATGTGGGCAGGTGGTTCAAAAAACTTGCCTTGTGCGGAAAAAAGTTGCGTTGCCGGGGGAGAGGCACCGCTTGGACCATTCGTTTTGCAGGTCAAGATGTAAAGTACGACAGACAAAGTAATTGCGCCAATTCTACAGGGGGGATACTGGATACTGGGGACGGACCCTATTTTCTATGGCGTGGGTTGAGAACCCACCCTCCGTGCTTCGGTCGCCGCGTCGGCGGAGTGAGGAGCGCGGGCAAGATGCCCGCGAGACGCAAGGGCGGGACGCCCTCGCCACGAGAACTAAAGCCGTCCGGTATTTTGGGGCGAGGGCAGTTGGATTGCCGATCTTCTTGGCGATCTT
>CBFDBY010000200.1:0-6438 GCA_965603165.1 uncultured Phycisphaerae bacterium
GCATGGATCTCGGCGATTCGAAACGAATTCGTGTGAAGTTGATCCCGTATTACGCTTGGGCCAATCGTGGGCAATCGCAGATGGCCGTTTGGCTACCCCTCGGGGGATAACACGTACGTGGATGACGTCAGTCGTCGGCGCCTGGAGACCCATCAACGTGAAGGCTTGGGCGCCACAGATGACTGTCGCCCCAGTCGTTGGGGTCGGCGCTCGCCGGGTCGCGCAGGGTAAGCGAGTATCCTTCGCCGTCGGTAGTGCGATACCAGCCATCGTCATAGCGGAAATCATGGATGATCTGACCGACGGCATCGACGAGCTGGATTCGCTCTCCCGAGTTGTCCAGACTGCCCACGTATCGCCCGGCCACGTTGAGACCGGCACCATACTTCGCCTCGAAGGCCGCAACGTCCTTCACGACCAGGACGGACTCGCCCGACGCCACCTCGCCGCCGGCGAAAGTGAACTCGATCCCTTTCGTGAACTTGACAAAGCTGAGGCTCAGGGTCTCGCTGCCGATGTTCCTGAGCTCGACATACTCCGTATTCGGGTCGTCGGGATGTCCCGTCTCACGCGGATGGTACATGATTTCCGTAATCCGAAGATTGTCGGCAACGGGCCCGACGGCAAAGACGGCTTCGTTCAAAGGACTCCAGGTCCCGCCGGCTAAAACGCGTGCCCTCAATAGCGTGCTCTCCGTGAGCGTGATTGGACCGGCGTATCGGATTGCCGTGGGAGAGAGAGGGGCGGCACCTCTCAGACGCTGCCCCGCCACCAGCTCGAGCGCGATCAGGAAATCGGAACTCGTATTCGACTCGTTGAGCCCGTGAACGGCAAGGAGATTCCTGCCCGGACGCAAAGCATCCAGGAAAGCGGATGCGTTGAAGGTTTCGAGAGAGCGGGCCTGCGCATCGGGATGGCTGTTGTCGGCTGAGGCGTTCCAGGCCGGTTGTCCGGAGATATTGGCTCGGCAGACTTCCACGCCGTTGAGCCAGGCGATGAACCCGTCGTCATAACGGACCCTAAGCGTCAGGAAGTCGAAGCCGCCGGGATCGCCCTCCACGGTGAAGGGGACACGGATGTAGCAGCTCGTGTTCCCGCCATACATCAGGGTCTCCAGATCGAGGTCGATGAGACTCTCGTAACCGGAATTTCGCTCGTAGCCAACGCCGCCGGCGGCAGACAACCAGCCGGAATCATCGAACGGCTCGCCGTCTCTCCAGGAATTGTCCACCGGAGCCATAGGCACCAGAACGCGTTTGGCGGCCGCGTCTGACACGAGAACCGCGTTGCTGTCGGGCCGGGAGACACTCACTGGTCTGGGATCGGAGCCGTCTGTCGTGTAGTAGATGTCACCAGTGGGGTTCGGGTTCGTAACCGTCAGATCGAACGCTGTCGGGACCGCGCCGCCATGCACTTGGAGAACGGGCGGATCAACATGGGGGTAATAGCCCTCCTCTCTCAGGGAGGCGATGAATCGCGCGGCGTTGCCGTCCATGAAACCCGGGCCCAACATCTCGTTCTCGGCAAATGCCCAGTCCATGTCGCGCGTTCGCGTGGGATGACCGATGCTCTCGCACGTATCGCCCCAGCGCGCCGATTCCGCAATGACGGCATCCCGGATGAAGTCGTTCAACACCAGGTAGCGGGCCTTGCAGCTCTCGTCGGCCAGCACGCCGTCATTGAAGACGTGCCGGTACGCACGGTCGGCAAAGAGCATCATAAAGTCGGGGTTTTTGCGAAGCGCGTGCCAGAGTGCGGCGATGGTGGCGCCGCCGCTCTTGTCGGCGTGGAAATCCGGGTGAACCCAGCCGTTGTTGTGGCCGCGGGTGGTCAGCCAGGACCACTCGGCGTCCCAGCCAAAGTAGAGAAACGGCCCAGGGACGTCATTGCGGTTGGCGCCCCACCAGTTGTTCTGGGGCCAATCAGTCATCCCGACGAACCAGGATAGCATCACGTAGTCGATGAACTTCTCGATATCAAGATACTGTTGCATCTCGGCGTAGTTGGCGGGATCGGCCATATCCTTGTTCTTGAGCGATCCATCGAGGTAATTCCATCGGGCCGGGTCACCGCCGTGGGAGCCGCCATGGCTGACGGAATACCAATCTTCCTCTTCACCGCCCAGGTACGCGGATGCGAATGCGCCGTCGGGCCGCTCCACCACGTTGTACAGGCCCCAGTACAGCCCGTTGATGTAGAGGTGGACGAACGTGCCGTGCGAGCCGACGCCGCACATGGCGATCTGCGTATCGCGGTACCACTGGTCCATCGTGTACGTCGTTCGCTCAGGATTCCACACCCGGGCCCACGATCGATTGTTGCCCCCGCGAAGGATGAGCTTGTCAAATGAATCCGCCGCCGACTCGCCGTTCAAGGGCGCGTCACGGAGCAGGGGTGATTTGAGCCGCGCGGCGCCGAACTTGGCGCGGAAGTTCAATCGCAGCGAGCGTTTCATGCGGTTGTGACTGTGAGGCTCGGCGCCGCAATCGGCCTGGACGCTCTTTCCCGGCACATGCGGATCGATCAACTCCATGGAAACAGGCCTCTCGCCGGAGCCCCAGTAGAAAGCGTCCAGGTCCGTCCGGTCCGCTGCCAGAGAAAGCGTCGGAATGGCTCTGAGGGCATCCAGAATGAGACCACTGTAGGCCGGATCATCCACCACCTCCGGGTCCATCTCATAGTCGTGAAACGCATAGCTGTTGCCGCCGAGCCAGGCCCAGGGCCTCGGGTAGCCCGGTATCTCGGCGGGCTGGCGGATCACGTCTTCCAAGAAGATATACGTGTGAGTGGATACGCGCGTCTCCAACCAGCCGGGTTTGAAGGCGGCGGCGCGCACGACCGTCGTGGTCGTGATGGGGATTGGGCCATTGTACATATGGCCGTGGTCTTCGGCCGGCCAACTGCCGTTAAGGGTGTAGACGATTGTGGCGCCGTCGGTGGCGCCGGTGATCATCAAGTCGAACGGCTCGACATAGAAGCCCCGGTCACGACTGAACTTCGGATCGGCGACGACGCCCGGGTACACACCGCCGTTGGTGCGTCCGGGTGTCGCGGCGAGCATGTGGCCCCAGTCATTGCTTCCATCAGGCGAGCGGCCGAAGGAGATATCCGTGCGCTGGCGGCCGAATTGCACGGCGTCGATCAGGGTCCGTCCGTCCGCTGCAAACAGGCCGATCTCGTCACCCTCGGCCGCAAGCCGAAAACTCGCATGAAGGCCACTGTCATCGATGTCCCCGTCCGCCCATATCAGAAGATACCCCCGTGCCGGGATGGTCGTCAGAGCGGGATTCCCCGAGGGAATACGCCACTTGGCCGGGGCGGACAGATTATCGGTCAGACACATCCCGGCCGCGTCGATTGGCTGATCGGAGAGATTGTGCAATTCGATCCAGTCGTCCCACTCTGACTGCCCGTCCTTGACCGTACTGCTGTTCGAGGCCAGAAACTCATTGATGACCAAAGGAATACCAGGCTGCTGCCCGTGGCAGGTTTGTGTCAGGAGACACACAGTGAACAAGAACCATCTTGCGATGAGCCTCATGTACCTATCTATCGGCATAGCTTCCACCTCACTCCAGGCCTGGGGGACTTCACCACTCCTCGGCTCTATCGCGGATCAGGCCCGCGCTGGCCTACCATCGTCGCTGTTTATCAGGTCACAAGGTTTTCTGCCGGCAGGTCGGTTTTAGTCCGCCGTTTGCACTGCAGGCGATCAAACTCCACCCAAGAGACAGGCGCGTTGAAAATTTCAGACCTCCCGGCGAGGTCTCACCTGACACAATGCCGCAGCCGGTAGGCCGTTGGGGTGACGCCCTGCACTCGCGTGAAGACCCTGTCCAGTTGTTTGGCGCTGGAAAAGTCCAGCTCTTCGGCGATCTGCGAGACCGTCCAATCTGTCTCGACCAGCATCTGCGCAATTCGATTGACCCGTTCCCTGAGAATCTGCGAATGTATGGGGCGTCCGATGGCCTTGGAAAATCGCTGCTGCAGAGTCCGTCGAGACAGAGCGACTGCCTCGGCTACATCGTCGACCTGCAAGGCACGGTTCGAATGCTCGCGGATAAACCGGATGGCGTCGGATACAGCCTGATCCTCTACAAGCAGGATGTTCGTTGAGCTTCGCGGCACCACGTGCGTCGGGTATCCTTCAACAGTGGTTTCGTGACATGGCTCACCGGCCATGGTGCGGTCCAGCAGCCTCGCTGCCCGATAGCCAAGTCTCTCAGCATCCAAGCAGATGCTGGAGAGGGCGGGATTAGCAAGGCGACAGATGAACTCGTCGTTGTCGACGCCAATGATGGCGACTTCACTTGGGACATGGATCTGCGCCGCATGACAGGCATCCAGAACATGCTGACTCCGGTCATCATTACAGGTCATGATCCCCACAGGTTTGGGCAGAGACTGGAGCCATGCAACCAACAAGGGCTCTTCCTTTTCCCAGAGGGCCTGCATGCCTTTGGCCTTGGGTTGCTCATAGATGTGGCAGCGATATCCAGCCTTGGAGACACGTTTCTGGAACGCCTCGCCCCGTTTGATCGACCAGTAGATTCCCTCGAACCCACAATATGCGAAGTGTCGGAACCCGCATTGAAGCAGGTGCTCCGCGCCCATCCTTCCCACGGCCTCATTGTCGACGACAATGCTGATGAATCCCTCCACCGTTCGTCTCGTGACGGGCGCACAAATGCCCGGAATCCCGTAGCGGATGATCTCGTCAATTCGCTCCGGCTCGCGCATGATGATGCCGTCCACTTGGCCACTGCGAAGCCGGTCCGAAACTTTCTTCTTCCAATCGACCGCATGGTAATGGGGTGGCTCGCGGTAAAAGGTCCAGGGGCCACACTCATTGGCATAACGCGCAATCCCCTGAAGTAGTTCCCGGTCAAAGGCTCGGGTCGGTGCGATGAGCAGGATGATCTTCGGCGATCTAAACATGCAATGCGATACGGTTCGGAAGCTCTTACGACCAAGCGTTCATGGTATTGTAGGCAGGAGCCTCACATGTGTAAAGGCGGCCCGCAAGATATCCAGGGCCATCGCACGTACGATAGAGTACAAGTGTGAAAGGCCCCGGGCCGCGAGGCGGGACGGATCAGCCTGTTACGGCGTCGTGTCGCTCCGCGGGAGACCCCAATCATGGGGTAGCATCCCCATCGAGTTCATCTTCTCGGAATGACCGTCAACAAACAGGCAATTCGTCATCTTGCCATGGCGCTCGCGTGCGACGCGCCGGCCCGTATCTGAACTCGGCAGATGCTGCGGTGCGTAAACATCGAGCCACCGTAGTTTCAGGGCGAGATCCTGAGGGTTCTCCTCGTCCCCCTTGCGGATAATCTGGATATGACCGGCATTGGGGAGGTACTCGTAGTCGGCCAGATAGACCGTCTCGATGGGACGCTTGAACTCGTCAAGCATTGTGGCACCTCGCTGTTCCTTGTTTGCCTTCGGATCCCACGCATTGATGCAGTAGTCAACGGTTTGTTCCTTCTCCGGATAGTCTGGGCAATCGTAGATGTCCAGGTCGGCATAGTGCTGGACTTGGTTTGATTGCCCCCCCACGTAGGGCATGAACAGGACCATCCAGTGCCCGTGGGTCTCGTCGCGAGGGACCTTCATCTCGTTATCTTGAGCATACAGGTGCATGGCCAAGCCGATCTGCTTGAGATTGCTCAGACACCGAACCGCCTGGCCTTGTTTCTTCGCCTTGTTCAGTGCGGGCAGCAGAATGCCCATCAACAGCGCAATCACGGCAATCACAACCAGCAGTTCGATGAGCGTAAAGCCCCGGTAGCGTCTTTTACGCCGCATGGCACACCTTCGTACTACCATGTAGAGTTTATGTTCCTTGTGATTCTACCTCGACTGTAGTAGATGGGCCATTCCGGAACTATCCCATTATGCGCAGAATTGTTACCCAAAACGTACAGGAGGCCTATCGCAAACCGCCAAACCCCAGGTACATACTGGGCGAAAACGAGACCCACGTTCGCAGAAGAGACGCGGGTCTCGTTCATCTACCTGAGGCCGATTGTCTCCTACCACATCGACATCCGACGTGACATGAGCAGGTCGAGCCTTATCTGGTCTACTCGGCCGGGATCGCGGAGACGCTGGCCGGGTCGAGGCCCATGTTGCCGCCGGCCGGGGGCAAGATCTGGATACCCCAGATAGGCACGTCCGACGTGATGACGATAGCACCGGAAGCTTGGCCGTTGATCGCGGCGCCGGGCTTATGCCAGTCGCTCTTCGCGTACGTCTGCAACCCGCCGACCGGGTTGCCGGCTGCATCCAGGGGCTGGATGAATCCCTCGTCGTTGCCGCCCCGTTCGACAATGAAGATCGTCGTCACCGGGACCGCGAACATCATATTGATGACGTTCGAGTCATCCAGGCTGGCATATGTGCCCAAATCGAAATCATCGGCGTCTGCCGCCG
>CBFDBY010000201.1:0-6268 GCA_965603165.1 uncultured Phycisphaerae bacterium
TTCTCGCCGTAGGCGTAGAGCATGCCGTCAACGTAAATCACCGAGCCTTTGCCGACGAGCTTGTCGGAGAATTTGACGTTGCCGGTCGCCAATTCAAGGCATATCCATTGGCCGCGTGTGCTGGCGCCGTGGATATTGCCGTCCACGAGGACCACGCCGCCGTGATGGACGTCGAGGGATTTCTCCGACCACTTATTTTCGACGCTCGTCCCGTCGGGCGATAGCGCGAAGCCGTGGCTGCCGTGGCGATAACCGTTGGTCACATGCATGATGCCGTCCCCGTAGGCGGGGCTGACGGCCTGGATATCGTAGCTGACCTCATGCGGGATGGTCCAATAGACCTTGCCCGTACCCGCATCGATGCCGGCGACGGATTTCTCCACCAGCGTCAGGATGAGCCGCGTCGGCCCTCGTTCGATCAGAGTGGGCGAGCAGTAGGCGGACAACTCGCTGAGGCCTTTGCTCGTCCAGATGGTCTCGCCGGTCATCTTGTTCAGGGCCACCACGGACGCATCTTTACCGCCGGGCGTGCAAATGGCCTTCTCGCCGTCGATGAGCACCGATTCGGCGATTCCCCAGCGGATGTTCTTGCCGCCGAACTTCTCCAGCGTATCGACATGCCAGAGACGCTCGCCGTTGGCGGCCTTGTAGCAGGCGATGCGGCCCTGCCCGCTCATGAGGTACAGGCGGTCGCCGTCAAGGGTGGGGGTGGTTCGGGTCCCCGGATAATTGCCGGACTTGGTCCACTCGGGCCCGTAGGTGACGTCGTACTTGAGGTTCCCGTCGAGATCGAAGGCGAACAGATGGCCCTGCCCGCCGATCATGCCGCAGACGTAGACCATCCCATCGGCAACCGCGACCGAGGAAAAGCCCGCTCCGAGTTTCTCGTAGGACCATAATTCTGTGGGCCCGCCCTCGGGCCACTGCTTCAGAAGCCCGGTCTCGGAGGACGTGCCATCGCGGTCCGGCCCGCGAAACTGAGGCCATTCCGCCGCGTTCACCGTGGTAAGAGCGATTAGAACGACCGAGAGAACGAGGCTGATTCTCTTTAAGAGCTGCATGGATCCTCCTTTCATGATTCCATCGGCTTCGAGGTCGGCCACAGAGGCCGATCGACCCAAGCCGCCGGACCGTTGGGGTCTATACCCGCAGAATGATCCGCAGGTTCGAATGGAAATGGACGGCCCCTCCTGCTCGCACGACGCCCCGGCGTGCAGACCGATCTCGCACTCGGCCCGCCGGACCGGAACGCAGATAAACCTATTACATCAAGCTACTTACGTTTCTTGGCCCCGTTCTTCAGAGCACGCTGCCTGCTGAGAATCTTTCGCCCTTCCTTCGTCCGCATCCGGGCGCGGAATCCCTGCTTTCTTCGCCTCTTAATGTTGCTCTTGCGCCGGTTTTCCATCGTATCCTTCCATCTTCAGGATCACTGACTCGGTTGTCAAAACGCTCAATGGTCCTGGGCTGCCGTCATCAAGTCGCAGGGCCTGCCCACCCATAGCCGGGACAGTATAACCGACGAGGCGGGGGATTTCAATGCCTTTTCGTGTGGAAGTCGCGTATAAGGCGTGGATGGCCGCTGGTGGGGTGTTCAGGACCCACCTGGGTCCTGCTGATAGAAGCGCTTCAGCTCCTCGTACAGCCTGGGATGGATCCGCTGCATCTGCCTGGGCCTTTCGAAAAAGCACTCCGTCGCCACGGCGAAAAACTCCGCCGGGTTGGTCGCTCCGTACTCATCCAGGACCTCCGGGCGGCGGGACCGGATGTCTCGCCGGAACGCCTCGAAGTCCTCCTCCAGGGCCCGGGCCCAGGCGATGAAACTCGAGCGATCTTGCAGGACCGGCGTGCTGTCGCCTCTGGCGCCCGAGCTGTCGAGCTGGTGGGCGAATTCGTGAAAGACCACGTTTTGCCCGTCGTGGATATCCGCGGCGCTGCGCTGGACGTCATCCCAGGACAGGACGACCGAGCCACGGTGCCAGGACTCGCCGAGACGGACATCCTGACTTTCCACAACGACCCCGCCCACGAAGCGACGGGCGTTATTGGCCACGTACGCCCGGGGATAGACCAGGATGGACGTCAGGCCGGGATAGTAATCCGTCTGGCGGTGGAGCAGAAGCATACATGCGTGGGCCGCGATCGTGATCCGGATCTCGTCGGTGATCTTGAGCCCGCCGCAACCCTCGAAACGCTTCTCACCCAGGAAAACGAGGACATGGCGCTTCAACTCCTCGCGGTCGGACTGGGGGAACCGCGCATAGAGGGGCACGTTTCGTTCGAGAATCGCGAGCCAATCGCTGGGGAAAGGCCGGCTCGCCAGTCTCTTTCGCCGTCTGCTCTTGAATCCGAACACGCACGTTCCCTTGCACAATCGTTGAAGAAGATGTACTTATAGCATGTGCTGCCCAGTAAATGAAGCAAAGACAGGGCGGAAAGCCTGTGATTCCGTCTCTGCCAAGAAGTTTAGTCTGGTTTCACCTATGCACGATTCGCTTCCGTTTCTCACCGCGGACCTTCCCGGCGTGGGCGGGATCATCAAGGTCCAGCCGGAGGACTTTCTCGTCGAAGAGCTGCCTCGGTACGAGGCGAGCGGCGCCGGCACACACACGTACGCGTTCATCGAAAAGCGCGGCATCGGCACGCGGGAGGCCCTCAATCGAATCGCCCGGGCCGTGGGCGTCCTGCGAAAGGACATCGGCGCGGCCGGTCTGAAGGACGCCCGCGCCGTCACCCGGCAGTGGATCTCCATCGAGCACGTCGAGCCGCAACAGGTCGAGCAGGTCTCGATCCCCGCCGTGCAAATCCTGCAAACCACCCGGCACACGAACAAGCTCAAGCCCGGCCACCTGCGCGGCAACCGCTTCGTCATCCGCCTTCGCAACCCCGTACTTCCTCTGGAAGAGGCGGCCCGTATTGCCGGCGAGGCGCTCCAAATCCTGACCCAAAAAGGAGTCCCCAACTACTTCGGACCGCAGCGGTTCGGCAACCGCGACGACAACCACTGGCTCGGCAGGGCCGTGATCCGAAACGATGCGAGCGAGTTCATGGACCTGTTCCTGGGCCGGCCGATGGAGGGGGTGGAGAGCGAATCCATCTTTCACGCCCGCTCGCAGTATGAGCAGGGCCACTACGAGGAGGCCCTGGCTTGCTGGCCTCGACACCTCTCCGACCGATGTCGGGCGCTGCGGGCGATGGCCAAGACCAAGGGCGACAAGAAGCGAGCCTACTACGGAGTCGACAAGCACTTGAAGAGTCTCTTCA
The DNA here is from genome assembly GCA_965603165.1 of uncultured Phycisphaerae bacterium. Lineage (GTDB taxonomy): Bacteria > Planctomycetota > Phycisphaerae > Sedimentisphaerales > Anaerobacaceae > PLanc-01. The sequence goes on from CBFDBY010000201.1 coordinate 3,265, forward strand.
TCAGCGCGTATCAGTCCGCTCTGTTCAATCAGATCCTCGCCGCCCGCATGCCCCATATCGACAAACTCCTCCTCGGCGACATGGCGTACAAACACGAGAACGGGGCCTGCTTCCGCGTCGACGAACCCGAGACGGAACAACCGCGTTGCGACCGCTTCGAGATCAGCCCGACGGGCCCCCTCCTCGGCGAGCGGACGACCCGGCTCACGGGACCGGCCGGCGAGATCGAAGACCCCATCCTCGACGCAGAAGGCCTCAGTGAGGGAGAGCTTCGTCAGATGAAACGACTTGGCGCTCGCGGCGGCCGACGTCCGCTCCGCTTCCAGCCCCGCGACATTGACGTCGCGACGGGCCAGGACGACCTCGGCGGCTACCTCGAATTGCACTTCGAGCTCGACCCCGGCTGCTACGCCACCACTCTCATCACTGAAGTCACCAAGGACCGCAGCCTTGAGGATTCAGAATAGGTCCTCTTCGATCTGCTCCTTCGACATGGTATCATATTCTCGCACAAGCCTGACATCGCGTCAGACGACTGTACACAACCATTCAGCGTGAGGTTCTGTTCATGGAGCATCATAACGAGAGATTCTTGTCGGTCTTCGGGCCGTGCCATCGTGGGATCAACAAAGGAGCAATGAGCTTGGCGTTTCTGGTGCTCTGGTTGGCGGCCGACGCGGAAGCAGGCACCTGGCATGTCGCTCCGGAGACGCTGCCGGGAATTGCCCCGGACCGTCAGGTTCGAACGATCGGCGAGGCGGTGTCGCGCCTTGAGCCGGGCGATACGGCCCTGATCCACGCGGGCGTCTATCGCGAACGAGTCGTCGTCGACAAGAGCGGCTCGGCCCAAGCGCCCATCACGCTGCGGGCGGCCGAAGGCGAGCACGTTGTCCTCACGGGCGCGGACCACATCACGGATTGGACGCCCGCGCCCGGGGCCGACCGCGCGTACAGCACGCCGTGGCCGCACAAGTTCGTGGGATGGAACGAGCATTACACGCATCCCGACGACGACTACCACCGCCTGATCGGGCGCTGCGAGCAGGTCTTCGTCAACGGCTATCCACTCCGGCAGGTACTGAAGCGAGACCGACTCGCGCGCGGAACGTTCTTCGTCGATATCGATGCGCAACGGCTCTACGCCTGGGCCGCGAACAATCAGGAGTTCAACGATAGAATCACGGTTGAGGCCTCCACGCGAGACCGGATTCTCACCGTCAAGGGCGACTACGTCGTCCTCAAAGGCCTGCGCTTTCGCTACGCCGCCAACCGCGCCCAGCAAGGGGCCGTCGAGCTCTCGGGGGAGCACATCACCGTGGAGGGCTGTACGTTCGAATACATGAACGCCAGCGGCGCGGAGTTCAAAGGGGCGGATATCACCGTGCGAAACTGTTCCTTTCAGCACAACGGCCAGCTCGGCTTCGGGGCCAACCGCGCCCATCGGCTGCGCATAACCGGCTGCACTGTGCGGAACAACAACACGAAGGGATTCGATCGCGGGTGGGAGGCGGGCGGCAACAAGATCTGCTTCACCCGCGGGGCCGTCCTGGAGGAATGCACCTTCATCGAGAATCGCGGCAACGGCATCTGGTTCGATATCGGCAACGAGGACTGCGAGGTCCGCAACTGCTTCATCGCCGCCAACGAGGACGCGGGAATCTTCTACGAAATCTCCTACGGCCTGCACGCCCACGACAACGTGATCGTCGGCAACGGCTTCGCCTTGACGCCGGGGGCCTGGGGCGCCGCCGCCGGCATCAGCATCTCCAGCTCGTCGGGTTGCACTATCGAGCGCAATCTCATCTTCGGCAACAAGGAAGGCTTCAACTTCCGCGAGCAGTTCCGCAGCACGCCCCGGATTGATAACAGAAAGTCCGAACCGGTATGGAACCACGACGAAATCATCCGCAACAACATCTTCGCCTACAACCGCGACGCCCAGGTCTGGGGCTGGTTCGATGTCCCCGACGAGCGCCACTGGCCCAAGTCCATGCAGACGAACCAGTCCGTAGTGACGCCGTCAGGCGTGTCTTCTCAAGATGCCCTTACGGACACACTACAAACGCGTCTGTCGCTGGAGTCCCTGAACCTCACATTCCAGAACAACCTCTATTGCCCCGGCCCCGGCCAGGGCCTCTTCAACTGGGGCGTCCCCTGGAAGAAGCACAAGCGATACGAGAATCTCGACAACGTACGAAAGGAACTCTCGTTAACCGAGGGCGGCAAGGTCGCCGACTTCCACGTCGAAGACTCCTCCGCCCTCGATTTCCGCATCCCACCCGACAGCCCCGCGATCAGAATGGCCTGTTACCCCCAGAATCCTGTCCCACGTGCCCGGCTGGGAACGTTATCAAATCGAGACAAGTAGGCAACTCCGCTTGTGCGACCGGCTACACTACCCTCCGTCCAAAATCAGCAGCCCGGTCTCACGAAAAGCACCGTCTGCCCTCAGGTCAAGCCGTGGCGGTGTCTCCCCCTTTCCAGTCACCGCCCCGCCTGACGACGCGAATCAGGGGCGGCCTTGAGGCCGTCCCTTTGCATTCGCTTGTTAGCATTTCAAATATTAAGCTCTATACTCCGAAGACAATCGAAACTAAGAAGTACAACCCAACAGAAGCAAGAACGTATGTTGGAACTGCGACTCCGTTTGTTATGGCCATTGCGTCTGTGATTCGTTGTTCATGTCCAAATGAAACATATGCCATGTAACACCCGCCCAAATACCAGATGATTGTGAGGGCAAGGCCAGAGTAAGCAAAGTGTGTTGAAGCAGCAACTACAACTGCTACCGCTAGGCCCCAAGATAAACCCATGAAGATCTGCACGGCGGGCTTTGAGAAGAGAATTCTCCTTGTAATGGCATTGGCAAACCTCCGAGATATGTTGAGTACAACAAGAAACAACAATATTGATGCCACGATGTGTCTCATTTCGGTTCCTTTGCTTGATGCTAACGCGAGGGATGATCGGACCGCGCCAGCAGGTACGATCAATCGCTTTGTTA
>CBFDBY010000202.1:0-6181 GCA_965603165.1 uncultured Phycisphaerae bacterium
GACGGCAAGCCTTTCGAAACAAACGGCCCTGAGTATCTCCGAAGCCTCGCCGTGCAGGAGGCTGTGTACGCCTCCGCCGAATCGGGCCGACCCCAGCGCGTGGAGTATCTCTGATCGGACCGGCCCTTTTCAGTTCGCTGCGCTTCGCACGAGGCAGGCCCAGGGCCACGTTGTGAGGTGGATCGAGCTACAGCTTCAGTTGAGATGACGTCACATCCCTGTCTATCACAGCGAGGATATGCCGGCTTACCCAACCTACGGTTCGTCCAGAATCCCTTCTCGCGGCATCTCGCGGAGGGCTACATCCGGTCAAGGCTCTGCCTCGCCAGGACGAAAAGCTTCGTCAGCAACCGAGAGGGAGCGAATGTCCCGCTGCTGCCTATGTTCAATCATCCCAGTGTGCGTCGATGACCTTCTGAATATGCGGGTACTTCTCATCCGTCTCGTTGAGTTCGCTCCGCAGTCGTCTCAGCTCGTCCTTCATTTCTTTGATGATCCGGGCATGCTTCGGGTCTGCATATCGGTTGACCGTCTCTTCAGGGTCATTCCTCAGGTCATAGAATTCCCACGCCGCTGGGGTGGGCCCTATGAGATTGGATGTCTTAAGCCACGGCATGGAGGGCTTACCGTTCATCGACGGATCGTAGTGGAGTCCGTAGAAGAAGATCAGTTTGAAATCAGCCGTCCGAACGCCGAAGTGGGCCGGCACATCGTGGTGGATCATGTGCATCCAGTAGCGATAGTAGGTAGCCTTGCGCCAGTTCTGGGGCCTCTGGCCCTTCAGTTCGGATGCAAAGCTTCTTCCCTGCATGTAACCAGGCGCACGGCCTCCGGCGATTTCGAGGATCGTCGGGGCGAAATCCGTGTTGTTGATGAGCAGACCCGTGCGCCGGCCCCGTTTGCTCTGGGCCGGATGGTGCACGACAAAGGGCATCTGCATCGACTCCTCGTACATCCAGCGTTTGTCTTGATAGTCATGTTCTCCGAACATCATGCCCTGATCGCCCGTGTAGATGATGACAGTGTTATCCCACAGCCCCTCCTGCTTCAGGCAGGCGAAGAGCCGAGCCAGGTTGTCGTCGATACCTTTGACGCAGCGCAGATAGTCTTTGAGGTATTTTTGATAGGCCAAATGGGTCCGCTCGTTGTCCGGCAGAGCTGGATCGATCTTGAACATGTCGGCGTAGTTGCGGATGTTGTGGCGCGGGGAGATGGAGGTGCCAATCCTGCGGCGTAGATCGTCGTTCTCTCCTCGCGTGGCCTTTGAGCCAAAGTAAGGCTGGTTGTACATCGAAGCCGGCTCCGGAACCTCGGTATCCACCAGGTATTCCGCGTAGCGCGGCGCGTACTCGAACATGTCGTGCGGGGCCTTGTAGTGGTGCATCAGGAAGAACGGCTTGTCCCTCTCTCGCTTACGAAGCCAGTCCAAGGCAATGTCCGTGATGACATCCGTGGAATGGCCCTTGTACGCTACCAGATTGGAGGGCCACGGGCCTTTGCCCTTCTCGCGGAGGGAGGGATCGAAGTACTTGCCCTGGCCGGGCAACACCTTGTAGTAGTCGAAATTCGGCTCTTCATGCAGGTGCCACTTGCCGATCATGGCCGTCTGGTAACCCAGCTTCCGCATCTCGATAGGCAGGTACTGCCGCTCGGGTGCCAACGGTATATCCAGGACCAGCACGCCGTTGGTTTGCGAATACTGACCGGTCAAGATCGTCGCCCGGCTGGGGCTGCAGATCGAGTTCGTACAGAAGCAGCTCTCGAACAACAGCCCGTCGGCCGCCAGTTCGTCCAGATTGGGTGTGGGGTTGAGCCGGGCCAGGCGTTTGCCGTAGGCCCCAATCGCCGAGGCGGCATGGTCGTCCGACATGATGAACAGGATGTTCGGAGGCTTCGCGGGTTCGCGCGCACCAACGATGGGGGCCGAGCATACACCAGCCAGTGCACCAACAGTTGCTCTCAAGAACTCCCTGCGCTTCATCACTCTTCCTTTCTATTTCGTAACAAGGTCCCCTTTCGGTGTGATCTTCAGTACATAGGCAAACTCGCCGACTCTCTCCCCGGGGAGCTTCACCACCAGGCCTCCTTCGTCCACGGACCACTCCAGTGGAGCCTTGTGCCCAAGCAGGCTGATGGACCCGATCCCGTTGACGCCAACGTCCGTCGCCGCACTCAGCGATGTGATGACAACTTCGCCCCCTTGCGGCCAGTCGAGCACGATGGCGTAGAGGTGCTTCCCATCCTGGGTATACCGAATATCTCTGACCGTGTAGGGCTTGTTCTTGCCTTCAGAGAGGTGTCCCTCGGCCGTCCCCGTCAGACCTTCGCCGGAGATCCTCCACGGTCTCGTGCCGTAGATGGCGGCCCCGTTCGTCTGCAGCCAGCGGCCCATGGCCCGCAGGACATCCTGCGCCTCTTGAGGAATGGTGCCATCGGCACGCGAGCCGATGTTCAGCAACAGGCAGCCATTCTTGCTCACGATATCGACCAGGTCATCCACGAGCCGGTCGGGCGACTTGAATTCATCATTCTCGATATAGCCCCATGATTTCGTGCTGACCGACGTGTCGGTTTGCCAGAAGAACTCGCGAATACGCGGAGATTTCTCGCGCTCGAGGTCCAGCGTCCCGGCTCCATCAGGAAAGGCCACCTCGGTGACCCCTTCAGCCGGTTTGGTCCACCGTTTGTAATTCAGTGCGACACCCTTCTTCCATTCAATGCCCTTGTTGTAATAGTAGGCCGCGATTTCCTTTCGAGCCTGCTCAAACTCCGGATAACAGAAGCCAAAGTCAAACCACAGCAGGTCGGGCTGATATTCATCGATCAGCTCCTTCGTCCGGGCGTGCCAGTGAGCGATGAACTCCGGACTGGCCGGGGCCTTGGGGTCGTGGCTGGCTCCGTACAGGTCCGCATAGGCCGGGTTCACATTGTCGAAACTCGCGTCCTTGAAGTAGTATCGCCAGTTCCACGCATAGTGTGTCGAGACGCCGAACTTCATTCCGCGTCTGCGAACGGCCTTGGCCAGTTCGCCACAGATGTCGCGCCGGGGCCCCATCTCGGCGGAGCTCCATCTTGTGTGCGAGGAGTCGTACATGGCAAAGCCGTCGTGGTGCTCGGCCACAGGGACAACATACCGTGCTCCGCTCGCCTCGAACAGTGCTGCCCAGGCCTCAGGGTTCCAGTTCTCGGCGCGGAACTTCGGCACGAAGTCTTTATAGCCAAACTGCGACTGGTCGCCCCAGGTCTTCCTGTGGTGAAGATCCCAAACTTCCCGTCCATGTTCCAGTCCGGGGCCCTGTATTGCCTCAGAGAATCCCACGTTGGTTCGAATCTGACCGTCGAGGCAGGCGTCCGCGCACATGATATCCCCGACAGCGCGATGAATACTCCGATGATGACGAATTCGGCTCGTTTCACCGTAGCTCTCCTTACAACTTCATGATTTCCGTCACGTTCCACTTCGTTTCCCTGGGCGGCGCGTCCAGGCTGCGACCTTCAGACTCGTCGCTGGTCTCCTGGTTCAGAATCCAGTCGCCGGTGTTGGCAGGATCCGAGGCGGGCCGGAGCACTGCCTTCCCGCCTCCGACCCCAGACCGGCCAGGGGCCGGAGGCGGTGCGGCAACGGATGCGGTGACACCTGCGAGAAGAAGCGTGACGCAGAGCACATGTCTGTTCATGAGGCGGATGGCCTTCGTCTTGTTCGCTTTCATCGTTCCTGCGGTCGGCGCGCGGCTTTCGCCCTTTGCTGGCGTTGTTGTTGGCCCAGGCCCTGTGAGAAATAGACTTCCGGCTTGAGGTAAAGGTCGGTCTGTTTCATCCATGGATCATGTACGTCGCGGCTCAGATCGCAGTCGAATCGCGCCAGGATGCTGTGCCGGGTTTCTCGCGTGCCCACGGCGGTGATGTGGCACAAACCCCAGGTGATGCCGCGGCCGTCGCGAGTATCGGTGAAGGCATCCGGCACATATGGCCCGGCGGCCACCGGCATGAGACTGGATACCGCGGCGATCTTGAAACTGACGCCGTCCGGCGCGTATTGAATCGTGTTGTGCTCGATGCCGTTGTGAATGGCAAAGGCGGCGATGCCCTCCATGAACGGAAACAGCGTCGTTTCATGAGCGGAATTGAGAACCGGATTGAGCGGGTGCTTGGTGAACGGGCCGAGAGGATCGTCCGCCGTGGCCAGTCCATGCGCGCGAACATGGGGCTGGGCGTTGTTGAAGTCGGATTTGTAGTAGAGATAGATCTTTCCCTTGTACACGAGCGGATATGGATCGTGGATGGAGTACTGGTCCCATTCGCCGGGTGCCCCGTTGGGAATGACGATCTTGTTGCAGGGCCGCCATGGACCGTCTGGCGAGTCCGCCACCGAAGCGGTGACGGGACAATCATCACCGCGCCTGCCGGACATTTCAAGGAAGCCCTGGTAATACAGGTAGTACTTCCCCTTCCAAGCGAGGATGTCGGTCGTGCTCACGGAGCGCCAGCCAGGGTGAGGCTTGGGGGGACGAGGAATCGCGACGCCTCGTTCCTGCCATGTGAAGCCGTCCTCACTGGTGGCATACCAAATCTCCGCCAGGTCCCAGTCGGTGGAGGGAACCGTATCGCTGCCCAAGGCAGCGCCGCGCGGCGGCGTGGCCGTTGCGCGATGCGTGTACCAGACGTAGTACTTGCCGTCGACGCGAATGACCTTGGATGGATCGCGGCGCGAGATCGTGCCGTCGCCATTGTGGTAATCCAACCCTTCGAGCGGCGTGAACTAGAATGTCGAATACAGTTCGTTCGACTCGGGCGTGGGCGCGAGGTAATCGCGGTAGAGTCGTTCCATCGCCACACTCAGGGGGCGGTTCGGCTTCTTGTCCGGAAGCCTGTAGGGAAATCCCGCCGGCTGGGAGGCTCTCGCGAGCCAGACGAGACACATGACCGCAACGGCGATTGGAAAGGATATTCTGGCTTTCATAGGCCTCGTCACCAGGGCAAAGCTGGTATCCATCTGGCGAGCAGAAGAACAACGACCCGCCTGCGAACGCGCTCGCAACGTTCCGGCTTTTGCGAGCATATCGATTTACGCCGATTCGTCAAGCCATTTCCTGAATTGCGTGACCGTCTCGCACGAGGGAGGGCGTCTTACACTTGAAGTCCCGCCAGGAATCGCGGTATATTTGCACAATGGGACGCCGGTGCTGTTGCCCGGTGAAGGGTATCCGGGAAATATCGGCTTAGGGAATGTTAGCCGCATCGGCTTGTCTTTTGCCGGGGGATGTTGTCCAGCAGTCGCGCCGGCCGCGCCTCCTTATACCGTCTACATACTCAGTGTTCGCCAAAAGGACACATGTTATGGATAGAAGCATGACGACTGTCTTGTGCGCCGTGGTGGTCTGGACTACCGGACTCAATGACACAACGGAGGCCGGGCTCCAGCCACGAGAAGACCGTCAAGGGGAAATGAGCGGCGTCATCACGCCGGCAATACCAGAGATCGTCGGCGACTATCTGCTTATCTACAGACCGCAACCGGACATATATACTGGAAAAGGCACGGAACATTACAGGACCGGGCAGACCTGCATCAACTGGCAACCCAACGATCACACATTCATCAAAGGACCGGACCATCGTTGGCATTGCTTTGGCATCACCCGACCGAATGACGTCAAGGACGATGGGGTTCACGAGGGCGAAGGTCTCTGCTTTCACGCGGTAGCACCGCTGGGAGAATTGGAACAGGCTTTCCGTCCCCAATCCTGGATGGACCGACCGAAACTCAGTATCAGTGGTTGCGGTTGGGCCCCGTACGCGGTGAAGATCGGCGGCGCATATTCTCTAATTAGCTCGACCAAGGGCCACGCCGAATCGACGGATTTGTACACATGGAAGGACAATGGCAAGCTCTCGATTGAGGGCGGCGGCCGTGATCCCCATATTATGCATTGGAATGGCACATACTATCTGGTCCGCTGCAATGACGGGTCAGTCACCCTGGCAACCTCGAGGGATTTCGTGAATTGGTCGGAGCCGGTGGATATATTCACCGCGCCTGAGGCGAGCTGGCACTGTGAGTCACCCACACTGATGCGGCACAACGACACCTTCTATCTGTTCTGGTGTCTGTGGGACAGCGCAGGATCGGGGGCAGAGCTTCCGGCGCTATACGATGGGCATGATCCATCAACATACGACT
>CBFDBY010000203.1:0-6024 GCA_965603165.1 uncultured Phycisphaerae bacterium
TGTGTCGTCGATCTGATTGCCATTCAGGTCTGTCGGGTAGGTTCTGCTGATGACCGGTGGCACCTGCGGCGGCGGTGGGGGTGTCAAGGAGCCTGCGGGTCGCATCCCGTACGCGAGCGATGTGCAGGCGAGGATCACGAGGCACAAGCCAGGGCCCGCTCCGCGGATTCGCAGCCTGGCGGCGATCCGGGCAGTCGTACTTCGTGAGGTGTGCAGGCGATCTCTGTGGCATGACGTTGATGTGGCCATCTCCCTTCCCTTCAATAAGTTAGGCATAGACTGTACGTTTTAGGGTTTCTCCGCAGGTACCGACCTCCGCGTTGGACCGCCTCAAGCGACGGTAGGCACAGTCACGCCCCAGAAAGTCGCTGAAGCACTGAGCATGCACAATTGTCACAGGCATCCAACCGACCGGAATTATACACTATCTGCCCTGAAAAGTCCAGTATAGTCGCTCGGCGCTACACTTTCTTGCGGACACAAGCCAAATATTTGTAAACCAGGCTCGTCGGCGGCATGACACCTCACGGCTCACAGGCCAATCTTTCCCGAGGTGATTGCTCCGACGAGAGTCGTCCGAGTGGGCGGGCGTCCGATGATCCCGCACCCTCAAGCGTGCCTGCTTCCTGCGTAGCGACGCGGAGTGATGTTTTGCTTTTTTTTGGTGTGGGTTTCTGCTACACTCTGCCGATGTTTTGTTAAGGACGACGATTTCATGAAAGGATGCAATGACCCAGCCGGAGAGTCAGACCTATCCCGCAGCCGTCAAGGCGGCCCACCGGTATGAGGTGCTCGAACTTATGAACCGACTGAAAATCGCGGGCGGACGGTTTCACTTCATCGGGGCCGGCGGCGTCGGTATGAGCGGGCTGGCCCGGTTCCTGCTCCAGAAGAAGGCGATCGTGACCGGTTCCGACCAGGCGGCCGGCGCGGTCACCGCACGGCTGAATCAACTGGGGGCCGATATCCGTATCGGCCACAGGGCCGAGAACCTGCACCCGGCCACCGATGCCGTCATCGTCTCGGCGGCCGTCCGGGAAGGCAATCCGGAGCTGGAGCTGGCCCGGCAGCGGGGCTGCCGCATCTTCAAATACGCCCAGTTGCTCGGCGAGCTGATGAGCCATTTCGAGGGGATCGCCGTCAGCGGCACCCACGGCAAGAGTACCACCAGCGGCTGGCTGGTCTACTGCCTGAAGCAGGCCGGGGTCGATGTCAATTTCATCGTCGGGGCCGATATCCTGCAATTGGGCGGCTCTTCCGGCAGCGGAGACAGTGGATTCTTCGTGGCCGAGGCGTGCGAATATGACCGCAGTTTCCAGAACCTCAAGCCGACCATCACGTGCATTCTGAATATCGAGCGCGATCACCTCGATTGCTATAAGGATGAGCAGGATATCGTCGAGTCTTTCCATCAATTCGCGCTCGGGACCAAGACGGACGGCTTGATTGTGGCCGATGGCGAGGATCCGAACGTCGCCACGGTGATTGACCGGCTGGGCGACCGGTTGGCTTGTACAACGTTTGGGTTTGACACGCGATGCAACTTCTGTGCGAAGGACATCCGCGAAAGTGGCGGGTTCTATCAGTTTGATGTCTTCCAGGACGGCCGACGGCTGGGGGCCACGCGGATCTCCCTGCCGGGCGCCCATAACGTCCACAATGCCCTGGCCGTGATTGCGACGGCGGCGAGCATGGGCGTCGAGCCGGAGCGGATTCTCGAAGTGCTGGATGGCTTCCGCGGGATGGACCGCCGGCTCATGCTCAAGGGCCAATTCAACGGCATCACGGTCCTCGATGACTACGCCCATCATCCGACGGAGGTCAGGGCGAGTCTGAGAGCCATCCGCGAGCGGTATCAGCCCCGACGGCTTTGGTGTGTCTTCCAGGCCCACCAGTACAGTCGGACGCACTGCCTGCTTGACGAATTTGCGTCGAGTTTCGCGCAGGCGGACAAGGCGATTCTCCCGGAGATCTACTTCGTCCGTGATTCGGAGGCCAGCCGCAACGAGGTGAACGCGAGCATCCTGGCCGAGCGGATTCGCGGGCAGGGGACCGATGCGGAGTATATCGCAAGCTTCGATGCCGCTTGCGACTACCTGGAGCAGAACGTTTGCGCTGGCGACGTCGTAGTCGCGATGGGGGCCGGCGATGTGTGGAAGGTGGCAGATGACTATATTCAACGGCTTGGACGAAATCGTTGAGCTGGATCACCCGCTGGCGCCGCACACGTGGTATCGGCTGGGCGGGCCGGCGGACTATTTCATTCGGCCAAGGAACATCGAAGAGCTCAAGGATGTGATCCGGCGGTGCAGCGAAGAGCACGTCCGGATGTACGTCATGGGCTTCGGGTCCAACCTGCTCGTCAGTGACGAAGGGGTTCGTGGTGCGGTCATCAAGCTGGAAGGGGCCGAATTCGCCCGGACCGAGTTCGACGGCGAGCAGATTACCGCCTGGGCGGGGGCCGAGCTGAGCAAGCTCGTCCTGGACTGTGTGGAAAAAGGGCTCTCCGGCATCGAGGCGCTGACGGGAATTCCCGGTTCGGTCGGGGGGGCCGTGAAGATGAACGCCGGGGGCAGCTTCGGCGATATCGGCTCGGCGGTCGAGTCCGTGACGCTGATGGATATCCACGGCAACGTCTTCGAGAAAGGCAAGCCCGAGTTGATCTTCGATTACCGTTGTGCGAATATCCGGGCGAGGTTCATTCTCAGCGCCCGGATCAGGCTGACGCCGGCCGATCCCGAACGGATCATGCGGACCGTAAAGGAGAGTTGGATCTACAAGAAGAACAACCAGCCCTTGAACACGAGGAACTGTGGCTGCGTCTTCAGGAATCCGCCGGGGGCGTCCGCCGGCGCCCTGATCGACCGGGCCGGCCTGAAGGGGCTGCAAGTCGGTGGGGCCGTGGTGAGTGACAAGCATGCGAACTTTATCATTGCCAAGGACGGCTGTTCGAGCCGCGACATCTTGCAGTTGATCGACACAATCCGGCAGAAGGTTCGCGAGCAGTTCGATATCGAGTTGGAGCCCGAGCTCGAGATCTGGGAGTAATCTCGTTGATTGTTGAAGTGTGATTCTTGACTTGAGGACCTCGAAATTCGGAAGAACCCGGTGATGTCGGACCAACTCTCTGAAATCAACAATCACAAATCAAACACCACCCTTCTCCACGGGTGCGACAAGTCGCGCGGGGAGGAGCAGACAAGGGTGGCCGTGCTACTTGGCGGTGTCGGTCGGGAGCGGGAGGTGAGTCTGGATAGCGGTCGGTGCGTCGCCGAGGCGCTTCGGCAGGGCGGGCTCGACGTCGTCACCTCGGATATCCGCCCGGATGATATGCAGGTCCTCGACAGGGCCGACATCGACGTTTTCTTCCCCGCTTTGCATGGCGAGTTCGGCGAGGACGGGCTACTTCAGCAGGTCTTCGAGGACCGGGGCCTTGTCTATGCGGGCAGCGGCCCCGAGGCCAGCCGGCGGGCGTTTGACAAAATGGCCAGCAAGCAACTCTTCGCAACGGCCGGCGTGGAGGTGCCCGCGGCTGTGGAATTCAACCAGGATTCCAATCCCGCAGGATTCGACGAGCAGTTGGAGGAACTCGGGGAACGATTTGTGATCAAGCCGGTCCGGCAGGGCAGCAGCGTCGGCGTGCACATCGTCGAAGGCCGGCGCGAGGCGATTGCCGCCGCACAACGGGTGCGAGGGGAATTTGGTGATTGCATGATCGAGTCGTTCATCACCGGCCGGGAGATCACGGTCGGTGTCCTCGGGCGACAGACGCTGCCCATCATTGAGATTCGCAGCAAGACCGGCTTTTACGACTATCAGGCAAAGTATGCGGATGACCGTACGGAGTATCTCTTCGATACGATCGCCGATGAGAGCGTGCGGGCCCGGATCAGTCGGGCGGCGATGGCGTGCTTCGATGCATTGGGATGCCGCGATTTTTCCCGCATCGATTTTATGCTCGGCGAGGACGGCGCGCCGTACGCGCTTGAGACGAACACAATCCCGGGCTTCACGACGCACTCGCTTCTTCCGAAAGCGGCCGGCAGGATCGGCTTGTCGATGAGTGATCTGTGCGTTCGGATCGTCCGCGCGGCGCTCTCCCGACAAAGCTGCAGGGCGAAGTGACAGGAAATGGAACTCGCACTGGTCCTGAGTGTTGGGGCTGTGCGACTCGGTAAGGGTGGACTCGAATTGAGGCTGAAGGTGGCCAAGAAGACGCAGAGAATGAGCATTGGAGAACGGTTCCGCCCCTGGCGGAGTGGGAAGGGAAAGAAACGGGCGGCGACTCGAAGCTGGAATTGGCTCGGCGCCTTGAAGGTTGCAGTCGTGATCTGTTTCCTGGCGGGGTCCGGCGTCTTTCTTCGCTACGCCGAGGGCTACATGAAATCGACCGCGCCGGCAGAGGAAGGTTCGCTCATTCTGGTCGGCGTTCCCGAGTGGGTCGACTGGGATTTGAAGTCGCGCGTTGCCGGCGTCGCAGGTGGGACGCGTTTCCCGCTCCAGGACGACACGGCCGCCGTGGTCGCCCGCAATCTGGCCCCAATGTCCTGGCTCGATGACGTCCGCATACAGGTGACCCACGATGCCGTGCGTGTAAAGGCGGAATGGCGCAAGCCGGTCGCGCTGATTGAGGTTAGGGAGGACTCGTCGAGGATCTACGTGGACGAGAACCTCGTCGTGCTCGATTACATGCCGATGTCGCATCTGCCGATCGTCGAGATCACGGGGATGGACCTGCGCGTCGTCCCTCTGCCCGGGCAGGTGTTCGACCAGAACGACCTGGCCGCGGCGGTCACGCTGATCGTGCTGCTGCACCGGATGGATGCCGAGTACGCGCCGGCCAATCCGCTCCTTGAGCATATTGCCAGCATCGACATCGCCAACTTCAGGGGCCGGAGGAACCGCCGGGAGCCGCACATCGTGCTCCACACCAAAGACGACACGCAGATCATCTGGGGGGCCGAGATCGGCGAGTGGGCCAAGTATCTCGAAGCCAAGGACGAGCAAAAACTCGCAAAGCTGTATTCGTACTACAAGGAATTCGGCTCGCTCAGCGCCGGCGCGAAGTACATCAATCTGCGCGATCCGCAGGATCGGGTGCCCCAGCCGATCGACAAGTATCGCTGAAGCCGGCCAGGGCCGCCGCGAGCTCCTGATAGCGGTAGGGAATGTCCAACTCCTCGCATATCGCCTTGAGCCGTTTCAACACGGCCTCGCTCAACTCGCTCTGGAAATCCGCGTCGCCGTTGCAGCAGAAGATCCGGCAGCTCGCGAAGCGATACCCGTGAATGGTGCAGACCTTGTCCTCTTGGTAGGGGCAACTACCGGAGGTCATCGCCTTCAGCTCCGCCACGTCGAGCTTCGCGGCCAAGTAGATCAACTCCGGAGGTGTGACGAAGAGCCGGTGGCCATAGGCGCCGAAATCGCAGCAAGCCCCGCACGCCTTGCAGCGACCGGCCCGCTGGGACTCTCGTTGAAGCCGCGAGTCGAGCCAGTCGTACAGGGCCGCTATTTCTTCGATGAGTCGGCGGCGTCGTTGCGGTTCTCCCACCATCGCTTGTTCTTTCGGATCTTCTCGATTTCGTCGCACGTGTATCGTCGGCCGCGATTGATGCCGGGACATCTCGTGGCCGCCCGGTTCCAGGCGTCGGGCCCGAGCAGATTCTCCGGCCAGAACGGCCACGTCCGGCACTGGTTGGGCCGGACGGAGTAGATCACGCACTGTTTCGTGCCGCCAACCATCTGCAGGAAGATACAGTCCCGGGTGACACTGTCCTCAATGATCGTGGTGCGCAGCCCCACGCGACGGAGGTACCTCTTTCGAAGCTCACCCGGCGTGATCTTCAGATGCTTGGCGATCAGCTCGATCTCCAGCCGCGTCGCCCAGATATA
Source organism: uncultured Phycisphaerae bacterium (assembly GCA_965603165.1). Lineage (GTDB taxonomy): Bacteria > Planctomycetota > Phycisphaerae > Sedimentisphaerales > Anaerobacaceae > PLanc-01. Next base: position 5,893 of record CBFDBY010000203.1, read on the forward strand.
CCCCTCTCCCGGCCCCGAGCAGCACCGCCCGCACACCTGGCACTCAAAGCACAACCCCGCCGCATACCATCTCGATTTAACTATCTCGTTAAGCACAATACCCCGACTTCGACAGAGCTGAGGCTCAAGGCC
>CBFDBY010000204.1:0-5982 GCA_965603165.1 uncultured Phycisphaerae bacterium
GGGTTCGATTCCCTTCGTCTCCATTCTCTTGTCTTGCAAGGACTTGCGCTCATTCCCACCGCCAGGCAAAGCCGCTGTTTCAAAGCCTTCCCGTCAAGTCGCTCTCCGTACAAGAGAAGGGAGCGTTCCTTTCAGGTTGGCGTTGGCTCGATAGATGTCAGCGGATGGCTCTATTTGGCGCACAGAGTCACTGGCAAAAGCCCCCCCCCCGCTTCATCCGGCCATTCATCAAGATCGATGATCCAAAATTTGGGCAGATTATTCTTGCATTGGGCGTCAACACTCGATAAGCATTAGCCCATAGGGAGTCTCTCGGCAAACGAATGCGAAGAGGAACCGGATTTGGTTTGTCGTGGGATTCGTGCAGGGATTGTACACCCTGGTGCAGTCAAGGAGGATAGGAATATGATTCGAAAGACCGTATTGGCAATCGCGTTTCTGGGCTTTGGATTGTCCGCAAGTGCAGATCCAGTGGACCTCAGCGGTTGGTCCGCCCTGTCGCTGAGCTTCCCCGACGGTCAAGGTGTCGGAGAATGGGTTCTGGGCGCGGGCAGTACCTACGTCGATCAAGTCTACAACGCAGACCCTTCTTTCTACCTGAACAACCTGAATCAGACGAGCTATTCGATGGATGGCTCATTTCAAGTCAGAACGGCCGAAGATGATGACTACGTGGGGTTTGTGTTCGGCTACCAGAACTCCAGCAACTTCTACCTCTTCGATTGGAAACAAGAAGGCCAGGAGTCCGGAGCGTATTACGCCGCCGAAGGAATGACCATCAAGAAGATGACGGGCAGCACCGGTGACGGCCTTGTTGATTTGTCCCTGGCCGAGTTCTTCGAAAATGAACACGCTCATGAGGACATGGATGTTCTGGACCAGAAGCAGGACTCAACGATGGGTTGGGCGGATAATACCGTGTACGACTTCCATTTGGATTTCAATCAGAATCCCGGCGAAATTCACGTGGTGGTCACCGAGGGCGCTATTACCCTGTGGGATGTCACCGTAACCGACAGTACGTTCACTTCCGGCCAGTTTGGCTTCTACAACTACTCGCAAGCCGACGTGCGCTACTCCGGCTTCGAGCAAACGGGGGGCGTAATCGTTGACGTGATCCCGGCCCCCGGTGCGGCCCTGCTTGCAGGCCTCGGCGCCTGTTTTGCCGGCTGGATGCGACGCCGCAGAAGCCTGTAACCAGCCACACGATCCAGATCGATTGGGGCCGTGATTCGACTCGCGGTCCTTTCTCTCTTCACCGGTAGCCTCCATTCGCGCGCCATGGCCGGCGGCTCGTGGGTTTGCGCGCGGACCTTCATGGCAAGAAGGATGGAGGAGGGCTCGCCGGGAGCGGCAGTGGGCGGTCGAAGAGTCTGTCTCGGCTGGTCCGACACAAGCCGGACCGGCCGAGACATCACGATTCAACTCTTTAATGCGAGACCACGCCCCTCGTGGTTCTGCATATCCGTTCCTGTAGCACCGACCGTCGCGATCACGGCGTGTGCTTGTAATTTCCCTGGCGAATCTGATCGATCTGCGCGGTGGTCAGGATATCGTCGAAGACGACCACTTCATCCAACAGACCATCGTAGAATTCCGACCGCAGCGGGATGCCGCCCAGGATGAGCGGGGCGTCGGTCACCGCCATGCGGGATTCCGTCACACCGACGTGGTCGATCAGCACAATCCCGGCCGTATCATCCCACATCCGCACATGGAAGCTCCGGTCCGCCTCTTTGTATGTGAACGCGACATGATACCACCGGTCCCTCGGGAACTGCTGCTCCGGGGCGTCGAATTTGTACTCGTCGAAGTTATCGCCGCCGGCCTTGCCGAAGGCGATCTTCAGGTATCCGTCCGAGCCGGCAGCGCGCATGAACACTCTCCAGGACCGATCGTCGGTGAGCATCAGGTACTTGGAGATCATGGTGGTCCCAAAGGGAAAGCTCCGCGGCTTCATCCAGAAGCACAGGGACATCTTGACGCTTCCACCGCCGTTCTTCGTCGGGAATTTCGCCGACAGGTCCGCGTCGTCGATACTCATCCAGTCGGACTGACCGACTTTGAAGTCGGCGCAGCCGGCGCCCTCTTTGAAATCGCCCGTCTCTACGCTCGCGCCGTTGTTCTCCAGGTCATTGGAGCCGATGCTGTCGAAGACCAAGGCATTGTTCTCGAATTTCCACAGGGCGACGCAGTGCGGATCGGTGGTGAAGTCGTTGCCTTTGCCCGGGATGCCATAGGTCGCCACGAGTCGTACGCCGGAATACGCATCGCGCCCGCGGATCATGACGTACCAGGTGGCGGCGGCGGGGTTGGTGATCGCCACCGACTCGTCGTTGCCGGGCAAATATGGACGATAGTCCCAGCTCGACGTCGTCGCCTTCGCACCCTTGCGGACGTACAGATCCGCGTTGCCGGCGCCGCTGGACATCTTGAACGTCAGAGTGGCCTGAGCCGCCGGTACGTCGATCTTGTAGTGCTTCTCACTGCCGGCCGCTCCCGACAGGCCCGTCTTGGGCACGCCGTTGGACAACACGATCACCGGGTCCGGCAGGGGCACGTACGTCGCCTTCAGGGTCACGCCCGTGTAGGCCGTGTAGCCTCGAAGCATGATGTAGTACGTCCCGGCCGCCGGGGTGCCGATCGTCACCGTCTCGTTGTTGCCGATCAGGTACGGACGATAATCCCACTCGCTCGTGGTGGGCTTGGCGCCTTGGCGGACATAGAGATCGACGTCGCCGGTGCCGCCCGAAATCATAATCTCGAGACTGGCCTGTCCGGTGGGTACGTCGATCTTGTAGTGCTTCTCACTGCCGGCCGCTCCGGCGATCCCCGGAACGGGCACGCCGTTGGACAACGGGATAACCGGCGGCGGGGTGACGCCGCCGTAGCTGGCCACGAGGGTCACGCCGGTAAAGGCCTGGTAAGCACGGATCATGATGAACCAGCTACCAGGGGTGGGGTTGTTGACAGTGACCGTCTCGTCGTTGCCGATGAGGTACGGGCGATAGTCGTAGTCCGAAGTCGTCGGCACCGCGCCGAACTTGACGTAGAGATCGGCATCGCCGGTGCCGCCGGCCATCTTGATCTCCAGCTTGGCTTGCCCGGCGGGCACCTCGATCTTGTAGAACTGCTCACTGCTGGCTGGACCGGCAATGCCCGGCACCGGAACGTTATTCGACAGCAGGGTGACCTTCCCGCCCAGAGAGTAATCCCCTTCGAGGGTCACGCCGCTGTATGCCTGGGTCCCTTTGAGCATGACATACCAGGTCCCGGCCTGCGGATTGGCGATGTTGACGCTTTCATTGTTGCCCGGCAGCATCAGCCGGTGGTCCCACGTGGAGGTCGTCGGCATGGCGCCGCGGCGGATGTACACGTCCACGTTGCCCGTGCCCCCGCTGGTGCGGAACAGCAGGTTGCTCTGGCCGGTGGGGACCTCGAGCTTGTAGAACTTCTCGCTGTTCAGCCCGCCGGAGAGGTTCGGGATTGGCACCCCGTCTTGCAGCGTGACGACGCCTCCGTAGGTGGCCACGAGGGTCACGCCGGCGTAGGCGCTGTAGCCGCGGACCATGATGTACCAGGTCCCGCCGGCCGGAGTGCTGACGGTGACCGTCTCATCGTTGCCGGCCAGGAACGGGCGATAGTCGTAGTCGGAGATCGTCGGCTGCGAGCCGAACTTGACGTAGAGATCGGCGTCGCCCGTGCCGCCGGACATCTTGATCTCGAGGCTGATCTGGCCGGCCGGCACGTCGATGCGGTACATCTTCTCATCGCCTGCGGAGCCCGAGAGATTGGGCACCGGCACGCCGTTCTCCAGCACGGTGCCGACACCGCCGCCGTAGCTGGCCAGCACGGTCAGGTCTGCATAGGCGTTATAGGCCCGGATCATGATATACCAGGTACCGCCGGCGGGATTGCTAACCGTCACCGTCTCGTCGTTGCCGAACAGATATGGGCGATAGTCGTAATCCGTCGACGTGGGCAGGGCCCCGAGCTTGACGTAGAGATCGGCGTCGCCGGTGCCGCCGGAGATGGCGATCTCGAGCTTGGTCTGGCCGGCGGGCAGGTCGATCTGGAAGTACTTCTCGGTCCCCTCGGTGGCGGCCAGGCCGGTCACGGGCACGCCGTCGGCCAGCGGGGTGATGACGATCGCGGCCGAATAGGTGGCCTGGAGCGTCACGCCGGCGTAGGCGGTATAGCCCCGGAGCATGATGTGCCAGGTTCCGGGCGCCGGGTTGGTGACGGTCACGGTTTCTTCGTTACCGATCTCATAGGGCCGGTAGTCGTAGCTGGTGGTTGTTGGCGGTGAGCCTTGGCGGACGTAGAGATCGACGTCGCCGGTGCCGCCGGTGGTGCTGATCTCCAGCTCATCCTGACCGGCGGGCACTTCGATCGTGTAGAATAGTTCGCTGCCGGCCGACCCGGAGATGCCGGTTACCGGCACGCCGTTCGACAGCACCACGGGCGCTCCGTAGCTTACGGTCGCAAGCATCCCCAGCAACGCCGCAAGCACCACAAAGCGTTTCGCATTGGTTTGGTTCACACTGTTCATTGGGTATTCCTCCCTACAAGGTTTCGTACGAGTCCATCATTCTTGTGCCCCACACCGGGACGACAATCGTCCCGCGCAAAGGTCATCGGTGCGCGGGTTTATATGGCTCCTTCCATGGCGTTCCTCCTTCCTGGCGAAGCGGCGGCCGTCCCGGGATTCTCCGCCGGCGCACCGATAGCGCGGAACCGAATCCGTGACCCGAGAGGATTCACGGGCAGAGCGTCCCAGGGGCAGAAAATGGCGATTGACCGAGTGTCCGTTCAAACAGCTCATCGTAGAACCTGCGCGCCTCGCGCGCTTCGGACGGCGTGGCAAGCCGAAAAACCTTGCTGCGCCCGAAAACTCAACGCTGGTTGTCTGACGGTACCTACAATTATAGCACGTTAGGCCAGGCGTGTCAAATCATGCCGACAGTTTTTCCGCCGGCTGGACCGGCGACATGCGGCTGCCTAGGGTCGGCATACGTCAGCGGCCCGGAGGATATGGTGTGGACTACGGCCTCTCAGCCCGGGCGTCTCGGAGACGATCTTGCGAGAAGATGGGGCCAACTCTCTCCGCAAAGCAAAATCAAAACAACAATCAAAGAAATCGCAACGCGCAAGCGTTGCAGGGACGTTCTCTATATTCTTCTCATTCTTTCCATTCTTTCCTTTATTGTTAGTCGTCGCCTGTCCGTCGCCTGTTCGTCGTCTGGTGGTTGCCAGGTGGTTGCCTGATGGTTGTCAGGTGGTTGGGCAGGCGCCTCATTGATATCATAAATCCTTGTATCGCATAGTGTTGCGATAGTTCCGCGGGGGGTTCCCTTGAAGACCGCCAGGCCCCAGCGGGTGAGCCGGCGCTTCGCCGTGCGGTACTGGCGTTCGGTCAGACCGTAGTTGGCGAAATCGCCGATAAGGGCCTGCCGGAGCCCCAGGCCGTGGATATTGAACTCAGTTGTCCGGCGGGCTCTCAAGGCGATGATGGTCAACAAGACGAAAGCATGGGGATCTTTGAGCAACTCGAATGCTTCACGGCTGCGTTGGAGTTTGAGAAAGCCGCCGTTCATGTCTGTCTCCCGAGTTTGTCGTGTCCGGTCGTCCGTTGCCGGGCCAATTCTCCCGCGCCGCCCTGCCGGTGCGGCGGGCAGGCTGGCATCACATAATGATAAGGCCGTGTTCTGTGTTAAGCAAACAAAATATTTGCCGTTTTCTTCCCAATCAGTGATCTTTTTCCGGCCCCGCGAGGCCGTGGGATCGAAGCCGATGAGGACGCCGGGGCGCGTGTGGACATAACGGAAACAGCGCATCGCTGTGAGGGACCACAGATTCATGATTCACAAAGGCCCCGGGGCGCGAGGAGATTCGAGGATGGGCAAGCACAGGCGGTCATGCCGCCAGGACTCACACGGGCCCGATTCCGGAGGGCGAGATCGGCCGTAGCGGGCTGCGTTC
>CBFDBY010000205.1:0-5744 GCA_965603165.1 uncultured Phycisphaerae bacterium
GGCATTCGACGCAAGTACGCGGGCGAAATCGATTTCTTTCAGCCGACGTTCTACATCTCGCCGGCCCTGGGACCCGAACCGGCCCGGCTGGTCAAAGACCTCATCGCCGGCGACGAACGTTTCTTCGAGCCGATGGCCGAACAGCCCGACGCCGAGGCCACCGACCACAACTACAACGACAATAGCGAACTCGTCGAAGCTATCCGAGCCGGGGCCCGCGGCGCATACTGGGACATCCTCCGCGGGCTGCGGAGCACACAGGTCGAATAGGATTCGTGCCCGCCCCGTCCCCTACAGGGTCCGTCCTTCGCGGTAGCCGGCTTGGATGTACTTGTTGGCCTCGGGGACGTTCGTGACCTTCATGTTCTTCCAGTCGAAGTCGAGCTTCTTGTCGCTGCGCAGGGCGACGTTGCCCATCAGGGCGAATTCCGTCAGCGGGCCGGCATAGTCGAAATGTGTGCTCGGCCGGCCCTGGCCCTTGCAGGCGTCGAGCCAGTTGCGATGGTGCCCTTTGGCGCGAGGCAGGGTCTTGGCCGGCCTCTTATACGCCCGCATCTTGCTCTCGGGGATGATGCGCGGGGACCGCCCCCAGCCTCCACCGAGGATGGCGCCCTTGCTGCCGAGAAAGAGGATGCCGTGTTGGCCCAGGCTGCGGCCCTCTTCCAGCTCAGCCGGACGCGGCGGCATCACACCGCCCTCGTACCACGTGATGCGAACCGGCCCCATGCCCGCGCGGGCCGGGAAGTCGTAGTAGATCAGTGACGCGGCCGGGCAAACCTCGTCGGTTGCGCCGTAGGAGCTGGCTTCGACCTGAAAGCGGTCGGCCTGGTCGAGCTTGAGGGCCCAGAAGGCCGGGTCGAGGTGATGGCAGGCAAAATCGCCGATGGTGCCGGAGCCGAACTGCCACCAGGCGCGCCAGCGGACGGGGGCGTAATCGGGGTGGTACGGCCGGGGCGGTACGGGCTCCAGCCACTTCTGCCAGTCGAGGCCGGCCGGCACCGGCGGTGTCTCCTTCGGTCGATCTTTGAGTGACGTCCAGCGAGCCGCACCGGTGTACGTCCACGAATGGACTTCGCGGACGTCGCCGATGGCGCCGTCCCAGATCCACTCGCAGCAGAGGCGAATGTCCTCACTGGAGTGCCCGAAGTTGCCGAGCTGGGTTGCGACGCCGGTCTTGCGGGCGGCTTCGGTGACGGCGCGTGTTTCCTGGACGGTACGGCACAGCGGCTTCTCGCAGTAGACGTGCTTGCCTTTGGCGATGGCATCGAGTGAGACGATGGCGTGGGAATGGTCGGGCGTGGCCACCAGGACCGCGTCGATGTCCTCCTTATCGAGCATCTCGTTGTAGTCCCGGTAGGTGGGGCAGGCCTGGCCGTATCGCTGTCGGACGAGTTCGGTGGCGGGCTTGAGTCCCGCCGTGTCGCCGTAGTAGAACATGCTGTAATCGCTCTCGTCGTTGACGTCGGACAACGCGGCGATACGGACGTCGGGTTCCTGGAAAAGCTGCTTCATATTCACAATGCCCTGACCGCCCGTGCCGATGATGGCGACGTGGACCCTCTCACTCGGTGCGGTGTGCCCGCTGCCCCCCAGCACGTGACGGGGGACAACCGTGAATGCGGCCGCCGCCGCGCCGCCCAGAAAGTTCCTGCGAGTCACCTTCCCACCTTCAGTTTCTTGGCATTTCATAGACTTTCTCCTGCTGTATGCCGATGCGATCCGATCGCTGTTGTCATGCGTCGCTCAGGGCGACAACGGCGACTTCTTCCATCGTCCAAAAGAGGATTATAACACCGCAGAAGCCCGACGTATAGGCCAGCGTGGATTCCGAGGATGTATGCCGTCGGTTTCGTCAAATCAGTGGGTCTCCTCTCGGATTGTGGGGTTTACTTCCGGCCGCATTCTGTTATGATGGCCCGGTCGATTTTCGTGGCAAGAGCAGTGTGATTCATAGGAGGCAGACCGGGATGAGTTCGGGTGCCGGGACACTTGCACAACCGCTTCGGGGGATTATCCCACCGATGGTGACGCCGCTGTTGGATCGGGACACACTTGACACGACAGGTCTGGAGCGGCTCATCGAGCACGTCCTGGCCGGCGGGGTACATGGACTGTTCATCCTTGGCACGACGGGCGAAGCGCCCAGCCTGAGCCATCGGCTTCGGTGCGAGTTCATTGAGCGAGTCTGCGATCAGGTCCGGGGGCGGGTCCCGGTGCTCGTGGGCATCACGGATACCTCCTTCGTGGAATCCGTGAATGTGGCGGAGAAAGCGGCTCAAGCCGGCGCGCAGGCGCTGGTGCTGGCCCCGCCGTACTACTTTCCGGCCGGCCAGGCGGAGCTGCTCGAGTACCTCAAGCATCTGGTCGCCGAGCTACCGCTGCCTCTGTTTCTCTATAACATGCCGAACCGGCCGAAGCCGGTGTTCGAGCCCGCGATTGTGCGGGCAGCGTCCGAGCTGCCCGGCGTGGTCGGCCTCAAGGACAGCTCCGCCAACATGATCTACTTCCATCAGCTTCAGTACCTTCTGGAGGATCGGCCGGAATTCTCGCTGCTCATCGGCCCAGAACAACTCCTTGCCGAGGCGATCCTGGTGGGCGGGCACGGCGGCGTCTGCGGCGGCGCCAACTTGGCGCCACGATTGTACGTGGACCTCTACGAGGCGGCCCTTGCGAAGGATCTCGCAAGAGTCGAATCGCTGCATAAGACCATGATGAGACTCCATAGCACCATCTACTCCGTGGGTCACTACGAATCGCGCTTTCTCAAGGGGCTCAAGTGTGCGCTGTCCTGCCTGGGGATCTGCAGCGACTTCCTTGCCGAACCGTTCCACCGCTTCCGCGAGCCGGAGCGGCAGATGATCCAAGGATACCTCGACCAGCTCGGCATCACGAAAGATGGGCTGGGCCAAACGGATTAGAAGGAGACCATGCAGGCAAACTTCGGCGCACTCGACCTCATCATCCTGGCCTTGTACTGTGCCGTTCTTGTAGGGCTCGGCGTGTATTACCAGCGGAAGTGCCGCACGGCTCAGCAGTTCATGGTGGCCGACCGCACGATTCCCGCCTGGGCGGCGGGCCTGGCCGTCATGAGCGCCTACACGAGCAGCATTTCCTACATCGCCACTCCCGGCAAAGCATACGAATCCAACTGGCACGTCTTCATCTTCTCGCTCTGTATCATCCCGGTGGCGTGGCTCGTCTGTCGCTATGCCGTCCCGTATTACCGGAAGATGCAGTTGGTCTCGGTATATGCGTTCCTCGAAGACCGACTTGGGGCCTGGGGGCGGATCTACGCGGCGTTGTCTTTTCTGCTGTTTATGGTCGGCCGCATGGCGGTGATTCTCTACCTGGTCAGCCTTCTCATCAATACGTTCGTGCCCTGGAACATCGGCATCATCATCGTCGTCATCGGCGCGATAACCATCATCTACACGTTAATGGGCGGCATGGAGGCCGTGATCTGGACGGATGTGATGCAGTCAGCGGTCATGATCGTCGGGATCGTCTTCTGTGCGGTGATGCTTTCGACGGAGATCTTCTCCGGCCCAGCCCCACTCATTGAATCGGCGCTGCAGGCCGACAAGTTCAGCCTGGGCAGCCTGAAGCTCTCGTTCTCGTCGCGGACGGTCTGGGTAATGATCCTCTACGGCATCACGGAGAACCTCCGCAACCTGCTGGCCGACCAGAACTACGTGCAGAAGTACTCCTCCGTGCCCACGGAACGGCAGGCGAAGCGGTCCGTCTGGATCGCCATGCTGATCTACATCCCGCTGACGGCCGTCTTCCTATACATCGGAACGGCCCTATTCGCCTTCTACTCCGGTCCGGGCCACCAGCTCCCGGACACGATCATGAAGGCCGACGAGGTCTTCCCGTATTTCATTGCGACGCAGTTGCCGACGGGGCTGAAGGGACTCATCGTCGCAGCCATCGTCGCCGCGGCGATGAGTACTGTGGACTCGGCCCTGAACTGCTCGGCGACGGTCCTTCTGCTCGATTTCTACAAGCGCTACATTCGCCCGCAGGTCAGCGAGCGGGGCAGCCTTATCTTCCTTCGCCTGATGACGGTTGTCTGGGGCGTACTCGGCACGGGATTCGCCCTGCTGATGATTCGAGCCAAGAGCGCACTGGACGCGTGGTGGCAGATCTCCGGCATCTTCGGCGGCGGCATCCTGGGGCTCTTCCTGTTAGCCCTGTTGCGGGTTCGTCTGCGACTCTGGCAAGGCCTGCTATCGATTGGGATTAGCGTCGCCGTGATCAGTTGGGGCACTTTCGCACGGAATCTTCCTCCGCGCTGGGAATGGGCCCAGTGCACATTCGATCCAATCATCACCGGCGCCGTAGGCACAGCGGCCCTGATGGTCGTTGCATTGTCCTTCGGCATCGTGAACCGGTATCGCAACCCCGTTTCAGACAAAGGCTCGCATCGCGCCTCATAAGCGGGCGACGATCACGAACGTTTTGCGCTGGGCCGGCGGCTCGTTCGTAGCCCACGGCTGACGATACTCGAACGTGACGGTGGCCGTCCCTGCATCGTTGGCCCGGAACGTCCATTCTTCAGTGCCGCCCCCGCCGATGACGGGCGGGTCGGTCGGTGTGGGTATATATTCGGAGCCGATCAACTCCAGCCACGTCGGCAGCGGACTGGTCATCTCCCAGGAGTACCCTGTTGACGGGTTTGAATCCAGAGAGATCACGAACTCCTCACCGACGGTGACTTCGATCTGCTCCCCGGCAACGCGTGCGACGATCACGAACGTCTTGCGCTGGGCGGGCGGTTCATCCTTTTCCCAGGGGCGACGGTACTCGAACGTGACTGTGGCCGTTCCTGCGGCACTGGCCCGGAACGTCCATTCTTCAGTGCCGCCCCCGCCGATGACGGGCGGGTCGGTCGGTGTGGGTATATATTCGGAGCCGATCAACTCCAGCCACGCCGGCAGCGAGCTGGTCACCTCCCAGGAGTACCCCGTCGTTGGATTTGAATCCAGGGAGATCACGAACTCCTCACCGACGGTGACTTCAATCGTTTCCGAGGGATCCTTGGGCTTGCACGGTGGCATCAGGCCGAGACGTTTTGCCGTGCAGGTGAAGGTCGAGCAATCGACCGGGCTCTGGCCGTCATCCGGCAGGCCGTCCTGGTTGGTGTCCTGATCCGCTCGGTAAGCCGCGATCGTAGCCTCGCCGGCCCAGGCGCTCGGGTCCGTGAGCTCCAGGGTCGTGGTCAGAAGCAGAATGGCGATCGTCTTGGACAGAGGCGGATCGTCCTCGCTCTGCGCAACCATTTGGGTGAGATAGCTCACGAATGTGCCTTCGTAGCCCTGGACATCGGCCTGAACGACGTGTCCCACCCAGTTGGTCGCGCGGTCGGCCTCCGGGAACAGACCAAAGTGGGTCGGGTTCTCATTGACCGGCTGCATCGTGGATGAGAAGCGTGTCTGCGTCAAATCCAGCGGGGAAACGGTCTGAGTGAAGAGCATGTTTCCCATCGGTGTAGCCGCGACGGTGACCCAGGTCCCTTCCATTGACAAGCTCTCGCCGCCTGTCGCGAGGCCGGCGATCGCCGCCAGAAGAAATGCGACTCGTGCGAAGCTCCCTAAAGCCGTGGTGTTTTGCTCGAGCATTGGTGGTCCTCCTCTTAACAGTGAGAATCATGACTTGATGGATATGCATACAGCACAACCTGACTCAAGAAAAGTGCGAGCTTCTCAATGTCCCTGGCGGCCTTCTGACGACCTACAAGCTTA
>CBFDBY010000206.1:0-5657 GCA_965603165.1 uncultured Phycisphaerae bacterium
CCGCTTCAACCACGTCCACCACCTCGGCTGGGCCGTCCTCAGCGACATGGGCGGCATCTACACCCTCGGCTCGTCCGAAGGGACCGTCGTCAGCGACAACGTCTTCCACGACATCTACGCCTACTCCTACGGCGGCTGGGGCCTGTACACCGACGAAGGCAGCACCGGCATCGTCATGGAAAACAACCTCGTCTACAACACCAAGACCGGCAGCTTCCACCAACACTACGGCAAGGAAAACATCATCCGCAACAACATCCTGGTCAACAGCCTGCTCCACCAGGTGCAGGCCACCCGTGTGGAAGAGCACCTGTCGTTCACGTTCGAGCGGAACATCGTCTACTGGGAGACCGGCCCGCTCCTGGCCGGCCCCTGGACCCGCGTCGATGTCAACATGGACAACAACTGCTTCTGGAACTGTGTCGGCGAGGACGTGACATTCGCGGGCCTGTCCCTTGAACAGTGGCGAGCGCAGCACAACCGCGACCAGCACTCGATCATCGCCGACCCGCTCTTCGTCGATGCGGCCAATCATGACTTCCGCCTGAAGGACAACTCCCCCGCTCTCGGGATTGGCTTTGAGCCGTTCGACTACACGCAGGCCGGGGTTTATGGCGATCCCGCGTGGATCGAGAAGGCCAACGAGGTGGCGTATCCGCCGCTGGAGTGGCCGCCGGACCCGCCGCCGGTGGCGATCCGCGACGATTTCGAGAGGACCGCCGTCGGTCAGAAGCCTTCGGGCGCCCAGGTCCACGTCGAGAACAAGGGCGATGCCATCGAAGTGACCGACGAGACTGCCGCGGCGGGCAATCACAGCCTGAAGATCGCTGACGCCCCGGGCCTGCAAAACACGTGGAACCCGCACCTCGTGTATGCCCCCAACCACGGCGCCGGAACGACGCACTGCGCGTTCGACCTGCGGATCGGCCGCGCCGTGGCCATCAATCACGAGTGGCGCGACTGGCGAAGCTCCCCCTACCGCGTCGGCCCCAGCTTCTCGATCAACGGCGACAGACTGCGAGTCGCCGGCGCGACACTCCTGCACCTGCCCGTCGGCCGATGGACGCACTTCGAGATCGCCGCCGACCTCGGCCCGGACAACAGCGGCACGTGGACCCTGAGCGTCACGCTACCGGGAAAGACGCCGCGTATCTTCACGAGCCTCAAGAACGGCAGCACCGCGTTCGAGAAGCTGACCTGGCTTGGCTTCACGAGCAACGCCACCGACACAACCGTCTTCTACCTGGACAACATCACGATCGCAAACGAACCGTAGCGGCCCCGCCACACGGATCACGATTGGCTCCTGCGCTTCGCGTGAATTCGCAATCCGCATGAACTCCCACATGCCGCACGAAGCAAACGCGTCGACGGGAGTTGCGAGGAGCGCAGCGACGAAGCAATCTCCGCCCCCCGATAGCCGGAAGACTCTCGGAATGCAGTACTAAGGGTCTTTGCAGCGAGCCATCCAAACCGGCCACGCCGGTAGTTCAGCATGTACGTTGTAGTTCTTGTGCCAACGCAAACGCCACAGCTCTTTGAGAGAAACCCGTCTTATGCTGTGATCGGCAAACAGGACATTCTGCGTCAGGTTGTGTCGATCGACACAGACCGTGCGCATTTCCCCGCTGCCTCCTGCTTGAAAGCTGTCTCGATCGGTGGAAGGGGTATCCGTATCACGCGGCCAGGCATCCACCCACCAGCCTTCGGTGAAGATCGGCACTTCACTACCATACTTCGCTGGAAAACCTCGCCAGTAGTTTTCCGCGGGGCCCCGTCCCCACAGAGTATTCAGGTTGGCTGGAGGGTTGCACATCCATCCATTGGGCGCATAGCTGCCGACGTCTCCTCCCTGTGAATCCGGCACGCGCCAGGCATCGGTGGGACTCCGCGCCAACGACATGGCGTCATTCGATACGGACGTGCGATTCTTGGCGGCCGTCGGACACAACCACATTTTCTTGTCTTTGCTGTACCGCTTGAGTGGCTCACGCCACCAGTCCCCGTGTTCCATGGCCGCGGTCGATCCATGCACCAGACCGCTCAGGAACTTGCCATCGTTATCCTCCATGTACATGGCGAAGATGAGGCCCCACTGTCGCAGGTTGGACTGACAGCCAACCACGCGCCCCTGTTCGCGCACGCGCTGCAGCGTGGGCATCAGGATGCCCATCAGGATGGCGATAATGGCGATCACCACCAACAGCTCGATGAGTGTAAATGCTTTGTTCATGCTTTCAATCCTTCGGCCGGGAGAGATTCTAACAAAGACTTCGCTGCCCGTCCACTGCGAATGCAGATACCGTGGCCGTACCGGTTATACGATGGGGCAGGGACGACACAGCACGCTGTATCACCCCTGCCCCCGAACCGGACGCAAGACTCTCCCTGCGTCCCGATGTCTTCGAGCGGATCACGTCTGCAAACGCACTCAATTTCACATCGAACGCGGGGCTCTACTGCACGTCATTGCAGTCGAGGGCGTTGCACTCCAGCCAGTGGGCCTGCAGGATATCCAGGTCCAGTTGGTCGACGCGGCAGTCCAGGTTGATGTCGCCGGGGATAGGCTCGTATCCCGGCAACGACTGGGCGGCTTCGCAGCTATCGGCAAAGACATTGACGGTCATCGTGTCGGAGCCGGAGTATTCACCGTCCGAGGCTTCAAGCTGCAGCACGTAAGTCCCGGTTTCCGTGAGCGTCACGGTCGCGTCCAACTGGGCCGGATCGGCAATCACGGCCGTACCTTCGTTGGGTTCCGCGACGACGGTCCATAGCGACGTTGTGGGATCGATATCGGTCACGGACCCGGCGAGCACCACGTCTGCACTGCCATTGTCGATCCAGGTTGTCACATCGTCACCGGCGTCCGCTTTGGGAGGTACATTATCTGCGAACAACTGAAAAATAGGCCCAAAAGCCGGATCGTTCGGATCGCCGGTATACGTATCGACGGCCCAATAGTACCACGTCTTTGGCTGAGTCTGCACGACAACGGAGCTCACACTTTCATTGCTGACGACCTTGATAGCTTCCAGATTGGTAAAGTCCTCCAGCGCTTTCAAATCGTCGGTGAAATAGACGTCAACAGTCACCGGCGTACCAGGCACGCACGGGTCGGGCAAAGTCCAGCTCAACTCCACGTCGCCCGGTTCCACAATGCTGCTATCTGCTGGGGATTGCTGAAGAGGATGATCGGCTGTAATGGTCGTCACGCCGTCAGCATGGACAACATTCAATGTCCCTACACCGCTCCAGGCGCGTATCTTCCCGGCAGCGGCATAAGCTAATACTTCATCTACTTGATCACCATCATTCGTAATGTTAACGGTACCATGTTTGATGTCAATGAACGAGTCACCATAGATCGCGTTAGCATCATCCCAGTGATGTATGTTCAGGACACCGCGATTGACATGAACACGAGCTACTCCGTGATCGTCAGCAGGACCGAAAAACCAACCAAGCCCAAAATCTTGTGAGCCAGTGATCGTTCCGCCATTCAAAATGATATCAGCATCTGCACCCGTGTGCATTCCGAGCCACATATGCCCAGCAAAGTGTGCAACACCGCCGGCCTCAACGATCAGTGTAGCGGGATTGTTGTAACCAACGGCCATCCAACCACCTGTGGTATTGAGGTTTCCACCGTCAACAATGCGAACCACACCGCCCGGCCCGTTATCGCCCTGAACGAAGTCACCACAGGTCCGGATGTCAGACACGACACACTCTGCGGCGTCGGCGACATTAAACACGGCTTTGGGATCAGCGACGCCAGGGACATCATTGGTCCAGTTTGCCCCAACCCCCCAGTCGCCAGTAGCCGGCGGAACGATCCCATTGGCCGCAGGGTTCCAAACCGTAGCTGCGCTTGCTACGCTCGCCATCAGCAATACTGTAATACAAATGCCCAGAACAATGTGTGATCTCATGATAGATCCTCCTCAGAAAAGAGTAGTAACTGGCCTTTGCCATTGAACGTCATAATCGGCAACTACCATGCTCACCGTCGGCAAGTGAGATGAAAACGACCTCACGGCCACCACATATGAATAAGAATACAGGGAAAACCTCAAGATGTCAATATGCTGCAAGGCCGGCTTCGCTCGTCATTTTCGAGGACAAAGGCCAGGCGGAGGGATTGGGTCGCCTCCTGGCGGGCGCTGTCGGAAGGCATCCTACGGTCGCTTTGCCGACCCGGACTCGTCCACCTTACTTGCCGGCGAGCCAGGAGGGGCCCCAGCCGACATCGACCTTGAGCGGAACGTCGAACGGGATCGCCGTCGTCATCTCCGCCACGATCCACTTCGCATGTTGCTCGGCCTCGTCCGCCGGCAGCTCGAAGACGAGCTCGTCGTGGACCTGTAGAATCATACGTGCGGCGAGCCGCTCGGACGTGATCTTACGATGAATGGCTACCATCGCGACCTTGATGAGGTCGGCGGCGGAACCCTGGATCACGGTATTGACCGCAAGTCGCTCGGCCTGGGCGCGCCGGCCGCCGTGCTTGCTCTTGAGGTCTCGAATCGGACGGCGGCGGCCGAGGATCGTCTCGGCGTAGCCGGTCTGCTTGGCCTTGGCGATGCACTCGTCGATGAACGCGCGAATCGAGGCGTAGCGGGCGAAGTAGGCGTCGATGAACTGCCGGGCCTCGGCCGGACTGATGCCGATCCCGCGCGCCAAGGCGGAGGCCCCCTGCCCGTAGATGATGCCGAAGTTCACAGCCTTGCAGCGAGACCGCTGCTCGCTCGTCACCGCCTCAAGCGGGACGTTGAAAATCTGCGAGGCCACGAATCGATGGATGTCACGATCCTCGGCAAAGGCGGCCTTCAACGCCTCATCCTGCGAGAAGTGCGCGAGGAGCCGAAGCTCGATCTGACTGTAGTCGGCGCTCAGAATGCACTCGTTGTCTTTCGCGGGCACGAAGGCGGCGCGAATCTTGCGGCCTAACTCCGTGCGGATAGGGATATTCTGGAGGTTCGGGTTGCTCGACGACAATCGGCCGGTCGCCGTCACCGTCTGGTTGAAGGATGTGTGGACGCGACCGGTCCTGGGATTGATGATCGCGCCGAGTTTATCGACGTAGGTATTCTTGAGCTTGCCCAGCGTGCGGTATTCGAGAACGGATTCCGCGATGGGGTGCTTGTCGGTAAGCTGTTCGAGCACCTGGGCGTCGGTGCTGCGGCCCGTCTTGCCGACCCGGCCCGATTGCAGCTTGAGCCGGTCGAACAGGATCTCGGCAAGCTGCTTGGGCGAATCGATA
Organism: uncultured Phycisphaerae bacterium; assembly: GCA_965603165.1. Taxonomy (GTDB): domain Bacteria; phylum Planctomycetota; class Phycisphaerae; order Sedimentisphaerales; family Anaerobacaceae; genus PLanc-01. Next base: position 5,264 of record CBFDBY010000206.1, read on the forward strand.
TTGAAGACCGTACCCGCTTCGTGGTAGATCCGCTCGGCCGCCTGGCTCAGCGCCTCATCCAGCTTGCCGGACATCTGCCGCAGCAAGGCCGTGTCGATGGAAACGCCGTTGTACTCCATCTCCGCCAGAACGCTCACGAGCGGCATCTCGACTTCATGAAACAGCTTCTTGAGCTGCGGCGCATGATCCAGCCGATCCTTCAGGACGCGGTACAGCCGGTACGTGATGTCGGCATCCTCCGCCGAGTACTCACACGCGGTCTCCACGTCCACCAGGTCGAACGTGAGTTGATTCTTGCCCTTGCCCAGCAGGCTCACGAGCGAAATGCACTCGTAATTGAGGAAGTCGAGGGCCATGTTGTCCATGGAGTGACTCGTGCGCTCGGGATCGAGGC
>CBFDBY010000207.1:0-5642 GCA_965603165.1 uncultured Phycisphaerae bacterium
TCGGCAAAGGCTCGGTGATTTACGTTGACGGCATGCTCTACGCCTACGGCGAGAAAGGCCAGGTCGGCCTGGTCAAGATCAACCCGGACGGCTACGAGTTGGCCGGCTCTTTCCGCGTGCGAAAGGGCAGCAAGCAGCATTGGGCCCACCCCACCATCAGCGACGGTCGCCTCTACCTCCGCCACGGCGAGGCCCTCATGGCCTACGACATCAAGGCCAAGTAGCCCGCGACTTCAACCGCTGATGAACGCCGACGAAGAAACTCGAAGCACGAAACCGCAAATCCGAAACAAACTCAAATCTGGAATGGCATAAATCCCAAACACGGGCCGCAAGCCCTGCCACTTCGGAGATTAGGGCTTCGGTTATTCGTGCTTGTTTCGGATTTCGACATTCGGATTTCGCATTTCCGCAGCGGTTCTATTCTTCTGCGGCTTCCCACCACAGCCTCGGATAGTCCTGCCCCTCAAGAATCCACCAGATGTCCTCCGTCCCGTTGGCCGTCTCACCCACGAAGTCCCAGCTGGCGCCGAGAAACGTGCTTGCGGTCTGCATTTCGGTCGTCATCTTACCAGAGCCGTCATCGCAGCCTGTGGACCAGGGATCCGGCTCTCCGCACATCTTTGTCAGGCCGCTGACCTGCCGGTCCCAGAAGCAGGATATGAACGTCCCGCCGGGGGCTCCGACTATTCCGCCAACACTCTCTCTACCGGAAACAGCGCCGGCAAAATGGCAGCGGGATACTGTGCCGGAGTAAAGCGTGCCGTCGTCAGGAGTCTCGCTGTAGTAGAGCACACTCCAATCGATTCCTATCAGCCCGCCAACGTAGTCGCGCCCGGTGATTGTGCTGGTCGAGTAGCAGTCCGTCAAGTTGCCTACCAAGGACTCACCCACCAGCCCACCGACGTTGTTCCCGTCGGCCGTCACCATGCCGCTTGAACAGGAAGTCGCGATATCTCCCCACGAATTCGCCCCTACGAGGCCGCCAACGTCGTTTCCATCGGCGGTGACCTCGCTGCTCGAATGGCAGTCGACGACATTCCCGCCGTTGTATCCCACCAGTCCACCGACGGACGTGCCGCCACGGACCGGGCCACTGCTGTAAGAATGAAGCGTGTCGCCCGAGTTCGCCCCCATCAAGCCACCGACATCGGTGTGGCCACTGACCGGACCGGTGCTGTCGCAGTGAATCACGGTGCTCGGCTGCCAATAGGATAAGGCGGACCATCCACGTCCGCTGGACCCGACGAGCCCGCCGACGCGATAGAGTCCACTGACGGCACCGGTGTTGTAGCAGTGTGCTATGCCTCCTTCCCAGGTGGTTCCTATAAGCCCGCCTACGTCTTCATTGGCGTCAACCGTCGCAGTATTGTAGCAGCGGTCCAGTGAACCGACGTTCAATCCAATCAACCCGCCGACGGACTCTTCCCCGCTGACTGCGCCGTCGCTTTGGCAGCCGATCACCATACCTGTGTTGTAGCCCAGCAAACCGCCGATTTCCTCAGTGCCGCTTACTGTGACGGCTGTGTTGCAGTCTGTCGCGTCCCCCCACCAATTGTAACCCGCCAGCCCGCCCACATGCCTGGTTCCCTTGATGGCGCCGGAGCTATGGCAGCGGGTCACCCGACCTTGGCGGTTGAGCCCGACCAATCCGCCGACATGTTCGTGTGAGCCAATGATGTTGGCGTCCACCACGCCCAGGTCCGCGACTTCGGCTCCGCCAACCAATTGCCCGAACAACCCGAGGAGTCCTCCACCCTCGATTGTCAGGTTCGAGATTGTCCGGTTGTTGCCGTCGAATGTGCCTCCAAGCGTGGAAATCACGGGGGTAGCCCAACGGATACCGGAAAGATCGATCGGGGCGACCAGCCGAAAACACGCAGAGGGACTGTAGTAGGCCGTCGCTCCTAATTCCATGGCATCGGATATCAGATAAGGCTCTTCAGGTGTGCCGCGACCCTGCAGTTGCGGCGGAGTGTATCCGCTGAAGATTGTCAGAAGCGGGTAGTCGGCCCCTTCCGGCATCTGCCAGACTTCGCAGGTCCCGTTCGCGGTTTCGCCGACCCAATCCCACCCGGCGTCCAGATACGCTTGCCTGTCCCGCGTCACGATGGGGGGCACTGTCCCCGCCGGGGGAGACTCGCCACCGCCCATGGCCGGTCGACTTGGCCTCTGTGCCCGACTTGGCCCGAAACAACCAAGCACAGTGCCCCAGTTAGTTCCTATCAGTCCACCGGCAGGCCCCTGGTCGATATCGGTTACTGGGGTGCGGTAATAGCAGTGAGTCACCGTACCACGGTTCGACCCTACAAGCCCGCCGAGAGCCCATCTACCGCTGACCGCAACATCGCTGTAACACTGGTTCACGGCACTCCACGAGCCATTGTAGCCTACTAATCCGCCGCTCTCCCAACCGGCGCTGACGGAGCCGGTACTATAACAGCGAACCACAATGCCGTCGTTTCGCGCCACAAGAGCCGAGACATACCTGCTCTCGCCAGTGACGTTAGCATCTTCTACCGCCAAGTTCCTGATTTCTCCCCCGTGCGCCAAATGGCCAAACAATCCCAGATGACCGTCGCCGACAATCGTCAGGTGCGAGATCCTCTGGGCATCGCCGTCGAACATGCCTCCAAACCAGGGGATGGGCGCTGCGCCCCAACAAATGCCGGTCAGATCGATGGAGTCGCCCAAGCGGTAGTGCGCGTGGGGGCTGCGGTGGACCATCGTACCTAAGTCCGAGGCATCGGATATCACGTAAGGGTCGTCAGGCGTGCCGTGACCCTGCATCTCCTCCGCGACATGACCTTGAAAGAAGGAGAGAACCGGGTAGCCGCCTCCTTCCGGCATCTGCCAGACATCCGAGGTTCCATCCTCCATCCTGTCGAGCCAATCCCATCCTGCTTGTGAATAGGTCTCGATCTCATGCATCAGGGCCGTGGTCAGGCCGACACCTCCTGAGCTCTTGGTTTGACCCGAGGTCTGGGTATCCCAGAAGCAGCCCATTACAATGCCCCCTATGATCGTAGAGAACTCCGCTCCCACTAAGCCTCCAGTTGATCCTCCTGCGCTGCTGACGGCTCCTGTGCTGTAACAGTGGATCAGATTGCCGTCCCCGATGTCGCCCACCAGCCCGCCGACACGCGATTTTCCGGAAACCGGGCCGCTGGCATAGCAGTGGACCACTGTACCTTCGTCGTTGAGCCCGACCAGCCCGCCCGCACTCGATCCATCTCCGCCAACCGAGACCGTGCTGTAACAACCGATCACAGCACCATAGTTGTATCCCGCCAATCCACCCACACAATGTCGCGTGCCACTGACCGAACCCGTGGTGTAGCAATGGATCATGACGCTCGTGTTCGTTCCGGCCAACACGCCGACGGAAAACCCGTCGCCGACTTCCACAGTTGCATCGATCAGTCCCAAGTTCCTGATCTCGCCACGGGGCCCGCCGACATAGCCAAAGAGCCCTGCGTAGCGGTATCGATCTGAGGAAGTGTGGGTGAAATTGGAGATCTTGTGGCCGTTGCCGTCAAAGACACCTGAAAAAAGGTCCTGTTGAGAACCCGATTTCATGGCGCTGACATCCGCGGCGATGATGTTGAATGCGGGTCGGCCGTCCTTGCCGTCATAGGCGGACAGGTCGATGTCGGCCATGAGTTTGAAGTGTTTGTCCCAGGCGTTGGGTTCGGCGCCGATGGCGTTCATCTGCTCGGGCGTCCAGATCTGGTAGGGGTCTTCCGGCGTGCCGGCGCCGCCGCCGTATTGGGCCGAAGCGGCCGACAGAATGGTCAGAACGAAAGCGGCTACCGTTACGGTTCTCAAACTCTTGCTCGCGATGCGCATTTCCTCACCTCCGCTTCCCAAGCAACATTGTGTGGATGGCAGGCCCTGCCCGTGCCACCCGGACTCTGTTTTCCTGATGAACAGTTTAACCGATGGGAATTGTCGTGTCAAGTCCGAGAATCTGCGAAACCGCAAATGAGTGCGGCCCGGGCCGGTGGTGGGGGAGGGGCGTTCGAACACGAGGTGCGATCGGGCGGCTTGGCGCACCAAGGCGGGTTGCGTCTTGATAAGCCGGCGGTGGGCGGGTATCACTTGGTGCTGAACGATCCGGAGATCCTGTGAACTGGAGGTGCTGCCGTGCGATATGGCTTCGTTCTTGTGGCTGCATCGATTCTGCTGCTCTGCGTGCCGTGTCCGACTGAGCCGGCTCCTGATGGTTTTGTTCTGGTCAAGGGGGGTGTGTTCCGGCATGGAACGGGGGCCCGGCAGGGTGGGGCACAGGTTCGCGTGGAGGACTTCGAGATCCTCGATCATCCGGTGACGAACGCCGAATACAAGGCCTTTGTGGATGCGACGGGGCACCTGCCGCCGTTGCATTGGAAGGACGGGCGGATTCCGGCGGGCAAGGAAGACCATCCCGTCGTTTTCGTCAGCCGGATGGATGTCCAGGCCTATTTGGGTTGGCTGACCGCCGCGGAAGGGCGGGTATACCGGCTGCCGACGTCGATGGAGTTTGAGTACGCTGCTCGCGGGGGTTTGACGGGCTGCGAACATCCGTGGGGCGACGAGGAGCCCGAGGGCAAGGCCAACTATGACGCCGCAGGGGACCGACGCTTCGACCGCTGGCAGGATTTTCTCAAGCCGGCGCGGTGGGGGGCAGAGAATGGCTTCGGCCTCTACGGCATGGCGGGCAACGTCTGGCAGTTGACCACCGACAACCACGACCCGGCGACCGAGCGATACAAGTACCGCATCATCGACCCGGTCGAGATCGAACGCAGCGTCATGGGCGGCTCCTGGGCGAGGGGCGCGAGCTATCTCAAGTGCGGATATCGGCTGAGTGTCTCGCCGGGGATACGCCACCCGGATATCGGGTTCCGACCGGTTCGCCAGCCGGCGGGGGCGGATTGGAGGGTGCAGAGCCGCAAGCTGTCCGCTGTCTCGCTCGGGGGCGGGAAGGTGTTTCTGAACTGGGCCCTGCTCGGTTCGGACCGTCGTTCCACGCGCTTCAACGTCTACCGGGCCGAAGGGCGGAACCACGCGGGGTTTCTTGTGAGCGAGCAGCCCGTGAATGCGTCGACCACGTTCGTGGATTCCGGTCTTCGCGAGGATAGGCGATATCAGTACTACGTTCGGCCGGTAGATGAATCGGGCCGCGAGGGCAGGCGGTCCGAGTGGGTCGGCGTGACGGCGACCGGCGCGGCGTCTTCAACGCTGGTGACGTTCGAGCCGCTGTGCAAGCAAGGCTCGCTCGTGCCGATCTTCGGAGACCTCAACGGGGACGGCACGCTGGACTGCGTCATCCGGCTCGATAACGGTAATCAGGAAATGTCCCAGGACCCGGGCTTTCCAGTGCAACTGGAGGCGTTCACCTCGTACGGCCGGTCGCTCTGGCGAAAGGATATCTGCTATCACGACCATTGTTTCGGCAGCGCCAACAATGTTCCGTTCAACGTCTGGGACATGGACGAGGACGGTAAGGCGGAGATCATCACCCGGCTTCAGGTCGGAGGCGAGGTGTATGTAGCCATCCTGGATGGAATGACCGGGCAGGTGAAGGGCAAGGCGAAGTGGCCGCAGATGGTTTCCGATTTCGCCAAATCCTCGACGCGCATCCATCTGTCCATTGCGTA
>CBFDBY010000208.1:0-5517 GCA_965603165.1 uncultured Phycisphaerae bacterium
ACTTCGATGCCGCTTTCCCAACGAGTCGAACCGTAGAAGTTCAAGGTGCCGGGATCGTTGAATGTCCCCCCATCGACCGTGAGATGGTAGTAGTGAAAGCCTTCGTCCAGCGGCTTCTGGGTGACACCCGTCCAGACGCCGTCCTCACCTTTGTCCAGGGAGAAGCCGCCCCGTTCCCGTCCACCCAGGCTCACCCTGACGCTCTGGGCTTCGGGGGCCACGATGCGGAACCGCGCAAAGCGTTGCGAGTTCACCTGCGGATACTCCTGGCCCGGCTGGTTCAGGGTCGAGGCTTTCCAGTCATTCGCTACGACCGGCTGGTTCGTCTGCGCCAGACACAGTGAACCTGAGTAACTGATAAATAACACAAGTGCAGTCAAATACCTTTGCATGACCTTTCTCCCTTAGTTCTGGAACAGCATGGGCAGAAAATCCGCTAAGTAGCGGCGCCAGACGGTGAAGCTGTGGGTGCCGGGGGTTTCGACCCAGGTGAGTTCGACATCCTCGGACTTGAGCCATTCCACGAGCCTCTGATTGGCCCCGATCAGAAAGTCCTCCTTGCCGCAGCCGATCCAGAGCAAGCGCAGTTGCGCGTTGATGCTCTCGCCGACGGCGGGGAACTGCTTCGCGAAATCCGCATCGAGGCCGCCCGAGCTGAAGGCGCCGATCCAGGCGAAGCGGTCCGGCGCGTTCAGACCGGTGAGCAGCGACTGCGTGCCTCCCATCGATAGGCCCGCAATGGCCCGGGCGTCGGCGTCCGTCGAAACGCGGTAGGCCTTCTCCACCTGCGGAATCACCTCTTTGAGCAGCGACTGGCGGAATTTCTCGATGCTGTCGCGCCAGATGTCGCGTCTGCCCAGGCCGGCCCAGCCGCCGGTGATGACGTCCCAGTTGCCATAGCCGAGCGGCATCACGACCAGCATGGGCTTGGCCTGACCGCGGGCGATGAGATTGTCGAGGATGATGTTCGCTCGGCCCACGCTGACCCAGGCGTCCTCGGCATCGCTGTAGCCGTGCAGGAGATAGAGCACGGGGTAGGTCCGCTCGGCGCCGGCGTCGTAGCCCGGCGGCGTGTAGACGACGAACGGACGGTCATCGCCCACGATGGCCGACCTGTAGAAATGGCGGTGGAGCACGCCGTGGGGCACGTCGTTGATCTCCCACGGCAGCGTGGCCGGCCCCGGCACGTGCACCTGGCTGTCGGTGTTCAGCAGGTTGTACTTCAGCAGCGGATTGGCCGGGTCGATAACCCTCAGGCCGTCGACGGTGAAGGAGTAGGCGTAAATATCCGGCTCCATCGGGTCCGTCGTGAGCGACCACACGCCCGCCTCCCCCTGCTGCATCGGGCCGCCTTTCGTGCCTTCACAACGCAGCACGACCTCTTTGGCATTTGGTGCCCTCAGGCGAAAAGTCACGCGACCATCCGAATGAACTTCCGGCGACACCAGCGGTTGCGAAAAAGCGGGAGCCGTAATGGCCAGCATCAGAACAACGAGCAAGTTCTTCATGAGCGTATTCTCCTAAAGGTGACGTCTTTTCGGTGCAAGCCTATCCGCAACAACCCCGCGAGTCAATCCCCCCATGAAACCAAAGGTGTCTGTGCAGATTTCCAGGCAAATGGACTTTCGCGGGGCTTGTCGATCCGGCCCGCCGGCGGTAGAATCGTGGCAGACGATGGAGATGCTATGACCGGTAAGACGTTCTTGAACCGAGTGGCCAATGGGCAGATCGATGCAGTCGCACTGCTGCTGGACCTGCTAAAGCAGGCCGGGGCGGACTATTGCGTCATCGGCGGCTTGGCTGTCAATGCCTATGCAGAGCCGGTCGTCAGCCTTGATTTGGACCTCGTCGTCGTCACGGACAAGGTGCAGGCTCTGTGCGAGGCGGCCGCTGCGGCGCACACCAAAATCGAGAGATTCGAGCACCGCGTCAATCTGTCCATGCCTGGATCGGATCTGCGCGTGCAGCTTCAGATAGACCCGCGGTACCAGGAATTCCTTTCGCGTGCCGTGCGGCGGGATGTTCTCGGGTACGCCATGACGGTGGCGGCGATAGACGACGTGCTGCGGGGCAAAGTCTGGGCGTATCGTGACGAGCAGCGACGCAAGAGCAAACGACAGAAGGACCTGGCGGACATCCTTCGGCTGGTGGAAGCCCATCCGGAGTTGAAAGACAAGCTCCCGACCGAAATCAAATCACAGGTGGAATAACTCGTAGGGTGGGTCCTTGACCCACGCGTTCATCAGATCGCGGCGCATCCGACGCCTGGATTGGGAACCCATCCTGCATACTCGCGCAGAACAAGGATGAGAAGCCCTGCCTCTCGTGCGGCGAGCCAACCTCCGCCGCGAAATGTGGACCCACTCCACCCGCATGTCTGACTACTTTTCGTGGCAGGAGAGGTCTCTTCTGTCACCCCGAGCGCAGTCGAGGGGCCTGGCTGGGAGTCGAAGGCGTCCTGCGGTCGCAGGCAGATGTCTCGACTATGCTTCGCTCCGCTCGACATGACAACAGAAAGGAGCGGCTCGGTTCCACATGGCGAATGACAGGAGGCCCGCCACGATATTTGGGCACACGCCCACCCGCCGGCACCACCCAAAAAGCCAAGACTTGCCTGCGGGGACATGGTACAATGGCTGTCTTGTGAATTGACTGTCCAGGGTTGGCCGATGGAGGTATGACGAATGTCCCGTTCCAACGACGAACACATGCACCGAGATACACAATCGAACAAGCATTGCCCCTTTGCGATGCGAGACCCGGCCGTGAAGCTGAAGGAGATGCTGAAGCACCGCTGGCTGCTCTGGCTGCTGCCCATCGCGGGGCTGGTGTCGCTGGTCTGGTTCCTGATTCGAGTGGTTCCGAAGCCGTCGCGGGCGATGTATCCGTGCCAGCGGGTGGCCATGCCGCTGGCGTCGGGATTCGTCGCGTGGCTGATCGGGTTGGCGGGGGCGGTCGTCGCGTTTCGCAAGGCGGGCCGGCTGCTGAAGCAATCCCGCGTTCTGTTGGCCGTTACGTGCCTTGCCGTGGCGGTTGTCTTCGGGATGATGGCGATTCGGAACATGCCGGAAACCAATCTCGCGGCGGCCGAGACCGACGCGCTGGCGCCCATCGGACAGGGAGTCGGGATTCATCCCGGCCGCGTCGTCTGGGTGCACGATCCCGAGGCGACCGATTGGGACGGCCCCGGCGATGGGCACCTGTGGCAGAACGAGCACACCGACCAGGCGGCATGCGATGCGATGGTGTCCAAGGCCCTGCAAGCACTGACGGGCGAGGCGACCGACGCCGAGGCGTGGGACGCGCTGTTCCACTATCACAACAACAGTCGCGGCAAGGGCGACGCCGGCTACCAGTCGGGGGAAAAGGTCACGATCAAAGTCAATTTCGTCGGCTTGATCCGCACCGTCGGCAGCGTGGACCCCGAGACCTACGAACTCCAGAAGTGGCGCGACTACATGAACACCTCGCCGCAGATGATCGCCGCCGTGCTGAAGCAACTCACGCAAACCGCCGGCGTCAAGCAATCCGACATCGCCGTCGGCGACAGCCTCGCCTACTTCGCCAACGAATACTATGACATGCTGCACCAGCAGTTCCCCGACGTCGTGTATCTCGACTGCAAAGGCGCATCCGGCCGCACGAAGATGGGCCTGTCTTCCGAGCCGTTTCACTGGAGCTGCGACACCGACGGCTGCGAGCAGGATTATGTGCCCGCCGCGTTTGCGGAGGCGGCGTACCTGATCAATCTGGCCAACCTCAAGGCCCACCCCGGCGCGGGCGTCACGCTCTGCGCCAAGAACCACTATGGCTCGCTGCTCCGCCTGCCCCCGGAAAAGGGCTACTACGACATGCACAAGAGCGCCTTCAGCAAGGGCTCGCGCGAGTACCGCAACCTCGTGGACCTGACGGGCCATTCCCACATCGGCGGCAAGACGGTGCTCTATCTCATCGACGGGCTCTACGGCGGGATTCATTTCTCCGAGCAGGTGCCCCGCAAGTTCCAGAGGGCCCCGTTCAACAACGACTGGTCCTCCAGCCTCCTGGCCTCGCAGGACCCGGTGGCCATCGATTCAGTCGGCGTGGACATCCTGCAGGCCGAGCCCCGCATCCAGCGATATTCGTGCATGGGCGGCACCGATGACTACCTGCATGAGGCGGCCCTCGCGAGCGATCCGCCCTCCGGCACGTTCTACGACCCGGACCACGCGGGCAACGTCGTGCGGCTCGCCAGTCTCGGCGTGCACGAGCACTGGAACAACGCCGACGACAAGAAGTACTCCCGCAACTTAGGCCGAGATGAAGGGATCGAGCTCATGCGCATATCAATGGAGAAGGAAAAGGCCGGCGTCGTCGCGCCGGGTGAGAAAGTCACACTGCTGTCCAGCACGTTCAAGTTCACGGAGGGCCCCGCCGCCGACGTCGAGGGCAACGTCTTCTTCACCGATCAGCCGAACGACCGCATCTGCAAGTGGTCGGTGGATGGAACGCTGACCGTATTCCTCAGCCCGTGCGGGCGGTCCAACGGTCTGTTCTTCGACAGGCAAGGCAATCTGTGGGCCTGCGCCGATATGGACAACCAACTGTGGAAGATCGATCCGCAAGGAAACGTCACTGTCATCGTCAAGGACTACGACGGCAAGCTGCTCAATGGGCCGAACGATCTCTGGATCGCCCCCGACGGCGGCATCTACTTCACCGACCCGCTCTACAAGAGGGACTACTGGACCCGCAACCCCGCGATGCAGCAGGACGGCCAGCACGTGTATTACCTCAGTCCGGACCGCAAGAGGCTGTTCCGCGTCGCCACCGATCTCGTCCAGCCGAACGGCATCATCGGAACGCCGGACGGCAAGACCCTCTACGTCGCCGACATCGGCGACCGAAAGACCTATCGCTACAAGATCAACGAAGACGCCACGCTCTCCGGCAAGACCCTCTTCTGCTCGATGGGCTCCGACGGCATGACCATCGACGCCGAGGGCAACGTCTACCTCACCGGCAAGGGCGTCACCGTCTTCAACCCGGATGGCGAGCAGATCGACCAGATTCCGATCCCCGAGGGCTGGACCGCCAACGTCTGCTTCGGCGGCAAGGACCGCGACACCCTCTTCATCACCGCCAGCGACTCGCTCTACGCCGTCAAGACCCGCGTGAAAGGAGTATATTGACAACCACGTAGTTGGGAGAGAAATCTCGCATGAGCGGAGCCGGGAAGGACAATGAGGATCACTCCGCCAAGGACGCACAGGGCCCGACCCAGGACTGGCCGGGACTGCGTTTGGAGGCCGGCAGCCGGATCCAACACTTTCGCATCGAGCGGGAGATCGGTCGCGGTGGCGCAGGTGTTGTCTATCTGGCCCACGATACCAAGCTGGGCCGGCGCGTGGCGATCAAGAGCCTGCCGCCGGAATTGATGCGCGATGCCCACATGCGGTCCCGCCTGAAGCGCGAGGCCAAGCTCCTGGCCTCGCTGGACCATCCCAACATCGCGACGATCCACGACATCGTGGAGCA
>CBFDBY010000209.1:0-5300 GCA_965603165.1 uncultured Phycisphaerae bacterium
CGGCGGTGACGCCGACCTTGGGCGGAGCCGGCTGGTTGTTGAACTTGATCCAGAAACATTGCAGCATCTCTTCGGCCTGCTCGCGCGTGAGTGTCCCCTCATCCACGCTCTTGCTGTAGAACGGATACAGGTGCTGGTCCAGCCTGCCCGGGCAGAAGGAGTCCCACGGATTCATTTCCGTCGTGACACCCAAGTGGACGAACCAATAGTATTGCAGCGCTTCGTGGAAGTCACGCGGCGCGTGGGCCGGGACGTGCGAGCAAACCGCGGCGATTCGTTCGAGCTCCGCCTTGCGTCGTGGGTCGCTCTCATGTGCGGCCAATTCCTTGGCCTTTTCGGCGTGACGCTCGGCGAAACGGATCAGAGCGTCCGCGCAGATGAGCATGGCCCTGAGTTCCTGCTGCTTGGCCAAGGCCTCGGGGTCGTTGAAGAAATCGAGATCGCCGAGGCTTCGCCGGATGTCCTGCTGGAAGTCAAGCATGCCCTTGCGGTAGATCTTGTCGTCGAGCACGGTGTGGCCGGGCGAGCGCTGCTCCATGAACTCGGTGAACAGGCCGGCCTCGTAGGCGCCGAGCCACGCCTCGTCCATGGAGCCGAAGATCTTCTCTCGCATGGTCTTGCCCGACCAGAAGGGGATGATCTTGTCGCGGTACACCCGCCGGACGTCGTCGCTGACCGCGAACGCGGTCTTCTCGCGATCGTTCAGGATTTGCAGGTCCTCCAGGCTGTGACAGCACAGCTCCGGATACGTCGGCGTCGCCTTGGGTGCCGGGCCTTTCTCACCCACGATGAGCTCGCCCGCACCGATGTAGATCGTCTTGTTCTCCATCAGGTGCTTGAAGGCCAGCGCCCGGCAGACGGGCGTCGATTCCCGCAGCGGCACGTCGCTCTGATAGAACACGGTCATCAGCTCCGCCCGTTCGCTGGAGATATAAGGCTTCGTCTCGACACTCTGTCGTCGCAGTCTTGCCACTCGTTCGTTCATCATCTCAGCCGCCTGTCTTCACTTCAAACCCATAGTCCCTGAGCATCCCGGCGATGGCCGTCATTGTATCGCCATCCGGGGCCTGGGCCTCCATCAAATCGGCTTGGCCGGTCAACCGTACGGCCTTCTCCAGGCCGCCGCGATTGTACGGCAGGATATCGACCCTGCGGACGGTCTTGAGTGACCGCACGAACTCTGCGGTCTGGCGTACGTTCGGCTCATCACCGTTAAAGCCGGGGACAATCGGGATTCGCACGATGACCTCGACGCCGGTTTCGGCCAACATCCGGATATTCTCAAGGATCAGTCTGTTGTCCACACCGGTATACTGCTCATGCCGCCGCCGGTTCATATGCTTGATGTCGCAAAGGATCAAATCCGCCGCCTCCGCGATACGTCGGACGGCCTCCGGCCGGGCGTGACAGGTGGTATCGACGGCGGTGCGGATGCCTTCGGCCCGGCACGCCGCTAACAGCGCCAGCAGAAACTCCGGCTGCATCAGAGGCTCGCCCCCGGAAAATGTCACGCCCCCGCCCGACTCGTCGTAGAAGACGACGTCCTTCCTCACCTCGGCCATCACCTGGGCCACGGTCCTGGTGTCTCCGATGATCTCCCTGGCCCCGCCCGGACAGCCGGCGACGCACGCGCCGCACAGGACGCACTTCTCGGGATCGGTGACGGGCCGGCCCTGGGAATTCGAGATCGCGTGTTCCTTGCACAGCTCCACGCACCGCCCGCACCGGACACACCGGCTCAGCCGCAGGCTCGGCTCGGGGCCCACCTTCCAGCTCTCCGGATTGTGGCACCACCGGCACCGCAGCGGGCAGCCCTTCAGAAACACGGTCGTCCGAATCCCCGGCCCATCATGAATCGCATACCGCTTGATATCAAAAACATGGCCGGATAGGCCGGCGCCCTCCACCTCAGCCGCGGCCTGTTTGCGAACGAGATTCTCTCTGGTGCTCGTCACGTACCCTTGCCTGCAATCGATAACACCTTCTACCCTTAATCAGGATACCGGAAGAGGCGTCCCAGCACAACCCGCCCCGAGGCAGTGGAAGCAACGTAGACTGGGATTAGCTTCCAGCCGACAATCGGCCTTGCCATGTGATCCAGGGGTTCTGCGCCGGAACGGCACCTTAGCAAGAGGTGCGGGGCTCAGCGTCGGCAAGTCCGACTCCTCCCGAGATCTGCGGCTCCACGATGATGGGCCGCGGTCATCGCCCCCCTTGCAGGAGCGTCTCCGTCTTCGCAAGCAGTTGCGGCAAGTGCCGATCCACGATGCCCCAGACAGTCGCATCATCGATCGTGTCGTAACCGTGGATGATGCGATTGCGAAAGGCAACGATGCGCGACAGTTCACCGATATGGGCGGCCGTGTCGGGGTCGAGGCGAGCAAGGCGGTGGAGCGCCTCTCCGATGATTTCGAACTCCCGTTCGACGGCCCGCCGGAGTTGACGGTCCGCTTCGTAGTCGGCGAAGGTCCGATGTCGGCACCAGCCACGAACGCTCCGGCCGGATTCCAGGACGTCAACCAGCAGTTTCTTCGTGTGGTCGTTCATAGATGAGTTGGCGCGTCGATTCCACTTCGCGCCGGAAATATGGATTGCGGATCGATTGCTCGGTCACCAAATCCACAGGTCGGCCGAAGAGTTGCTCCAGCCCCTCTGCGAAATCGAGATATCGGTCGGCGTATTCGCCGGTCGGCTCGCGGCCGACAAAACTGACGAGGAAGTCGAGATCACTGCGCTCGCTGTCGAAACGACGAGACACAGCTGATCCGAACAGGTAGAGACGGTCCACTCTGTACCGCCTGCACAGTTCCACCAATGCCGTCCGGTTGCGTTCAACGATGGCGACCATAATCTGTCCAGTTTAAACAGGGACCATGGCAACTGTCAATGCGATTGGCGTCCCGGTGACTGCCTTCGGTCGAAGCCGCGCTGCCGTCCCGTCCAGCAGCGGCCTGTTTGCGAACGGGATTCTCTCTGGTGCTCGTCACGTACCCTTGCCTGCAATCGACAGCGGCTTCTACCCTCGATCAGGATACCCGAACGGGCCTCCCAATACAAGCCGCGCCGGCCGGCACAGCACCACCCCCGCCCAGCGATGTCAACTCCCGCGGCCCGCGGCCCGCCGCCCCAGACATACTCTTGACTTGCCTCCCGCCTTGAGGCTATTATGATGGAAAAGGGAGGTGTTCGCCAGTGACGATGAAAGAGCTTATTCAAGAGGTGGTCGCCCTGCCCGTGGAGGAACGGGCCACTGTGGCGGAGGCGATTCTGCGCAGCCTGAACGCTCCTGAGTCCGAGATCGACCGCAAGTGGGCACAGCTCGCGCAGCGACGTCTTGCCGAACTGCGGTCGGGTGAGGTTAAGCCGGTTCCTGGTGACGAGGTCTTCACCAAAGTCCGGAAGCGATTTGGGGCATGAAGTTTTCCTTTCATCCGGAGGCCGAGGCGGAGTTCCTTGGAGCCATTGAATACTACGAGGAACGCGAGAAGAATCTGGGCTTCGATTTCGCGGCCGAGGTATACGCTGCCATTGGCCGTGCCGTAGAACACCCGAGGGCTTGGGCGATCCTCCAGGGAGACGTGCGAAGGTGCCAGACGAGGCGCTTTCCGTACGGCGTACTCTATGCACAAGAAGCGGACGGTATCTATATCCTTGCGGTGATGCACCTCCACCGTGATCCCGACTATTGGAAGCATCGCCGCAGCTAATCCGACCGTAGCCAATGGCGTTCAGCGTGTTGCGGATACCAGGGGAGATTGGGGCCGTCGCCCCGTGGCCGGCGGCGCGGACTCTTCCCAACCGCAAGGCGATACATTCTCATCCCCGCCGGTACCCCAAATGCGAAGAACGCAGACTCCTTTCCTGATGACAGGGCCAATCGCAGGATGGAAGGGTGAATCGCGCCATAATCCGGCAAAGCCTCTCACCTGTCGTTCCTCCCCTCTCACTTCGTGGGTTTCTGCATTGCCTTCCGCTGGCTTGCCTCTACAGTATGCTCGTCAGCCGTAGAACATTATGTTCCGCAAAACCCAGGATATGTCGTGGTCACGGATTCACAGTTCACAGCATGTCGGATGCAACACGTGTACAATAGGAGCCATCCCTGTTGTTCCGCTGATGGAGCTCTTACTCAGGATGCCTCGCAGGAGAACGGAATACTTCCTCGCGGTGCCACCGGAGGTACTCGTCCTTTGGATAGTAGTCTGGGCTTTGTGGCTTGCCGATATCCCGTCCATGAAAGCTCAGAAGCGACTCTTCGAGCCTAAAACTGCCGCAGACATTCTGAGAAACCAGAATCCTGAGATCGTCAGAGATTGAAAAGGCGCCTCGATCAAACATCTTGTGATGAAGCGAACAGAGCGCCAGACCGTTGCTCTCGATGTCCGGACCTCCCGCTTGATGCCACTTTATGTGTGCAGCTTCGAGAGCCAAATCCGCAGCGCCGAGTCTGAGGTCGTAACCACACACAGCACATCGGTGCCCATATGCCCTAAGCACCTTAGACCGAAAATCGGCATCCCTTCGTACTTGCGCCGGCTCCACATCGCGCGAGTCCAACCCCACGGCGGTGAGTATGTCTTCGTGAAGTGATTCCGGAAAATTGCGATTGAGCAATTGGGCAACCACACGCCGCAGAAGAGTTCGGTCATGACCAAGGGCGTCACAAATCTCCGGCAGCAAACCGCCAACAGGATTGTGTTTGCGAAGCTCGCTCCTCTTGGGATCGGTCCTGTTCTTTCGACGGCCAAGCCTTTCCGTGTCAGCCACAAACCACACCCCGTCGTTACGAAGGTACCAGAACGGCATTTCCGCTCGCGGCGTATGGGTCGGGCCAAATTCTCGCAGAAGTGGCCCGAGATGTTCTTCGGCTTCCACATACGACACCTCGCCCCCCTCACCACGACTCCACCGCGCGAGTGCGTATAGAAGCAACAGGGGTTTGTGTGGCGCCCTCCTGTCGCCTCGCTTCCAGACGCTTATCTCTGCAAATCTCTTGAAAACATCCTGTTCACTCAGCATAGTCCCGTGCGCCCCTCGGTCTTCTGACAAATCGCTGCATCGGTCAGTTCAACTGGGAACTCATAGAATCTCATCACCAGTATGTATCTGCGAATGCTGAAGATGTCAACGTCACGCGCGGCGAAAGGCACCGAATCGAGGCACATATCGCCAAGGGCAGGGTCAACACCAACACGCAATCTGAACACTATGGCAGATTTCGAGCAGCCACATTTGCGGGTGGGACTGAGATACTAATTGGAGCATAATTTATTGAACCTAGGGTCGGCGTAATCGTATGA
>CBFDBY010000210.1:0-5284 GCA_965603165.1 uncultured Phycisphaerae bacterium
GTTCATACGATTACGCCGACCCTAGGTTCAATAAATTATGCTCCAATTAGTAAATGTTAGATATTCGGGGAAAGCGTTTCCATTGATTATCGATGAATGAGCGTTCTGCCTTCGGCAGAACAGTGATAAGAAATAAGTGACAAGTGATAAGCAAGAGGGCGGGCATGCGGCGGCTTGCGCCCCGCCTTTCGGGCAATCCGACTTGTCACTTCTCACTCATCGCTTTCCGCCTTCCGTCCTTGGCGTCCTTTGCGGCTTTGCGAGAGGATGGTCCTATTTTGGATTTGGTGCTTTGGGGATTTGCTTTACAGGACGCGGCTTTTCAGCGATATTGAAGATGTCCGATCTGGTCGAAATGTCGTCGCAATGAGGTACAGCCATGGTCAGCCGGAATATTGACGTTCCGAGAGACAGAATCGAGCAATTCTGCAGGCGATGGAAGATCCGGGAGTTTTCCCTGTTCGGGTCCGTGCTGCGCGAGGACTTCGGGCCCGACAGCGATGTGGATGTCTTAGTGAGTTTCGAGGCGGACGCCGAGTGGGACCTCTTTCACCTGGTGGACATGCGCGATGAGTTGATGGCCCTGTTCGGCCGGAATGTGGACCTGGTCGAGAAGGAAGGGCTGCGCAATCCGTTCCGCCAGCGTACGATCCTGGACACGCGGGAGGTGATCTACCATGCCGCGTAAACGCGAGGATGCCGCCTTGCTCTGGGATATGCTCGAAGCCGCGCGCAAGATTCAACAGTTCGTTGCGGCCAAGACCTTTCACGACTACTCGCAGGACGAAATCCTCCAATCCGCCGTCGAACGGAAGCTCGAGATCATCGGCGAGGCGGCCCGCGGCATTTCGCAGGAGTTCCAGCGGGAACATCCAGAGGTCCCCTGGCGAGGGATCATCTCCCAGCGGCATTTCCTTGCCCACGAGTACGGCGAGGTCCGCCAGGAGAAGCTCTGGCGCGTCGCCACGGTGCGCATTGGCGAGCTGATCGAGCAGTTGGAGAAGCTCATTCCCCCCCTGCCTTAGGGCCGGCCCACCGCCGCTATCCGCGTTCTCTGGGGCCCTTGGATTGATCATCGATGAATGACGATTGATGATTCAATCCGTGTACGTCCGTGTGAATCCGTGTCTGATCGAACCTTCTCGCTCTTCGTGGTTTCGGAAGACATGCTTACGCGAGCGTAAGCATGGCACCCGGCTGAGGGCAGGTTAGCGTTTGCCGGCAGCCCC
Source organism: uncultured Phycisphaerae bacterium (assembly GCA_965603165.1). Classification (GTDB taxonomy): domain Bacteria; phylum Planctomycetota; class Phycisphaerae; order Sedimentisphaerales; family Anaerobacaceae; genus PLanc-01. The sequence continues at coordinate 1,230 of CBFDBY010000210.1, forward strand.
TTTCGCTGCTGTCAACCGCTTGTAGAGGGGCCCGAGAACCGGGTCCTGGGCCACCAGCCGCATTTGCCTCTCGCGGGCCTCCGCCTCCGGGACCCCGGCGAGCTCCCTGCGGATCTGCTGCTGGACCTCCCACTTCATCTGGACGCAGTCGAATTCCTTAGCCTTCATCCGCCACCACCTCTTTCGGCGAGTAGATGCGTATGTCGGCGTATACGCGAAATCGTTTCATGGCATCATTCTACCATGCGGCGGCCTTGGTGGCAACACAGCGGGCAAATCCGGAGCCAATCCCACTGCCCCAAATCAACCGGCCCAGCGGAGTCTCCGGCGCTTCTGTCGTTCGAGATTCGTGCTTCCGGGCCAGGGGCTGTTTCGATTGACGATTGCTGATTCTCTCGGCGTTCTCTGCGTGCACTGCGGTTCAGAAGGCCCTGGATTCCCGCCTGCGCGGGAATGACAGGCGAGGAATCGGCGTGAATCCGCGGCTTGAGAAAGGGAAATCCGAGTGTTGACGAGGTAAATCAAAGTCGATAAGTTAGGCCGCAGGTTTGGCGCCCGTGGTTGGTGTGCGCGGGTGAGGCCGCTTGCGGCCCGAGGGGCCGTCGGGCGGCTTTGCGGATCGAAAGCCCGGGCGGTTGGAGGGCGGAATCGAGGGCGGTGCGGCTGTAAAAGGGAATTGATAAAGGCCGGTCCCGGCGTGGTTGCGGCGTGTGAGTGACAGGCCGCCGCCGGGGACGGGGGTGCGAAGGAATGCTGTATTTCTGTCGTGTCGGAAGGTATAGTTGGGAACCTGTGACCTGGAAGGTCGGAAAGGAAGGCAGCCATGAGAACACGAATTGCAGCGATTCTGGTGGTGGGTGTGGTGGCGCTGGGGCTGGTGATGTCGCCGGGATGTAAGAAGTCGCCGGAGGGGACGGCCCCGGAGACGACCGCGGCCGCGGCCGAGCCCATTAAGGTCGGGGCGATCCTCGCGGTGACCGGGCCGGCGTCGTTCCTCGGGGCGCCGGAGGCCAAGACGTTGGAGATGCTCGTCGAGCAAATGAACCAGGCCGGCGGGGCCAGTGGGCATAAGATCGAGCTGCTCATCAAGGACTCGGGGGCCAAGCCGGAGAATGCCATCTCGATGGCCAAGCAGTTGATCGACGAGGAGAAGGTCCTCGCCATCATCGGGCCCTCCACCAGCGGCGAGACCATGGCCATCAAGAACATCTGCGAGGAAGGAAAGACCATCCTCCTCTCCTGCGCCGCCGCCGAAGCCATCGTCAACCCCGTCGCTAATCACGTATTCAAGACTCCACAAAAGGATAGTGATGCGGCGCGGCGGATTTTTGAGGTGATGAAGGATGCGGGGATTACGAAGATCGGTGTGATCACGAGTAACGCGGGGTTTGGGATCGCGGGGGGCCAGCAGCTCCAAAAGCTTGCCCCGGACTACGGAGTCACGATCGCGATCTCGGAGACGTACGACAAGCAGGAGACGGACCTGACGGGCGTCCTGACGAAGCTCAAAGGCGCGGAGGTCGAAGCCGTGGTGAACTGGTCCATCGTTCCGGCGCAGAGCCTGGTCGCCAAGAACATGCGGCAGATCGCGCTCGACGTGCCGCTGTTCCAGAGCCACGGGTTCGGCAACATCAAGTACGTCGAGGCCGGCGGCGAAGCCGCGAACGGCACGATCTTCCCCTGCGGCCGACTGCTCGTAGCGGACGTGCTGCCCGACGGCCATCCGCAGAAGCAGGTCCTCGTAAAGTACAAGAGCGACTACGAGAGCCGGTACAATGAAGACGCCAGCACCTTCGGCGGCCACGCCTACGACGCCCTCTTGATCCTGGCCGAAGCGATCAAGAAGGCCGGCAGCGTCGAGACGGCCCAGGTCCGCGACGCTATCGAGAGTCTGCAAGGCGTCGTCGGCACCGGCGGCATCTTCAACTTCTCCGCCCAGGACCACAACGGCCTGGACAAGGAGGCCTTCGAAGTGCTCACCGTCGTAGACGGGAAGTTCGCCGTCTATGAGCCGTAGTCGCGGCACAACCGGTCACCGGAGCTGAAATCACGATGAATCTCTCGCAGATCGTGCAGTATGGCCTCGCCGGCATTACCGTCGGCAGCATATACGCGATTACTGCCATCGGCTTCAATATCATCTACGCGACAACCGGGGTGATCAACTTCGCGCAGGGCGAGTTTCTCATCGTGGGGGCGATGACGGCGATCAGTCTGTCCCGCATCGCCCCGCTTCCGGTGGCCATCCTCGGCGCCGTGTTGATCACGACCGTTCTCGGCGGGCTGATCGAGATCGTCTTCATCCGACCGGTGAAGCACGCGTCTGTGCTGCGGCTGATCGTGATCACGATCGGCCTGTCGATCCTGATCCGCGAGGCCATGCTGCACGTCTGGGATGAGAAGGTCCGCTCGCTGCCGTACTTCACCGGCACGCCCGTCTCGACCGTCACGATCCTGGGCGCTCACATCTCCCCGCAAATTCTCTGGGTGCTCGGCGTCAGCGCGGTCATCGTCATCGCCCTGACGCTGTTCTTTCGATTCACACGCACCGGCCGGGCCATGCGGGCCTGCTCCGACGACCGAATGGCCGCCCGGCTCTGCGGCATCAACGACCGCTGGATGGTCACCCTGTCCTTCATGCTCAGCGCCGGGATCGGCGCCTTCGCAGGCTGCGTCATCTCCCCGGTGACGCAGACCCAGTACGACATGGGCGCCCCCCTGGCCATCAAGGGCTTCACCGTGGCCATCGTCGGCGGGCTCGGCAACAGTATGGGCGCGGTGGCCGCGGGGCTCTTCCTCGGCCTGCTCGAGGCCCTCGTGATGAGCCAGTTCGCGACCGCCTACAAGGACGTCGTCGCCATCGTGGTGCTGCTGCTGATCCTGATCTTTCGGCCCAGCGGCTTGTTCACGCGAAGCGACGTGAGTGCTCTGAGGACGGTATGATGCGGCTGCGGATATACTACCCCGTCATCGCCGGCGCGATCGTCATCGTCGTGCTGCACCTCGTGCTGGCGGCAGCCGACGCGACCTACTACATGACGCAGATCACCATGTCGGCCTACTATGCGCTCGTTGTGATCGGATTGTGTCTGCTGATGGGCTACGCGGGCCAGATCTCGCTGGGACACGCGGGCTTCTTTGCCATCGGCGGATATACCGTCGCCGTCCTGACAACCTACAACCTCGCGGCGTATCGCGACGCACCCCTGCTCGCGCGATGCCATTCCCTGGGCCTGCTCGTCGAGTGGCAGGACCTCTACGGCAGGGAAATTCTCTCCTTTTCCCCATGGGTAGCTTTCGGCGCGGCGCTGCTGCTGACGGCGATCATCGCCCTGGTCATCGGCATGCCCGTGATCCGGCTCAAGGGACACTACTTAGCCATGGCCACCCTGGGCTTTGGGCTGATCATCTACCGCATCGCGCTCGGCACGCCGATTCTCGGCCAGGCCGACGGCATCTCCACGGTGCCCCCCTTCCCCCTGTTCGACGGCCTCCAGGTCAACGGACGGGCGCCCTTTCGAGTGCAGAACTACTACATTGCCTGGGCCGTCGTCCTGACGGCGGTGGTCCTGTCGCTGAACCTGGTCCATTCACGCGTCGGCCGGGCGCTTCGCTCCATTCACGAGAACGAGGAGGCCGCCCATTCGCTGGGCGTCAACACGTATCGCTACAAGCTCGCGGTCTTTATCCTCAGCGCCCTGTTCGCGGCGATCGGCGGCGCGCTGCTGACCCACTACAACGGGAGCATCGGGCCCTCGGAGGCCACCGTGATGAAATCGGTCCGCTACGTGGCCGTGGTCGCCGTCGGCGGCATGGCGAACCTCTGGGGCGTGCTCCTCATGGGCATCCTCCTGAACTTCCTGTCGCTCCGGGGCGTCTTCGGAACGTTCGACGACGCCGTCTTTGGAGGCATCCTGATCGGCATGATGATCCTGGCCCCGCAGGGCCTGCTGCGGGTCGCCGGCGTGCGGACCATCGTCTCCAGGTTGGCCGGGAGGTCCCATGGATAACGTCCTGCTGGCCACGAAGAACCTTCACCGCTCGTTCGGCGGCGT
>CBFDBY010000211.1:0-5229 GCA_965603165.1 uncultured Phycisphaerae bacterium
ATGATCCAGGCCACGCATTCGGCGTTCCGGCCGACTCACCTCACGTACGCCGTGGAAAAAGGCGTCAACGCGTTCATCGAGAAATCGTTTGCGCCCGACCCGGGCGGAACGAAGCAGATTCTGCGCCTCGGCGAAGAGGCCAAGAGAAAGAACCTCAAGATCGGCTGCGGGCTCATGTGCCGACATTCCGCCTCACGACAGGCGCTGATTCAGAAGATTCGCGATGGGGCGATGGGTGACATCACCCTTATCCGTGCCTACCGCATGGATCCCGGGGCGCGAATGGGCCCGTTCAAAGGTGGCGAGAGCGAGCTGCTCTGGCAGATCCGCCGCCCGTACTATTTCATCTGGACCTCGTCGGCGTGGTTCATCGAGATGATGATTCACCAGGTGGACGAGTGTTGCTGGATCAAGGACGCCTGGCCGGTCTCCGCGCAAGGCTTGGGCGGCCGCGAGCCGGGGAGCGTCGATTGCAGTCAGAATCTGCACACCTACGCCATCGAGTACACCTTCCCGGACGGGACCAAAGCGTTCGTCAACAGCCGCAACCAGGCCAATTGTCACAATGAGTTTGCCACGTGGGTGCATGGCACCAGGTGTGCCGCACAATTCTCCGGCAACGTCCACGCTCCGACCGTGCAAATCTACAAGGATCAGCGATGCGCCAAGGACAATGTCGCATGGCGGCCGGAAAATGAGAAGATGAGCCCGTACCAGGTCGAGTGGGACATGCTGCTTAGCGCGATTCGCGAGAACCGGTCGCACAACGAAGTCGAACGGGCGGCGTATGCGAACTTGACCTCCATCATGGGTCGGGCCGCCATTCACATGGGCAGAATCATCACCTGGGATGAAATGCTGGCCTCCGATTTCAAGTTCTGCCCGAATGTGGACTTCACGAAGGACAGCCCCGCCCCGGTGCAGGCGGATGCCAATGGTCACTACCCGGTCCCGATCCCGGGCCAATGGACCGAGATCTGATTTGGCGCCAGTGATAGAATGGTATGATGACCCGAAGGAGTCCTGCGATGACCACAGAACAGAAATCACCAGCAACATGGGTTTGCGTCGTATCCGTTTGTGCCTTCTTGCTCGGTACAGCGACTTTCGGGATTGCGTCGGCGGGCGAAGAGCAAGGTATTGACCCGTTTGTGCAGAATCAAAAGCTGGGGCGCGGCGTGAATATCATCGGATACGACCCGATCTGGAATTCGCGCGACAAGGCCCGTTTCAAGGCCGGCTATTTTCGGATGCTCAAGGACGCCGGTTTCGACAGCGTGCGGGTCAATCTGCATCCGTTCCGCCACATGGAGTCGGCGCCGGATTACGCCCTCCGCGCCTCGTGGTGGGAAGTCCTCGACTGGGCCGTGACGAACGCCTTGCAGAGCAACCTCATGGTGGTCCTGGATCTGCACGAGTTCGGCGCCATGGGCAAGGACCCTGAAGGTAACAAGGCCAGGTTTCTGGCCTTCTGGCGTCAGGTCTCCGCGCGGCTTCGCGATGCTCCGGACAATGTGCTGTTCGAGATACTAAACGAGCCGAGCCGCGAGCTGACGCCGGCGATGTGGAACGAGTACTATCGTGAAGCCCTGGCTGTCATTCGCAAGAGCAATCCGACCCGGACCGTGATCATCGGACCGGCGAGCTACAATTCCATCGGCGGCCTCCGCGAACTGAACCTTCCCGAGGATGATCGGCACATCATTCTGACGGTTCACTATTACTCACCGATGGATTTCACCCATCAGGGCGCCCCCTGGGCCGACCGTCGGGACAAGACCGGTATTGAGTGGAAGGGCACAGACGAAGAAAAGGCGGCCGTCGAACGTGACTTTGCCCGGGCGCAGGCGTGGGCGAAAGAGCACAACCGGCCCGTCTTCCTCGGCGAATTCGGCGTGTACGACGAGGCGCCGATGGAGTCCCGCACACGTTATCTCGCCTTTGTCGTCGGGACGATGGAAAAGCTGGGCTGGAGCTGGGCCTACTGGCAATTCGACAGTGACTTCGTTTTGTATGACATCGGGAATGAGAAATGGGTCGAGCCCGTGCGCGCCGCCCTGACCTCGTCTTCGAGCCCGGAAAGCAAGTAGAGAGGGAGTCCTTCACAGGCCTGGGGCCTACCACAGGAGGAGGCAAATGCGCGCGTGGCGTCGCAAGTGCGACAAGGATCGTGGCAATCGCCGGCGCGATGCGGTATCATGTTTCGACTGCCCCGGGCGCGCCGGGGCGTCTTTTGGGGATGTCTTTGGAGAGTTGTGGATGAGAGACTTGGGCCGTTTGACGTTGTTGACTGTTCTTGTTACAGCTTTCGCTTTGCCGGTTTTCGCCACCGACTGGCCGCAGTGGCGAGGGCCGTTCTTTGATGGCTCCACCGATGAGCGGGATGTGCCGACCGGGTGGAGGGCTGAGGACATCGACTGGGCAAGTCCGCTGCCGGGACCGAGCGGGGCCACGCCCGTTATCTCAAACGGCAGGGTGTTCGTGACCTCTTCGGTAGAGTCAGGCCCTGAATTCATGGCCTTGTGTCTTGACGTTGCCACGGGCAAACTGTTGTGGCAAAAGCCGGTGGGCTCCGATTCACGCAGGTTCCCGCGCAACAACATGGCATCCCCCTCGCCGGTGACGGATGGTAAGCACGTGTTCTTTCTATATGGTGAGGGAACGCTTGTCGGGTTCGACTTCGAAGGCAACGAGCTTTGGTCGCGGAGCATCGAAAAGGAGTACGGCAATCTGGCCCTTCAGTTCGGCTACAGCAGCAGTCCGTTGCTCCACGACGGCAGACTCTTCATCGTGGTGATTCGGCGGAACAAGCCCTATCGCGACCCGCCGGCGGATGAGCCGCTGGACTCGTTCATCATGGCGCTCGACCCGCAAACCGGACGGACCCTGTGGAAACAGCAGCGCGAGACCGATGCCTTCGACGAGGGCATGGAAACCTACTCCACCCCCATCCCGTTCGTCCGCGACGGCAAGGTGGAATTGCTCACGACGGGAGGCGACTTCATCATCGCGTACGACCCCGCCACCGGCAAAGAGCTCTGGCGGTTCGAGTACTGGAGCCGCAAGGTTCGCGACTCGCGCATCATTCCCACGCTGGTGACCGGCGACGGCCTGATCTTCGGCGCTCGGCACAAGCACAAGGGCGTCTTCGCCCTGGAGCCGCCCGGGCCCGACGGAGCCGGCGTACGCATCCTGTGGGAATTCGATGAGGCGGCCCCCGATTGCAGCACGCCGTTGTTCTATCAAGGCAGGCTGTACGTCCTCGACGGCCTGAGACGAAAGGTGGTGACGTGTTTCAACCCCCGGACCGGCGAGAAGTTCTGGCAGGGCAGGCTCCCCGGGAATCGGCCATGGTGGGCCTCCCTCACAGCGGCTGACGGCAAGCTCTACTGTATCAATGAGGACGGCGTCGTTGTCGTGCTGAAAGCGGGGGGCGACGAATTCGAGGTCCTTTTCGAGACCCTGATCGACGAGCCCCAGATCAAATCATCGATCGCGATTGCCGGCGGCCGTCTGTTCATACGCACCGCCGAAAAGCTCTACTGTATCGGCAGATAATGTAGCACAGCCTCCGTTGGGCGCACGGCCCTGTTTGCAGAGAGGTGCTTGGATGACGCATATCGGTTGTCTTGCCGTCCTTCATGCCGTGGTCACGACATTCGCTCTCGCGACCGCCGGCGGCCAGGAACACATCAAGGTCAGAGTCTCCTGGGGGCATACGTCACCGCAGGCAACGCCTTTTCATGTGCGACTGACGGCCAAGGAAGCCAAGATTGCCGAGCTTGCGGGGCAGGAATTGGAGGCCGACGACAATCTCGATGGCGCAACCTGCGGAACCTCTGCGGGTAAGGGAGACATGGACGGCGTGACGTTCACGCTCCAATATGCCCCCGCGCAGATAAAACCCAATGAGAAGATCCATCGATTCTGGGCGGACCTCATCGCACAGAGCGATGCGGATACCGCGCGACGGCTGGAGCAGGACCCGGCGTATCGACCGGACTCGCGCGTGCTGACCGTGCAGATGGACCGCGACGGGGCCAAAGGGTTCAGCCTCACCGTGGATCAGCTACTTCAGACTCGTGTGTTCTGGGTGCCTTCGCTGGATGTGTATGTAACGGCGGGCGATGCCGCACCGTCATTTGCCGAACACAGCAATCAGCTTGAGCCGCACAGGGGCGAGCGCATCCTCGAACGGATTCGCCGTGAACCGGAGGCGACGTACGAGCAGTACACGGCCCGCTGGGAGGACATGGGCAGCCCGGCCTACAAGCATCCGGCCCAGCCCGCCCCGGGCCATATTGTCGGCCTGACGTGGGACAGCGCCCTTTACAAATTCGGCATCGACCAGGGGGCCGGGGTCTGGAATGATTACGGCAATCCCGACCGTTTCCGGTTCTGGTTCGATTTCGGCGACCTTTCGAAGGGGCTCGAAGAATCCTGGAAGGGACAGCGGCTTCTGGACGGCCTGCCCGTGATTGCGACGATGATCGAGCGGGACGGCCTGCGCTACGATCTCGAGCAATTCGCCTATCCCTTGCATGGGCCGCCCAAGGACAGGCGTGGTGACATGCCCATGGTGCTCCTCCAGAAGCTCGCCGTGACGAGGACCCAGAGCGGCAGGGGGCCGGTCTCCGTGAGAATGCACCATCGTCGAGAGTTCGCATCGGCAGATGAGTCTGAGATCGCGTGGCGGCGTGAGGGCGATGTCTTGCTGTTTGAAGAAAGTGCGACGAGCCGGGTGTTGTTCGCGGTCGAGGGCCCCGGTCTGACGGCTGTGTCCTGCGTAATGAAACGCGATGTGTCGCAGTCCGAGAAGGACAGGAGTTGGCAGGAGTGCGAGATTGTGCTGGCATTCGAGCTTGCCGAAAGCGCGAGCCGCGAGCTCGTGGTCAAGCTGCCCTCGCCTATGGTCGGGCCGCAGGACCGTGACGCCCTCGTCAAGCTCGACTACGGCAGTTCCCGCAGAGCGACGCTGGAGTTCTGGGCCGACTGGGTCCGGCGGGGCGCTCGATTCCACGTGCCGGAGAAGGTGGTGAACGATCTGTTTCGTGCGAATCTCTGGCACGCTCTACGCTTGCCCCGGCGCCATGGGGGACAAGAGGATGGGGTCGAGATCGCCCTGCCGTATTCCAACTTCGCCTACGATCAGCACGGCACGCCCTGGCCGGTGAATCAGGCGGTCTACGTGGACTACATGCTCTACGGCCTGCGCGGGTACCACGAGGT
>CBFDBY010000212.1:0-4881 GCA_965603165.1 uncultured Phycisphaerae bacterium
CCCATGCCGCCGCCCATGCCGCCCATCATGCCGCCCATGCCGCCCATGCCGCCCATGCCGCCGCCCATCATGCCGCCGCCCATGCCGCCCATCATCCCGCTCATCATTCCCATCTGGAAGTAGTTGGCGGGCTCGCCCACCAGGTCGGCGACATCGTACACGCGCGTCTCCATCTTCTTCCGTGGCAATGCATCAACCGTGGCCACCGTAATGACCCCTCTGTTGACAACGTAATCCACCTCTGCAATCAGCGGGTTGGAGATCGCGCTGATGAGGTTCTCCAGGGCGGTGCCAAGTCGAACGTTCGGCAAGCCGTCCATATTGATCGGATCGCTGTCCTCGATATCCGCGTTCTCCAGCAGGTCCCGCCAGAGCATCACAATGTTCAGCGGAGGCGAAACGGAGTTCCGCAGGAGCTCGACGGCCTCGCTGATCGGCATCTGGGGTGAAAGCAGCGACAGATCCACGGTCCGTTCAAGCTGCTCGTAGACCTGCATATTCGCCGGGTCCAACTGGAAGGGCTTGTCCGGCTGCCGCGTCGGTCTCTGCATGATCTCACGCCACTCTTTCGGGTAGCTGATCTCCTCAGGATGCGGAACAAGCGACTCCTCTGTCCTTAGCTTGATATCCGTCTCCGCCTTGGCGCTGTCCTGACCCAACTCGAGCTGCTTGCGCAGGTAGATCATGTCCTCAACCATCTGCTTGAGCGTCAGCGCCTCGTCGTGGAGCGGATCGATGGCGAGCAGGCCCTCAAGCTGACCGAGCGCCGCCTCATATTGCTGCTGCTTCCAGTACGCCTTGGCACGGAGCAGGAGCTCGTCGATTCTCTGCTGGCGATCAATCTCAGCCTGGTCGCGCATCTGGCGCTGGGCGTCCGCGGCCTCCAGGCGTTTCTGCTCGGCCAGTTGCTTTTCTCTCACGGTCCGGGCTTCGCTGTTGCGGCGTGCGACATCATTGAGCCGCTGCGTATGGCGCCTGTACAGCTCATCTCCGAGGTAGAGTTGATTCTCGTTCACCACGCGTTGCGCGGTGTCGACCCGCTCGCCCGCGGCGTCAAATTCCCCCCGGGCCAGCAGTCGCTCGGCCTGATTGACCGCGTCGTTCACGACGGATTCGACATAAGTGCGGATGATGTTCCTGCGCCGGTTGATCGCCTCGATGCCGGTTCCCTCTGGGGCGGGCTCTTGCGCGGCCAAAGGAGTACGAGCCGGCTCCACAATCGCTCTGGGCAACGGCTGCGCCGCGGGCGGTTGCGCTACAGGCGCCTGCGTCACAGGCCGCTGCGCCGCAGGCGGCACCGCCTCGGGAGAGGACGCCAGCAATCGATCGATCGTGGCGATGTAATCCTCGGGGCGTTTGCCCGGCGGGGCCGTGAACAGCCCACTCTCGGCCACTTCCACGAAACCCCGACGCGCCGCGACCAACTCGCCCTGCGAGTACAGTCCCCAGCTTCGGTTGTAGAGTTGCTCAATGCGCTCTGCTTCGCCTTGCGGCGTCCCGCCGGCAGGTGTATTCGGCCCACGGAAGTTCGCCGGCGCATTGGTCAGCGCCGTCGTCCCAACCGCCGACCACGCCTCGGCCGGCTCATCGGCGAGCACGATGGGGCGCCCGTCGCCCTGCTTTGCCTCGGTCGCCTCGATATCCACGAGGTAGCCACGGATTGTCTCGACCATCGGCGCGGGCATCAGCCCGCTCTGCAGCACTACCGAAAAACCTTCCCGGGCCGTTTGGAGGTCGCCGGAATCGTACGCCTTGACACTTTCGTAGTACAGCTCCGCAACACTGTCCTTCCATCGCTTCAGCGCTTCGCCGCTCCCAGGCGGAACACTCTGCGCTTTCGCCGATGACACAGCCGGGCTGCCCACGGCCGATTGCCCCATGTCACGCAGAGCCGCCACCACCTCGGCACGCTCCTTTTCCGTCAGGAACTCATTGTCCCTGATCCGCTCCAACTGAGCGCGCGCAGTCAGCCGCTCGCCCTCGAGGCGCAGTGCGTCCGCAGTCTGCTTGATCTCCAGCACTCGCTTGCGCTCCATGGCCCCCAGATGAGCCTTATCCCGCCACGACGCCAGCGCGCGCTGCTGGACCGGCTCCAGGTAGTCGGTGTAGCCCTGGGCCATTTCGAAGGTCTTCTCCGCCTCAGCGTAGTAACCTCGCTCGTACTGCTGCTGCCCGACGCGCATGAAGTACTGCACCAACTCCTGCATCATGGCGTCATCACCGCCCTGCGCGGCCCGTGACGGAGTCACCTGGACCAAACCTGCTACGAAAAGCAAGACCGATGCCAGGATTATCGATACGGACCCCTCCCGCAGAGACTTAGCGTACACACTTAGCCTGTCCAAAACCTAACCTCCTGCCTATAATACCATCACCCTTTTTCGGAATACTTGTTACCGTAGCTCGTTATACACACCACCTCCATTTGAAGGATAGAGGGCAGAATTATGAGTCTAATCTATTAAAATAGCCAAATTTTTGCAAGGGAAAAATTAGCTCCCAGGTTCTTTGACCGATAAAATCTAAACGAGCACCAATGGAATCGAACGCTTTCCTCCGGGTTACGTGAAATTGAGCTGTTAAAATTAGGGGTATCACTGATGCCGACAGGTGAGAGCGTGCACAGTCGGGGCAATACAGGCAATATACGCCGCCAGCCATTGGTTCTGGCGATTGAGACGTCGAGCCGTATCGGGTCGGCCGCCCTGGCTCTCGGCCGCGATCTGCTCGAGGTGTCTGCCTTTTCCGCTCCTCTGCAGCATAGCGCGGATATCTTCCCCATCATCGACGGGCTGCTGAGCCGCCACCGCCACACGCCGTCCGACATCAGGCAGATCCACATCTCCATCGGCCCGGGCAGTTTCACCGGCCTCCGCATCGCGGTAACGGTCGCCAAGACCATGCATCTCGCCAACGCCGCCAGAATCATCACCATCGATTCATTGGATGTCGTCGCCGCCAATCTGCGTGATGCGTTCGCCAAACCGCCCGCATCTTCACCCGACGAACGCCCGGGCGGCACACCCAACCGGATCGCTGTACTGTTCGACGCCAAGCGAGGCCAATTCTACGCAGCCGTCTACGAGCGGGTCGCCTCAAGAGATGACCCAACTGGCGACATCGGCTATCGAATCGGCGCCCCCGGGAATACCATGTGGCGGAAAACCGCTGCGGATCGCCTCATGACGGCTCGCGAGATCATTGATGGCTTCGTCGGACCCGGCGGCCTTGGCCTGCTCGGTGACGGCCTGCTCTATCACCGTGACGAGTTCGACGCGCCGGGCGTGTCTGTACTTCCGCAGGCCTGTTGGAGCCCTTCCGCCGCCGGCGTGCACCTTCTCGGCTGCCAGAAGGCCCAAACCGGCCGGTTTGCCGACCCTCTGACGTTGATCCCCTTCTACCTGCGCGGCCCGCAGGTAACGCTCAGAAGAAATCCGTAACGCAACGGCCGTTGCCGTTCTTTTCGCCGCGCTCGCTTCCAATCGCAGCGATCGGCCGGGCCCGATATAAGAATATTTTCGCATTCCTGTTTTCTTGTTTTCTTCATTCTGGTATAGATGGCGGAATAGACGATGGGCATCAATGTTGGATCGGCCTCTGCGGTGCAGCATAAAGACCAGTGTAGCCGGCGTGCCCCTCTGGGAACTGTTGGATTTCTACGGAAAGGACAGTGAATGAACATCTACATAGGGAATCTCGCTCCCGACACGACCGAAGACGATCTGCGTCAGGCCTTTGAGGCGCTCGGAGACGTAGCCTCGGTCAAGATCGTTCGGGACGGCACGACCGGCGAATCAAGAGGGTTCGGCTTTATCGAGATGCCGGCGGAGGAGCAGGCGAAGACGGCCATCACGGAGATGAACGGCAAAGAGCTCAAGGGCAATGAGATCCAGGTGGAGGCCGGGCGTACGAAGGCGCCGACACCGGGATTCGGAGGCCGGCGGCCCGGCGGCCACGGAGGTTCGCGTGGAGGGGGCCGACCCGGCGGACGACCCGGGGGCAGGCCCGGCGGCCGGCCCGGCGGGCGACCCGGGGGCGGCGGAGGGCGCGATCGAGGGCCCAGCCGCGGCAGACCACGCTACTGATAAGCCATGCCGGCGCAAGGGGTTACCGATAAAGATCGTCAACTCGCCGCTCAATGTCTGGCCTGCCCCATCTGTGGCCGGGCAAGGAGAAAGCAGAGAGGCTTGTGCTTCTGGTTTGTGAAAAGGCTTGAGCGTGGCATTTGCCCTGCGTGCCGGGCGTATGAACGGGTGTATGGCCGAAAGGCCCACGAACCGCTCCGGCCGGACGATGGTCCGGACTCATCGTAACGACGTTCCTGTTTGGCAAGCGGGCAGCCTGTAGGCCGCAGGCAACAACACGCGAGCAGGAGTCCGCCCGTCCGTCTGATTTGATGTGGGCTCTGTTTGCTTGAAGGAGCGAGCGATCGTGGCCCGAGAGAGCGCGGGGCTATTGCTGTACAGGAGGCGCCTTGACCGAATCGAAGTCTTCCTGATCCACCCAGGCGGGCCGCTCTGGGCCAGGAAGGATGAGGGAGCGTGGTCCATCCCGAAGGGCGAGTTCACCGACGAGGACCCTCTCGAAGCCGCCAGGCGGGAGTTCCACGAGGAAACCGGCTTCGCCGCAACCGGCCGTTTCGAACCCTTGGAGCCCATCAAACAAGCCGGCGGCAAGATCGTCCACGCCTGGGCCGTCGAGGGCGACTGCGACGCCGATGCGGTCGTGAGCAACACGTTCACGATGGAATGGCCGCCCCGTTCCGGCCATCGAAGGACATTCCCCGAAGTCGACCGTGCGGCATGGTTTGCTCTCCCGCAGGCCCGAGGCAAAATCCTCAAGAGCCAGCGGCCCCTTCTCGACCAGCTCGAAACGTTGCTC
>CBFDBY010000213.1:0-4619 GCA_965603165.1 uncultured Phycisphaerae bacterium
TAAGTGTCAGATCAAGTCTTAGCTAATACAGGTTATGCGCGCTGATGGGAGACGGCAAAAGCGCCGGGCCTCCACTTGAGATCCGGCTTCGTCTCGTCAATGACGGTGTCATCGCCTGGGTCGGGGCGAGCCGCTTTTCCAGGGCTTGCCGCCCCCGACGGCCCGATGCCGGGAACGTACTCGCCTTCATAGACATAGACGAAATCCAGCCAGAACGGAACCGTTGAGCCGGCACACAGGATCTCGAGCTTCACACTCGTGTGCAAGACGTCTGAGGTATAGGTGTACTCGGCCCAATCGGTGGTCAGGTCGAAGCTCGTTGCTCCCCAGGCATTGACAGAATTGTCCGATGCCTTCATCTGCACGGTTAGCGGACGCGGTTCTTCCGCCTTGGCCCAGAAGCTGACGGTGTAGTCCTTGCTCATATCGACCGTGTAGGGATTGTACAGCAGAATGAAATACCAGTTGGTCTCTCCCACCGGGTTCACCCGGAGGCTTCTGTTGCCGTCAACGGCCTCGGTTTCATCGATTTCCACCGTGCTGGGCAGCCCGCTTTCGTAACCCCACGTGCACCACTGCTCCCAGGCCGGATCGTCCAAGATAGCTTCATCCTCCTCGAAGCTCGGATTCAGCAGCAGGTTTTCCACCTGTGCATGAGTCACCGATGGAATGGCGACCAGACCGAACGCCACTAACATTACCCAGCCAATCGCTCTTCTACACATGATCGTCCTCCTTCAAAAAGCCCAGCGGTTATTGGCGCCCACAGGGCGCAGCTTCATCACGGTACTTGTCTCGATACAGCAGGGGAAACAGACTCCGGATGGGGGCGAAGCGGGAGCGTGGAACAGAACAAGGACCGTAGCGAAACAGGCCATCCGCTTCATCATGGACCCTCCAGGGCATCTATTGGCCCGGCCGGAGCACCGGCCCGGCACCTCTGAAGAGTATACCACAGCAAGGTCGTCGATTCAACACCAGCCCTGCCGATAAAGTAGAAAATGACTGCCGGCTGCCGCATGTCGAGAACCCGTACAGGTAGAATGCGCAGCAGGGCAGATCTGGCGCTGGGTGAATCCGCGTAGAGCCCCATTTCGGACCTATTTCGATCGGGCGATGCGGAATTCGCGTGTTGACGAAGAAATGAGAAAGGGCTGCGAATGGTTTCGCAGCCCTTGGCCGGTCTCGGTGTCCTGTCGTGCTGCTTCGAGGCTCCCAAGCCGTAGATCAAGGTTTGGCCAGCCAGATATCATCAATATAGACGATACCGCTCTGTCCGCCTTCGACGCCGACGGTGAGCGTCGTGACCTTTGTCAGATTCACGCCGACTGGGGCGAGCTCGATCTTCCAGGCAATCCACTTGATGGTCGCGATGTCGGCCGGGTCTCCGTCGTAGGGCACCTTGGTCCCATTGATCTTCACGTACAACTTCCCGACATTGTCGG
This sequence comes from uncultured Phycisphaerae bacterium, assembly GCA_965603165.1. Lineage (GTDB taxonomy): Bacteria > Planctomycetota > Phycisphaerae > Sedimentisphaerales > Anaerobacaceae > PLanc-01. The sequence continues at coordinate 1,446 of CBFDBY010000213.1, forward strand.
GGGTGCCGCGGACGTGTACGACCAGTGTCGTAACACCTGCTTCGGTCCAGTCCTGGGCCGGCGCGAAGGTGCGGCTGGCCTCGGAGTACTCCGGCCCGGTGTTGTTGTCGTACTGCAGCGGCATAGCCTGGCTTCCGCCGTGCACGACGCGCGTTTCCGCGAAGGGGGCCTCGGCGTAGCCGACCGTCGAGCCGCCATTCTGCGGGTCCTCCAGGCCGTCGATCCAGGCCTGCCAGATCGCCTCTTCGGCTTCGTAGTTGTCGGTATAACTCTCGAAGTCATCCACGATCAGATGGGGCAGGACCGTGAACTTCCAAACGTATCCCGTGTGGACGGTGGCCCCGTCGCTCTCCACCTCGTCGATTCGCCAGTAGCAATCGCCGCCGCCGATCTCGACGAGATCGCCGGGCGTGAAACTGGTCGCAGTCTGATTGCCGCGGAACTCGGCGGAGGTCTTGTCGGCCGCAGCGACGGTCTGGCGGCTTGTGCCGAGATAGACGTCATGAGAGGCGGCCGTATCGCCCGCCGACCAGCGAAGGGAACTGACGTCGCGAATGTCCATCACGGCGTCGGGCGCCGGGCTGGGGTCCCACGCCAGCAGCGGGTCGCCCCGCATGACCTCCATCAGCTCGGCCGCGCTCAGTGCTTTGTTGTAGAAACGAACGTCATCGACCGTCCCCTTCAGGTCGCGGCCGCCCACGGAATCCTGGCCGATGCGCAGCGCTCCATCGAACGGATCGGGATCATGTGCCTCGGCGTTCGTCGCGGAGGTCCCGGTCCCGTTGTAGTAGAGCGTTCCCTGTGTCGGCTCGACGACGAGGGCTGCGAAGAACCACTCCTCGGCCGGCGGGAAGATTCCGGTGGCGAAATCCCAATACTGGTCCGTCCAGTGGTATCGCAACTCGTTGCCGGCGCCGAATCCGAAGCCGCAAACGGTCGAGCCCTCGCGACTGAAGAGGATGGGTGCCCAGTCGGTCTGGTTGCCGTCTCTTTTGACCCAGGCGGTCATCGTCACCGTATTGGTTTCGACCTCCAGGGCCGGGATTTCGACGCTGGCGCCGCCGGCCAGATACAAGGCGCCGCCCTGGACGCCGTCGGTCCATTCCGCAGCCCCAAGGATCCGGCCGTGGTGGCTGTGGCCGGACCAGTCTACCGCTGTAGCTCCCGCGCCCTCATCGAGCGTCCACCAGCCCAGCAGGTCCGGATCCGTGACGGCCACGTCGGGAATCGTGGTGAAACTCCAGATGTCGCCTCGGATTGTCGATGCGCCGAGAAACTCGTCCACCCGCCAGTAGTAAGTCTTGCCAGTTTCCATGGTCGGAGAGTAAGTGGTCTTTACGGTTGGGTAGCCCATGCCCGCGGCGTTTTCGACGCCTTCAAAGGTCTCGCCGAAGTGGACCTGATGGAGGACATAGCTCAGGCCGGGCTCCCAGGATAGCTCCTGGTCCGGGAGGACGTACTGCAGGCCGTCGGCGGGCGTGGGATTCCAGGCTGTCGGAGGACGGACGCTGAAGCTCCACACATCGCCTTCCCAGGGGCTGTCGGGGTAGGCGTCGTTGACTTCGTCCACTCTCCAGTAGTACGTGCGGCCGGGCACGAGGGGGCTATCTGCGGCCCCGACTTGCAGCGTTTCGGCGTCGAGATTGCCGGCGAAGACGTCTGCGTCGTCCGGCGTAGCCGTCCTGACTGCCTCCAGATTATCGCCGAAGTATACGTTGTGCGAGGCGGCGAAATCGCCGGACGACCATGTGAGCGTCGCGACGGTTTGATTGATCGTTTCTCCATCTTGCGGCCCCGGTCCAAAGGCCTTCAGCAACGGCTCGGCCGCCATGATCGCATTGATCTCGTCGGCAGCCAGGGCACGTCCGTAGTAGCGCACGTCGTCGATCACGCCGTCCACCCACAGGTCGTAGCCCGGGTCCAGCCATACGCCAATAGCGAATCGCTCCGGGTAGTTGCCGCTCAGGGCGCTGACCCAGCGCATGGGGCCGCCGACGTTCACCGGGCCGACCGCCAGTTCGCCGTTGACGTAGATATTGACGTAGGTCTCATCGTAGGTTGAGGCGATGTGATACCACGTGCCCGTCTCGTACAAGTTTGGGGTCTCCACGTAGCTCATGGAAGTTTCCGTGCGGATGGCTAAGCCGAAGTCCTTCTCATTGTCCTCGACCCAGCCCCAGTTGTACAGAAAGAACCCGCACTCGTCGTCGCCCGTGTCGATGCCGTTTCCGACGAAGCTGCTGAAATACGCGAAACTGTCCAGCTTGGTCCAGCAGGCCACGGTAAACGTTTCGGGCATCAATTCGGCCGGATACGTGCCGGGGCCGGCGCCCTCGCGCTCGGCGCACAGCACATAGTCGTCGATGCCGTCGAAGGCCAAGGCGCCGCCGAATACCCCGCCAACCCACTGCGGCTCGCTCTGGAGGGTCCCGTCGTTGCCGTTGCCGCTTGCGTCCAGGGTGGCGGTTCCGGCCCCCTCATCCAGTCGCCAGTGGCCGAGCAACTGTGCGCGGGCGGGGCCGGCCACCAGCGCCACAACCGACATCAGAATCACAGAGACAATGCATTTCCTCCACATGACAGCCCTCCTTCAAAGAGTTCAGCCGTTATCGGCGCCCACACAGCGCCGTCTTATCACAATCTCTCTATCAGCATGATCGCGAAACATCGCAGCTCGCGTCGATGTATTCCGCGCCGAGTGATTTCACTCCAGAACAGTCCTCTTCAGGACGAAAGAAAGAGCCTGGATTCGTCTCCACGCAGCAGGCTCGGAATGCAGACAAGGCGGGGATGAGCAACGGGGGAAGCGCTGCACGCGAACAGGCCGTTGCTTTCATCAGAAACCTCCAGAGCCATTGGCGGTCCGGCCGGGACCACCCGGCCCGTGACCTGTCACGAGTATAACACAACCGGATTCCCGGTTCAACAAGAGCCCCTGGAGAGAAAAAAGACCTCGCGTGGGTTATGGACGCGCCATATCCGCGCCCCTACACGCGCAGGGCGTACAAACGGACGTCCAACGTGTAGTTCTCTCTGTGACTGGTGAACCTGTGTGAGCTCCTGTCTTGTTCGGGTGCGGTCGGCATGCGGTGGCAGGGCCTGCGCCGGTCAAAGGAAACTGCGTGGCCACCGCCTGTCATGTCGAGCGCAGCGAAGCGCAGTCGAGACATCTGG
>CBFDBY010000214.1:0-4322 GCA_965603165.1 uncultured Phycisphaerae bacterium
CGCTGCCCGATTTCGCGCTGGAGATCATCCGCGACGGCGGGTTGCTCAACCACATCACGAAGACCACTGCGTAGATGGATTAGGGCAGGGTACAAGATGGACCGGCGATGGACCAGACGAGCGTTTCTGAAAGCCTGCGGCGCGACGGCGATGCTGGGGGTATGGACGCGCGCGAGTGTCGGTGCGCAAAGGACGACAGGACGTAAGCCGAATTTCGTGTTCTTTCTGATCGACGACCTGGGCTGGAAGGACCTGGGCTGTTATGGCAGCAGGTTCTATGAGACGCCGAACATCGACCGGTTGGCAAGCGAGGGGATGCGATTCACGGATGCGTATGCAGCCTGTCCCGTCTGTTCGCCGACCCGGGCGAGCATCATGACCGGCAAGTACCCGGCCCGGCTCGGGATCACGCAGTGGATCGGCGGGCCGCAGAAGCCGACGGCCTACCGCGAGTATCTGCCGCTGGAGGAAGTGACCATCGCCGAGGCGCTCAAGCAGGCCGGCTACGCGACCGGCTTCGTCGGCAAGTGGCACCTCTCGACGCGCGACGAGACCCGGCAGAAATACTATCCCGACCGGCAGGGCTTCGATGTCAACATCGGCGGCGACTGGTCGGGCGCACCGCCGACGTACTTCTATCCGTACGAGAAACGTAATCGCAAACTGGAGACGATGCCGCCGGGCGGTAAGGAAGGCGAGTATCTGACGGACCGGCTGACGGGTGAATCGCTCAAGTTCATCGACGCCAACAGGGATGGGCCGTTTCTGCTGTACCTGTCGCACTACGCCGTGCACACGCCGCTGGAGTCGAAGAAGGAACTCGCGGATAAGTACGAGACCGAGGCGGCAAAGCTCTCGCCGGCCGACCGCCCCGCGGCGAAGCCCGTGTATGGGCCGTACCGGACGCGGCAGGTTCAGGACCACGCCGTCTATGCGGGGATGGTGCAAAGCGTCGATGAGAGCGTCGGGCGGGTCCTGGACAAGATCGAGCAGCTCGGCCTCGAAGACAATACCATCGTCATCTTCATGTCCGACAACGGCGGGCTGTCCACCGTGCGGCGTGAGGGACCGACGTGCAACCTGCCGCTGCGAGCGGGCAAGGGCTGGCTGTACGAGGGCGGGATTCGCGAGCCGATGCTCATCAAATGGCCCGGCGTGGTCCAGGCGGGCAGCGTCTGTCACGGGCCGGTGACGAGCACGGATTTCTATCCAACCATGCTGGAGATGGCGGGCCTGCCGCTGAAGCCGGACCAGCACGTCGACGGGGTGAGCCTCACGCCGTTGCTCAAGGGAACGGGCAGGCCGCCGCGCGACGCGATCTTTTGGCACTATCCGCACTATCACGGCAGCGGCAATCGACCCAGCGGGGCCGTACGGGCGGGCGACTATAAGCTGATTGAATGGTACGAAAACGGCCGGATCGAGCTGTACAACCTCAAGGACGATCTCGGCGAGCAGAAGGATCTGGCCGGCGCGATGCCCGGAAGAGCCCGAGAGCTGCGCCGGATGCTTCACGCATGGCGTGATGAGATGGGCGCGAAGATGCCACAGGGCGAGCCGCGTGAGGATTTCCCGATCTGGCGGGAGGCTATAGCCGGCGCCGCCCCAGAAACCGGGTAGGGTCGTGCTGTGTGCAGGTAGGGGGTGCGGTCGGTATGCGGTGGCAGGACCTACGCCAATCAAAGGAGACAGCGTGGCTACTGTCTGTCATGTCGAGCGCAGCGAAGCGCAGTCGAGACATCTGGCTGCGAACATGGCGTGCCTCCCCGGCGCGGCCAGATTCCTCCGCTACGGCCTTCGGCCTCCGGTCGGAATGACACCGGTGCAGGGCAAACCCAAATCCGCCACCGTATGCCGACTGCACCCCAGGCAGGACGGCGGAGGGTAAGGCGTGCTTTTCCAGGCGAAGGACGGTATAATCCCCGGGTCGATCTCGGTAAGAAGCACGATCTGACGACTGAAATGCAGCGTATGCTGCATGTTGTGAACGTTTTGACAAGGAGAATTGAAGGTGTACAAGATTGCAGTGATTGGCGGCGACGGGACGGGGCCGGAAGTGACGGCCGAGGCCGTGAAGGTGTTGAAAGCCGCGGCGGACAAGTTCAATTTCAAGGTAGACCTGACCGAATTCGACTTCGGCGGCGAGCGGTACAAACGCACGAAAGAGACGCTGCCGGACAGCGCCGTCGAGGAATTGCGGCAGTTCGATGCGATTCTGCTTGGTGCAATCGGCCATCCGGACGTCGCGCCGGGCATCCTGGAGAAGGGCATCCTTCTCAAGGCTCGGTTCGAGCTGGATCAGTATATCAACCTGCGGCCGGTGAAACTCTATCCCGGTGTCGAGACGCCGTTGAAGGACAAGGGCCCGGAGGACATCGACTTCACCGTCGTGCGCGAGAACACCGGCGATCTGTACACCGGCACGGGCGGCTTCACGATGAAGGACACGCCGCACGAGGTCGCCGTCCAGTCGGCCGTCTACACGCGGTTCCAGGTCGATCGCTGTCTCAAGTACGCGTTCGAATATGCGAAGAAGCACGGCAAGAAGGCGCGCGGCAAGGGCGAGAAGAACACGCTGGCGCTGTCCGGGAAGACCAACGTGCTGACCTACGTCTACGACCTCTGGGAGCGGGCCTTCCATGAGATGGGCAAGGCCGAGTATCCCGACATCGCGCGCGAGTACTACCACGTCGACGCGACTTGCATGTGGTTCGTGAAGAACCCGGAGTGGTTCGACGTGATCGTCACGGGCAACATGTTCGGCGACATCATCACCGACCTCGGCGCGATGATCCAGGGCGGCATGGGCATCGCCGCCGGCGGCAACATCAACCCCGAGGGCGTCAGCATGTTCGAGCCCATCGGCGGCAGCGCCCCGAAGTATACCGGCAAGGGCGTGATCAATCCGTTAGCCGCCATCTGCGCGGGCCAGATGATGCTGGAAACGCTCGGCGAGGAGAAGGCAGGCGACGCCATCGAGCAAGCCGTCATGTACGTCACCGCCAACAAGCTCAAGAGTCTCCAGGCCGGCCGCATGGGCTACTCGACCTCCGAGGTCGGCGACCTCGTCGCAAGCAAGGTCGCGGAGTAGCCGCTGCGATACGTGCTCCGCGTGGCGGCGTCAGGCGCCGCATGGCGATGGCCCAACGTATGAGGCGCTGGACCATCCCCAAGGCCTTCGGCCTTGAGGATGCCACCCTGATGCCGCAACCGCTCTGCGTAACCATCACGATGCTGTTTGCCATACGACCGAAACATTGTACAATAGTATAATAGACAGGAACGGCCATATAGGCGTAAACAGTTGAAGCAGAGAGGTCCGTCGATCATGGAAACCATCTATATAGAAACGACGATACCCAGTTTCTACTATGAGGTTCGTGATGAGCCCGAAATGGTCGCTCGGAGAAACTGGACACGCCAATGGTGGGATGAAATCGGCAGGAGAGATTTCGATCTCGTGACCAGCCAGGCGGTCATTGATGAACTGAGTCGGGGGCGTTTCCCGGGTAAAGACGACGCCCTGAAACTGGTGAACGACCTGGAACTGCAAGCATCTTGCCAACGCCAACAAATATCGCCATATGCGCCGGGTCAATGTGATGATGGATCTGGTAACGCCGAGTGTGGTCACTCCACTGGAATTGCCCCAAGGAGACTGACGATGAAAGACGATAAGGCAATTGAAGAGATTCGCAGCATACGCAAGCAGATATCAGAGGAATGTGATTACGATCCCCACAAGTTCGTCCAGCACTATATGCGCCGCCAGACGACGAATGCGCGAAGACTTCGAAAGACAGTGAAGCGATCCTCCCTGCGTTCTGAATCCTGAATAGGGAGTCTTGAGGTCAGGTATGGAAGCGAACCGCGGGCATCCGTGATTCGTTAGGGGTTTACACACTCTCTCGTTCCTGATAGAGTGAGGCCATGAACAAACTCGATTCTGTGAAGATCGACAGGAAGGCCTTCTCCGTCGGTTCGCTTCGGGAGCCGTCGGATGAGAGGGCTTATTGGCTGTCGAAAACCCCTTACGAGCGCTTGCAGGCGGCGGAGCTGATGCGTCAGGTTGTCTATGGCTACGATCCATCTACCACGCGACTTCAGAGAGTTCTTGAGATTGCTCAACGCTCACCAAGTTGAGTACCTGCCGTGGGTCTCAATTTCCCGCTCATCCGGTCTTGGCGTACTTGGAGGTTGTGAATGGCCCAGAGAACAGAAGAGGCTGTTCAGAGGGAAGGTCGGGAGACTTGTCTGGTGCCCTGGGGCCGCCGCAGACACGAGCCCTTGCGGTCGGGGCGTAGGGGGCATTCGTGCCCGGA
>CBFDBY010000215.1:0-4315 GCA_965603165.1 uncultured Phycisphaerae bacterium
CACCCGGAAAACAACCGCCCGGCCGCACGTTTCGCCGCCCGGGCCGACGAGGTCGAGCGAGCCATCGTCGGAGAATCCGCCCGCTGGGGCGATCAGCTTCGTAGCTCTCCCTTCACCCGCGACGAGAACTGGGCCCAGCAGCGCGACAGTCTCCTGACGAACTACTTCCCGCGCCGGTCCCAGATCGTTCTCGATCAACTCCGCAACGCGGGACTCTATCCGCACATCGATGCCCCCGTTTTCAGTCAGCAGGGAGGGCAGGTCGAGACGGGATTCGAGTTGTCCATGACCGCGACCTCAGGGGCCATCTACTACACGGTCGATGGAACCGATCCGATTGCGCCCGTCCAAATCGAAGAGCTCTCGCGGACGACGGTGGTCGCCAGCGACAGTCCGAAGAAAGTGCTGGTGCCCTCGGCGGCCAACGGAGGAGACTCCCTCGGCTATACCTGGCGAACGATCGACGGTATCGACGATTCAACCTGGACTTCCGGCACCGGGGGGGTGGGTTACGATACCGCAGCCGACTACAGAGCTTTGATCGGCATCGACGTCGAGGGAGCCATGCGAGGAACCGTCGGCTCGGTGTTCATTCGCATTCCGTTCCATCTCGACGGACAGACCCTGGATCGACTGAACTTCATGACCTTGCGAATGCGCTACGACGATGGCTTCGTCGCCTATCTCAACGGCATCCCCGTCGTCTGGGAGAACGCGCCGACCAGCGTTCAATGGAACTCCACGGCGACGGCCGGCCACGACGACGCAGCGGCCGTCCAGTTCAGCAGTTTTGACGTGAGCAGCTTTCGTTACGCTCTCCAGCCGCGACAGAACCTCCTGGCGATCCACGGCTTGAACGTCTCGCTGGGAAGTTCCGATTTCCTCATCGACGCCGAACTGGTGGTCGGAGAACGGAATGTCACGGGCAATCAGCCAACGGCCCACGAGTACGTCGGACCGATCACACTGGAGGACTTGACCACGATCAAGGCGCGAGCCTTCGACGGCATGGAATGGAGCGCGCTCAACGAGGCAACCTTCTCCGTGGGCTCGCCCACATTGGCAATCACCGAACTGCACTATCACCCCTCTGCGCCCACGACAGAGGAACAAGCGGCGGGCTTCGACGACGAAAATGATTTCGAGTTTGTCGAACTGGTCAATTCCGGCGCGACCACGCTGGACGTGACGGGGCTGTGCTTTGTCGACGGCATCGAATTCGACTTCACCGATTTGGCGGATCCACGGTTGGCTCGCGGGCAATGCGTGCTGTTGGTCAAGAATATCGGCGCATTTGAGATGCGATACGGGGTCGGTTTGCCGATCGTGGGCGAGTACTCGGGCCGGCTTTCCAACGGCGGCGAGCATATTGAGCTGACGGACGCCGCCGGAGAGACGATTCTGGCGTTCACCTACGGAACGGAAAGCCCCTGGCCGGCAACAGCCGACGGCGACGGCCCCTCGCTGGAGCTTGTCGACGTGACCGCCGATCCAAACCTGCCGGAGAACTGGCGGGCGAGTGGTCTCGATGGTGGTTCGCCCGGAATCCCAACGCCATGATCAACGAGCCACTGATGGAACTCTCTCACACCGGCAACCGCCACCCGCGAACTAAGGGTCTTTCGCTCGACTACTTAGCCGGCCAAAGGGCCAGCGGCGGCACCCTTGCTGCCACTTTCTCTTCCGCAGGTACGTACTCCGAGGTGGGCTCCCGGGGCCTCATGGAACACCGCCGCCAGCCTTCTGGCGAGGCCCCGAAATACCAGGCCGTCATCACGTTCCCGGTGGCCAATCCGAAGTGGCGGTGACATGAAAGCTGCCTCGCAGCGTCGCCACTCCATCGGAGGGGACTGGAAAGAGACGTGGCATCGGCTGCCTGATTTGTCCCTTGCATTTGCACCTAATTCGCCTACGATGATAGAATGGCCCAAAGGAGAAGTGATATGGCGACCGTAGCCGCAAAGAAGACAGCAGATTTCGTCAGCAACTGTGTTGCTGTGGCGACGGAGATGCTGAAACTCCCCACACAGCATATGTGGCTGGATTATGATAAGCAGGCCGATGTGCTCTACATGAGCTTCCGCAAGCCTCAAAGAGCCACGGAGACAATTGAGTTGGGCGACGACATCCTGATCCGCAAGGACGGCAAAGACATCGTCGGATTGACGATACTGAACGCCAGCACCAGATAGAGAAGGTGTGGTTTCGCGGAGCGCGCGGCACTCTCCTCCACATCCGAATCGCAGACTGACCGCCTGCTGCCAATGCATCGCTCTATGTCGTCTCATGCTTTGCCCACCCGCCCGGTGGCTCCTAAGCAGGTTGACTCGCCTGTCAATCGTTGGGGTGCGGGTGGTCTCGGCGCGTTCCGGGGGTGATTCCGCCGGGTCGTGCTCTGGGCGGCGCGGGGGACAACGCAGATTTCCTGGTGCCGGCGGCTTCTCTTGGGCTAAATGACTGTAGGCGGCGGGCGTGTCCGGCCGAAAGAGATAGTGGGGTTGGGGGGTGTGGACCGTTCGCCCAAACAAACAGACTGGCACAGAACCAACGAGAGGGTTTTGCATTTGGCGGGGGACGTGCTACAATACGGTGCTGTCGTGGGACGGACGGGATGCCCTGTCTGTGCAGGTAGGATCACGGCCCGGCGGGTGGACAGACTGGCTCCCACCGGCCGGCGCGATACGACCTGCCTGAAGCCCCTCGAACACGAGAACAATAGGGCCGGTTGTATACCGACAACGTTGCAGGTTTGGAGCATGTGGGATAAGAACAACAGTGATGAATATCGCATTGAGCCGGCGATTCGGATCACCCGGCTGCCGCCGTATCTCTTCGGCCGCCTCAATGCGCTCAAGCTCACCAAAAGGCAACAAGGGGCGGACATCATCGACCTGGGGATGGGCAATCCCAGCGATCCCGCGCCGCAGATCGTGATCGACAAGCTCTGCGAGGCCGCCCGCGACCCGCGGAACCATCGCTACAGCGCCTCGAAAGGGGTCAAAAACCTCCGGGCGGAGATGGCCAAGAAGTACGCCCGAAAATGGGAGGTAGATCTGGACCCGGAGACGGAGGTCCTCGCCTGCATCGGTTCCAAGGAGGGTTTCAGCCATCTGTGCCTGGCGATGCTCGGGCCCGGCGACACGGTGATCGTGCCCGACCCGGCGTTCCCCATTCACAACTACGGCGTCGTCTTAGCCGGGGCGAACGTCATCACGGTCCCGCTCGGCAACGACCAGAAGTTCCTCGACACCATCGCGATGGTCTGCGAGCACTTGTTCCCCAAGCCCAAGCTGCTCATCCTGAACTATCCGCACAATCCGACCGCCATGACGGTCGATCCCGGGTTCTTCGAGCCGGTCGTCGATTTGGCCAAGCACTTCAAGTTCCAGGTCATCCACGATTTTGCCTACGGCGAGACGGCGTTCGACGGCTACAGCCCCCCGAGTTTTCTCTCCGCCAAAGGGGCCAAGGACGTTGGGGTCGAGTTCACCACGCTGAGCAAGCCCTATAATATGGCCGGTTTCCGCACTGGATTCGTGGCGGGCAACCGGCAGATGATCGACTATCTGGCCACGATCAAGGGTTACTACGACTACGGGATCTTCCAGGCGATCCAGATCGCCGGCATCATCGCGATGCGGCATTGTGAGGACGCCATCGTCGCCCAGAACCTCAAATACCAGTCGAGGCGGGATGTCCTCTGCGACGGCCTGGAGCGAATCGGCTGGAAGGTGGACAAGCCCCGCGCCAGCATGTTCGTGTGGGCCCGCGTCCCCGACGAGCACCTCAACGGCAAGGGCACGATCGACTACGCCATGGATCTCATGGAGCATGCGGAGGTGGCCATCGCCCCCGGCCGGGCCTTTGGCGAGAACGGCGAGGGCTACATGCGTATCGCCCTGGTCGAGAACGAGCAGCGTCTCCGCCAGGCGGTCCGGAACATCAGCCGATTCATCCAGCAGAAGCCCATCCGTAAAGCCAAGGCCACAAGATAGACTGGTGAGGAACGCTCGCACGGCTTCTACACGCAGAGGGCCTTGACAGGCCCGCTCATGAATTGTACACTTATGTACAGAGTGTGCAGTTTGAGTTGGGAGTCTGCAAGTGAAAACGATCACGTTCACGGAGTTCCGAAAGCGAGCGTCAGGGGTGTTCTCCGATGTCGAGAAGGGGGAGGCCTTCCTGGTGCTGCGTCATGGCAAACCGATTGCGGAGATTTGTCCGCCGTCGCCGGAGCGCGGCGCGGGCCCCTCTTGGAAACGGCCGGCCTTGCGCCTGACTGCCAAGGGGGCAAGCCTATCGTCTGCGATTCTTG
>CBFDBY010000216.1:0-4192 GCA_965603165.1 uncultured Phycisphaerae bacterium
TTGACGGTCTGACGAACAATACCGGCTCGATTGTCGGCTATTTCGAGGCGCCGTTCGCCGAGACGAGCATTGTCCACGGCGGGGGCCAATCGATGCCCATGGACTACAACAACGTCAATTCGCCGTACTACAGCGAGGTCGAGCGGGCGTTCGATCCGGTGCAGGATTGGACGGTCGACGGCGTTACGGACCTGAGCCTCTGGTACCACGGCTATCCGGTGGCGTTCGCCGAGAACGCTGATGGCAGCATCACAATGAGCGGCTCGGGCCACGACATCTACGACGCGGCGGACGACTTCCGCTTCGCCTACAAGCCGCTCAACGGCGACGGCTCCATCATTGCCCGGGTCGACAGCATCGGCAACACGAACGACTGGGCCAAGGCCGGTGTGATGATCCGCGAATCGCTCATGGATGACGCGAGGTGTGTGTATATGGTCATGACGCCGGTCAATGGCGTCGAGTTCGGGCGGCGGCTGTTCATGGGCGTGACTCCTGAGACGAACGCTGTGGCGGATTTGGCCGCTCCGCAGTACGTCAAGCTGACCCGCACGGGCGACGTCTTCACGGCGCATTACTCGACCGACGGGACCACTTGGCAGGAGATCACGGCAGACGACGGCACGCCGGTCTCGATCTCGATGACCGGCAATCCGGTGATCGGTCTGTGCGTGACCAGTCATGATGCCTCTCTGGTGACGATGGCGGAATTCTCCGAGATCACCTCCAGCGGCACGGGGCCGTGGCGGGTGGCGGCCATCGGCGACGATCCGCAGCCGGGCAATGACGCGGACGATCTGTACCTCGTGGTCCAGGACAGCAGCAACAAGAGCGTGACAATCACCAACCCGGATCCGGTGGCGGTGAACGCCAACGAATGGACCGAGTGGAAGATCCCGCTGAGCGATCTGGCCGGCGTGAACCTGTCCAGGGTCGAGAAGATCTACATCGGCGTGGGCGATCGCGACAACCCGCAGCCTGATGGCGCCGGAAGGATCTTCATCGACGACATCCGCGTTGGCCGGCCTATGCAGTACGACACCAGCAACCTGCTGGTCAACGGCGGTTTTGAGGATGGCGTCCTGGAGCCCTGGGGCATCTACGGCGATGCGACCGGCGAAGTGGTCACGGAACTGGTGGGCGCCGCGGTGCCCGAGGGTCCCGCCGAGGGGCTCCACTGCCTCTATGTTGACGTGGCTGCCGGAGCTGCTGAATCCTGGGAAGCCGGCCTCCAGCCCCAGGGCGAGGTCTTCCAGGGCGGCAAGAAGTACACCGTTTCCGCCTTTCTCAAGGCCAAACAGGGAACGCTGGACATCAATATGAAGCCGGAACTGGCAGAAGACCCGTGGACGGGATATGGTGAGCAGATGATGACCATAACCGACGAATGGGCGGAATATCACGTCACGACGCCGGTCTTCACGCAGGACGTCGCCCCGGCGGGCTTCACGTTTCACATAGGGTCTGCCGTAGGCGGTTTCTGGGTCGACGGCGTCAAGTTCTATGAAGGAGACTACGTCCCCTCTGAATGATATCCGGATTGGATATGATAGCCGGACTTGTAGATCGGTAAAATCGCTGCCAGGTTGGGCGGCACGGATATGAAGAACGCTGCGCGGTACTGTAAGCAGGATATGGGGACGACGCCCTTGCAGTACCGCAAGCGTCATTGGCTGGACTGAGCCAAGCCGTCGCCGCACAAAATGAAGGTTTATGGGGCATCTATGAGGTTGAATGCGCCCCCTTGGCAGCCGATAATGGGAAATGGAGTTTCATGCGCCGAGCTCGGAGGCCAACCGTCAACTTGTCGCGGTCTTACATTTGACGCCAGCCCTCGCGTTCACAAGATGGTCTGGTCCTGTGTGCTGAATGATCGATTCCTGCGGCCGACGGGGCAGCGCGGAGAGGTTGTCTGTCCGCCACCTGCGGCCCAAGGTGCAACATTCTACAGTGCCCAAAGGAGGACGATCATGCGAAGAGAATTCTCGATTTTACTCGTGTTGGGGGCAATCCTGTTCTGGTCCGGAGCGTGCTGGGGGGCCGCGGGCGACCCGAGCTTGATCGGCTGGTGGCTGCTGGATCAGGCCGGCGGGACGGTGGCGACTGACGCTAGCGGGCAAGGCAATCACGGCAGCCTCGGGGGCAGCGCCGAATTCACCTCCGGCCTGTACGGCGGCGGTGTCTACCTCGATGGATCCGAGGCCTACGTCGCGATCCCCAACATCCTCACCGAGACCTGCACGCTGGCGTTCTGGTTCAAGCCCGACTGGGACGGCTCGGACCCGGCCGACTACCGGCTCTTCGACGCCGGCACTGGCACCATTTACTTCTTCATCGGCAAGGGGGCCAACCACGCCGACATGGGCCCGGAGAACTTCGGCTTCTACCTGGAAGACGCGGCCGATACGGATTTCCAGAACATTGAGATTACCGCCGCCGGAGCGATCATCGCCGACACTTGGTTCCACGTGGCCGTGACGTGGCAGTTCGGCGGGGGGCCGGCGATTCTGTACCTCAACGGCGAAGAGATTGCGAGGGGCGACAACCTGGGCGACTTTCCCGACCTTGATCCGAACCCGCGCTTCGGTTATCAGACGGTCGCCTACATCCCCATGACCAACGGTGCCGCGGCAGTCATCGACGACATTAAGGTGTTCAACAGGGTTCTGGCTCCTGAGGAGATCCCGGCTCTGATGGAGGGCACCGCGCTCGAGCTGGCGTCGGCCCCGAGCCCGGAGGTTAACGCCACCGATGTGCCTCGGGACGTCACTCTGGGGTGGACGCCTGGAGTCTATGCCGCCGCGCACGACGTCTACTTCGGGACCTCGTTCGACGACGTGAACACCGCGAGCGGGACCGATGCAAAAGGCGTGCTGGTCGGCCCGGGCCAGGACGCTAATACGTACGATGTTGTCCGGCTGGAATTCGGACAGACGTACTACTGGCGCGTGGATGAAGTCAACGCGCCGCCGGATCCCACTGTCTTCCGGGGTCCCGTTTGGAGCTTCACGGTCGAACCATTCACCTATCCCCTTCAGAACGTGACGGCCACGGCCAGCTCGGCCACCACAGCCAAGGGCATGACGCCCGATAAGACGGTAGACGGCTCGGGCATGACCGGCGACGAGCACTCGATGTTGGACATCGCCATGTGGCTCAGCGATCCGCTTGCGGTGCTGCCGGCCTGGATCCAGTATGAGTTCGATGATGTCTATAAGCTCTCCGAACTGTGGGTGTGGAACTCGAACCAGACGGTCGAGACCTACATCGGTTTCGGGGCCAGAGACGTGACGGTCGAGTACTCGCTGGACGGTGCCGAGTGGACCACGCTGACGGAAGTGGAGTTCGCCCAGGCCCCCGGCGAGGTCGGCTACACCGCGAATACGAAGGTCGATATGGCGGGCGTGCGGGCGAAGTTCGTTCGACTGACGATCGCGAACAACTGGCTCGGCATTGTGCAGCAGGTCGGCCTGAGCGAGGTGCGGTTCTACCACGTTCCCGTCAAGGCCAGGCAGCCCAGCCCCGCTTCGGGAAGCGCAGGGGCCCCTCTGGATGTGACTCTGACCTGGAGGCCGGGACGTGAGGCCGCTTCGCACGACGTGTATTTCAGTGATGATCGCAACGCGGTTGAGGAGGGGACGGCGCCGGTGCAGAACGTTAGCGCGGCCCGGTTCGAGCCGGATGGGCTTACGTACGGACAGTTCTACTACTGGAAGGTCAACGAGGTCAGTGACGCCGGCGGTCCGACCATGGAAGGGCACGTCTGGAGCTTCTCCACGACCGAATACATGGTTGTGGACGACTTCGAGAGCTACACGAACGATATCGAGGCCGGCACGACCATCTGGCAGACGTGGCTTGACGGTCTGACGAACAATACCGGCTCGATTGTCGGCTATTTCGAGGCGCCGTTCGCCGAGACGAGCATTGTCCACGGCGGGGGCCAATCGATGCCCATGGACTACAACAACGTCAATTCGCCGTACTACAGCGAGGTCGAGCGGGCGTTCGATCCGGTGCAGGATTGGACGGTCGACGGCGTTACGGACCTGAGCCTCTGGTACCACGGCTATCCGGTGGCGTTCGCCGAGAACGCTGATGGCAGCATCACAATGAGCGGCTCGGGCCACGACATCTACGACGCGGCGGACGACTTCCGCTTCGCCTACAAGCCGCTCAACGGCGACGGCTC
>CBFDBY010000217.1:0-3876 GCA_965603165.1 uncultured Phycisphaerae bacterium
CGCCAGATACCGCGGGTAGTCAAACGCGCGGTTCAGCACCGCCCCGTAGTGTTCTCCGGATGTGATTAGGAGGACGGGCTTTTGGCGCCAAAGGAAGTAGTGGGGATTGTCCGGGTGTAGCCGGATGGGGTCGATCGTGCCGGCGAACAGGGGACCTCGGCCAGCCACGGCGGTCAGCACGACCAGAGATAGACAAAGACGTGAAATCCTTCCGACAGAGGATAACACTGTTCGCCATCGATCCATGCTATGTCCTTTCTATCTTTCAGTCTTCTCTTATACCACTGCGGACTTCCATCCCAGGCCTGGGTGGGCCCGCCTGTTGGCGACAGCCGCATCTTCCCGTATGTATACGGCCGTGTAGTTCAACATGCCCATTATATATCGACAACAATACTTGGCCAGCAGGGAACGCCGGTCCCACCAAACACCTCTTTCTCGCGGGAGATTGAGGTGCTCGATGAATGTCGAACGTCCGCCCTCAGACCATCGCCCCGCAGGAGAGTATCTGCACATCGCGCGACCGTAAATTCTACTGCCTTGGCGTGCTTTCTTTGTAACAAATCGGTTCTGCGTGCGTCGTAATAGGTAGTACGTGCATCAAACGAATGGGCGGAAATTGGCGGACCAGTGAGTGTGATGTAACGCGGGATTTCCGTCCGGGAAACGAGGAAGGAGTACAACCATGGTTCGCGGGAGAATGTATGCGCTGCTCTGGGCTGTGTTGACGCTCGCGGCTGTTGGCTCGGCGGAATTCCAGGTTCATCAATATACACAGCACGACCAGATGCACCCCGCGGTGGCGATGAACGAAGTGGGTGATTTCGTGGTTGCCTGGCGGAGCAACCCGTGTGATGGCCGAGGCGGGGGGGTGTATGCTCGCTGTTTTCACGCTGACGGGACGCCCATCACCGGGGAATTCAGGGCGAACGACTCTGTTGCCGACGTGGATAACTGGGGACCGGCCGTGGCAATATCCGCTTCGGGCAAGGTGGTCGTCGTGTGGATCGGCGTGCAAGAGGGGCAGCGTGCCGTCGTCGCCAGGATGTTCGATCTACAGGGGACGCCGCTAACGGATGAGTTCCTGGTCAATACCTCCTCTGAGGCGGTAGCTCAGTCCACACCGAGCATAGGAATGAACGCCGCCGGTGCTTTCGTCATCGTCTGGACCAACCATTGCGGCATGGGCCTGCGGGCGCGATGCTTTGCTGCGGGCCGGGTCTACCATGAGGATGGTTCGCCTGTCGGCGACGAGTTTCCGGTCGCCGAAAGTGCCCAGGCCCGGTGGCCCGACGTGGCCATGGAAGATTCCGGATTCATCGTCACGTGGATCCGCCTGGGCGATACCTACAATCAGCCGTATGGTGAGTACATCCAGCTCCGTCGGTTTGAGGCCGATGGCACGCCTGCGGGTAATGCCGTTTGTATCACTGGTGACCTTTATAACCGTTGGTACGGTCCTTCCATTGCCGTCGGCGCAGCCGGGCAGTTTGCCGTCACCTGGGCCGTTGGGCCATTCCCACACGACATCTGTATGCAGACGTTTGATTCACAGGGCTCACCCATCACGGAGTCCTATGTTATCAGCGACTGTCTCGAGGAGAATCAAGGCCGTCCGTGCATTGCCACGAACGGCAAGGGTGAGTATCTGGCCATCTGGGAAAGCCAGGGGCAGGATGGCGACTGCTACGGCGTTTTTGGACAATGCTGCACGGGCGAGGGCGAGCTGCACGGCGGTCCGCTTGCGCTGAACACGTGCGTGGCGGGACGACAGTGGTATCCGGATGTGGCGATGTCTCCGGACGGCGACTATGTTGTCGTCTGGATCAGCCAGGATCAGGATGGCTCGGGTTACGGGATCTTTGCCGAGACAAGCGCGAGATAACGCATGGTCTCCAGGCCGGCCAGGGCACAGGCACGACGTGCGAATCAGTTGCCCGAAGCGCTGGGGGAGTCTGTGGAGACAGGAGGTAAAGACCCCGCGCCGTGGAGCGGACGTTCGGTTTCTGTGTGGCCGATCCCCCTGGGCTTTTAGCTGATTCGCGTTCGCAGATTGCGAATCAGGCCGGAGAGTACCTGCATGGGGATGTCCTGCAATTCGGGCTCCGGGGTGTCGCTCGTCGCCATCTGATCCAGGATTGCGACGGCCTGGCGGCGGTGCGGCACGATGAGGTCGGCCGTGCGCTGGGCGTCATCGAGGCTGCCGTCGGCCATCTGCCGCAGGTACAGGATGATGTGGTTCGTCAGTTTCTCTCCACCGATCTCCGACGCAGGGCCGCTGGCGGGGCCGGCCTCCGGGATGTTGCGCTCTTGCAGGATGTCGCGGGTAAGCTGAAACGTCTCGTTCATCAACTGTTTTCGCTTCTGCTCTTCGGTCTCATCAATGGGGGCGAGCTTGAGCTCGTCGTCCTCGCTGGGCGGCTGCGGCACGTAGACTTTGTTGTGGCACGCCGGACACTTGCCCCATTTGCCCCCCGCATTGTCGGGAGCCTCGATCTTCTTTCCACAGTGGTCGCAATGAAACTTGATGGCCATTGAGGTACCTCAACAGAGATATCACACGCTTGCCCTGTATTCGGCAACGACATCGGTCGTAATGCCGCCGCGAGGCGTGAATCGGGCCGTCACTTTCATCCATCGCGGCTGACAGACGCCGGTCAGGTCGTCCAGTATATCATTCGTCAGCGATTCGTAAAAGATGCCCTTGCTGCGATAGCCCTGCAAATAGAACTTCAGGCTCTTAAGCTCAATGCAGCGCTTGTCGGGACAGTACTCCACCGTGATCTCGCCGAAGTCCGGCTGGCCCGTTCGGGGACAGACGCTCGTGAACTCCGGACAGCGAATCGTGATCGTATAATCGCGTCCCGGACGCGGATTGTCAAATACCTCAATCGTTTCAGGTTCACCCATATCCACACCCAATTGTCCCGTTTGGCTCCACTATAGTGTCCGTGACGCTGCCGGACAAGCCTCAATCCTCGCAAAATCCATCGACAGGCTCGGCCACCGGCGGTACGATTGGAGTCTGGCCGAGCCGTTTCGGCCGAGATCCATCGCGAGTCCTGTTCGAAAGGGACTGCAGACGTGCGTTGTACGGTCGCGACAAGCAGGCGAAGGTTCATGGCCGGCTGCTGCAAGGCGGCTCTTGCCTTTGCTGTGCCCCCATCGCTGTCACGGGCCCGCGCTTCGAGCTCGGCGGGCAGGCCGAATTTCGTCTTCATTTTCGCCGACGATTTGGGCTGGGGCGATCTGGGGTGTTATGGCAACCGGCAGATCCGAACGCCCAATCTGGACCGCCTTGCGGAGCAGGGCACTCTCTTCACGCAGTTCTACGTGAGCGGCTCCGTCTGCTCGCCTTCGCGGGCCGCGATCATGACGGGGCAATTCCCGGCCCGACTTCGAATTCACGGCCATTTCGCCTCTGACAAGCAGAACGAGGCCCGCGGCATGCCAAACTGGCTCGATCCCGAGGCCCCGACCGTCGCGAAACTGCTCAAGACGGCCGGCTATGCGACCGGGCACTTCGGCAAATGGCATCTCGGTTCCGGCAAGGACGCGCCCACGCCCGGAGCATACGGCTTCGAGGAACACTGCACCGTTAACTCTTCCGGGCCTCAGCTTGCGGGCCGGGACGATCCCTATTTCCGGGCCAAATCCACCGCACAGATCATGGACCGCGCCATCGCTTTCATCGAGAACCATCGCGATCAGCCGTTCTATGTCAATGCCTGGACGCTGGTTCCCCATGCGACGCTGCACCCCACGGCCGAACAGATGGAGCCGTACAAGCGATATGCACCCGCCGGGGTGCCGTATGAGGGAGTCAAGCAGATCTACTACGCCTCCGTATCCGATCTCGACCGCCAAATCGGCCGG
>CBFDBY010000218.1:0-3872 GCA_965603165.1 uncultured Phycisphaerae bacterium
GCCTCGACCGTCCCGCCGTAAGCGCCCATGTTGACGCGCCCGCCATGGGGAAACGGCTCCTGCCCGATGGCTGCCATCGGGTCTCCTCCATCGATACATGGGCTTGTGACTTCATCCTTGATCCAACTCTCGCTGGTCGGGTCCCAGCGTCCGGCCTGGGATTTCAGGTGATAGTCTCCCTCGACGAAGAAGTCATCGTTGGGATCGTCGAGCGTGCCATTGGAGTCCCAGGAGCCCGGATCAGCGAAGCAGGGATCGGCCTGTACGTTGCCCGGCCCCCACGTAAGCCAATCATTCGAGTCATCGACACCGCCCGTGCCCTCACCAACGCAACTGTACCTGATCTCGACGGGCGAGTCACTACTCCAGATCGTATCGTCTCTCGTCGACAAAATGCAGTTCGATATCAAGGTGTATGCCGAGGCCTCCTCCCTATCGTGATCCACCATGAGAAAGCCTCCCTCCGGGGCACAATTGCCTGATCCGGTACAATTGACTACGGTTAGCGTACCGCTATACCCGCTGAACCATGCTCCGCCGGATTCACCAGCCCGATTCCCAGCCATCACGCAATTCCTCAATTCGAGGTAGCCGGGGTCTCCGTCAATACCGGCACCGCCGACGGTGGCCGCTTCATTCCCGATAAAGACACAGCTTCGCACGTCTGAGTCTCCATAACATATAACAGCGCCCGCGCCTCCGTCGGCCGAGTTTCGCCGAAAAACACACCCAACCACCGTGTTCATGCCTTCGAAAGAGGATGTCAAATAAAGGGCGCCGCCAGCGATTCTCGCCCGATTGCCTGTGAACACACAATCAGTCAGCGTGCTGCGAGATAGGAATCCTGCACCACCCTGCAGCCATCCGTAGTTTCGGATGAACCGGGAATTGTCTACAACGGCGTCATCGGCATATACCGCACCACAAGCTCCCGCATTGGCCGTGAACGAGCACCGCGTCAAAATGATATTCGCACCGGAATACGCAGTCACCGCGCCCGCCGCAGCAACATCCGTATGGTACAGTGCACAGTTGCCATAGAACACGCAGTCGCTGATAATTACGTCGGAAGTCGTTCGCGACGGTGATTCAAATACCCAAACGCCTCCGCCATAGCCGGCGGTGACCGTGCATCCCTCCAGTCGCACCCCGCCGCCGTGGATCCGCATGACCAGTGAATTGTCTGTGCGTGTGGGATCTTCCATCAGCAGCGCCGGATCGGTTACGGGTGCGTCATTTCCCAAGAGGTCGCCGCTCAAGATCGTCTGGTACAGCTCGACATCCTGCGCGTTGGGATCCATCGCGGAGAGCCCGGCATACCCCCCTAGCAGGTTCATACCATCGTCCAACGAAAAGTAAGATCTGGAGTGTTTTCCCGTTCCTTGCGGATTGGCGGAATCTCGATCCGGCTTATACACCCCCTGGGCCACTCTGATCTCGACAGGTTTCTCTGCTGATTTCGCGTCGGCCAGAGAATCCTGCAGGAACCTGTACGCCGTCTCCCAGGACAAGCCATCGCCGGGCGCTTTGGCATCATCATCCACGTAGATCACCTTGCCCCAGGCAAGGGAACAGAGGCTGAGGATGGCGGCGCAGGCGGCGGCCATCGTATTGAATGATTCGCTCCGCTTCATGGTTCTCGCCCTTCCAACAAGCATGGAATGATACCCGTGACTCGCTCGCTCGCCGGGGATCAGATGCCCCAGACAACGACGCGGTCCACGATCCATGAAGGCAAGGCGGTATGAAAGGCGATACGAAAGTATGATAACGGTCCGCAATATGATATCTCTCGGCCCGCCTTCATGCCTCGATCTCATTGTATTCTACCGCAGAATGGCCCGTCCCTGCAAGGATTTTCCGGCAGGAAAGGGGGAAAAAGGAAGGTCGCCAGCCCTGATTTCCTCCCCCCGCCCATTCGATCCTGCACAGGCAAGCCCGGTCGGGTGCTATGCTCACGCCTGCGCAGGCATGCCTTATCCGCCGCACGGAGCATGTCCACGCAAGCGTGGACATGGCACCCGGCCGACCGGGCAGACTGTCAACGAGAGACACGCCACATCCGCAGGCAGATATCTCGACTCCGCTTCGCTCCGCTCGAGATGACACTGGGAGACGAGGCCTCGCGTTACATAGTGCGGGTGGCATGCTTACGCTCGCGTAAGCATGTTTCTCAGAAGAGTTGCTCGAATGGCGGAGATACAGCGGGGACCCGTGTGATGGTCGGGTCCGCTGACGGCCGGTCGCGAGGGGGTTATCCCTCGATTTTGTCGATGGTCACCTGGAGGTACTTCTGGCGGTGGCCGATCCTTCGCTGGCTGTTCTTGCGGCGGCGGAAATGGGTGACGTAGAGCTTCTTGCCCTTTACGACGGCCTCTTCGGCCGTAGCGGCGAACGAGGCGGTCACCTTCGCGCCCTCGATGTAGGGCTTTCCGATCCGGCTTTCGCCGTCGCCGCCGATGAAGAGGACCTTGTCCAGATCGATCGTTTTCGCATCCGGGGCCACGTCGGTCAGATCGATTTCCAGCCGGTCGCCCTCGGCCACCTTATATTGCTTTCCACCTTGTTCGATGACTGCGTACATTCAGAAACTCCCAGTCCAACGTTTCAAATCTCGGGAAAACCGGTAAAATAGCTCACACTGGGCTTCTTGTAAAGCCTTTTCTGTAGTATTTTCGGTGCTTGTCGATCACTCGGGTGTTGCCCGGATTTGGATGGAACCTGTTTCGGGAGTGTCTGTATGCTCAAACTGGCGATGGTCAACGATAGAATCACCCCCCTTGAGAGCCTGGACCCCATCTATTTCGACCGGGGGATCTACTTCGGCGACGGGGTTTACGAGGTCCTGCGCAGCTATAACGGCAAGATTTTCGCCCTGGAGGAGCACCTGCAGCGGTTCGCGACGAGCCTGGCGGCCATCCGTATCAACAGCGTCGATCTGGGCCATGTCCGCGACCGCGTGGAACGGGCGTTCACGACGGCCGGCTTGTCCAACGCCAGGATTTACTTCCACGTGACCCGCGGCTCGGCCCCCCGCAACCACGTCTGGGAGGCGGATCTTGAGCCCAACTTCTTCCTCACCGTGGGCGACGCACCGGATAGCACCGAGGAAAAGGCCAAGGGCATCACCGTCTCAACGCACCCCGACTGGCGGTGGAAACGATGCGATATCAAGTCGCTCAACCTGCTGGCCAACGTCCTGGCGCGGCAGGACGCCGTGGACAAGGGCTGCGAGGAGGCGATCCTGGTGGACGAGGCAGGGTGCATCACGGAAGGTTCCGGATCGGCCTTCTTCGCTATCATCGGCCGGACGCTGCAAACCGCCCCGCTGACGGCCAACATTCTGCCGTCGATCACCCGTCAATACGTCCTCAAGGCCGCCAGCAACATCGGCCTGGCGATTAAGGAGGATTGCCTGACGCCGCCACAGGCCGCTGCCGCCGACGAGATGTTCATCGCCGTGACGACGAAAGACATCGTCCCGGTCGTGAGGTTCGACAGCACCGTCATCGGCGCAGGCAGTCCCGGCCCACACACAAAGGCGCTCATGACGGAGTTTCGCAAATTCACCGTCTGAAGGAATCTCACCTGCCGGAAAACATCCTGTCGCCGTCACGAGCGCCTGAGCTTCCGTAACCAGTCGTGCTATCTTTCTGCCGATACACCGCCGTGCTTCGGCCTTCATCCACAAGAGAGAATCCGCGTCCGCGTCAAACGGCCCCTTTGAACAACAGGATCAGCGCCACGACACAGGCTAGCATGATCGCGCCGGGCACCATCCAGAGCTTCCGCCACTGGAACTGCCCTTCCACGCGGAACTTGTCCATGACAATCCCGGCAAACTGCGTCCCCAGGAACAGCCCGACTCCGCT
>CBFDBY010000219.1:0-3803 GCA_965603165.1 uncultured Phycisphaerae bacterium
TCGTTACGGCCAGGACGATCAGAAGGACCATCAGCAGGGCCACACCGCGGCGGCGATCGGTAACGCAGGATGGATGGATGATCGCAGGCATTCTGTACTCGTCGCCCCCTATTGTGTCTAATCGTCGTCCGTCGCCACGATGGCGTCGCCGGCCTCATTGAGCAGATGACCGGCCCAGGCACGCAGTGCCGCAGCGATTTCATACCGCCGTACAAGGTTGTTCTCGGTCAAATCGAACGAGATCGTAACCAACCGGGTGAATGGAGGCGCCCGGTCAAGAACGAACTGTACGTCGGCGCACTCCGGAATCAATGGCACGTACCGTTCGCTGTGGCCGGACGGAGACGATGCTGTCGCCAACACCGTAAGACCGCTGACATCCATTTGGGGATTGTCGACGGAGGAAAATCGGCACAGCCGAAGCGTATCCGCGTTCGTCCCCCGCTGGATGTAGACGAGCTCGTTGAGGTTGATTTGATTATCGGCGTTGTCGTCGTCGCGCCACACGACCACCTCGTTGCCCGTGACGGAACAGACGAGTTTACACTTGCGAATCAGCTCGGAAATGTACAGCGTTGCATGACGGAGCTGTGCCTGCTTATAGGCCGTATCCCCGCTGGCGGTATTTGCGCTCGTGAAGGCGAAGGCCAAGGTCGCGACGGCGGAGAGAATGATGCTCGTGATGAGCAGCCCGACCAGCAGCTCAATCAGGGTGAAAGCCTTGGTGTGCTGAGTATTCTGCATCATTTCCATTTCCAAACATCGTGATCTCGGTACAGAAAGAAAATTTTCGGACCGTGCATATGACACGGCCCGATCTCTGCCTAAAGAATAGATAATGACTCGGCAGTCTCCAACGCCGCGCGTCTGATCGCCCCGCGGAATCTCACTCGCTTACGAGGCGACTGACCGTCACGACCGGTCTGCCCTGATAACCGACCTCCACGGAAACGAGAATAAAGTTCGGCGACGCCGTTGGCGGGTTTTGCTGCGGGACGTACACGTACGAACAGGTCACCTGCCGACTGAAGTTGGCGTACATTGGATCCGTGATGACAACGGCGCTGGCGTCGCTCACCTGTCCCTGCGACTCCACATAGCCGTCAAAGTCGTCAACGTTGTCAAAATCGGCAATCGTTGCCTCCCCCGCCTCCGGCCCGGGCAGGTAGTCGTAGGCACTGCCATCGGGATCGTGGAACGGCTTCGTCGCGATCCGCTCCATCAGATCGTTGGCGAGGTTCGCCGCCAGCGTTTTATGCACGCCGTGGGCCTGGGCCGATGCGCCGGCACTGAACGGGAGCATCACCCCGGCTGCCGCGATGCCCAGGATGACCATAGCCATGACGGCTTCGGGCAGCGTAAAGCCGGCTCGTGCCGGACCGCTTGTTTGCGTGGGATCAATAGTCATAGTACAACTCGCCGGAACTGTCACTGCCGGTGTTGTCGGGCCTGATCTCGCCCGTGGCCGGTTTGCAGACCCAACCGTCGCTGTCATCCGCCGTCGCCGGGAACGCCTGACCGTCGGCCAGGATCTCAACGGTATCCAGCCTGTTGAATGGATTCACCGGTATCTTGGACAGATAGGGCCCGTACGGAAAACCCGCGCTCCCTCGTGCGGCCGTCAGGCCGGCGGCGGTGCTGGATAACGTGGCCTGCTCGACAAAGGCATCTTCCGTGGGAGGCGTGTTTCTGTTCCCGTTCGGGTACCCGGGTGGCGTCTCCAGATGCTGGCTCGTATAGATCGGGATGAACCGCCGCAGCAGGTTCAGGTCCATCGCCAGCGTGGTCTCCCGGGCGCGCGTGGCGCTGTTGCCGACGGTCGGAACCACAATGGCGGCCAGGACACCCAGCAAGACCACCACGATCAGGATCTCAACCAGCGTGAACGCCCTCGCCCGTCTCATATCTAACCTTTGCATCCCCTAACGCTCCTTTGCATTTCATCAAAAAGGCTGACCGGCTTGGACAAAGCGTCCTCCCACGGTCAGCCTTTGATGACGCGTTACAGATTAGCACATGCGATGCTTAGAGATCTTGATGTGCATTGGGATCGACCGTGTCAATCGCGGCGCGAATCTCGCCGGTGGTCGCGTTGTATTCCCAGCCGTCCGTCGTGGCGCTGGCGCCCCAGCCGACAACAGTAGCACTATTGGTGAACGGATTCTCCGGGAGCCTCTCCAGGTACGGACCGAACGCGTACAGGGCGGTTCTTATCTTGTCCGTGCTGGGATTGCCAGCGATGTCCGACGTGTAGATCATCTGCTCCTCGAAGGTGGCCAGGACCGGATTCACATCGTTGTGCTGGCACTTGTACAGCTCGATCTGGGACCGCAGGGTCTGCAGATCGCTGCAGAGGCTGTTGGTCTTGGCCTCGCTGCTGGCCTGGGTAAACTGCGGAATGACGATCGCCGCAAGGATACCGAGAATGACCACAACGATCAGAATTTCGACTAATGTAAAGCCGTGTTTTGCCTTCATCTTGTCTTCCTCCTCAGTGTGAGAAATTGATTGAATGGGACCCATGCAATCCGCATGAGTCAGTTTTGTCTACGACGCTAAACCTTATCGACGGAATCGACAAGGCACTTGACGGAAATGATTTGTTTGAGCGGCAGACCCTCCCAATAGACAGGAATAACGACCCGGATACCTGCATGAACACTTCCACGTTTGTAGTCCTTGACGAATTCGGGGGCCCTGTAGGGTGCCGTCCGGGAACGCGCCGGGCGGCGTTATCTGCGGCCCCCACTCAGTTCAACCAAAAGATAAGAAACAATGTCTGGGGTGCAAAACAGCGGGAGGAAAAAAATCGCCTCTTGGGATTACAGGAGATTCAGATACGCGGGCGCGTTCTGAATGCGGATGGTCCGCGTCCGCTGCCCGGCGTGCGCCAGATCGATGCGGATATACCCCGTATCGTGAATGGCCGGCTCGATTTTATCCGCCCATTCGATCAGGACGACGGACTCTGGATAGCAGAAGTCATCGAAGCCGAGCATTTCGAACTCGGAAATGGAGTCGAGCCGGTAGGCGTCGATGTGATAGATATCCAGTCGACCCGAATACTGGTTGACGAGAACGAATGTAGGGCTTGTGACGCTTTCGCGGCTCGTAGCGCCCGCGCCCTCTGCGACGCCCTTGATGAGGTGCGTCTTTCCGCTGCCCAACGGCCCGCACAGCGCGAAGATCTCGCCGCCCTTGAGCCGGCAACCGATCCGCCGACCCAGATCGAGCGTCTCCGAGGGCGAATGAGATGTGACTGCAATCTCCATGGTGTCGCACTACCTCAAGGGAATCGGTCGTTATTCACCAAGCTGGGCCGGATAATAATAGCCCATCGTCTGCGCCACAACGCCCATGCGGTACTGATGATCCTGCAACAAGCACGGCCGTCGAGCGGCAGCGGGAATCGTGGTCGAGTAGATGCGCAACTCGCCCTTCACACTGGTAACCACTTCTTCGCGGTGGTCTCCAAGACAATCCATCACCGCGATCACACGTCCCTTGATGGCCTGGAGGACCGGGCCGTTCCAATCCCGGACAGCGCCACCGAGAATGATCTCCTTCTGCACGTCAGCATCCCACCACAGCGTACGCGGGGCAAGCGCCCCCTTCTCGCGAAACTCGATAAGCTCGCCGGAGGCGCTGTAGAGCCAGCGGCGAGGGAACTTCTGCTCGCCGGCGTAGACCTCGATGCCCGGGTGCTCCGCCAGCAGGTCTCCAATCATGCCCTGGTCGTGGACGTGATACGTGGGCTCCTTGTGGGTCCAGAGCTTGCGCCCGGTCTTCGCATCCACCACGCA
>CBFDBY010000220.1:0-3693 GCA_965603165.1 uncultured Phycisphaerae bacterium
GTCACAGTTTTACGCCGCCCCGCCAGGCGCTACACTTTTGCTCCGCCCTTCACACACATACCGCGTGGAAGGGTGTCAGTCGCTCTCTCCGGGCCCCTTGTCGTGGGGAAATGGGAAGGCTGGGGAGGGGGTTTTTTGTTGACAGAGGGGGAATTTGAGTTTAGTATGGGCAGAGTGGAGCCGAATACTAACGGTGGCTTGTTGTTTGTAACCGCATCTGAAAGGGATGGACCGCACGACTGCATGTGCTGCTCGACAGCGCCGCTGCGAGTCGGGGGAGGTAAGGGTTTTTCAGGCCATATTTCCCACCTTTTGCAGCCGCCGGCGGTCCCATAACTGGACAACGGGAATTTGGAGACGTCTCGATGCTGAGTAGACGAACCGTCGCAATGCTTCTGGTTATCGGATGTTGCGTCGTGGGAACCGGTATTGCGCAGAACCAGCCGCAAACGCTCGCGGAGAACTGGAACGACCTGATACATTACCTCAAGATTGGGCGGTTCGATCTCGCCAAGGGGTACGGTCAGGCGATCCTCCAAGGCAATCCCGATCCGGCGGAAGTTTTTCAACTCGTCGAGGAGAATCGGCAGGGCTATGACCTTGCGATGCGAGTGGCCGAGACGGCTCAGGACGCGGAGCTGACGCAACTGACGCAGGAGCTTCTGGCGGTGATCGACCAGGGGCGATTCTTGCGGCGGACCGAGCCGAAGCTGATTGTGGAGGAAATCCGGCGGCTGAGCACGACGCCGCGAGGCAAAATGATGGCGATCCGGCGGTTGAAGGACGCCGGCGAGTACGCCGTGCCGTACATGCTGGACGCCATGGCCGAGGCGATTCGCAACCCCGCCTTCGAGACGAAGCTCTCCGACCTCATCGAGGCATTGCCGCAGATCGGCCGCCCGGCGATCCGTCCGTTGGCCGCCGCCCTGCAAATGGATAACGACAAGTTGAAGGCCGAGATCGTCCGCGCCCTGGGCGCGATCCGCTATCCCCACGCTCTGGCTTGCCTGAAGTACGTGGTCGAACGCGCCGAGTCCGTGGACCTGCGGGCCCTCGCCGGCGAGAGCATCGGCCAGATCGATCCGAGAACGGCCAATACCCCCGCCGCCGCCCTGTTCTATCAGCTCGGCGAATGGTATTACTACCACAACGAATCCCTCGCCCCGCCGACCGACGTGCCCTTCGCCAACATCTGGTTCTGGGATGGGCAGGCGAACAGGCTCCAGCGAGTCGAGGTGGACCAGGCGTACTTCCATGAACTGATGGCGATGCGCTGCTGCGAATGGTCGGCGAAGGCCGACGCCAAGTTCGGCCTGGCCATTGGCCTGTGGCTGGCCTCCTTCTTCAAGGCCGAGGCCACGGGGCTGCCGATGCCCGAGTACTTCGGCGAGAATCACGCCGGGGCGCTCGTCTACGCGACGACCGCCGGTCCCGAGTATTTGCACCAGGCCCTGACTCGGGCCGTGAACGACCGGAACGCCGCCGTGGCGCTCGGAGCCGTCGAAGCCCTGGCGACCACCGCCGGCGAGAAGTCACTCATGTACACGCTCGGCCCCGCCCAGCCGCTGCTCCAGTCGCTGAACTTCCCCGACAGGGCGGTGCGGTACAGTGCGGCCATCGCGATCGCCAACGCCGGACCCCGCGACCCGTTCACCGAGAGCCGCGTGGTCGTGCAGAATCTGGCCGAGGCGCTGGCACAGGGCGAGCAGCCCGCCGCGTCCGCAGAGCCCTGGACCGCTGAGTTAGCCGAGAGCTATTCTCTACGCTCGGCCGATGCCATGCTCAAGCTGGCCGTCAGCCGCAATCCGGTGATCGACCTGTCGCAGGCGCAGCCGGCGCTCGTCGGCGCGACGAAGAGCCCCCGGCCGGAGATCCAGATGTTAGCCGGCCAGATCCTGGCCTATCTGAACAGTCCGAACGCTCAGCGGGCGATTGCCGAGATGGCGCTGGCCCAGGCCAACGAGATGGACGTCCGCGTCGCGGCGTTCGACTCGCTGGTCAACTCCGCCAAGCTCAACGGCAACACCCTGCCCGACGCGGCCGTCGACGCGATCTATGCCCTGATCAGCACGGACCAGACCGACCCGATCCTCCGCGCCGCCGCGGCCGCCGCCTACGGCTCGCTCAACTTGCCCAGCCAGAAGGTCAAGGACCTCATCCTCGACCAGGCCAAGAGTTGAGCCGCCCGACGCGCGAAGTCCGTTCTGCAGGGTGGGCCACGCCCATCGCCGGCATTCCTGCCGCGGAGCCTGTTCCAAGCGCACTTGGATGGACGGTCATCTGGGCATGTCTTCGCGAGGAGCGCAGCGCAGCCTGTGGTTGGGTAGCAGGGTAGGCCAATCTCTCGAACGGTACGCAGCACTCCGGTAGATCGAGAATCGCACGAATGCAGGTCTGACGCGGAGCCACGGTGTCGTAGGGCAAGGTCATCCTCAGGCGCATGCAGATGACCGGAGGATATATCATCGATGCGAGGGTTTCAGTGCTTTCCTATCCCGCCCGTGAACGCGCCGGCCTGGTTCAATTCTCGCACGGCTGATTTTCATTGGCCTCCTGTACGCCGGCTGCCGATAATATGTCTGAATTGGGGCCATGGGTCGTGGCAGAAAGTCGCCAGGCTTCATGCGGTGTGACCTGCCGGACGCTCGGTGGAAGGCCGGTTGCATAGGACAACCTGGAGAACCTCAACGTATGGCGCAGGATCGGACTTTCGGACTCGATGAGCTTGTCCCTCAGGCGAGACTGGCCATCCAAGTGTAATCGGCTTGCGGGTCTTCTATGAAGAAATCGATTATCGGCAGATACGAACGCACCGAAAAGGGCGAGGTCATCATTGACGCCTCCGTCCGAACCGTTGGGGATCTGTACAACAATTTCGACCGCACCGCTCCCTATCTGAAGAAGGACCTCGATCAGGAATTCGTTGACTACGTGACGGACTGCGTTCGTGAAATCGGCAGAGAACCATTTACGATTCGAATCTCGCTTTCCACGATGCCGGGCGAGGACGTCATGGACCGCGTTCGCAGGAGTATTCAAACCTACTTTCTCTACCTGCAGGAAACGCACCGGCGAGCGATTCAGGACATGGCCAGACGATCGATCGTGCTTTTCGTGATCGGCCTTGCCCTTCTCGTTCCGGCCATCGTGGCGACCCGGCGAGCCTCGTCGAGCGAAGGCGTGCTGGCCGAGGTCTTCGCACAGGGCTTGACCGTTGCGGCCTGGGTCTCGCTGTGGGAGGCCATTGCCAATCTGTTCATCGAGTGGTATCCACACCGCCACGATATCAAGCAATACGGCCGGGTCACAGAGGCCCCTGTAATCTTCCGACTCGTCACTGAAGGCGGGCAATAGACCCCCTTTCCCGGCCGAACGTCGGCTCACCATGGATACTGCCCCATCCTTTCGCAGGTTTTCGGGCTGTATGCGGCTGAATCTGCAACGTCAGATGGCCTTTTCTTCCGAGGGTTGCGCAAGACGCTCCTCCCGGGCGCATAGTACACGGTGAGCAAGGCCATGCTGTCACGGCCGGCCAGTATCTGTCGAATGTAGGTGAACGCTTCGAGGAGTACAGGAGGTTCGAACGATGCACGGGAATCTCATGACATCAGCCGTTGTCGTGATCGTTGCCGCACTTCTGTTTTCGGAATCCGGTTTCAGCAGCGTAGGAATGAGAATGGACACTCCGCTCGA
>CBFDBY010000221.1:0-3587 GCA_965603165.1 uncultured Phycisphaerae bacterium
GGCCGGGCGTCGAAGGGGTCGATCGGGACCTCGTCCAGATACGCCGGCACAAGCTCCGCCAGCTCGTTCGGTACGCTGCCGGTCGCCAGTCGATATCGCTCAATCGCCAGGGCCGCCTTCGCCAGGTCCAGGTGCGCGTGAAGCCGCAGATCGATCTCCCCGATCCGGCCCATCGCTGGCGCCAGCACCTTGATCATGAGGTGCAGGACCGAAAGCTCGTTGAGTTCTTGCTCGATCTCACGCAACCGCGCGACCCGCTCGGTGACGGGAAGTCGAGCCGCCTCGATACAATCGCCCATGTAGTTCAGGATATCGATGAGCCCCCTGCCCTGGATGCCCGGCAGCCGAAACACAAAGCCGCCCCGGCCGGATCCCCCTATTTGCGACGGGTCCCTGGTGTACTCAAGATTGAAGCACCGCTCCATGATCATGGCCTCCGCAAGGTCGAGATCGCCGGCCACGGCTGCAAACGCGTCGTCCAGCTCTTTCAACTGTTCATCCGTGAAGGTGGTCCTGTTCAGGGCCTGCTCCAATCCGCTGACGGTCAGAGCATTGCAGGCGACGCGTACGAGATAACTCACCAACATCGGCTCCCTCCGCAGGGATTTGGCCAATTGCAGCCCGTCGTGGATGTCCCGGACTGCGGCCTCACTGTCTCCTTCGTCCGCATGAGAAACGATGCTTAGCTTCAGCAAGTGTGCACAATGCCGGACGCTCTTGAGTTCCGGCAGCCCGGTCATATAGTCCCAGTTGTACCGGCATTGCTCGAAGCCGGCGGCCTCGTGCAACAGGGCCAGGCACTGCTCGTTCGCCGCCAGACAATCCGCGATGGCCCTGGCCATCGGCTCCGGCAGCGGTTCTCCTCGCTCCGGCAACTTGGCCTTTCCCATAAACGGGACGTTCGCATCATCCGCCGGCGGCACATAGAAGGCAAACGCATCCACGTACACACTCGCGGCGTTTTGCACACCCGCCGGGAGCTGGGTGTACTCGGCCAACTCGACGAAATTCGTGGGATAGCCCTCGGCACGCAGCGCCTCCAATCGCCGCTTGAGCTCATTGTGTCTGAGCGCAACGTGGATGCCGATTGATGCCGCGAGCACGACGAGCGCCGCAAGAATCAGATGCCACCACTTGAACGTGAATCCCGTACTCGGTCTTCCGCTGCCATCGTTCATTCTCTGTACCTCGTATCTGCCTATCGTGTCACGATAAAGCACAGGTCGTAGGGTTTGCCGCGGCCAGCTTGTTCCTTCTCGATACCGCCGTTGTCTTCGCCGTCCTCCGTGATGCTGTAGAGAACGTAGCCACCGTGCACGCGTTTGTAGCGGATGGGCCGGGCGTCGAAGGGGTCGATCGGAACCTCGTCCAAATACGTTGGCACAAGCTCCGCCAGTTCGCTCGGCACGCCGCCGGTCGCCAGCCGATATCGCTCGATCGCCAGGGCCGACTTCGCCAGTTCCAGGTTCGCGTGAAGCCGCAGATCGACTTCTGCGACCCGACACATGTTCGGCGCCAGCAGCTTGACCGTGAGGTGCAGCGCCGAAAGCTCGTTGAGATCTTCCTCGATCTGACGGAATCGCGCTACCCGCTCGGCGAGGGGAAGCCGGGCCGCCTCGATGCAATCTTCCATGTAGTTCAGGGCATCGGTGAGCCCTCTGCGCCGGATGCCCGGCAGCCGGAACACGAGGCCGCGCCAGCCGCGTCCCCCCATTTTCAGCGGGTCCCTGGCGTACTCAAGATTGAAGCACCGCTCCATGATCATGACCTCTGCGAAGTCGAGATTGCCGGCCGTCGCCGCAAACGCCTCCTCCAACTCTTTCAGTTGTTCGTCCGTGAAAGTAGTCCTGTTCAGGGCCTGCTCCAATCCGCCGGCGGTCAGAGCATTGCAGGCGACCCGTACCAGATAGACCAGCAACGTCGGCTCTCTCCGCAGCGAATTGGCCAATTGCAGCCCGTCGTGGATGTCCCGGATTGCGGCGTCGCTATCCCCTTCGTCTGCATGAAGGACGATGCCCAGTTTCACCAACTGTGCACAGTGCCGGAAGCTCGTGAGATCCGGCAGGCCAGTTATGTAGTCTTTGTAGTCCGCGTTGTACCGGCATTGCTCGAAGCCGGCGGCCTCGTGCAACAGGGCCAGGCACTGTTCGTTCCCCGTCAGACAGTCCGCAATGGCCCTGGCCATCGGCTCGGGCAGCGGTTCTCCCCGCTCCGGCGACTTGGCCTTGCCCAGAAACGGAACGTTTGCGTCGTCCGCCGGCCGCACGTAGAGGGCAAACGCATCGACGTACACACTCGCGCCGTTCTGCACGCCGGCCGGGAGCTTCGTGTACTCGGCCAACTCGACGAAATTCGTGGGATAGCCTTCGGCACGCAACGCCTCCAGCCGTCGCTGAAACTCATTATGCCGCAGCGCAACGTGGATGCCGATCGCCGCCGCGAGCACGACGAGCGCCGCAAGGACCAGGTGCCACCACCTGAGCGTGAATCGTGCGCCCGGTTTTCCGCTGGCGTCGTTCATGCTGCCTCCCAACTTGCGATCGCCATTCGTGAGTCCGCCATCGGCCGGATGATACACCCATCCCGCCGGCCGATCAAACCCTATCTTCCGACGCTCGGGAGAGGCCTTCCGTTGGCATTCGCTCTCGTGAAAGGCCCTGCGCAACAGACCCTGGGCCGGAATCGTGTCTAACTATTTTTCGTGGCACGACAGGTCTTCTCTGTCACCCCGAGCGCAGTCGAGGGGTCTGGCTGGGAGTCTGAGGCGGCCTGCGGTCGCGGGCAGATGTCTCGACTACGCTTCGCTCCGCTCGACATGACAACAGAAACGAGCGGCTCGGCTCCACAGGGCGAATGACAGGAGGCCCGCCACGATATCTGGGCACACACCCGGAATCGGGGGCCCGTGAGACGTGATCGAGCGGCCCGAATCAATCGGAGAAACCTCTACCCGGCGGGGCGATCCTGCGGTAATATGGGCAGCCTGTTGATTTGTGAATGGCAGCTTCAACCAAGGAGTACACAATCATGGCACAGGCAGATATCGGATTGATTGGCTTAGCGGTCATGGGGGAGAACCTCATCCTGAATATGGAGAGCAAGGGCTTCACGGTCGCCTGCTTCAATCGGACGGTCTCGAAGGTGGACGCTTTTCTCAGCGGGCGGGCCCAGGGCAAGAACATCATCGGCTGTCACTCCATCGAGGAGCTGGTCGCCAACCTCAAGCGGCCTCGGAAGATCATGCTCATGGTCAAGGCCGGCCAGGCCGTGGACGCGTTCATCGACCGTCTGCTGCCCCACCTCGAGGGTGGTGACATCCTCATCGACGGCGGCAACAGCCATTTCCCCGACACGATCCGCCGGACCGAGTACGTCGAGAGCAAGGGCAAGCTCTACATCGGCACCGGAGTCTCCGGCGGCGAGGAAGGCGCCCTGCGCGGCCCCTCCATCATGCCGGGCGGCTCCCCCCCCGCCTGGGAGCACGTCAAGCCCATCTTCCAGGCCATCTGCGCCAAGACCGACGACGGCGAGCCCTGCTGCGACTGGGTCGGCGAGAACGGCGCCGGGCACTTCGTCAAGATGGTCCA
>CBFDBY010000222.1:0-3520 GCA_965603165.1 uncultured Phycisphaerae bacterium
TCGAGGACGTGCAATTGGCGGTGGCCGGCAAGGCGCCCGTGCTGCTCCACGGCCGATCCGGCGGCGGTGTGCCCTCCGTGGACGAGGTCCTGGCGAAGATCCGGCAATTGACGATACACAGTACGCCCGTATAGACTCCGGCGTGCCATGCAGGATGATATGAAGACTGTATTGAGACGAACGGCCGTTCTGAAAGATTGTCCGACGCATTATTGTCCGGGCTGCGGTCACGGCATCGCGCATCGGCTCGTCGCCGAGGTGATCGACGAGCTCGGCATCCAGGGCCGGACCATCGGGATCGCACCGGTCGGCTGCGCCGTGCTGGCCTACAACTACCTCGACGTGGACATGGTCGAGGTTGCCCACGGACGCGCGCCGGCGGTGGCGACCGGGATGAAACGCACCAACCCCGACAAGGTCATCTTCTCGTACCAGGGCGACGGCGACCTGGCGGCGATCGGGACCGCCGAGATCATCCACGCCGCCCAGCGGGGCGAGCGAATCACGGTGATCTTCATCAACAACGCCGTGTTCGGCATGACGGGCGGCCAGATGGCCCCCACCACCGTCCTGGGACAGGTGACGGCCACCACCCCGGCGGGCCGACAATCCAACGGACAGGGATATCCGCTGCCCGTGTCGGAGCTGCTGGCAATTCTGCCCGGCACCGTCTACGTGGAGCGCTGCGCGTTGAGCAGCGTGCCGCGCATCCGGCAGGCCAAGGCGGCCATCAAGCACGCGTTCGAGCTTCAGATCAACGACGCCGAGGGACTCTCGCTCGTGGAGGTCCTCTCGCCGTGCCCGACCTACTGGCGGATGACCCCGAGCAAGGCCATGACATGGATCGAGGAGGACATGAGCAAGGTCTTCCCGATCGGCCGCCTGAAAGGATGAGGAAGAATCCATAATCAATCATCAATAATCAATGCAGAGGCGATGGCGACAGGAAGTCTGTATGAAGAGATGGTGATGGCCGGCTTCGGCGGTCAGGGGATTATCTTGGCGGGCAAGCTCCTGGCGCAAGCGGCCATGAAAGCCGGGTTTGAAGTGACCTTCATGCCGGCGTACGGTGCGGAGGTCCGCGGCGGGACGGCCAACTGCATGGTGATCGTCTCGAACAAGAGCATCGCCTGTCCGGTCGTCGGCAGGCCGCACGCCGCCGTGGTCCTGAACAAGGCGTCGCTGGGCAAGTTCGCCGCGCGCGTCCGGCCCGGCGGACTGCTCGTCTACAACAGCTCGCTGATCGACAGCGAACCGCAAACGGACGACGGCGTCGAGGTGGTCGCCGTGCCGGCCGAGGAAATCGCCCTCGAAGCGGGCAGCTCCAAGAGCGTCAACATGGTCATGCTCGGCGCCTACCTGCAAAAACGAGCACACCTCACGCCGGAACAGATGGCCGAAGCCCTGCCCGACGTCCTCGCCGAACGGCTGCACAAGACCATTCCCGTCAACACCGAGGCGCTGCGCCGAGGCGCAGAATTCGTCCTCTGCCGCGCATAGCGCCCTCCAACGCGGCCGAATGGAGAACCGCAGCATGAACGCCTGCCAAAACAGTCTCGTTCTATTCGTCTTGTCTACGCTGCTGCTAACGACGTCTCCAGGCGTCGCCGCCGAGCAGTACAAGCTGATCGCGCGCGACGCCCTGGCGAAGATCGTCGACGGCGACCCCGACGCCGCAATCCGCACTAGCGAGGCGTACCTGGCAAGCCATCCGCAAGACCTCGAATCCCTCTACGTCCTCGCGGTCGCGCACGCCCAAAAGGGAGACATCGCCAAATCGTTGTCTTACGTGATGAAATCCATCGACGGCGGTCTGCCTTTCACACGATTCCAGGCCGGGCCGCGAGACCTCTTGAAACCGCTCGCCGAGAGCGACGGCTTCCGGCCCCTGGCGAAGAAGCATGGTCGAGTGCTCCTGCATGGCCCCATGCTCGGCAAGGTCACGGACTCCGGGGCGAGCTTCTGGATCCGCACGGCTCACGAAGCCCCCGTCCGCGTTCGAGTCACACCTGCCGATTCAAAGACCGTCTCCGCCTCGACAAAGGCGGATAAGGACTACACCGCCATTCTGGCTGTCACGGGACTGAC
This sequence comes from uncultured Phycisphaerae bacterium, assembly GCA_965603165.1. Lineage (GTDB taxonomy): Bacteria > Planctomycetota > Phycisphaerae > Sedimentisphaerales > Anaerobacaceae > PLanc-01. Next base: position 2,089 of record CBFDBY010000222.1, read on the forward strand.
GCCGAACACGTCGTACAACTATGAGCTGTCGGTGGCAGGCGAGAGCCAAACTCAGCGAGGCCAATTGAGGACGTTTCCCGCCCGAGGCAAGCCGGCGAAGTTCGAGGTCGGCTTCGGGGGCGGGGCCGGCTACACCCCCGAGCACGAGCGGATGTGGGACACGATTGCCTCGCACAACCTGACGGCGTTCCTGTTCCTCGGCGACAACGTCTACATCGATCACCCCACCCGGCCCGCCGTGCAGCAGTATTGCTACTACCGCCGACAGTCCCGCCCGGAGTTTCGCAGCTTCGCAGCGAAGACGCCGGTCTACGCCGTCTGGGACGACCACGACTTCACCGACGACGACGGCTGGGGCGGCCCCCGAATCGACGAGCCCGCCTGGAAGATCCCCGTCTGGCGGACCTTCCGCAACAACTGGGTGAACCCCTACTACGGCGGCGGCCCCTCGCAGCCCGGCTGCTGGTTCGACTTCGCCATCGCCGACGTCGATTTCTTCATGTTGGACGGCCGCTACTATCGCGACAAGGCCGCCCGGCAAGGCGTCGAGGTAGAGAACCCCTCCATGCTCGGCCGTGCCCAGAAGAAGTGGCTGTTCGAGAAGCTGCGGAACTCGAAGGCCACGTTCAAAGTGATCGCCTCGCCCGTTCCCTGGTCCTTCGGCGCCAAACCCGGCCAGGCAGGCATGGATACATGGAAAGGCTTCAAGCAAGAGCGCGAAGAGATCTTCTCTTTCCTGGAGCGCAACAAAATCGACGGCGTGATTCTGCTCTCAGCGGACCGCCACCGCTCCGACCTCTGGAAGATCGACCGGCCCAACAGCTACCCGCTCTACGAGTTCGAAAGCTCCCGATTGACCAACATCCACACGCACCCCGTCATGCCGGGATCGCTCTTCGGCTACAACGAGAAATGCTCCTTCGGCCACCTCGCCTTCGACACCACCGGCGACGACCCGACCCTCACCTACCGCATCGTAAACATCGACAACGAAGTCATCCACACCTTCGCCGTCCGAAGAACCCACCTGATGGCCACCAACCGGTAGCCCAACAACGCATGAACCACCGAACCGCCTGAACGGGCGGTAGGGTGTGCCACGCACACCATTCTTCTACAAGGACGACACAGCAAAGCATCTTTTGCCACAGAGGGCACAGAGGACACCGAGCAGATGAAACCGCGGAGGACGCCGAGGAACGCAGAGGAAATCATCAATGATCATTCATCGATCATCAATTGAGAGGGCCTATCACGTCTCACTTGTCGCTTCCGTTCCTTCCCTGCTGCATCAGGAATGAAATTGGCTGACTGTCCCCCTGCCCCAAACCAACGGGCCAACTCGTGACTTCTACGACCCGGCATACTGCATTTCGCATGTTACTAATTGGAGCATAATTTATTGAACCTAGGGTCGGCGTAATCGTATGAA
>CBFDBY010000223.1:0-3513 GCA_965603165.1 uncultured Phycisphaerae bacterium
CTCCATCCGCTTGCGGTCCCAGCCGTGGCCGGGCCAGGCCGGATCGGGGTAGTTGGCGCCATTGACCCAGGATGCCCCGTAATGGCTGATGAACATCGGCTGATAGGCCCGCGTGCTCTGGGCGATGCCGAGGTCGGCCAACTCCGGGGCGGTCTCATTGCCCCAACTGATGCCGTCGGCGACGACGAGCCGGTCCGGGTTGACCTCGCGAATCGCGGCCACCGTCGTGCGGACGACCCGCTCGTGGTCCGCCCGGCTCATGCGATCGCCGAGCGAAGGCGGCTCGTTGATCAAATCGAAGCTGAGTTTGTCCTTCGAGATCCCCTTGTACCGCTTGGCCATCAACTGCCAGTGGAAGCAGAAGGCGTCGAGGGCGGATTTATCCTTCCAGAGGCTGTGCGGCTCCTCGAACTCGCGATTCACCGAGTAGCCCGGCCCGCGATGGAAGTTCAGGCTCACGTGCAGGCCGTACTTGCCGGCCAACTCGATCCCCCGGTCCAGCCGTTCCAGCATGGACTCTTTGATCTTGTAGTCGTCACCGTCCTCGATCCAGAGCCGGTAGCACGAGGGGAACCGCACGAAATCGAACCCGAAGTCGCGGATCATGCGGAAATCGTCCTCCGGGAATTCGCCCCGGCTTCGCATCGTGAACATATCCAGCAGATTGAACCCCCGCCACCGCGGGATCGCCGTCTGCGCCTTCGGCCGCTCCTGCTGCCCGGCGTATCCGGGGATGACGATCGCGGCCGAGCCAACCACGGCCTGCTTCAAGAAATCTCGACGACTGCCTGCCATCTGCATGTCCTCCATTGCCTATTTTTCCCATACCCATACTCTGCCCCGGCACCCCCGTCAATCGCAATGTCCCCGACCGGCGGGAGGGGCAAGTCATCTCGCCCCGGCGAGTGGATCCTGGAATGGTGGCACGGGCCGGTCAAGCCCTGAAGGATGGGTTCCGCGATCATGGGGGCTTTTGAGTCACGCCCCTCGCACAGCCCCATGTCGTCGCGTTCGCTGGCGACAGTGCGACGGAGGATCTCGGCGACGGCGACCTAAGTCCGCCCGCCAGAGGTGTTTATGCTGGGATCACATTTGCGCCGTACGGGTGACCTCGTCGCTCACGCGGAAGAAGTCGAAGTCCACGAAGCCGCCGGCGGTTTTGGTCGCGAAGTTGAACAGCCCGAAGCGATAGCCCATGAAGTGCGGCAGGGTGTAGACCATCCGCAGGGGCTTGCCGATCGCGGTCCAGTTCTTCCCGTCGAGGCTGTAGTAGAAGCAGGCCTTGTCCGCCCGATTCTTGAAGTCGCAGTCCACCTTCAGGAAGACAACCCTTTGGGCGAGCGGCACGCTCTGCAGCTCCGCGGGCGAATCGGACTCGGCGCTCACCATGACGATCGATCTGGCGTCGCCGACCATCTTGACACCGACAAAGCCGTGTTTCTTCTGCAACACGGCCAAGCCGGCAAAGTCGCCGTCCTTCATGTTGGTCACGTCGAGAGCCGTCGTCGCCGAGCTCTCAGGGCCAAAGGTTCGCTGGGTGAGCGTGTTGCGGGCCTTGAGCAGATCGCTGTCCACTCGTCCGGTGGTCAGCCGCAGGAAGCCAGGACGCTCGGTGAGAGACCAATACTCGTTGTCGGGGTTGTGATTCCACTGCCACACGAGGGGAAGCGCGGGCTGATCGGGCCGCCGGTCGAATTCATCGGAGGCCACGATGCCGGAGATGCCGTCCTCGCCGGCCGGGATATTCAGCGTTTCGGGGACCTTGCCGTCGACGCCCAGCACGGGCCAGCCATCCTGCCATTTCACCGGCACGAGGAACGGAATACGGCCGACTGCGCCGTGATCCTGGAACAGGAGGGCATACCAATCGCCGTCCGGCGTGTCGATGAGGCCGCCCTGCGCCACACCTTGGTCTTTCAAGGCGACTTTGCCTTCGTACGGGCCCGTGATCTTGTCCGCTCGGTGGACGATCTGCGTGCGCATATCGTTCCGCGGCCAGGTGATGTTGAACAGGTAATACATCCCGTTGATCTTGCGCAAGTGCGAGCCTTCCGCCCGCAGGCCTACATTGGGGCCGGCCACGAGGCTGGCATTGTGGATGATCACCTGATTCACCCCACCCGGTTTGATTGCCGAAGCGTCCGCGGTCAGCTCGGTTAACCTGATATCGCCGCCCCCGTGTGCCATGTACACACGCCCGTCGTCGTCGAAGAAGAGCGAGTTGTCGTGCAGCGAGGGGGCGAACGAGGATTCCCTCCACGGACCTTTTTCGATGTCTTTCGTCGTATAGACATGCGTTTTTCCGGTGGTCCTGGAAAACGTCGACACGTAGAAGGTGCCGTCGTGGTAGCGCAGGCTGCTGGCCCAGGAGCCTGCGCCGTACGCGTTCCTGCTGTTCTGGAGGGTCAGCGCGTCGTTGTCTGCGAGGGTGTCGTAGGCATAGCTGACGAGTTGCCAGCCTACGAGATCCTTGGACTTCATGATGGGCAGGCCCGGGCTCATGTGCATCGTGGTGCTGCTCATGTAGTAGGTGTCGCCGACGCGGATGATCGCGGGGTCCGGGACGTCCGCCCAGATGATAGGATTCCGGGCCGGCCCGGCCTGGACGGCCGCGCCGGCGAAAAGGCCGGCACACGGCAATGCGAAAAAGAACAATAGATACTTGTTCATGGGTTGCCCTCTCGATTCTACTCTTCGGTCATCTCGCCGCTTCGCTGCGGAGAGCGACTGTTGCTTCCTTGAGGCCTTCGGATTTCGCCTTCAACGTGATCGTTCCCGTCTGATCCGGCTTCGCCCGGACAATCGCCAGGCACAGGCCGTTGAAGGCGTTCCGCTCTCTGGACTGGAAGGACTCGAAGCTCGTCGGATCGCCGTTATCGGTGGCGACGATCTCGCCCGGGCCGTCGATAGAGAAACGCACGCGGTTCTTCGCGCGAGGCACGAAGACATCGTCTTTGTCCACGATCATGACCGTAATGAAGGAGAGATCCTGACCGTCAGCGGCAATGGTGCTCCGATCCGCCGTCGCCAGGAGCTTGGCGGGCGAGCCGGCGGTCCTCATCACGTCCGTGGCCCACTCTTTGCCCTTCTTGTAGGCCACGACCTTCAGTTCACCCGGCTGATATATGACGTCGTCCCAGCGGAGGCGGTATTCGTATTGGCCCTTGGTCTTCTTGCCGAGGGACTTGCCGTTGAGGAAAAGCTCGGCCTCATCGCCGGAGGTGAAGACATGCACCGGCGTGACTTGCCCGATGCGCTGCGGCCAAGTCCAATGCGGCAAAATATGGGCCATCGGGAGATCGGGCCGCCAGTGCGATTGATACAGGTAGAAACGGTCCTTCTTGAATCCGGCTAAGTCGATGACGCCGAAATAAGAACTCCGGGCCCCATAGTAGGGGGTCGGCTCGCCGAGATAATCCCAGCCGGACCAGACGAATCCTCCGGCCACATAGGGATGTTGGTCCAGGGAGGCAAGTACCTTGTCGGCGGAGGAGCCGAATTCCGCCGTATATA
>CBFDBY010000224.1:0-3452 GCA_965603165.1 uncultured Phycisphaerae bacterium
CGCGCTTCAGATAGGGCAAAGCGGCGTCTCGAAAATCCTGCTCGCCAAGGAAACCAACGATGTCGTCGAGAATGAAGGTGCCCTCGATCGATGGGAAGCAGGCCTTCTGGTGCTGCAGCCAGTCGACGATGAAATCCGTGATCAAGGTCAGAAGCTGCTGGATTTCCTCGGGATTCGTCCGAATCGCCATCAGGAATTCCGTGGTGCCCATCAGGAAGCTGGCGATGTTCAGCGGCCCGCGCGAGACGGCAAACCGGATGGAATGGCCGGCCCGTTCGATCTGCTTTTGATGGAGTTGCAGGCGACGAATTACGAAAGGCAGCAGACCATCGGTCTTCGGGTCCGGCTTCTCCAGGCCCCCGATATCCTGGATCGTCCCGAGGACTTTGTCGGCGAACGGCAGGTCGTGCTCGGCCCAGCGGCATTTTGCTCCGAAGGCGGAAGGCTCGGTGCACATGCCGAACTCGGACCAGAAGCCCGGCAGGAACAGCACGTCGGGAAACTCCCGAACCGCCCGGAGATTGGCTTCGAGCCACTTCTCATCGCTGCTGTAATAATCCAGCGTGGAAATGCCCGCCCAGCCCGGCAGCCAGGGACTATCGATAATGAACCCGACGGGCAGCGGATCGAAGGCCTCTCCGTCGAGCACCGCCAACAGCTTTTCCCATTGTTCGTTTGTCATCGTTACCCGGGGACTTCAGAATGTCTTAACAGCCACTTCCGCGCCCTTGCGTTCAGCCGAGACGTAGGCGCTGTAGATCGTTGAGATGCCGTCGGCCGCGAGACCGCTGTCACTCTCCAGCGGCTCGCCGTAGGCGACCGTGCGGTAGAAAGCCTCGATCTCCTGCGGATAGCCCGTGAACCAGTCCTCATCCGGCGACGGACTCGTCCAGCCCTGCTTGGTCCCGATCTTCTCGACTACGTAGATATCCTTGAAGTTCTCGTCGACGGGATTGTAGGTCTGCATGGCGGTGTTGGGATTGATATTGCAGAACGTCCGGTGGTTGTTCGCCGCGACCTCGAGCCAGTTGTGGATCCCGCCTAAGATGATGTCGGAGGCAAAGATCGTTGCGGCCGTATTGTCTTCAAACACGACGTGCATCATCGAAAAGTCGTCGATATCGAAGTAGTCGGATCGAATGTGCCCTTCGTCACGGAAGTTGGGCATACGGGTCATGGCGTGAATGCGGGCTGTCACCGCCTTCGGGCGGATCGGCTTGCCGTCGCGCGTCCGGCCCTCCACTCGCTTGAGGTACAGGGCCGCCGTCAACGGATGACAGCCCTTGCCGATCATCACGCCTCCGCCGGAGTATTTCCAATAGGCATAGGTCTTCGCGTGGGAGCCGGAATGGGCCTCTTCGCCGTGAATCCAGAGGATCTGAGCGCCGGTCTTCTCGATGATCTCCCGCTCTTTCTGAATGGACGGCGCATAGACCCAGTTCTCGGCGTAGAGGATTCGACCCTTGCTTGCCTGTTCAGCCTTCAACATCCGCTCGATGCTCGCCAGCGCCTGGTCCCGCACAACGTCCTTGGGAAACGTCGCGCCGTTGAAGTCTTCAGAACCGTCGCCGAAAAAGCCCGTCAGAGGCTTCTCCACGATGGCGAACTTATCCCGCTCGAGAGCCGCAATGGCAACGCACTCGTGCGCCGAGGCCGTCGTGCAGCAATGAATCACATCGACCTCGTCCAGCATCTGTTCGAGCGAGTCGTACGCGCGGATCCCCCGCTTCTTGGCATAAGCCTCGGCGCCGTCGAGGGCGTACACTCCCTCGATCTCGACGTTCGTGCCGTAGACCTTCCGGATGGCTTCAAAGTGAAACGATGCCGAGAAGCCGGCCCCAACGATGCCGGCGTGAACGGTTTTCTTCTTCATTCAGATTCTCCTGCTGTCGTTTGCTGTCAAACCAGCCACTGTCAATTCCTTGCGACCTTCGCGCTCGGCGTGGTATCAGCCTTTAGGTCCCCGAGGACGAAGTGGATACCGTCGAGATAATGTTGGAGGACGACGGGGTTCCAGAACAGCTCGTGCTGATGTCCCAGGGCACAGTAGAACACGCGGCCCTTGCCGTAGCTCTTGACCCACGTCATGGCGAAGTCCAGATCCTCGCGATGGATGGCTTTCCGTTGCTCGGGGGTGATCCGGCTTCGCACCGGGTCCACCGTGAGCAGGACCCGCAGATGGTCGCGCGAGTACGGCGCCGTCACCTGGTAGATCTCGTCGGTCACGATGAAACAGGGCTCTTTGAACGCCGCCGTGAGCGGATGATCCGGCTCTTCCACGCGCAGAACCACCGTCGAGCCCGCGCCCCAGGGATGATTGTCAAATCGGGCCCCCGCGATTTCTCCAAACTCCGGCCACTGGCGGAAGCTGGCCACCCCGGCGTGAACGATCGCCAGGCCGCCGCCGTTACGGAGGTACTCGACGAAGCTGTTCTTGAGCCTCTCGTCGCGCCGCCGGGCTTTCTCCTGCTGGGCCTGCGTAAGCTTGTCGAGTTCTTCGGGCAGGAAGATCTCGTTGTTCGTGTTGTTGAAAACGACCGCGTCGAACTCCTTGAGATTCTGCGGCTCGAACGGAGTTAGATCGTCGGTCACCACGACCTCGAAGGCTCCCGTCTTCTGCGCCATGATCTCGAAGGCCTTGGCCCCGTAGGGGATGGCGCTATGCTTGTAGCCCCAGGATCGAGAGAAGACCAGGAGCTTGCGCGGCTTCTCAGGTAACACTCTGGGCTCGGTCGGCATCGCCGCCCGCATCTTGGCCATTTCCTCGGCGGAGGGGACGGCATCTTGCGCCGACACGCCACCGGACGCACATAGCCACCCTGTTACAAATAGCGACAACACGATCAGACGCTTGTGACTGTCCATCCTTTCTCTCCTGGATTCGGCAAACGCAAGGCGTTCCACCCGGCACTACGTACACCTCTACAGGCGCCACGGCGCCCGCATCGGTCTGGACAACATGCGATTCGCATCTGCGTCGCCGACGAATTCCTCTTGGGCGGGATCCCATCGCAGTTTCCGGCCAAGCCGCATGGCGATATCACCCAGCAGACACACCGTACACGAACGGTGCCCGACCTCCACGGGGGCAACCGTCTCGGCCCGTGACTTTACGCACTCATAGAGGTTGCCCTTGTGATTGTTGCTCTCATAAAGCTTCGTCTCGTCAGAGCCGATCGTCTCCTGCAACAGCGATTTCGGCTGCGCGTCGATGGCCCCGCGTCGGACATACACCCAGCCGTCGCTGCCCTCGAAGAGCACGCCCTGCTTGTTCTTGGCATTGTCGGCGCAGACGAGCGTGACGCCATTGGCGTAGGCATATTCGATGCGGAAATCCCCGTGCACATCCCAGAGCCCGTCCTTGGGAAATTCGGCCTCCCCCCGGATCTCCACGGGCCCGGTGTACTCCGTGCCCATGCCCCAGTGGGCGATGTCCAGGTGGTGACTGCCCC
>CBFDBY010000225.1:0-3443 GCA_965603165.1 uncultured Phycisphaerae bacterium
ATGTCATCTCTGAAAGCGTACCCATCGTCAAGTATGTGCGTGTGATATTCTCATGTCCTCTTGCTCTGTGCGCACAGAAGAGGTTTCGCTGGCTCTGCGGTTCGTCCGAGTCATCTCTACGCCGTCATTGGCAGCATGAGTCTGTCCAGGGGGCCTGTCGCATTCATTGCGCGAGCCTCAAGGGGCTCATGACATGGTCGCGCTTAGGCCCCCTTTGACGAAACCTCAACCATCCCACGCTCTTTATAGGGTTCATTTTTCGTTAACATCCAGTACGTCGCCTCCGCTAAGTGCCGCCCCACGGCCCCGACCGCGTGCCCCCCAGATTTCTGTGCTTCGGCCGTTGGCCTCCGCTCGAAACGACGCCGCCCGGAAGGAGCAGAATCCGCCGCCATATCCTCATCATGCCCTTCTTGCGGCTCATCCGGTTTCTCCATATCTCTCCAGCGATACCGATTCCGGCCCTTTGGGCCGGGAGTTTTGCGTTTTGGAGCCAACAGCAGGAGGTGTTCTGCGTGCCGGTGCCGACGGCAGGCTCGACCATGTGGCATGCTGGAGGCCGCAGAGCGATAAACTCCCCCACCACGGCCGTTTCGGCCGTGTTCCTGCGGGCTTGTGACGTCCCGCCGTGATGCACGGCTGCGGCCTTCGAGGGAGCTCTGGAATGATGACTCTTGCCCCGAACCCCTTGACAGGCCGGGTCCCTACGATTGCCGCCGTACGCAAGAACCGGATGAGCCCAAAAAACTTGGCGGCAAATGGGCTTGTCTTGCCGGTCGATTCGCGGTAGACTTAAGGTGGCGTGCGGATAGCCGGTGCCTCGTTCGCGGCGACGGTGTTGCGAACAGGGCGTGCAGTGCTATCGTAAGCCATTACGCGTTCGATAGTTAGGCGGCGTAGCCAAGTGGCCCAAGGCGACGGTTTGCAAAACCGTTATTCGTGGGTTCGAATCCCACCGCCGCCTATGGGGGTGGGATAGATTTGCTCGCTTGTTCTGTACCTCCGTAAGTGCCCAGGTTGATTCGGCTGCCGTGAGGCACCGGCTCTCGGTGCCAGATCGATTTCGGATAGCCCGCATCGATACAGGGGCTATCCACCACATCGACCAGCCACGTCTCGGTCCTGGTTTCCAGTCGGCCCTGACTGCTCCGCACGTGATAATCGCCGAGCACCCAGAGGTCGTCGGTAAGGTCCTCGGGAGTGCCCATGTCATCCCAGTATCCGGGATCTGCAAAGTGCGGCGGCAGATTGAGGATGCCGTGGCCAGGCCAACCTCCTTGGATGTCGCTGTAGTCCACCTTGGGCGCGGGACTCGACACAACAGCCGTCACCGGCCCCTCATTAGCCCATACAATCGAGTTGAGTACGCGGGCCTTCGGAGAGTCCATGAACCAGAGCACAGCACCTTCGATGCCGGCCCAATTGCCGGTGACCGTACAGTTGATGAACTTCGTTTCACTTTCCACGCAGGCAATGGTCGCTCCAGTATCCGACAGATTCATGTTCCCGCACACGACGCAATGGGAAATCAGCGTCTCGGATCGATCGCACAGGACTGTTGGACTGTTAAAGTTCTTGTCGCCCATGATGATGAAGCCGCTCAACAGACAGTTGGCGTTCTCGTGGTTGGTCATCGTTACCACCGGGCCGGCGCCCTCGGAGTCGATGACGGACGACAGGCGAACGTCCGGGTCGAGAAGCCATTGAGCGGCGACCGTGATCGACTTGCCCAACAAGTCGATGGTCTCCGTGTAGCGACCATCAAATACAAAGACCAGTGCTCCATCCGTTGCGAGATCGATCCCCTCCTGAATGGAATCGAAGGGACGTTCGAGTGTCCCGTTCTCAAGAGGATCGCTGACGGTTATATCGTTCGGCCCCGGATCGTGCGGTGCATCGTCGTCCACATAGATCACATCGGACCATGTCGGAACCGTCAAACAGGTGTCAACGACCAGCGTATCCACCACGATCCGGCCGCCGATGGTAAACGAGGCGGTCTCCACGCCCGGAGACAGTTCCCACATGAACGTGCTGTGGCGCCAGCCATCCGGCAGAACGATCTCCTCGACCAGAAGCGGCGGCGCCAATGGGGTCGGCTCTAAATCCTCCAGCACGGGTTCGTACGGCATCCCTTCCGGGAACATTTCATCCGGGATTCCATCCGCCGTAAGCCAGACGATCTGGACCCACACAACCGTCCTCATGTACCCCGACACCCACACCTTGATCGAAGGTCGAAGTCCATCAGGCACCAGCAGGCCGTCGCGAGCAGATCCCCACAGGACATCGTCCAACCACCATCGTTCGCCCGCTACGGGTGGCGCATCCTCCGTGAGGGACGTTCCGGGCAGAGGCGGCAGTCCGCCCGGTGGGACGCCGGCGATATCGTATACGCGCTCCAATGCCGTTTCGGGATCATCGGCGGGGTCCCCAAAGATCCAATACTGTGAAGTGCTATGCTCCGTACCTCGACACGATGACGGGTCAAGGTCGTCGGGCAGCGCGGCAGTATCCCTTAGAAATACCGCTCTGAGTGTGTCGTCTCCGTCCACGAGAACCGACGTATTCGGCGAATCGATGTCTTCAACCTTGTCCGCCGCGGCGGCAGTGCCCTGCCAGCACCAGAAGGAGTACTCCACATCCGTGACCGCGGCGGCAACTGCCACCTCGTTCGGCTCCGGGTATAGAAATGCCCCTATTCCCGGATCGGTCACCGCACCGCCTTTCGTTGACGAGACCGTGAGCCTCACAGGCGTTGTGAACTCTCGTGTACTGCCTTCAGCAGCACCGGCGGAGTTTCTGGCAATGGCCGCATAGTCATAGGTCGTCCCGGGGCTCAGGCCCGTGACGAGCATCTCGAACGCCTCTTCAGTCCGCACACCACTCAACAAGGTCGTTGTCAATACCTCGGCATCTCCCGCCCGACAGTAATGGAAACCGACCTCGCAGGCTTCCTCACCTTCGTCCAGGAGTAGGCCGTGAAGCACGGCGGAGATCGGCGTCAGTTCGCTGACGTGATCCGTTTGGACGTCTGTCCAATCATGGACGGATATGATGGTGATGGCCACCGTGGCCGTGTCTGTCCCTCCATTGCCGTCGCTGATCGTGTAGGTAAAGCTATCGGTGCCATAGTAGTCCGCCGTCGGGGCATAGCTGATCGTACCGTCGAGATTGGGCGTTGTAGTGCCGTGGGCCGGGGCGGAGACACCTGTGACCGTCAGCGGATCGCCGTCGACGTCAGTATCGTTGGCCAAGACATCCACGGTGACCGGCGTATCCTCGTCGGTAGAGGCGGCATCGTCATTCGCTACGGGCGGATCGTTGACCGGTCTGACCGTTACGGTGACGGTGGCGGTATCGGAGCCGCCGTTGCCGTCGGTCACTGTGTAGGTGAAGGTGTCGACGCCGTGGACGTTGGCGTTCGGCGTATAGGTCACGTT
>CBFDBY010000226.1:0-2599 GCA_965603165.1 uncultured Phycisphaerae bacterium
TAACTTGCCGTCGGACGCCCTGCGGGGGCCTCTCTCTGCAAAGTGTCCATGTTCCGTACTTCCGAGAGGGACCATCAAAGAGCACGCACCTGCAGAGCCGACCGGTCTGCCCGGAGAATCTGCCAGAAGCTCCAAGATGTGCTGTGCCGCCCCGAAGCACCACAACATCGGGACGCGTGAGCCGAGGCAGCCCAGAGACTCCCACAGAACCGGCGAATCCTCTATTGATTCCCACGGCCACCTTTCTGCGGGAGCAAAGGGCTGTTATACTTGGGACATGTCGGGATTGCCTCCTATGACAAGGGCTCAGTGTTATGGCTGAATTGAGTCCCATCGACTGGTTTGTTGGCGTCGCTTATCTTGCCGTGGTCTTTGGTCTGGCTCTCAGGAGTGCCAGGGGCCAGCAGGACAACGAGGACTACTTCGTCGGCGGCCGAAATATGAGCTGGTTCGCGGTCGGGGTATCGATGTTCGCGACCAGTTTCAGTTCCATCTCCTTCCTGGGACTTCCCCAACGCGGAGCCTACCAGGACTTCAGTTTCTACCTGACCATCCTGTTCATCCCGTTCGTGATCACTCCCATTCTCTGGTGGATATTCGTGCCGATGTTCGTCCGGCTCAAGGTCGGCAGCGGATACGAGTATCTGGGCCGACGTTTCGGCCTGCCGGCCCAGCGGATCGGATCGGGCCTTTATTGTGTGTATGCCATCGGCTGGATGGGCACGATGCTCTACGCGGTAGCGCTGACTCTGCAGACGGTCGTTGGGCTCAGCGAATCCCAGTATTTCTGGATGCTTGTCGGCATCGGCGCGTTCGCCACGATCTACACGGTAATGGGTGGATTGAAGGCGGTGATTTGGACCGACGTTCTGCAGGCGGCGGTGCTCGGCGCGGCCATGCTCGTGGTCATGTTCCTCGCCGTCAGCCGCATCGACGGAGGCTGGTCGGCGTTCTGGGCGATCTCAACCGAGCACAACAAGTTTCAGTTGTTCCACCTCAACGCGGATCTCCTTGCGAAAGAGAACTTCACAAGCCAGAACAGCGTCTTCACGGCCGCCGCTTTTGGCCTGTTCATGTACCTGCCCGGCTACGCGGTCTCGCAGAACATGATTCAGCGCTACGTTTGTCCCGGCAGTCTCGCCGGGGGGCGTCGCGTCGCCGTCCTCAGTGCCGCGGTCAACGTCGTGATCGGCTTTCTCTTTCTGCTGGTTGGCGCCGCTCTGTTCGCCTTCTACAACCAACCCGGAGCGGGCGGCTTGCCGGCTGCCGGCGCCGAGATCGCGAAGGAGGATCAGATCCTGCCTTATTTCGTGGCCACGCAACTACCGAGAGTCGGCCTGCTCGGGTTCATCCTGGCCGGTCTGTTTGCCGCCGCGATGAGCACCATAGACAGTGGCATCAACGCGGTGACTTCGGTCATCGTGTACGACTGGTTGTCCGGCCGGCAACTTCCGCTGGCGATCAGTCGGGTCCTTACGGCCGTGCTGGGGGCAATCGTCATTGGCGCAGCACTGTTCGTCCCTGTCCTTGGTGATACCGTCATCGGCATCATCAATGTCATCGCCGGGACGTCCCTGGGCACGCTGTTGGCCGTCTACCTGCTGGGAATGCTCGTGCCCCGGGCAAATCTGCCGGGGGCCCTGATAGGACTTACGGCCGGGCTCATCTGCCTCGCTCTTGTCCGGGCCTCGACGGATGTCCCCTCGTGGTGGCTCGGGGCCTTTACCATCGTTCCGACCTTCGTCGTGGGGGCTTTGGCCAGTCTCCTGTTTCCGCCGGCCCCCGAATCCTCACTAAGAGATACTCTCGTAAGGACAGGCAGGCAAACATCATGAACGTCGCGCGCAGAAAGAAGAGGACGGCTAAGGTAGGTGTATTCGGTGTCGGGTTCCACAAGTACTGGTCCCAGTTCGATGGCCTGCTCGACGAGATGAGGCGCAAACTGGACCTTTTCGTCGGCAAGGTGAGGGCGCACGAGGTGGACGTCACGGATTTCGGGATCGTGGACGACGCCCCCTCGGCCTACGCTCTCGTTCCAAGGCTCAAGGCGGCGGATCTTGACCTTGTGTTTTGTGACATGCTCACCTACGCGACATCGGCTTCGTTCGCCGCGATCGTCCGTGGGTCGGATGTCCCGCTGGTTCTTGTCGCACTACAGCCATTGAAGGCTCTGGACTACTCCCAGGCCTCCACGTATATGCAGTTATGCAATGATGATTTCTGTGCCGTCCCCGAATTTACCGGTGTGGCCATTCGCATGGGGAAGAAGGCCCCGCCGGTCATCCTCGGCGCCCTCGATGACGATCCCGTGGCCGACCGGGAAATCGCACGATGGTGCAATGTCGCCATGGCCCTGCACGACCTCAGGCGTGCCCGAATCGGCCATTTCGGCCATCCCATCGAGCACATGCTGGACATGCAGACCGACCAGACGGCGCTCACCGCGGCGTTTGGCTGCCACATCGTCCAAACGGAGGCCGATGAGCTCCTCAGACTGGAAGGCACAGTCACGGACGAAGAAGCGGAGGCCAAGAAGACGCAGATTCTCGAGCTGTTCGATACGCCTGACCCGAAGTCTGATCCCATCACGGAGAAACTA
>CBFDBY010000227.1:0-2581 GCA_965603165.1 uncultured Phycisphaerae bacterium
TCAACTGAAGCATATCCGTTGGGGTGGGGTCCGAGAGCCACAGATGCTCCTCCACAACCGCCTTCAATTTGGCGTCGGGGAAATGCACCGGATCTTCCGCCCGCACACGACCCTGTGGAAGCCACAGCAATACGAACGCAAATAACACCCTCTTCATACCATCCTCCTGCCTCGATGACTCGCGCCCGCCTGCGCGGGCGCGGAATTCCGGCGCCTGCACGCCTGAAATCATCACCATCCCGGGATTTCCCATCTGACCTCGTGAGGGCTCCTCCTGAGCGCGTACAATGCATTATTCTACCAGAAAGAGGGGCCTCATTTCAATGCCCCGGCCGCTCCCGCGGCCCAGAAACCTGCGAATCGGCCATGAAACCCGCATTTTGGCCACTTATTTCGACACGCCTCGACTTGGCAGAACACAGAGAATCGACAATCGCTCAATGCCCACGATGAGCTTGACAAGAACAAGGCCCATCGGGTATACTACGTTTTAGCATCTCTTGAGTGGGTGGAGAATTGTTCCGTGTGCCGGTGGGCAGGCGGCTGCCTTTCCGCCGAGCGCTGGGAGAACGGAGGGCCGATGATGGTCGAAGTGAGACGGTCGCCAATCCTGTGGACAATCCCTTTCCTGATCACCGTCTGCGTTGTCGCCTTCCCTGCCTGCGCCAAATACGGCGGGGGCAGCGGGACGGCGAATGAGCCGTACCAGATTGCCGCAGCCGCCGACTTGATTGCCCTCGGCGAGAATCCCGAAGACTACGGCAAGCACTTCAAGCTCACGGCGGACATTGACATGAACGACGTGTCGTCGGCCGACTGGCCCGGCATAGGGGGCGGCGGCATTGCGTTCCGTGGGACCTTCGACGGCGCGGGCAACAGCATCCTGCACTTCACCTCCGTCAGCCACGGACGCCAGGACGTTGGCCTCTTTGGACAGGTGCGCGGACCGGAAGCCGAGATACGCGACCTCCGACTGGTAGCCCCCTACGTTGACGCTGGAACCGGCAACTACGTCGCAGCGCTCGTCGGCCGATTGAGCAGTGGGACCATCACGGGCTGCCGTATCGAGCGCGCCTACGTCGCGGGAGACACCTTCGTGGGCGGATTGGCCGGATGGAGCGGCGGCATCATATCGCAGTGTTCCCTCGACGGCGACATTCAGGGCCGGCACACCACAGGGGGCCTCGTGGGAATCAACGGTCCGGATGCTGAAATTCGAGACTGCCACGCTGAGGCCCATGTCACCGGCACGACTCGCCTAGGCGGCCTCGTCGGGGCCTGCTGGCTGGCGCAGATTCACAACTGCTCAACCGCCGGCCAAATCGACGGGCAATCCTATATCGGGGGGCTGGTCGGAGCCAGCGAGGGCGCCATAGTCGATAATTGTTACTCCACTATGTCTACAAGTGGCCTCTCGTTGGCCGGGGGGCTGGTGGGCCAGAACGCATGGTCTTGCGACTGCAGCCGCGGCAGCAAGTTCAGCGAGATTCGCACATGCTACGCCGCCGGCCGAGTCTCCGCCGAGACCGACGTCGGCGGACTGGTCGGCCTGAACGGAGAGGGCTGCATCGTCGAACGCTCCTTCTGGGATCTTGAAACGAGCGGTCAGGCAAGCAGTGACGGCGGCGCCGGCCTGACCACGGCCGAGATGCAGGCCGTAGCGACCTACCTCCAAGCCGGCTGGGACTTCACCGAAGAGACTGAAAATGGAACCGAGGACATCTGGTGGATTCTCGAAGGCTGGGATTACCCTCGCCTATGGTGGGAGGAACTCGTCGTGGATGACTTCGAAAGCTACGACGACGATCAGAACTTGATCTTTGACACGTGGATCGACGGATGGGATATCCCGGAGAACGGCTCGGTGGTCGGTTGCTTGTGGCCGATCACGCCATGCCCTCGGATCATGCACGACGGCAGGCAGTCCATGCCGTATGACTACAACAACTCCGGCTCGGCGCATTACTCGGAAGCGACGGCGAACATCGCCGATCTGGAGGTCACGCACGATTGGACGCATAGCGGCGTCCAGACCTTATCGCTATGGTTCCTGGGCGATCCGGCGAACGATCCCGAGCTGATGTACGTGGCCTTGGCCAATCCCGAAGGCCCCAGCGCGGCCGTGCACCACAAAGACCCTAACGCAACCCGCGCGAGCACCTGGACCGAATGGAAGATCCCCCTGACAGAGTTCAGCAACCGGGGCGTGATCTTGACCGACATCGACACAATCTCCATCGGCTTCGGTGACAGAGCCGATCCGCAACCCGGCGGCTCCGGCACGATGTACTTCGACGACATCCGTCTCCACCGCCCCCTGTTTCCCCTCGCCCGCGAATAGAGAATCGACAATCGGGCACGTCCCCAGATCATAGGGAGTGCTTCATAGGCGAGCGTGGGCATGGCACCCACACCGAGCGATAACGGAACGTCGCCCCTTGTGTCGCGATCCGCGCGGTGTCGTTCATCCGACGCTTGCGCTACCGCTGCGGGAAAGCACTCGAGATGACGGCTTTCGGGGCGGGGAAGATGGTGCCGTGGTGGGCTTCGGGGGGGACGTGCACTTCATCGGTTCTGTCGG
>CBFDBY010000228.1:0-2364 GCA_965603165.1 uncultured Phycisphaerae bacterium
CCGGGTCGATGATGACTTCGTCCCCCACCTTCGGATTCTGCACGTCCTCTCCGACGGCCGCCACTACGCCGACGGCATCCGAGCCCAGAATATGGGGCATCTTCATTTGCGCGCCGGGACGGCCCTTGCGCACCCAGATATCCAGATGGTTCAGGCCGGCACAGAGGACCTTGAGCACAACCTCTCCCCGCCCCGGCTTCGGCTCTTTGACGTCCTCGACCTTCAGAGCGTTCAGGTCGCCGTGCTCGTGAATCACTGCTGCCTTCATAGCTGAGACTCCCAAGAGAAACCCACTCTTGCCGCCGAGAGCTCACGCAAGTCACGCGACGGAAGCCGGCAGGCAGACCGCCACGCGGCGACTATTGCGCCCGAACGTCGTAGCAGAACAGCACGTCCGCGTGGCGCAGATAGAGCTTGCCGTCGGAGATAACCGGATGTGCCCAAGCGGTCCCCTTGGCCCCGTCGCGAGCCGGCGGCGTAAACGTGCTCTTGAGATTGTATCCTTCCGGCGTGGCTTCGACCAGCGCCACGACGCCGTTCTCATAGCGGAAATACAGGTGCCCGTCGGCATACAGGACGCAGCCGGAACCCTTGCCGGGCTGGTCGGCGTTCCACAGGACCTTGCCCGTCTTCATCTCGACGCACGTCGGTTCGCCCTTGTTATGGTTGTGCCCGCCATAGACGTAGTCGCCCACTTTGACAAAGCCGCCGTGGTGATTCTGGAACTGGTTCCTGTCGAGCCAGTAGACCTCTTCGGCCTTGACGCCATCGCCTTCACGCACGAGTTTGAGCAGGGCCGCGCCGGTGCCGTAGGCCGTCGAGGTGAAGACGAAATCCTCGTCGATGACGGGGGTCGAGATGTTCGCCACACGGTTGGCGACGCGGTTGTAGCCCCACAGGAATTTCCCATCCGCCGAGACGCCGACGACACCCTCGTTGGTGAGCTGCACGTACTGCTTCACGTCGGCCGCGTGGCTGATCATGATGGAGGAATACCCGGCCTCCTCCTTGCCGTTCGACCCGATATCGGGCATCGCGCACTGCCAGATCGTCTCCCCCGTCTTCTTGTCAAGGGCCGCGATGACCGACTCGTGCCCGCCGGGAGTGCACAGCAGCCTGTCGCCGTCGATCAGCGGAGATTCGCTGAATCGCCACCCGGGATTCGACGAGCCGCCAAGATCGCTCAGCAGGTTCTTCGTCCATACAACCGTGCCGCTGTCGGCGGCGATGCAGACGACGCTTCCACTCGTACCGATTGCGTAGACAAATCCGTCTTCCACGGTCGGCGTACAGCGGGGACCGTCATCGTGGCCCGGCCCGACCTTGGCCGCCCACAATTCCTTGTGCGTGTCCAAATCGTAGGCGTAGACGAATTGCGTCTTCTCGCCGTCGAGCTGCCGGTCGCCCATGGTGTAGAGCCGTCCGGCATGGATGGAAACAGTCGAATAACCCGATCCGAGACCGGAGATTTCCCACAGCAACTTCGGCCCGCCTTGAGGCCATTGCTTCAGCAGCCCCGTCTCGGTGCAGACCCCGTCGCGATTGGGCCCGCGCCATTGCGGCCAATCCGCCGCGAACAGGCCACTTTCAAGAGCCACGAGCAATATGCAAACGATCCCAACACACCTGGCCAATCCCGACATTCCAAACTCCTTCCAAAACGACTCGAACGATTTACCCATCCCCACAGTGCTGATCGAACGGCCCTCGATTATACAGACGGTACCTGTCGGGCCTGTTCAGATCCATGGTAGCCATATATACTCGGCACGGCAATAGAAGTTCGCCGGACATGGGGCGGACTTGGACGCCCGAGGTTCAACCACCACAATGAATAGGAGGACGCAATGCAAGGTATGACTCGGCGTGACTTTGTGAGGAATTCCGTGGCTGCGGGGGCAACCGCCGCGGCCGCCGTCGGGGCCGCCGGTACGGCCGAAGGCGCGACGCCTGCGGATGGCCGCATCAAGATCCTCGCGATCTCATGCAGTCCGCGAAAGGGCAAAACGACGGCGGCATCGCTCGGCGTCTGCCTCCAGGCCGCCAGAGAGGTCAGTGACAGGATCGAAACGGAGTTGATCGAGTTAGCGGGACTCAAGATCAACGGCAACGTCGCCGCCGGGATTCCCTTAGCCGAGGGCGAGCAGGATGACTTCCCCTCGCTCGTTCCCAGACTCCGCGATCCAAAAGTCTGGGGGATCATCATTGGCACGCCGGTCTACTTCGGCAACATGAGCTCGCTGTGCAAAGCCTTCCTGGATCGCTGCATCGTCCTGTACCAGGACAATCACGCCTTGAGCAACAAGGTTGCGGGCGTCTTGGCGGTCGGCGGCACGCGCAACGGCGGACAGGAAGTCACCATCC
>CBFDBY010000229.1:0-2303 GCA_965603165.1 uncultured Phycisphaerae bacterium
TGCGAGGTCGTGCCGGGGCACGTCCACCTGGACAAAGTGGCTCGCATGGTCAAGGACGCCGTCCGGCAGGCCGGGGGTGTGCCCTTCGAGTTCAACACGATCGCCATCTGCGACGGCGTGGCCATGGGCCATGCCGGCATGAAGTACTCGCTGGCCTCGCGGGAGATCGTGGCCGATTCGGTCGAATCGATGGTCCGCGCGCACTGCTTCGACGGCCTGATCTGCATCGCCAACTGCGACAAGATCGTGCCCGGGATGCTCATGGCCGCCGTGCGGCTGAACATCCCGACGATCTACGTCTCCGGCGGGCCCATGAAGGCCGGCAAGGCCAAGGATGGCAAGGCCGTCGATCTTATCAGCATTTTCGAGGGCGTCGCGCAGTTCAAGGCCGGCAAGATCACCGAGGACCAGCTCACGGAGCTCGAATGCACCGGCTGCCCGACGCAGGGAAGCTGCTCCGGCATGTTCACGGCCAACTCAATGAACTGTCTGGCCGAGGCTATCGGCATGGCCCTGCCCGGCAATGGAACCATCCTCGCCGTGGATCCGCAGCGCCAGGAGCTGTACAAGGCCGCCGGCCAGCGGATCGTCAAGCTGATCGAGAGCGATTTGAAGCCGCTCGACATCATCAGCATCGAGTCGATGGACAACGCGCTGGCGCTCGATATGGCCATGGGCGGCTCGACGAATACCGTCCTGCACACGCTCGCCATCGCCAGCGAGGCCGGCATCGAGTACGACCTCGACCGCATCAACGCGATCTCCGCCCGCTGCCCGAACATCTGCAAGGTCTCGCCGTCGAGCAGCGTCCACGTCGAGGACGTCGACGCCGCCGGCGGCGTCAGCGCGATCCTCAACGAGGTCGCCAAGATTCCCGGGCTGTTGAATCTCGACTGCCCCACGGTGACGGGCAAAACGCTCGGCGAGAACATCGCCAGCGCCACGATCCAGGACACCGAGGTCATTCATCCGCTCGCAAACGCCTACACCAAGACGGGAGGCCTGTCCATCCTGCGAGGCAACCTCGCCCCGAAGGGGGCCGTCGTGAAGACCGCGGGCGTGGCGAAGTCCATGCTGACTCACACGGGCCCGGCCGTCATCTTCGAGAGCCAGGAGGATGCTTGCGAAGGCATTCTCGCCGACAAGGTCAAAGCCGGCGACGTCGTCGTCATCCGCTACGAAGGCCCCAAGGGCGGCCCAGGCATGCAGGAAATGCTCAGCCCGACCAGCTACATCATGGGCAAGGAGTTGGGCGAGTCCGTCGCACTGATCACCGACGGACGATTCAGCGGCGGCACGCGCGGCGCCTGCATCGGGCACATCAGCCCGGAGGCGGCGGATGGCGGGCCCATCGGCTGGCTCAAGGATGGCGACGTGATCGAAATCGACATCCCCAACAACAAGATCAACGTCAAACTCTCGGCAGATGAACTCGCCGAGCGTGAGCGGGCGTGGGCCAAGCCCGAGCCGCGGATCAAGAAGGGCTACCTCGCCAAGTACGCCACAATGGCCACCAGCGCCGACACCGGCGCCGTCCTGAGGTGGTGAGTATGCCGACGAAACAGGCCATAAGGCAATTCGTGCAGAAGGCCCAATCGCTGTACGGCGAGAAGCTCGTGCAGGTCCTCGTCTATGGTTCATGCGCACGCGACACGGCGACGGACGAGTCAGATATCGACCTTGCCATCGTGCTTGCCGGCGACGTTCGCCCCGGGCGAGAGATCGACCGGATGATAGACATCATCACCGACATCAATCTCGAATACGGCGTACTGCTGTCCGTGTACCCTGTCTCGGAGGAAGACTACCACCACATAAACAGCCCGCTTCTCATCAACATTCGACGTGAGGGTATCCCGATATGAAAGAGATCAAGGCTCTCATTGCCAAGGCGCAGCGCTATCTCAAGAGCGCGGAACTGTTGCTGCAGAATGGCGATTACGAATCATCCGTTTCGAGGACATACTATGCGATGTTCTATTGCAGCGAACCCGCTCTGCTAACGAAGGGGCTGACTTTCTCCTCACACAAAGGTGTCATCGCTGCGTTTGGAGAACACTTCATAAGAACAGCCGTATTTCCGAAGGAGATGGGAAGAGAACTGAACCGGGCATTTGAGAAAAGGCAGTTGGGAGATTACGAGTATACGTCAGCGGTGTCGGATGAAGATGCGCGGGAACTCTTGGCGCGAGGCAATGAGTTCTGGCGTGCAATCGAAGGATGGATCGGCGCATCGTAGGAGTTGCTCGGCCTTGAGCCTCAGCTCTGTCGAAGTCGGGGTATTGTGCTTAACGAGATAGTTA
>CBFDBY010000230.1:0-2106 GCA_965603165.1 uncultured Phycisphaerae bacterium
GCGATTGTCGCTGATGAACCGCTCGCACTCGTCGACCATGAGATTGCCGAAGAACTCGCCCTCGCGCCAGATCTCTTCGCCGTTGCGCCACAAATCGTGGCGGTTCGGGCCTTGCCAGTAGAAGAAGTGCGAGTAGTTGTCGATGCAGCCGCCCATGTGCCCGAACGAGTAGTCGAAACCCTGGGCGTTCGGCATCGTCTCCGGCGTATAGCCCAGGTGCCACTTGCCGACGTGGCCCGTGGCGTAGCCCGCCGCCTTCATCATCTCGGCAATCGTCACCTGCTCGGTCGGCATGCCGTCGCGGCCCGGCTGCGAAGGGGCGTTCCTCGACAGCCCGGCCCGCTGCGGATAGCGCCCCGTCATCAACGCCGCTCGTGAAGGCGAGCAGACCGGCGCCGCCACGTAGAATTGCGTGAATCGCGTCCCTTCCTTCGCCAGCCGGTCCATGTTCGGCGTGATCAGGTCCTTCGCGCCGTAGCAGTTGACGTCGATTGCGCCCTGATCGTCCGTGAAAATCAAGAGCACGTTGGGCCGCCGCTTCGCCCGTTGTCCCAGAATTGCCTGCGGCGCCACCGCCGCCCCGGCGACCGCGCCCAACGCCTTGAGAAATGCCCGTCTCGTTTGTACGCCCATGCCTGACTCCTTATCCGAATGCCGATCCGGCTTTATTATCGACCAACTCGCCTGCAATGCAACCGTGCTTTGCCGACAGGCCGAGCCGGAAGTGTATCGCTTTGACGCCACCGGCGTGAGGGTGTGCTTCGCACACCGACGGCTTCCCTGGAGAACGTCAAGCGGGCGGCAAGGACGGATTGATGGGCTCTCGCCGAGGCGTGAGCGAGAGAATTGCTCTCGATACAAGTATTCTGAGAGAATCTGAGCAAGCAGGGACGGCATAATTTGACATGGAGTTCTTTACAGGCACTGCACGACTGCCAGGATGTTTTCGCACACACGTTATAATTCGCCTGGCGAAATGGCAAGGTCTGTGCCGGCCAGGGAAGCTCCTGATGTGTTTGCGCTCTGTTGTGCCGAGCTTCGTGCCGGACCTGCGCTTGCGCAGATAGGTGTGATCCGACGGAAAAGACATGCTTACGCAAGCATGAGCATGGCACCGGCGATCGCGAAATGAATGCGACACACTCCCTGAGCAGACTCATGCCGCGGTGACGGCGTGGAGATGACAACGTGCGGAAGGGGGCGGAATCCGTCCGCGTATTCCGACCGCACCCCAGAAGTTCCGTGACAGAGACCGTGGTTGACAAGCCGGCCCGGGGCGGCTACATTCCTGCCTTCGCATACGGCCCATAATGAAACAGCAAAGGACTCGCAGGAAGGAGCATGCCATGGATTGCAGGGAGTTCGTCGAAGAGCAGATCGCCCAGCTTCGAGACACCGTCGGCAGCGGCACGGCCATCAACGCCCTCAGCGGCGGTGTGGACAGTTCGCTGGTAACCGTCCTGGGACACCAGGCGCTGGGCGAGAAGCTCAAGACGGTTTTCATCGATAACGCGCTGATGCGCGAAGGCGAGCCGCAGGCGGTCGTCAAGACCTTTGCGGATATGGGGATCGGCGTCGAGCTGGTGGATTCGCGGGAGGAGTTTCTTTCGGCGCTGGCCGGCCTGACTGATCCGGAAGAAAAACGCCAAGCGATCACGGATACGTTCTACTCGAAGGTCTTCGGCCGGCTCGTGAAGGAATCCGGCGCGAAGTTCCTGCTGCACGGCACGATCCTGACCGATATCGAGGAGACGGTGGCCGGCATCAAACGCCAGCATAACATCCTCTCGCAATTAGGCATCGACACGGAAGAGGCGTACGGCTACGCGGTCCTCGAGCCGCTCAAGACGCTCCGCAAGGACGGCGTCCGCGAGGTGTGCAAGTTCCTGAAGCTGCCGGCCCAGATCGCGGAGCGCTTCCCATTCCCGGGCCCGGCCCTGGCCACGCGGATCGTCGGCGAGGTCACACGCGAGCGTCTCGCTACCGTTCGCACCGCGACCGCCATCGTGGAAAAAGAGTTGGCCGGTACGAAGGCATTTCAATACCTGGCTGTGCTGCTGAACGACCGGGCCACCGGCATTCGCGACAACAAGCGCGAGTTCGGGC